>CAYYAY010000046.1:10592-45366 GCA_964470155.1 uncultured Lamprocystis sp. | reverse complement strand
TTGTCCTCTCCCTGGAGTCCGCCGTTTCAATCCTTGTTGTATTGGATTGGGCGTGGGGACTCTGCAAGATCGCGTCGACCAAGCCCTGGGCCTCGCCGTTTCAATCCTTGTTGTATTGGATTGGGCGTGGGGACTTCTTGTAGCCGCTGGCCGGGTCTGGCCGGTGCCAGGGTTTCAATCCTTGTTGTATTGGATTGGGCGTGGGGACTCATCCAGATCCTCGGCGAGCGTGGTGCGGGTAAGTGTTTCAATCCTTGTTGTATTGGATTGGGCGTGGGGACCCATGGCCGATGGCATGGAACGCGAGATTGTACGCCGGTTTCAATCCTTGTTGTATTGGATTGGGCGTGGGGACTCGCGACACAGGCGGAACTGAATGGGTCTACCTATTGTTTCAATCCTTGTTGTATTGGATTGGGCGTGGGGACTTCCGTGTGGCGTTTGCCTACGCATGTATTATTGATGGTTTCAATCCTTGTTGTATTGGATTGGGCGTGGGGACACGCTCAGATAGTCCGAGCGCTGTCCCTTGTCCCGGTTTCAATCCTTGTTGTATTGGATTGGGCGTGGGGACGGGACATTTTGAGGATCTCACCATGAGCCAACGCATGTTTCAATCCTTGTTGTATTGGATTGGGCGTGGGGACGTCTTCCGGCTGTGGTTTGACACCTCCGCGGCAGGGGTTTCAATCCTTGTTGTATTGGATTGGGCGTGGGGACCGCATTTTGTGCGAAAGCACAGAAAAATCAGAAAGATCGGAAAATTTTGCCGCCTGCTTTTTTCCCATTTCTTGGCTACCTTGTGCTGCAAAACGGTCTTCCAGACGCGGCACTGCATCGAGAAATTCCGAAATTGCCTTTTTTAATCAGTTTGTTGCGTGACTACGGCTACTACACGCAGATATTTTTGTAGCAACAGTCTTCGCAACGGAGGCGCGAAGACGTTCGTGCCGGGAGACGACCCGTACGGATGATATCGAAAATCTGCCCGATCAGCCAGCGCGCCCGTGCGATGCGCTCGTCGGTGATGTCGACTTCCAGCAACTGGCTGCCGTCGCGGACGTAGGCGACGAATCCGCGCTTGACCGGTTGTTTATATACGCTTTGGATTAGCAAGGCGTACAGGACGATCTGTGTTTCGTGGGTCTTGAACACGGTATCGGGCGCTTCGGTGTATTTGTAGTCCAAAGGCGCCATCGAGCCGTCGTTCAGCCAGAGGACTTCGTCGACGATACCTCGCAGCCGCTGGCTTGGCGATGCCAGGTAAACTTCGACTTCTCGTTTGACCGCGCCGATCTTGCGGCGCAGGTAGTCGCGGTTTTCCGTTGCCCGACGCTGGTGGACTTCACGTCCTTTCAGGACTTTGAACCGTTTGTCTTCGTGCTGGGGAATGTTCTGGACGTTCATGAACCAGGTGAACCGTGGGCACCAGACGTGTTCCAACACTTCCGACGGCGTGATCATCGGGGTCTGTTCGGTGTCGGGCGTCTGGTCGCTCATAGGAATAAGGCCCGTACTTCGTCGGTGACCATGCGCTTGTCGAACGCCTGGCCAAGTAGTATCACTTTCTTGAAATCCGCCTCACACATCGGAAAAATGTATACTGAATCGACCTCGTCGTTCTCCCAGGCTTCGATCTGCAGGCGCAATTCGTCGAGACGGTTGCGTTCGATGGTGCCGAGGAAGACGGATTTTTGCACGCGATACAGTCCGGCTTCTTTGCAGAGCTTGGCAATCTTGGCCCGCGGTTTGTCGTCCACGATGTCATAGATGATCCACACCAGTGTCGCTGTCGTCTTCATCGCTCAGTCTCCCGATCCATTCGTTCGCCAGTCGGTGGCAGTCGAGTTGTACGGTGTCGCGCCGCTTGATATTGCGGTTGCGGTAGCGAATGGTTTCATCAAGATACTCGCCGAATCGCTCCATCAGTACGGCTTTGCCCTGCTTGTTGAGGATCAGGCCGTTCTGTAGCGGATCGAACATGTCTTGTTTTACCTTCCGGGCGGCGAAGAGTCCAACGACGCTTTCGTCCGCCCAAATTCGGTAGCACTCGATGAGATCGAACACCAGGGATTTCTTCTGATAGTGATCGGTATGCACAAATCCCACGTAAGGGTCCAATCCGGCCAGTATACATGCGCGTTCCACCGTGCTGTAGAGTACGCCATAGGAATAGTTCAGCAGACAGTTGAACTCGTCTTTGGCCGGATTGCGCGAACGCGCGCTGAACCGGAAATTTTCCGGTAACAGCAGGTTGACGGCTTCCCAGTAGGTGCGGCCGGCCCGACCTTCGAAGCCCATGATGGTGCCCCGCTGCTCTTCGAGGTCGCCGGTGATGCCATCGAGCGATGTCCGCAGATCCCCGAGCGCACTGATTTTTTCGCTCAACTGCGCTGACAGGCGGGTGCGCCGTTGCCGTGCCTCACGCAGGAACTCGATTTGATTGTCCATTTTTCGGGTCAGCCAACTCAGGGCCAACCGCAAACCGGCCTCGGTGTCGGCCAGACGCAGTTGTTCGCGGCGGATCGCGGTGGTCGATCCGGGCCGGCCATGCCAGACGCGTCCGTAGGGGTGGCCGAACTGGTCGAGAAATACGACGTCAATATTCTTTTCGACTGCCAGTTGAATGGCGTCGGTCGACAGGCTGGCGCCGGTCGTGATGAGGATGGAACGTACTTTGCGCGAGGAGATTTCCTGCTTCTGGTCTTTGACTTTGATCAGGAACATCTCACCTTGCCGATGCAGATAGGTGCCGAAGGTGGTCAGAATCAGGTCCATTCCGGTGCCCCCTGTTGGTTGCGACAGTTGGTTGTTCATCAAACATGACCCACGAGCGATGGCACCGGACCTGGCCGGAATCCGGTGCCATCCGCAAAGGTTTGGATAGGTTGTTAAAGAACTGATGGTCGCGATCGGCATTGCGGCCAACGGGGCTGGTGGACTGTGCTGCACTTGTCCACCCGACAATGCCGCGTGGCCGGAACGCTGATCGACGCCGGCGGCGCTGTTGCGCGGACCTGGGGTCCGGCGTGGCCGGAACGGCCGTGATTATCAGCCCGGCCATCGCGCCGACAGCGCGGCCGCCGGTCCGCACAGCGGACCTACGGGTCGCGGTCATTCCGTGGTGTCCGCTATGCGGACTGACCTGCCTGACGACTAAGCCAATAGTACAATAAATCATCGTAGTTTTGTCTGCTCCCGGTCATGGTTCAGCCACACGACCGCGGGCGTTGGGATGGGTTTCGCTTCGCTCTACCCATCCTACGGGGAAGCCGCGACTGAATGCGGAATCAGATATGCACTGGAGTGCGCGAGCGCTGTGGGGACTGAACGGTGGGCCTTGATCATCACTCGGCCCGCAGGCCCCTGGGCGCAGAGCGCCCAAGACTTGCGTGACACCGCTGGAGCGGTGTCACGAGGGCCTGGAGAGGACTTACGGTCAAGGCCGAACATGACTATCAACATGGCGTCATCCACCCGAAACCATGACTGACCGCGTGGCCAAGCGAGAAGCCGTCCGGCAGTATGGCATTGGTGACGATCTCGCCGGTCAGGCCCAGGAGTTTCTCTCCTTTATAGTGGCAGGGCTGGCTTTGGAGGTGGGCGAATGTGGCGTACAGCCGCTCGGGGAAGGTGACATCCAGGCCGCGGAGCGCGGTCAGCATATTCGATACCAGCAGGCGATTGCGTTCGTGACGTTGCTGTGCGTCGTCGAGCGTCTGGTAACGTCGGAAGTTGTCCTGATTGAACAACAAGACCGGGGTTTCCAGGCGGTAATAGGTCAGCCGCTCAGCGACGGCGAAACAGGCCTGAGTGAGCGTCAAGGCCGCGTCATCGGCGGCGACCGGGTCCGCGCCGAGCAGCAGGTCGAGATCCAGCCAGGGCAGTGCCAGCAGCCGACCGGCCGCATCACCCCAACCGATGACCAGTCCTTTGCCGTCACGCCAGCGGTACTGCACCCGCGGATAACGGTACAGCGACTTGCCGGTGTTGATGTCATGCTGATGAAAGAGGTCGTCGTCGCGAAACGCGTTCCCCAGTGCGCCGCGCAGTTGCTTGGTGCGTATCTCGGCGCCGCCCGCGAGTTCGCGGTTCCAGCGCAGTGCGACCTGGGCGAAGGGGATGGTGGCTAGAGGATGCATGTGGCTTGTTCTCCCGGCAGGCCGATGAAGCCCGCGGCGCGGTCATAGGTGGCGGGACCGGCATCGAGCAGGTTCACTTCGTGGCGATCCAGGCCGGTCGCGGCGTGGGCCTGGATTTGAATCACCCGCTCATAAAAGGCCCGTTTGATCGGCCGGAAGCGGCGGTCTTGCTCTGCCGGGGTGAGCGTCGGATCATCGCGTACGGTGCGATAAGCCGCCCAGAGGGTCGCGTCCGCCGGGGTGCGGGCCACGAACAGCGAGACGGTCGGCCGTTCCTCGATCAATTTGAAGTCCCGTTCAACGCCCGCCAGATCGCCCCGCGCCAGTTGTTCATCGACGCGTTGCTGATCCTGACGGGCGCGGCAGCCGCGGAAATAGTCCAGGCTCAGGTCCAGGAAGGCCGATTCGTCCCAAGTGTCGGCGGTGCCCAGGGTGGCGACCGTGACCTCGATGAGTGCGCTGTCGTAGACGCGCCGCCACTGGGTTTCGCCGGCGGTGCCGTCCGGTTTGTTGGCCTGGAGCTGCCATAGATGCACCTCGCCGGGTGCGGTGCCGTTTTCACCGTGTCGGTTGCAGCGTCCGGCGGCCTGGATGATGGAGTCGAGCGGCGCCAGATCGCGGTGCACGATCGGGAAGCTGAAGTCCACCCCGGCCTCGACCAGTTGCGTGGTGACGGCGATGACGGGTTGGCCTTGGCGCAGCAGACGCTGAATCAGCCGGATGCGCGCGCGGCGGTCGAGTGGGGTGAGGTCGGTGGAGAGTGCGACCAGCGGGCGATCCGGGACGGCTGCGCGCAGGGCATCGAACAGGCTGCGCACGGCGCGCCGCCGGTTGAGGATAATGAGCACGGCGCGCGGTTGCCGGACCAAGTCGACGGTCAGGCGGGCAGCGAAGGCCTCCAGGTCCAGCGGTTCGCGATGGTGCGTGCACAGCCGGGTGCGGGTCATGGCGCGGAAGTGCGTGTCATGATCCGGCAGGAGTTCCACGGCATCGCCCGGCTGAAAGATCAGCGGCCGGGTCGCGGTCAGCAGTACAAAGCGGGTGCCCAGGGTGCGGGCGGCGGCGATGAACAACTGGCGCAAGGCTTCCCAGTAGCGCAGCGGCAGGGCCTGCACCTCGTCCAGCAGCACCAGCGCCCCGGTCAATTGTCCGGCACGTTTGAGATTGGCGTTACGGGGGCTGAGCAGGGAATGCAGGAGTTGATGGAAGGTGGTCACCACCAGCTCGCTCTGCCAGGTCTCGGTGAGCAACTGGCCGGCGCCGTCGGCCTGGTACTCGGCGTCTTCGGTACGGAACAGGCTGTCGGTCAGGTGATGATGTTTCAGCAACAGGTCTTCACGGTCGGTCAACTGGTTGCTGTGCAGTACGGCGCGCAACACCGCATGGTTCTGGTCGATGACCGAGGTGAAGGGCAGACAATAGATGATGCGCGGGGCACTGCCGTGGCGTTGGTCGAGCTGGTCTCGCACTTGCAACGCGGCATGGAGGACAGTCAGGGTCTTGCCGGCCCCGGTGGGCGCGGTGAGGGTCAAGAGCGGAGCATTGAGGTGTTCGAGCCAGGTCCGGGTCACGGTGTCGGCGATCTGTTCACGCCGCTGGTCGAGGGCGGAACCGACGCCGCGCCGGTGAGGCTGATCGCCATGCTGACCCCACAGCCGTTGTTTGTGCACGGTGACCGCCGCCGCAGGCAGCGTTTGCCGGATGATCTGCCCGCCTTGCAGGGCCGCGTCGGTTTTGTCCACCGCGAGTAAGGCGCCGAAGCCCGCCAGCATGGCTAGCGCGTCATCGACCGGACCGAAGGCGTTGCGCAGTTTCGAGCCGAGGGCCTGGCGGTCGCGCAGACTTGCCTCGATGGTCTCGACGGTGAGGGGTGCGGGGGCGGCCGAGAGTCCCTGGTGCGGATGGCGTTCGGCGATCGTTGCCAGCCACTGGCGGATGCCCGCCAGGTCCATGGCCGCGAGTTGCGTCCGCAACGGGCAGTCCGGGTCGTGGAATTCCAGGCGCATCAGCTCCAGGAGCTGCGGCCACTCTTGAAAGTTCAGCGCCCCGTGATGGCGACGGACCGCGATGAAGGCGGCCAGCCGCTGCCACAGTGGCCAGCCGAGTTCGGCGGTGTACCACCAGACCAGGAGTGCGCCGGTTTCGGCGTGATGACTGAGCACTGAACGCTTGCCGCCCCGTAACAAATAGTCCTGAAACCAGGGCGTGGCCTTGCCGAGATCGTGAAAGAGTCCGGCCACCAGGGCGATGGCCCGGATTGCAGGGCGCGCCGTCGGCGCGATACCGGCCGCCGCCCGTTGCGCGACCCGCTCCAGGTGGGCCGGCAAGGGGTCGTCGGGATGGGCGAAGGTCTCAGAGAAAGGCGATCTGCTCGGGACCGATGGCATGGATGACTCCGGCTGCGCCCTGGCCGCGGAGCGGTTGCCCGTCTTCGGCCAGGACGATTTCCTGATAGCGCTGCACGACCCGCATGCCGTCCATCACGACGGGGATGCGCAGACGGTGATAGCGGCGGTTGTCTTCATAGTGCACCTGCAGATCGGCGCACAGCGGAACCGCCGTGGCCGCGTGCCAGTCGCCGTCCGGCAGGACCTGCGCCGGCCATTCGCCGACCCAGGTCACATCGGCCAGACAGGGCGCCAGTCCGAGCGCGACCGTGTAGGCGGTACGGCCGGCGCGCAGGCGCAGGGCCAGTTCGTCGGCCACCGGGTCGGCCAGCCCGGCGACATAGATCCGAAAGCGCGGGTTGCGCAGGAATTCGAACGGGACCTGGGTATGGGTGTTTTGCCCGGCGCGCGGTCGAAAAAAGCCGTCGGTGCCGTCCTTGGTCTGCAACAGATTGAGCGCCGCCCGGAAGACCCGCAGCGGCGCGCGCAGCCCGACGCCGATGCGCACCCGGTCCCAGCCGAGCTGTTGGTGATAGGTGTCTTTGCCGTAGCCGAGGATCGCGCCGAGCATTCCCAAGACCGCCGGCGGCGGCGGCAGTGGGTAGCTCACCGGGCTCATCGGCGAATAGGGCTTTTTGAACTGCCCGTACTCGCCGGCGATGTCGAAGACCAGGGTGCGCATGGCTAGAAGTCCAGTTTGGCGACGGCCAGTGTCGCCGACCCGGCCAGTTCGGCGAACAATCCGGTGTGGTCGCCGGCCTGGCAGCACAGCCGCGGGTCCTGCATCACGCGCAGGCCGGTCAGGGTCGGGCAGTCGCGCCAGGCCGCGAGCAGTTCGCCGACGTCCAGGCGAAAATCGCGGGTGGAGCGCAGCGCGGTGTCATCGACAGTCTGGTTGGTCAGACTGACGCGGCGGGGCAGGGCGCCCAGGCGGTAGCCGGGGCGATACTGGGCGGCGATCAGCAGCAGCGGATCGTGGCCGAGCTTGGAGTGGGTGTTGAGTGCGGCGGTCCCGCGCCACAGACCTTGCAGCAGCAGGTCGAGATCGGCCTCGGTGAGTCCGGTGGTCTGGGCGGCGGTCTCGTTGGCGACCCCATAGGCGGCGATCAGGGCGTAGGGCAGCAGCCAGCGTTCGGCAAAGGATTTCTGGTTGCCCTTGTCGCTGCCGGCGTAGGCGGCGGTTTGTTGCACCAGGGTCGGGCTGACACGATGCAGCGAGCGGTTGAAGGCCGCGAACTGGACCGGGCCGGTCAGTTGCAGTGAGGGTTCGTTCTTGCCCAGCGGCAGCGTGGCGCCAAACAGGCGCGCGTCGATGCAGCCGGTGAGGACAGCGGTTTCCAAGGCCTGGCGCTTGGCCTCGCCCTTCTTGCCCTTGGCGGCCTCGGTCAGGAATTGCTCGGCGCGGTCCTTGCCTTCGGACAGGTAACCGTCGGCTTTGAGGGTGTCGCGGATCAGGATCTCGCGGCCGGCCGCCAGGCGCTTTGCGACATCCGGTTCCAGGCTCAGGAGGTAATCACGCACGGTGCGCTTGATGCGCACATCGCTGATCGTGGCCTCGCCGGTCTCGGGGTCGGTGCGCGGGCGGTTTTCATCGAGCGGATCGCCGTTGGGGTTGCAGTCCTTGGCCTCGTAGATGAAAAGAATTTCGTAGGGGTTGGCGATGGCGGTCATGGTGTTCTCCTAAAGAGTCCTGTGCGTTGCGGCGGTCGAGAGTCCTGGGGTCCGGCGGACCCAAGCCCGCGTGGTGAGCGCGGGCGCCGGGGTGATAGAGCGTTCGTACCTGATATCCAAACAGACCTTCGTGTCGGGGCGGGTTTGAAACCCGCCCCGACCTACGGTGTGGCCGAGCGGTCAGCCCGGCGCTGGTGCGTCTGGTGCGGCGGCGGTTTTGTCGAGCTGGACGATGCGGTAGGCCAGGCTGTAACCGATGGTAAAGGCGAAGGTGGCTTCTTCATCGCTGATGGCCCAGTGTTCGCCACAGGAGACCCAGGCGTTGGCCAGGTCCGGGTCCAGTCCGGTGATGACGTAGCTGAGCTTGCCGTATTGGGCCAGTTTGCCGTGACCTTCACGATAAAGCCGCTGCAACTGCTGGCGGGTCAGCAGGCGGCCGATGAATTTCTTGGTGAACGGATCGGCGCGGCGTTCCTGCCATTGGACCGAGGCGACCTGCGAGGCATAGCACCCGGTCAGGAACGCCACGATCAACTCCGGGTTACGAAAGAAATCGGCATGTTCCAGCGTATAGCGTCCATAGGGACTGTTGGGAATCGTCGCGGACATGGCGGGATGCTCCATCACGGGTTCGGGAAGGATGAGTTGGGTCAGTTGGGCATAGCGATACAGGCCCCAGGCCTGGCGCGTCATCCAGCGCAGAAACTCGGGCTTGCATTTGCCGCTACCGAGCAGTTTGCCGGTACCGAGCAGTTTGGCGACCAGGCAGTGCAGGAAATGGCTTGTGTCGACTGTGTGTCCGGCAAACAGGGCCGCCAGCCAGCCGCGCAGGGTCTCCTCGCTGGGTTTCTCACCGGCGCTGGAAAAGTTCTTGAACGTCTGCGCGTTGATCACGAAGGGTTTGCTCTCGGTCTTGCTTTCGGCCGTCAGATCTGCCGCCGCGGCGATGGTTTTCCCGGCCGCGTGCAGGGCGTACAGACGGCTGGGCAGCAGTTGCTGGACTTCGGCTTGGATCTTCCAGGATGCCTTCACTTTCTTGAAAAAGATCAGCGCCAAGGCCAGTTGATCGCCAATACCGGCGAATTCTTGGGTCAGGGCCAGTTCGTCGGCGAGCAGGTCACTAACCTTACCTAATTGATAGCGGTCGGGCTGCTGTTCCAGGCGATGGCGTATTTGCTCTCGTACCTCGGGGTGATTGCTGTAGGGGAAAATGAGATAGCTCTGCCTTGCCATGCTGCTGGATAGGTTTGCCTCGGCAAAAATGATGGCCTGGGAGACAGCAAGAGAGCAATTTTCGCACACCGGAAAATTGCGATGTGCCTTTTCTTCTTGAAATCCACCGGCAATGCTGCCGCGATTATTGAGGTTATAGCAGGCAAGCACTGAATAATTGCCGTAGACCTTAACTCCGTTCTGCCCACATACCGCACAACTCGCTTTGGTGCGTTCAGTGCGTTTACCCCCTTTGCTGGCAAAGCTCTTCAGTACGCGTTCCAGCATGAAGGCTTGTATCTCCGGCCATGCATAGACTGGCGCCATCTGGTCATTCGCCCAGTAGAGGTAACCGAAGTGATCTTTATCGTCTATACCAGCTTCCCTCCGTTTTTCTTCGATTTCGGCTAGGATCGTAGCTTGATCGAGCTTAAAGCAGACAAAGCTATCGGTCAACCATTGCCGCTTTTCGGCGGGCAATGCGGAGTATTTGGAAAGATCCTCAACCGCTTTACCAAGTCGCTTGACGGTTTTCTTCGGCGCTTTGCCCAATGTGCAGCAGGGCGTGAAGTCGGTGCCGTTGGGCGGCCCCGAGCGGTAAACCACCGATTGGTTACCCATGAAGGTCTTGACCCCGCACCACTCGCCGGCGGGACCAAAGCACAGCGCCAGTCCACGGTCACAATTGCCGGGCATGCCTTCGTTGAGGCGTTCCCAGGCCGGCCGCTCGGCCAGACACTGGCTCAATTCGTAGAGACGTTGAAACATGTGCTGCGATCCTCCGAAACCATGCCGTCATTCCAACAGAAAAGATGCGGGTTGTCCTCTTTCGCAAGCTTGCGATATCGTCATTCCGAGCCTTGGTCATCAACCCGGCCGCCTTGTCGTCCGCGCGGTCGTTGGTCCGCACAGCGGACCCTACAGATCGCGACCTTGCCGTAGGGTCCGCTGTGCGGACCCGGCGCCTGAATGCCCTGCTACATGCGCCGCACCAAATAGCGCTCGATCCGTGCCCTGCAATCGCGCATCTGCTGTGCGCTGAGCTCGCGCCCGCGCAAGGTGACCGGGAGATCCAGCGACAGGTGCAGATACTGCGCGCCGCGTTCGCAGACCGCGGCAGCCAGATTGACCGGCAGTGAGCCAATGAGCATGTCGCCGGGTTCGATGATGGCCGGATCGAGATGGTCGATTACGCGATCGACGGCGATGCCCTCAGCGTCCGCCCACTCGAAAGCACCGGGGTGACGGGAGACGAAGTAAGTTGTCATGGGGTGATGCCTGGTTCGCCGGAATCCGGCGCTGCGCGCAATGCCGCGATCCGCGTCTTGCGTTCCTGCTTTTTCTGACTGTTGCCCCAACCAACATAGCCGTAGATCGCCTCGGCCAGGTCTGCCAGATTGGTGCGGGCACTGTCCGGCCAGGCGTCTGCGTCTTTCAGCAGTTGGTTGGTTCTGCCGATCAATGCGCCGCCGGCCTCCTTCGCTCCGCGTTGTTTCTCTGCTGCGAACAGGTTTGCCAACGCTCGCAGTTGTTGCTCTTGCGGTGACAGTTTCGCCCGTTCGATGGCGTCTACCGCCGTGGCCGCGTCTTGCTTCAGACCGTCGGTGGCAGCCGCATCTTCGATCATCCGCCCGTAGCCGACGGCGGTCTTGGCGCCCGCGCCCAGCCAGTTCAGGGCTTGTTTCAAGGCTGAAAAGACGTCGGTTAGCGCGTTGGCATCGTTGGGGCGGCGCGAGGCGATGCCGAACAGCAACTGCGCTTGCTTGACCGCCAGAAAGGGTACCGGTACCGGGGCGTGCCAGTCAGCGGGGATCTTGTCCGGTTCACGCTGCCAGTCGTCGATCTCGCCGCCCTGTTCGTACCATTTGCCTTGGTGCGGGGTCATGATGTCGGCGATCAACTCGACAGGTGCGATCGGCAGGGCATCGAAGAACCGGAAGCGGCCGGCCTGTTGCAGGTCGCCAAACCAGTCGCGCAAGCGTTGGGCCTTGTCCGCGGCATCGAGCGAGTCATCCCAGACTTCCACCCAGGCTTTGACCAAGCCTTTGACGCCGCTGCCGGCCAGATAGGGCACGCCGAGCGTGTGATGCCAGACCAGGCCGTTTTCGACCGGATGCGGCAGACCCAGCCCGGTGGCGAAGTGCCAATCGGTCTTGAACACGGCGCCGTGTCCGCCGAGCGCGGTGATGAGTGCGAGGTGACGCTGGGCGGCGATCTCCAGTACGCTCTTTTCGCCAACCTTCTTGGCGTTGTCGTTTATCCAGGAGGATTTCCCGTCCTCGGGAATCGTCCAGTCCGCGTTGTAGCGGTTGAAAAAGCGGTCATACCAGAGTCCGCGATGACCACCGTCCGGCAGTTCGCCCGGCGCGTCTTGTCGATACAGCGGCAGGTTCATAGGTTGGTGTCCTTGGCGTCAGCCGGGTGCTCGTCCTCGCGTGCGAGGAAGGCACCGGCCAGTTGTTTCACCCAATCGAGGAACAGGAGCGACTCGACCTGAGCGGCCAGATAGGCATCCAGATCGGACCGGGTGATGGCCTCCAGCAGGTCGGTTTGCCCGGCGAACGGGCACTGGGGCTGGCCGAGCCAGTCACCGAGCAATTTGTACAGCTCGAAATAGACATGCTCCGTGCCCTTGCGGCGGTAGAAGGCCGCGGTCTGCCCCAGGCCGTTGGTGCGGATCATGAAGGGCATGGCGCCGGCATAGCTGTTGAACTCCTCTTGGCTTTTCGTGTCGGTTTGCCAGGTGAGCGCGAGTAACCGAATCCGCGCAAGCGCAAAGCGCGCACGCTCCTGTTGCGGGGTGGCCGTTGGCGGAGTGCCTGCCAGGCTTACCGGAACGGCGACGGCCGGCGGCCGGGTTGGTGCCGCATCGGTCTTGGTAACGGTCGCGGTATGTCCGGTCGGCCCCGGTGCCCGTTCGTCCTTGCGCTGTTGTTTGTCGTAGCGTCTGGCCATCGTTCAATCCCCAGTCCGCCGGATGGTGACCTTGCACCAACCCATGCCGACGGTTTCATTGCCGCCCAGTTGCAGGTAAGGCCGGATGAACAGGTCGCGGGTGATGTGGTTCAGGACCTCGACGGCGGTCATGTTCGCGCCATCCGCCCGCGCGGCCTGGGCGTGCAGCGCGACATAAAGCAGCGTGTCCGGCGGCAGGCTTTCCTCGTACCAGAGCGCGCCTGGTTTGACCGTTTTGGTCGTGTTGTCTATACCGACGTGGGCATTGACCGGCGTGGCGAACTGGGCCAGGTGATTGAAACGGTCGTTATGGACCAGCACCAATTGCGCTTGCAGCGCGCTCTCCGCATCGGCGCGGCCCATGAGCGGCGCCAGGACGGCGATGATGGCGCTGAGGTCGGTCGTGCTTGCGTCAAACCGGAACTCCTCCAGATAGAGTGCCGATGCCTTGCTCTCGGGTAATAGTGCGGCATTGATATCGGGAGCTTCGGGAATGGCGTCCAGACCGAAAGCGGGCAGGCCGAGCCGGTCGGCATCGGCCTGGAAGCGCTTGAGCAGCGCCGGGCAGGTGACCCATTTGAAGTGGCTGGTCAGGGAGCGCACGGGCAAGAGCAGCAGCCGGGCGTCGCTGACCAGCAGAGCGCCGGCATGGTCGGAGGCATTGGCGGTCTCGGGGCCGAAAACGGGAATGTGCCAGGAGGCTTTCTGTTCCTCGGCCAAGGCCCGGAGTGCACCTTTGACGGCTGAACCATAGACCACCGGCCAGGCGGTATGGGCCTCCCGCTGGATCGGCAGATCGATGACGCCGGCCATTTGACCGGCGCCGGCATGGAGCGACGTCTCGGCCAGCAGGCCGAGCAGTGCGGTGTTGTTCATGTTTCGTTCTTCTCCTTCATGCGCCATAGACCAACCGCCAACTCACCGCGTCCCAGCGCGGTATCATGACCGATATGTTGTCCGTGCAGCGCCTGCACGGCGTGCCGCGGATCGCCCTCGATGGAACAGAAAAATACGCTGCCGGCGGGAACCAGGCTTTTCACCGGACGCGATTGCTGCCGCAACAGGTCCCAGCCGCCCTCGCGTGCGGCCTTGCCGATCACCGCGCTGTGCAGGATGAGCGAAATGCCGTGCAGGTCGCCGCACCAGACGGTGAGGCCGTCGTGTTGTTGCGGCCGGAAACCGGGAGGGAACCAGTCTTTGCCGAAGTCGGCCGGGGTCAACAGGAGCAACAGCAGCCGTTGGCCTTCCGGTGCGGGCGCGGTGAGCGGTGCGGGTGCGGGCGTGATGGTCACGGCAGCGGTGCGGCCTTCACCGCCAAAGCGGGTCAGGCCGCGCGCGGGTTGTAGTGCGGACGGCAGCCCGCGGACTTCGGCACCAATGGCCAACCCGTCATGCGTGCGCAGATGGCGCGTCTGATAGAGCAGACCATCAATGCCGGTCGTCCGGCGGCGGTTGTCGCGTGCGATGCCGAGGCGGGATTCTTCGGCGTAGAGGTCGCCGGCGCGGAACACTTGGCTCGGGGCCTGACCGTTCAACACCTGTCGCAGATCACTGCCGGTCAGCCAAGCCTGTTCCAGGGGTTTTGCGCCGGGTAACGGGGTGTCCAGTGCGGGCAGTCGCACCATCCCCAGATCGCACGCGACCGGCGCGCCGGGAGTGAGCCGGCGATACGCCTTGCCTTTGGCCAGCAGATCCAGCGGGGCGGGGTAGAGCCGTTCGCCCTGCCATAAGGGATAAGGGCCGGTGAGTCGCAGGGCGCCGAGGTCGTCGCCCGCGCCGATCCAGCCCTTGAGGTCGGCATATTCGCCATCCTGAGCGAACTGCTCCCAGTCGACGCCCTGTTGCTCGCCGATCAGGGTCCGGATGGCGCCGGCCAGGGTGCGCGCCGGCGGTGGAAACAGACTGCTCAGCTCATGACTGCCGCTGGTATCGAAGCCGCGTGCCTCGCGGAAAAACCAGGTATCCAGCGGATCGAATCGCCAGGCGGTGGCAGTGGTCATCATTCGACTCCTTTCTGCGCCAGAAACCGGACCAGCAGTGCGCCGTCCGCTTCCAGGCGTGCTTGCTTATACAACAGCGTACCGTCGGGTTGTTGTCGACCCGCGGGGTCTTGGGTCGGCGGTTGTTCGCCAGTGGTGGGTTGCGGGATGCGAATCACCGGGTGGCATTGCTCGAGTAGCGGTTGGATCAGGCGTTCGGCCTCCTGCATTTTCAGTTTCTTTTCGCGGCCCTCATTGACGCCGGACGCCAGATAATCCACGGCCAATAGCGCCAGCGCATCGCTGTCGGTGAAGATCGGCGTTGCAGCCGGCTGATCCGGCGCGGTGGTCGGTGGGTTGAGCAGTGCGAAGCGTTCGCGGATCTTGTAGAAAAATTTGCTGCTGAACGGAGTCTGTTCGGTTTGGGCTCCTGACTGGATCTCGGCAAAGTTTGCCGCGAGCTGTTCGATAACCAATTGGTGCGGCGACTCCTTATTGCAGGCGCATTCCCAGGGTCGCGCCCATTGCAGTGCAAGTCCGCCCGGTTTCCAGACCCGTACCGCAATGGCATCGCGTCCGGTGGCGTCCTTTGCGACCTCGTCCAGCAGGCGATGGGTATCGCGCAGCATGCGGGTCAGCGGGATTTTCACGTGCGCAAAGGTCACCGACGCCGAGATGGTCGAGCGACTGTGCGCAGTTGCGAATGACTCTTTGAAGGCATCGAGATAGCACTGGCGCACGACCAGGGCGCAGCGCAAGGCATCTTCCAGCGGCAACAGCGCCAATACGTCATCGCCGCCGGCATAGATCAAGAAGCCATTGCAGGTGTCGATCAGGGTGGGCACGCGCGCGGTAAAGGTTTCCAGTGCCTTTGAGATCTTGGGCGGCGCCGCGTCCTCGCGCAGCAATTGACCGAGGCGGTCGCCGTCCATCAACAGGATGGCGTAGAAGGGGGATGGCGGCGCCTTGCACTTCAATGCCTTGAGTGCCAGCGTCATCGCTCCGGCCGCGCGTCGGTCAGGACACTCCTGCTGACTGGCCAACACATGCCGGAAGAGCGCGCTGCTGTTCAATGCGCTGAAACCGCCTTGTGTCTGATAGGCTTCTTTGACGCACCGCAGATGACGGATGCCGCAGTCATTCGGCTCGAACACCGCGGCAGCGGCGGCGTGCAGATGCGTCAACGCCTCCGCCGACGCTTCGCGTACCGCGGCTGCCAGCCAATTCGCTGCTGCCAGGTCGAGGGTCGATGGCGTTTGCGGGTCGAGCTTCCAGCCATGCAGGGTCCAGCCGCCCGGCACCTGCGCTTTGACCTGAGCGAAGCTATGCACAAAGCGCCGCTTGATGAAAGCGATGGCGCACAGGGTCTCGTCGGCGGCCAGATCTTGTCGGCACATCCGGCGCAGTGGTTCCCAAAACGCATCCAGGGCCGACCGATCGAAGACCGGCAGACCGGAGAGTTCTTGCCAACCGGTCATCACCGAGCATTTGACCCCGGCTTCCACTGGCGGCAACTGGCTACGCCAGTTCTTACGTTGATCCAGCAGGGCATCATCGTCGCCCAGCACCCAGGCGATCTCCCAGAAACCATTGATCTGGCGATCCCAGATGTCGCGTGTGATCGAATTGGTTGCCGCGTGTCGCGCCAGATCCCGTTGCCAGACCGTCTCGGCGAGTGCCCGCCAGGCGTCGCGCACGGCCTGCTTGATCAGGTGTGGTTCGAAGTCGGCGCCTGTCTTGGCTTTGAAGCGGTTGGGAATGCAGCCCTGTCGCGGCGGCTGACCGGGACCCTGCCCGGTCGTCAGCCAATCGAGATAGGCGTCGTTGGGGCGCGGAAATTCGATCGTCCCGCCTTGCGCGATGACGGTCCGCATTGCGGTGCCGGCCAGCCAGGACAGCAGGAAGGACCCGGCCCAGAAATCGCGGGTGCGCCGCGCTTGGGCGACGAAGCTTTGCACCGGGCCGAGGGTGAAGTGGAAGGTGCGCGCCGTCATGGGCGGGGCTCCAGCAGTGCGCGTCGCTCGGCGAACCTATCCATGAAACCGTGGAGCACCGTCCAATCTGGAGTCACGTCGATCCGACGCACAGGACCTTTGCTTTTCAGTCCGATCCGCCAGACGTCCGGCAGAAACTGGGCCGGTAACAAGGTCAATACCGCCGCTCGCTGATGATTGGGAAACTCATGAAGATGAATGAACAGGGGAGAGGCTCGGCGGTTGGCGCCAATATCGCTCCATCCGCCACCGGTTTGTGGTGCAATGGCGTTGATCTCCAGCTTGTTATTGGTCGGCGGAAGCGATGAGAAAAAATAATTGTGCGGCAGACCAAAAACAACACGCCGCGGATGTGTCGTCATCGGGTTTGCCAGGAGGGCTTCGCGGGCCAGGTCGTGGTCGTCGGCAAAGTTCCTTTCCGACGGTACTCCGGCGACCTTGCCATTGAGGCCCCAACTACGGTAGTGCTGCATCTCTCCGCCCAGATCTCCCAGCAACTCCCAGGCATTCCGATGAACGCCGGGAATGGCGTCGATCCGGCTTTGAGTAGAAAAAGCGGTATAGGGTGGCAGGGTGTCCGGTCGCATAGTAATCAGCTTCACGATCGCTTCTCGCAAATGGTCGAGATCGCAGGGTACGGTTAGCTCGGTGCCTGATAAGGATTGAAGAGCCAAGGAACCAAAGCCCTTGCGACCGCGACTTCCTAGTCCGCCGAGCAGACCAAGCGCAAGTAGGGCGCGGGCGACCGATTCGCGATCTGTGCGATCCGTCCCCGGTCGGAAAAGTAACCGCAGACGCAACTCGCCTGGTTCCAGCGCTGAACGCAAATGCCCTTTTTTGAAGTGATACAACCCCTGGTTAAGCAGATATTGATGACCAGGGCTGGCCGGCGGTAGCGCGTTCGGTTCGAGTGCGCGCCCGGAATACTGTGCGTTGAGCAAAAACCGTCCCTGTCCGGAGCCGTCGTCATCGGCGGCCCTGCCGAACAGACGCGCTTCCGAACGATGCAGATGCTCAAGGGCCTTGGATAGCGAACCGCCAGTGGCTTGGAGCGATAGCCCCCAATTTAACGCCCGCCACCAGAACCGCAGTGCCCCTTTGATGGACGGCGGACGGATACCATCATCGACTTTCTGATCTGCTCCGCCGAGGAACATCGGGGTGACAATCCGGAAAGTCGCTTCGACTACTTCAGCCATGTGGCGTGCTCCTTCTTCTTTGGTTGCTCTTAGCCTTCGTACAACTCCATACGCACGAAGGGTGCGTATTGCGCGCGCCGCTCGGCGAGCAGGCGCATCCCGGCATCGCCCTTACGGTCTTGATCAAGCATCGCGTCGTACTCGGTATGATCGACGATGCGCCACACCAGCAGGCGCCAGCCTTCCACTGAGACCAGATAGCGGTCGCCGGTATGCTGGCCCGGTTTGAGCCAGAACAGCCCCTGGCTCCAGGGTTCGTGCTTGCCGGCTTCCAGTTGTTCGCGCGACCGGGCGACGCGTGCGATGTAGTCGTCGGGTTTGCAGCCTTCGATCGCGCGCATTTTCAGCAGATCGTCCAGTGCACGACGCGACAGATAGGGCACTAACGCGGACGGGCGTTCGAGTTCTTCCCAGATCAGAAAGCCCACCGGTGACAAACTGACCTGGCCGTTGCCCTGGTCCTCAAACAGCGACTCCAATGCGGATCGCTCGTCGAACGCCATGGCTGATTCGAGATCCGCCTGGGGGATAGCGCACTCTTGCTGAATGCGTTCCAGCAGCGGGCGAATCGGTTCGAGGCGTGAACGTGCAAACTCCACCGGCATGGCCGGCAGTGGAATCACGGCGCTGGACTGCTCGAAGATGTACTTGGCCGGGACGCCTTTGAGCATTCCGATCAGTACCGTGTATGGCACCAGGCTCTTGAAGCCCCCGGTCGGGTTGAGAACGCATTGTGCGGCGCCGTTGGCGTCAATCTCGCGCAGGATGGCTTTCGTGAAGTTGAGCACCCCGGCCGTGCGAAACGCCTGGGCGTCGGTGACTTGCAGGCCGACGATGACCTCGATTTTGCAGCGGACGCCGGGTTGGGCACGCTCCAGATAGCGCTTGACCGCACCGGCACAGGCTTGGCCGTCAGGCGTTTCGGAACTGAACAGGGTCACGGTGTCTTTGCCGGTCAAGCCCATGCGCGCCAGTGAGTGGATCTCGGCGGACAGGTCGCGCCGTAGTGCGGTCTCGTCGTCCATGCGGGCAGACTGGAAGGTTTCATAAATGAGGGTCGCAGCGGTATTGATGCCGCCATGATGCGCAACCCAAGTGGGATCGAACCGCGGTTCGTGCGGCAGTTTCTTGGCGGCGCTGGTGCCGCAGGTGCAAAGGTAGATCGGCACAGTACAGGTTCCTCGTTCGTGGTCGATGGTCCAATTGCAGGCGGGGAATTCCCTTGGGTTGGCATCCTAAAGTGGACAGGCGTGCCGTGCCCATTTCGCAAGCTTGCGTCAGTTGTCGTTCTCCGGCGCCGGCACGGCGGCATAGTGGATGGCGGCGGGTGTGAGGGCCAGGGCATAGCCGGATGCCTCGGTGTCCTGCAAGATCAGGTACGGGCGCGCCGCCAAGGCACCGAGTTTGTCCTTGAGGGTCTTGTTGAGCTTGGAGTTCTTGGTGTTGAAGTAGTCAGGCAGCATGCCGTCGCGTAGCCCGAAGGCACTAAGGGTTTTTCCGCCCTCGTCCAGCAGTGGGTCGATTTTCTTGAGTTCGTCTACAAAGTGCTGTCGGTAGGCGGTGCCGTGTCCGTGCGGATCCTTATCGGTGATCCCCGGCAGGGGCGGCTGCCCGGTCTTGGCTCGTCGCGCGAACCAGGAAAGAAATGCCAACTCGGTCGGGGGTAGGCGGATGGTCTTGCCGCCGGCGCGGATCCGTCGGGTTTTCAGATCGATGATCAACTCCCGTTCGGCCAGGGCTTCCTGGATCGCGCCCACGCAGTCCGAAAACCGCGCTTTGCCTTCGACCAGCGGGCGGTGTTGCGCGGTGCGCAGCCGCCCCAGCCAGTCGATGGCGGGGGAGAGCAGGTTCAGGCGCGCATGTTCGGCCCCGCGCAGGGTGGTGATGAGGTGGACCTCGGTGGGTACCAGGTCTGGGTTGCGCAGCCAGAGGGCGCAGATGGTCTCGGTGACAACCTGTGGTGTCAGGCCGGTCACGGCGAGCAGGATATGGCGCCATGGTGCCGCGGGGACGACGGTTTGGTCTTGGTCGGCGGGGGTCATTGTGCCCATCTCCTTGCGTTGCCCTATGCTGTGACCAGAAGCGATATTAGACGCAGCGTGGCATCCCTGCCTCCTTGATTTGGCGGATCAGGCCCCGCTGCGTGCCGGAATTGTGACGCGGGTCACAGGGGCGTGCCGGTTTCGCAAGCTTGCGTTCGAAGGTGAGCCGATGTCTGCGCTGCAGCGTTACGGGGTCGCCGCCGGCGCGGCAGGGCAGTGCTCCCACTCGCCGCCGGGCAGGCGCCGGTGAACCGTGTCGTCCGCGCCGATCCGCAACAGGTGCAGCCAGCCGTTGTCCACCAACTGGCGCACCAGTTCATGGCGGGCGATGATCGCGTCGATGGCGGTCTCAGGGGCCTCGATGAAGACGCTGAGGCGCACCGGTTCGTGCACCCAGCGGCGGCCGTCGTGCAGCGATTGCAGCGGCAGCCCGACGCGCAATTCGCCGCTGTTGCCTTCCAGTACGCCGATGGCACCGCCCACCACGTTATGCAATACCTTGTTGCCGCTGCCGAAGCGACGGTTGTCCACTACCGAGCCGTAGTATTGGAGGTTGATCCAGTTGGCGACCACCATCGGGGCGGTCATGATCAGCTCGAGGATCTTGAAGCCTTCGTCTTTCTGCCAGACGTAGTCGTGCAGGAAGGCGCGCCCGCCCA
Organism: uncultured Lamprocystis sp.; assembly: GCA_964470155.1. Taxonomy (GTDB): domain Bacteria; phylum Pseudomonadota; class Gammaproteobacteria; order Chromatiales; family Chromatiaceae; genus Thiodictyon. The sequence continues at coordinate 25,126 of CAYYAY010000046.1, read as the reverse complement.
GGTCCAGGCCGGCGGTGCGCGCGCGCGGCGCGGCGATGAATGCGGCGTTGTTGGCCAAGGCCCATTCCTGGCGCACGTGGGACCAGTCGCGGCTGCGCCGGCGCACCTCGGCCGCCACCGCGCGGTCCGGCAGGCCGGCGATGCCAAGCAGCGCGGCGCGCTCCATGCGGGTGAGGTCGCCGGCCTGTTCCAGCCAGTCGCGCAGGCGCGCCAGGTCCGGGGCCAGGGCGGCGGGCACCTCGTCGGTGTCGAAAAGACGCAGGAGGTCGGTGGTGGTGTCGTGCAGGCCCGCCAGGAACCAGGTGTCCGCGGGGATCGCGATGCCGCGCTCCGCCAATCCCCGCCGCACGGTCTGGTCGTTGAGCAGGGCGGCCACCACCCGGGCGCTCGCCTCGCCGGTTTGGCCGGCGCAGGCGCCGCAGTCGAGGCCGGTCGCGTGGGGGTTGTTCACGGTGGTGCTGCCATGTCCGGCCAGGAGCACCAGCGGGGCGAAGTTCGCGGTCATGGACATGGCCCGCAGGATGCGCTCGGCGTGGTCGAGCCGCTCCGCTTCCGGGATCCCCGACGCACCGTGCCCGGTGGAACAGTGCTCCGGCGCGACGGCCTCCAGCGTCGGCCCGGTGCGCTCCATGATCTCCGGATCGAGACCCTGGCGGTGGGGATCGGGCACCGGGCGGGTCCAGCCGAGGCTGTCGGTGACCAGTTTGGGGGCGTACAGGAGGCCGGCCGACTCGACGAACGAGAAGCAGGAGGCGGCGGAGAGCTTGAAGCCCTTCCAGGCTTTGTACAGACCGAGGCGCAGCCGCCGCCGCGTCTGCACGCCAGCGCTGTCCCCGCCCTTGACCCGCTCGCCGATGCGGTAGCTCGGGTTGAAGATCACCGGCACATGGCTGCGGGCCACCGCGGAGCCCAGGGGCAGGTGCTCGATGAAGATGCCGAAGAAGCCGGCGAAACCGATGGTTTGAACCCCAGGCACCAGGGTCTCCAGGGCGCGGCGGAAGACCTCGGAGCGCACGTCGATACAGAACGCGGCCTGGAGCGTCGGGCGGGCCGCGGGCCGGGAGGTATCAGCCCGGACGCGGGTCAGGCCGGCGATCAGGCCGCGCTGAAAGCCGATCTCCAGCGCGCCGAGCAGGATGCGGTCGATCTCGGCGGCGGCCTGGCGCTTGGCGGAAGGCGGACGCATGCTCGCCGCGAGCATCTCCCGCCAGCGGGTTGCCAGCGCGGGTGAGTGTTTCTCCTCGAAGAGCAGCATGTCCCACATCAGGCGGATGGCCAGGAGATCGACAATGGAGTCGTCGCGTTCGCCGACCAGTTCGGCCTGCCAGCGCAGATACCGGGCCCAGGCCGCCCAGCCGCCGACGCTCATCAGTGAGGCGTGCAGGTAGCGCTCCACCGCCGCATCCGGGATGCCGAGCCGCGCGATGGCCAGTGCGATGGCGTCGCGGGGCTCCGCCGGCAGACGGGCCACGGCGCGGCGAAAGTCGCGCAGCCCCATCAGTGCCGGGCTGCGGTCGATCGCGGCGGCCTTGCGCCAGGATGGATATAGCGGAAGGTGCCGCCAGGGCATAGGGACAAGCGCTTGACCCAGGTCGAAATGGGCGGCGCAGTGCAGGCTGATGCGCTCGGTGACGAAGCTCGACCAGAGGCCGCCCTCCACCCGCTCTAGCACCTCGCTCACCGGGGCCATCCCGAGCCGCGGCTGGGGCGCGGGCATGGCCAGCGTGCGCTCTACGGTATCCGCATCCAGGCGGCTGCCGCAGCGCTCGACCGCGGCCTTGAGGTCATCCCGGCTGATGCGGCCGCTTGCCAACTGGTCGCGGTAATAGTCCCGCGCCATGTAGAGACCGTTTCCGGTGATCCGCGCCAGGGCGTCGGAGGCGTCCTGAAAGCTGAGATCCCGCAGCCCGAAAAAGGGGTTCACGGCGACGAAGTGTTTCAGCGGCCACAGGGGGGCGATGCGCTCGCAGGCGGCATCGATGCGCCGATCCAGCTCGGTGGCGGTGATCGGGGAGACCGGTGCCGGCTGATCGGGGTTTGCGGGCATGGTCGCGGTCGGAACCGCGGATTCTATCGGAGTCGTGGCGTCGTGCAGGTTCATGATCAGGCTCCGGGGGAGGTGACTGGAGCGAAGGGGGCGGGCGGCGTCACGGACGCGGGCGGCGGGCTCGGCCAGGCGCGCTGGATCAGCCGGGTGATGTACACGTCGATATAGAGCCCGTTGTAGAGGTGCATGTAGATGCGGTCGCCCAGGAACGCCGGGGCGTATTTCAGCAGTTGCTGGAAGACCAGCAGGACCAGGAACACGGCAACGAAGGCCTGGGCCAGCCGGATCTGGAAGGGCCCGGCGCCATCCTGCACCGGCAGGACGCTTCCCTGCAGGGCCGCATCGAACAGGGCGTGCAGGGTGAAATAGGCCACCGAGACCGCCGCACTCAGTCCCAGGCCGCGGCGCAGGAAATCCTCGCCGCGCAGCGCGCCGGCCATCTGCAACAGCAATTGAGTGACGGCGATGGCCACCACCGTGGCGGCGGCCAGGAGCGCCGGCTGGTGCCCCGCGGTGACCCCGAAGGCGGCGCCCACCGCCAGCGCGATGAGTCCGCCGCCGGCCAGGGTCAGCAGCAGCCGGACGAGTCCGACGCCGGGGGCTGCATGGGGGAGTAGCGGTGCGCGAAAGGCGTCCACACCACTGCCCGAGGCGAGAAAGGCATGGGCCTTGTAGAGCGAGTGGGCCACCAGGTGCAGCATCGCCAGGCTGTAGAGACCGAGACCGCACTCCAGGAGCATGAAGCCCATCTGCGCCGTGGTCGACCAGGCCAGCGAGCCCTTGATGCTGGTTTGGGTGAGCATGACCAGGGAGGCCAGCGCCAGGGTGAACAGACCCATCACCGCCAAGACCCCCATGGCGAGCTGGGAATGGGACATGACCGGGCTCATGCGGATCACCAGGAAGGCGCCGGCGTTGACGATCCCCGCGTGCAGCAGGGCGGACACCGGTGTCGGGGCCTCCATCACCTGGAGCAGCCAGCCGTGGAAGGGGAACTGGGCGGACTTCAGCCCCGCGGCGATCACGATCAGCAGGGCCGCGATCTCAAGCGGGATGGGCAGGGGTCCCTCCATGGACGCCAGGATGCGGAACAGTTCGTCGAACTGCAGGGTGTGCAGGCTGAGACCGATCAGGACGATCACGCCGAGCAGACTCAGGTCACCGATGCGGCTGGCGACGAACTTTTTGTGGGCGGCCAGCACCGCGGCCGGGCGGTCCCGATAGAACATCAGGAGCTGGTGCAGGCACAGACTGGTCGCGATCCAGGCCAAGGCAAACAACAGCAGATTGCCGGCTGCGATCAGGGTCAGGATGGCCGCCAGGGTGAGCGCGAGCCACTTGTGGAAACGGCCCCGGTTGGCGTCCCCGTCCAGATAGTTGACCGAGTAGCGGGTGACGATCGCGCCGACGAAGGCAACCAGTACCAGCATGATCACCGTCACGCTGTTGATGTAGGTGCCCAGCGAAAAGGCCCCCAGCCCACCGGGCAGGTCGATGCGGTAGAAGGTCCAGGCCCGGGGGCCATCGAACGGGTAGGTCGCTGCCGCCAGCAGCGCGCCGACGAGCGCGAGCCAGGCGGCGGCACCGTTCAGGCGGGCCATCAGTCCCGGCCAGGCATTGGCCCAGGCGGCCGGTACCAGGCCGACCGACAGCAGCAGCAGCGGTGCGGCCAGAACCAGGCCGGGGGTGAGGCTGTCAGGCAACATGGCGACCTCCCGCGGCGGCCGGGAGCGATGGGGCGGACCGGTCGGTGCAGACAGGCTGAAACCATGGGCGGCAGCCGCATGGCCCGGCCGCTTGCGGGTATGGCTGAATGGGGGAGTGGCTCATCTCGAGGCGCCTCTGGTGTTGAGAACAGTGGCGGCCGCGGGGAGCAGTGCCGCCCATCAACGAGGAGTCTAGGGAGGCTGGTCGGCAAATAATAATGAATCGTTATCATGAAAACGATAACCTTAAGGCTATCGTTTTCCGCTTGAGGGACCGGCTATGATGCATGTCACCCTGCGCCAACTGCGGGCCTTCGAGGCCGTTGCCCGGTTGCGCAGCTTCTCCCGCGCGGCCGAGGAGCTGCACGTCACCCAGCCCACGGTGTCCAAACAGCTCCGTCTGCTGCACGAGCAGGTAGGTCTGCCGCTGCTGGAGCAGTTGGGCAAGAAGGTCTTCGTGACCGAGGCCGGGCAGGAACTCTACGCCACCTGCGCCGACTGGCTGGAGACCTGGGGCCGCTTCGAGCAAACCATCGACAATCTCAAGGGCCTCAAGCAGGGGCGCCTGCGGATCGCCGCGGTGACCACCACCAAGTACTTCATGCCCCGCATCCTGGGCCCCTTCTGCGCCCAGTACCCCGGCATCGATATCGCCCTGGAGGTGGTGAACCGCGACCGGCTGCTCGAGCGCCTGAGCCGCAACCAGGACGACCTTTACATCATGGGCGTGCCGCCGGAGGGCCTGGATGCCGAGCGGGAGCCATTCATGGACAATCCACTGGTGGTGCTGGCTCCGCTCGCCCATTCGTTGGTGGGGTGCCGGCGGATTCCTTTCGCCGATCTGGCGGGGGAGAGCTTCCTGGTGCGGGAGCGCGGCTCGGGTACGCGCATGATCATGGAACGCGTGTTCCAGGAGCACGGCACACCGCTGCGCATCAAGATGGAGCTGGGCAGCAACGAGGCCATCAAGCAGGCGGTGGCGGGTGGTCTGGGGTTGGCCATACTGTCGCGCAGCACACTCGACCTTGATCCCAGCCGCAACGAGTTGGCCGAGCTGGACGTGGACGGTTTTCCGATCGTGCGCGCCTGGTACGTGGTGCGGCCCAAGGGCAAACAGATGTCGGTGGTGGCCGCCACCTTTCTGGAGTTCTTGCGCGGGCACGTGCAGATCTTCGTCAGAGGCCAGTAACGGGGTGCGATCAACAGGGCTGTGGCTGACGACGGCCATGACGTTGGCTTCGCACGACAGACCGGGGCATCAGCGCCCGCTCACGCGCCGGCCCCCGGTCGCGTCGCCCCGGTCGCCGGGCGAGCCGGCGTGGGGCGACCTTCTGCGGGAAGCGCCTTAGAAGTCCAGGCGGCTGATCTGCGCCTGGGTTACGGCATCTTTGATCAGGACTTGTGCGCCGCCGGCCGGCGGGACGCCAAGGACGGCGATCGCCGAACGGCCGTTGCCGTTCAGGTCGGGTAACACGGCCAGATCCATCGGCGTGAGCGTGTCAAACCAGATATTGCGCACCAGGGTACCGGTGACCGCGTCGCGCAGTTCGGTCTTGAGCGAGCCGGCGGTGTCGCGGCTCAGCACCGCCAGTTCGGCGACCCCATTGCCGTTGAGGTCCGGCAACGCCGCGAGTTGCAAGGGCGTGAAGGTCCGGCTGTAGTAGGCGATGCCCAGTTGCGCGGCGGTGCCGGCGTCGAGCGTTCTCACCTCGACGTTCATGCTGGTGTTGCGTCCCAGGACGGCGATGTCCGGGGTGCCGTTGCCATTGGTGTCGGGTATCGCGGCCAGCGCGATGGGCGTGAAAATTTTCGGCGCCCACAGGTTTTTGACCAATTGCCCGCTCTGGGTATCGCGCAGTTCGACCTTTGGCTGGCTGCTGCTCTTGATGCCAAGCACCGCCAGTTCCACGGCACCGTTCCCATTCGCATCGGCGATCACGGCGAAGTCGAGCGGCTGATAGGTCTTGTCGAAAGACACTTGGCGCAGCCGCACGCCGGTGCGTGCGTCTCTGATTTCGGCGGCGACCGCCCCGGTGCTGCCGTGGATGCCGAGGACGGCCAATTCGGCCGCGCCATTGCCGTTGAGATCCGGTACCACCGCCAGCCGTTTGGGCAGTGAGGCGGCAGCGAAGGTGAGCGCGGTGCGCCGTTCGCCGGTGCGGGTGTCGCGCACTTCGACCTGGACCTGGGCGTCGGCGGTGAAGCGCAGCAGGGCCAGTTCCGGCGCGCCGTTGCCGTCCAGGTCAGGCACCATCGCCGCCTCGAGCGGCGCATAGGTCGTGCCGAAGTCAATGGTTTGGATCAGGGTCCCGTCGCCCGCTTGCTTGATCACACCGGTGACGGTCTGCGCCGCGACATCCTCGAACAGAGCCGCGACGGCCTGGGTGCCGTCGCCGGTGACGTCACCGAGCGGGACCAGCCACCGCGGCGTATCGACCGATGGGGCCGCGCCCGGGGCAATCTTGACGATAAAGCCGTCGTTCAAGCCGCCGAAATCCGGCTGCAAAGCGCCCCCGGTGGTCGGGAAACCCGCGCCTGTCTGACCGGCAACATAGCGGTTGCCGGCCGCATCGAGCCCGACTCCGCGGCCTGAGGTGTCGCCAGGCCCGCTGACACCCAGGTGGCTGGAGAAGAGGAGTGTCGCGCCGGTCGCGTCGAGCTGGGTCACGAAGGCATCCATCACGTCGCCCTGGGGCACCGGCATGAGTGGGCTCTTGGTCGGGAAGTCGGCCGATCCGGAATCGCCGGTCACGACCGCGCTGCCGGTCGCATCCACCGCGATGTTGGAACCCCATTCCCAGCCGCTGCCGCCCAGGTAGGTGGCATAGACCAGTGCACTCCCGGCGGCATCGAGCTGTGCCACGTAGGCGTCGGGCGGGTTGTTCGTTGCGCTGCCGCCGAGTTTGGGCTGCATGGGGTTGCGGGTCGGAAAGTTTGCCGATGTCGTATTGCCGCTGAGATAGGCGTGTCCGGCGCCGTTCAGGGCAATGCCCAGACCCTGCTCGTCGCCGCTGCCGCCCAGGTAGGTGGCGTAGACGAGGGCTGAACCGGTCGCGTTGAGCTTGGCGACGAAGGCATCAAACGAGCCGTTGGCGGTGGGTTGCAAGGCGCCGCTGGTCGTCGGAAAGTCGGTCGACGCGGTGCTGCCGTGCACGTAGGCGTTGCCGGCAGCATCCACGGCAATGCCGGCGGCGTCATCGTAATCACTGCCGCCCAGGTAGGTCGAATAGACGAGCGCGGTCCCGGCCGGATTGAGCTTGGCGACCACGGCGTCAGGACCGGCGCCGGCCAGTGTGGCCTGCTGTGCCTGGTAGGTCGGAAAGTCCAACGAATCGCTGCCGCCGGTCACATAGGCGCTGCCCGTGTTGTCGACGGCGATGCTGGACCCGCCGATCTCGGTGATGGTCTCGTTGGTGCTGCCGCCCAGATAGGTCGAGTAGACCAAGTCGGACCCGGTCGCATTGAGTTTGGCGACGAACAGGTCGAAGCCGCCCGCGCGTGCCGGCTGCAGGGCGTTCTGCAGCGGGAAATCAGCCGAGCCGGTGGCGCCGACCACATACGCATTGCCGGCCGCGTCCACGGCGATGCTGTCGGCGACGTCGTAATCGTTGCCGCCCAGGTAGGTGGCATAGAGCAGCGCGGCACCGGTGGGGTCGAGCTTGGCCACGAAGGCGTCCTGAATCAGGCTGCCCGGTGCGGGTGCGGGTTGCACGGCGTCGGTCGTGGTCGGAAAGTCGTCCGACCAGGTTTGCCCGGTCACATAGGTGTTGCCCGCGGCGTCGACCGCGATGCCGTTGATCCGGTCGACCCCGGTGCCGCCAAGGTAGGTGGAATAACTCAACACCGGGTCGATGACCAGTGTTCGCGTGGTGTCATAGTCACCCAGCGCCAGGGCGACTTGCTGGTTGTCGGCCAGCAGATAGCGGGACGGGATGGGGGTGCGTTCGCCGTTGGCTTCCTGATAGACCCGGGGGGCCTGCTGGACGAGTTCGCCGCCCTGAAAGGTCAGGACCAGGTTGCCTGAGGCATCGAGCCGCAGTGCGTCGGCGCCGTCGAAGGACAGCGCGATGACCTTGGGGTCGGCCCCCGGGGCCAGGACCAGATCGTACTCCAGTTCGCCCTGATGACCGTAGTAGACCAGGTCGATGCCGGGGTAGACGCTCGCGTAGCGGACCTTGGCGTAGGTGGACAGGCCGGTGCGCCAGGCCGCCGGATCCCGGCCGCGCAGATAGTTGACGGTGCCCGGCAGGGGCGCTTCGCCGTGGATGAGCGCGGCGGGATCGGCGCCGACCAGGCGCAGGCGCAGCACGGCCGGCGGGACGGCAGCCGCGGTCGGGGTCGGATCTAACCGAGGTGCCGGGCGTGCCTCCGGTTGATCTCGGTCGGGTGCTTGCGGGTGACCGGTGCGCAATGAAAGCACCGCTTCGCCGGGGGTCAGGAACAGGCTATAGCCGGGGCCGTGGGCGAGAAACTTGACCGCGGCATCGACCTGGCCGCCATTGGTCTGGAAGGTGTAGGGGAGCTTGCCATAGTCGGCCTGCACTCGCTCCTGGGCCGGAGCCGGAGCGGCGGATGGCTGGATTGGCCGGGTGGTCCGGTCCGGCGCGCCGCGGGGCGGTCCGGGGTCCGTTGTTGCCGCGACCACCAGGCCGCTGCCGAGGGTCAGCAGGGCGGTCAGCAGTCCGATTCGCGGGTGGTACTGATGCATTGCGGGTTTCCTTGAGTGAAAAGGTCTGAAGAAGACAGTGCCAGGTGCGCGGCGATGACCGCAGGCGTTACCCTGGTGAAGTGCAAGCAGTGTTGTGAAACTGGCCTGGAAACCACGACGGGCGTTGAAATCCGGCCTTGCCATCAAGTCGCGGTGAGGCACCGCCCACACTGCAGCAGCGGATTATCGTCACCGGTGGTGGGTTTGAGCCATCTGACGACTGTGATCGAGGTCACGTTTTTATGATCTGGATTCTACGGTGTGGTCACTGCTTCGGGAACCACCTTTGGTCGCTCGTCAACTGCCGTTCGGCGGGAATTTGCAGCCGACGGTCCGGGTAACGGCTATGGCGCCCGCGCCACCCCGGAACATGAAAGTCCTCGTGACCACTGTCGCAACCGCCGGCGTGCGAGCCGGCGTAGTCAGGGCTTCCAGCTCTGACTGCTCCACCGCCCCGATGCCGTCAGGCCAGGATGGCCTGACGCTGCACTTTCACGGCGACCTCCAGTGCGCCATGCGGGATGGCTTCACGCGGTCGCCCGGAAACCGGTTGGTGTGCCGAAACTGAGCGCAGGTGCTAATGTTAGGGGGCGATTTTGAGGTTCGATCGGTGTTGCTGCCGGTTGCTTGCGTCGGTGGGTCGGGGCTGGTCGTCCGGCCCGGGCGCGGGCGCAATTCCCGGACCGCAGGGGCCGACAGCCGCAGAGGCGATGGCCGAACCGCCCGCCGATCCCGCTTCCTGAGTCTCGCGTCCGGTGTCGAATCAATCTGAACGGAGTGTGTGATGCTGTTTACTGCCTTCCTGCTGGGCCTGGCCGCATTCTCGATTTATCGGGTCATCATCCAGGCGTTTTATACTGTCAAGCCCAATGAACGGGCAGTGCTCACCTCGCTCGGGCGGGCCGAGCGGCTGGACGGTCAACTGGTGGCCGATCTTGAACTGACCGAGGAGGAGCGGGCGCGTTACCGCTTCCCGCGCCTGCGTGTCGTCGGCCCCGGTGGGCCTTACTTCAAGTGGCCCTGGCAGGACGTGCACAAGGTGGACGTGGCCACCCAGGCGCTGGATTTGACCTGGGATCCCACCAAGCGCCAGAACACCATTGAGGCGGTGACCAAAGATAATCTGACGACCGGCGTCAACGGCCAGATTCGCTTTCGCGTTTCGGAGGCCAACCTTTACCCGTTCATCTTCGGAGTGGCTGATCCGCTGCAGCATGTGATGGGTTACTTCATCGCCGTGTTGCGCGAGCGGATCGCCAATTTTGCGGACCCCAAGGGCCAGCGGCTGCTCGCCGGTGCCGACGCTTCGGAGGCGCAGGGCGACGTGGTCGGCCCGGATCTCTCGGAAGGGGTATCGATCAACGATCTGCGGAAGAACCTGCCGCTGCTCAACGAGTACATGGAGCAGCAGTGCGGCACGACCGGCCACCGTTACGGGATCGAGCTGGAAGCGGCTTTGATCACGCAGATCGATCCGCCGCCGGAGGTGGACCGCGCACTCTCCGCGATCAACAGCACCCGCAATCAGGTCGCGGCGGATATCAGTACGGCCCGCGCGGACGCGGAACAGCAGATCACCATGAGTAAGCGGGCGGTGGATATCGCGATGAACAAGGCGCAAGCGGAGGTGGCGCCGCTCAAGGAGTTGGCGGAGACCCTGGTGCACATCAAGGCGCAGGGCGGCGACGCGGCACTGCGCGCCTATGTACGCAACATGCGTATTCCCTTGCTCAAGCGTGCCAGGCGCATCGTCCAGACCACCGGAACCGCGCGTTAAAGGAGACTCGTCATGCCATTCGTCGATGATTTCGCCCCGGTGATTGCCTTCATTATGGGCCTGGTCTTTATCCCACTGTTGTTGGCGGTGACCAGTGGGCTGGGACTCTTTACCGTCGTCAAGGAGCGGGAGGCTCAGGTCTACACGCTGTTCGGCAAGGTGCTCGGTACGCTCGACGAGGCCGGACTGCATTTTCCGGTGCTCCATTTCGGGCCGCGCGCGCTCTTGGTGCCGTTCTTCGGCAAGCGCGATCTGGTCAGTACGTCATTGCGTCAATACTATCTGCGCGACCAGATGGTCAATTCAGAGGAGGGGACTCCCATGGGCGTGGGTATCTGGTACGAGATGCAGGTCAGTGACCCGGTGGCCTATCTGTTCCGCAACGCGAATCCGGAGGGCTCGCTCCAGGCCAATGTGGCGAGTTCGACGATCTCGACCTTGAGCAACCTGGAAATGGACAAGATGCTGGAGGATCGGCATCAGCTCAGCCATCAGGTGCGGGCGACCGTCTCGCCGCTATCGGAGAAATGGGGCTATCAGCTCGGTTCGGTCTACATCCGCAAAGTGGCCTTTACCGACCGGCAGATGGTGGACAATATTACCGAGAAGGTGGTGAAGCGGCTGGTGCAGGTAACCAGCGCGATGAAGCAGGATGGCGAGAACCGTGTGGGTCTGATCAAGAGTCAGACCGCGTTCAAGGTGTCGCAAACCATGGCGGAAGCTTCGGCGACACGCCCGGCCGTGGTCGGTGATGCACTCAATGCCATCGCGCAACGCGATCCGGAGGTGCTGAATACGGTGCTCGAGGTCATGGAGAATGAGCAGTTGATCGCCTCGGGTGCGGAGGTCGATGTGCTGCCGCGCGGTCTGCCGGTGTTGCTGCAACTCGGTGCCGAATCGGTTCCGGGTGCCGCCGTCCCGGCCACCCCGCGGCCGACGGTCGATCTGTCGCGGCTTGGACCGTTCGGTGTCTGAGGCTAACCGGTGCCGTCGCCGGAGGCTAGGATCGCGAGTCCCATGTTTCCAACGCCGATCCGTGCGTATTTTGGTTACCAGCTTCCCACGAGCGGGACATCGGTAGACAGGCCGAAAGCGGTCGTGACGGTGTCACCGCCGGCGGTCCCGTCCCAACGCCTGTTGCGGTTCGTGTCGAGGAGGAACTCACGGCTGCTCGGGCGCCAGAAGCCAAGGTCATCGGTGCCGTCGCCGTTCCAGTCGCTGACGACTGGGCGGTCGGTCGCGAGGCCGAAGGCGCCGGTTACCAGGTCTCCGCCGACGGTCCCATCCCAGCTGCGGTTCCCGTTGGCGTCCAAATAGAACTGCCGATTGGAAGGGCGCCAGAAACCAAGATCATCAATGCCGTCGCCATTCCAGTCGCCAATGACCGGGTAGTCGGTCGCGAGACCGAAGGCCGTTGTCCGGATATCGCCGTTCGCGCTGCTGTCCAGACGGCGGTTGCCGTTGGTGTCCAAGATGAACTGGCGGGTACTCGGGCGCCAGACGCCGATGTCATCGGTACCGTCGCCGTTCCAGTCACCAATGACCGCACGGTCGGTCGAGAGACCGAATGTAGCGCTGGTGATATCGCCGCCGCCGATGTCGTCCCATTGTCGGTTACCGTTTGCGTCCAAGTAGAATCGCGAGGTGGCCGGCCGCCGGAATCCGACGTCATCGGCCCCGTCCCCATTCCAGTCCCCGATGACCGGCACGTCGGTCGCGAGACCAAAGGCCACGGTGAGCGTGTCGCCGCCGGCCGTGTTATCCCAGTTGCCGTTGCGATTGGAATCCAAGCGGAAACGGCGATCCGTTGGACGCCAGGTTCCAACGGCGGCAACGACTGCGTCTTGGACCTCGTATGCGCCCATGTCCAGACGGCCATGACCCACTCGCGCGTAGGGTTCACCTCGCTGGTCGAAGTCAGGTGGCGATGCGAACTGGGGATCACCGTGGTCGCGCGCGGGGCTGTCTGGGAGTAGCGCGTGGGTGGGGGTCGGGCCGCCGTTATCTTGTAGTGCTCCCAGCAGCGGGTCTTGGCCGATGATATTGGAGCCGGGCACCGTTTCGGTGATGGGCGTGTCGCCGAGCTGCCGGATCAGCGAATATTGGACGGTGAACGGGTTGCCTCCAGACAGGTCGAGATCGGGGCTGACTCCATTACCGGCGATGATTGAGTTTTTCAGTTCAATATCGTTGTAGGTTCCGAGAACGCCGCCGCCTGTATTCTCCGTAATCGTCGTATGTCGTATTGATCCGCCCCAATCACCTCCGGTCACGCCGAAGCCGTTTTTGTTTCCGGATATCGAGGAATTCACGATATCGAAGCTTGACTCGAATCCACTAATAACGTCCATAAAAACACCGCCATGGCCATTACCGGAAACAACGCTCGAGTCGATCTGCAAGCTGCAAAAATGCCGGCCGCGAACGCCAGCGTCGAGATTGTCCGCGACAATCGTACGGTCCATCTGGAGGTCGGTTGAATACAGGTCCAAACCATATCCGGAGTTACCGGAGATCAGGCTGTCAGCGATGTCTAAACTGGTTGTGTCATAATCCCAATAGCCATCTATTGCAATTCCGTTGGCGTTCTCGCTGATTGTGCTTTCGGTTAGCTGTATACTGGCTTTGAAGGCGTTAAGACCTTCGCCGCCATTACCACTGATGGTGGAGTTGTCGATGATGGCACGGACGGAACGGCCAAAGTGTGAGCCGGATAAATTGATGCCACGTCCGCCGTTTTCCGAGATGGTGCAGTTTCGCGCCTCTAGCTCAATCCCGCCAAAGTAGGCGTCCATCACGATTCCCGCGCCGACGTTTCCCGTGATGACACTGTCAGTGATCAACAGCCGTGTGCTGGTAAATATAACGCCAGCGTTGAGTGCGGTTCTCCCGTTGCGCAGCGTCAGGCCGGAGATGGCGAGTACGACACTGGCCGGATTGTCTTGGGGGGAGTCGTTGACGGTGAGGATGTCTGACGCTCCGCTCCCGTCAACACTTAATGCGGTCGCCCCGGGACCGATGATCGTGATAGTCTCGTCGATTCCCAAAGTACCCGAAGTCAACACGATGGTTCCGTTGACCCCTGCAGCAAATCGGATCTCGTCTGCTCCGGGTGTGGCGTTGGCGTCCAGCACCGCCTGGCGCAGACTGCCGGCGTTCGCGTCGTTGGTATTGGTCACTGTAAAGGTGCCGGCCTGAATGAGTCCGGGGGTTGCCAAAGTCAGTGCCAGGCCGGTGGCTGCGGCGAGTTGTGTCTGCCGCTGTAGATAAGCCGAAATGGTCGTGGCCAAGGGGTTGGTTCTGGCGCAGCGATTCGAACAACACAAATTGGATTGATGCATAGTGGGCTGTCGAATTTTTAACACGATATGACACCTTGAATACCATGATAGCACTGACAAAAAAGCGGATCTATCGGAAAACGCTGATCGATCTATCAGAGACTGCGAATTAATCTATACATAGATTGTTCTGATAAAAGCCGGATCCAAAGCTGTCTTCGGCCTGAGGCGATTGCCTTGGCGCTCCCTCCGGTCGAGTCGCCCCGGTCACCGGAGGTCGAGCCGAATCGGCAGCCGGCTCAGCGTTCGTCCGCCGCCGCTTCCGGATTGAGCACGATCATGTTCTCGTCTCCCATGCCCATCACCAGGACGCCTTTGCGGGTCGCGCGCCGCACGACGCTTGCGTCCGGGTAAAGACTGGCCAGGATGCCGACCGGACGCCGGTCGGCATACTCGGGGAAGACCCGGGGGAATTCACTCAGTTTGTCGAGGATGCGGTCCACATGGATTTCGAGCAGCCGTGATTTGGTCTCGTTGATCAGCACCATGGCCGGACAGACCACGATGGCGTCATACTCGCGGGTCTCGCCGCCGAAGTGGCGCACCACCCGCAGGGCGAACAGGTCCGGGGTCGCGCAGTCGAACAGTTCAGCGGCAATTCGCGGCAGGTTTGGGGCCACGATGTCCTCGACCAGGGTGCCAAGCCGGTTGGCGAGTTCGCCCCACTGCTTGTTCATCCGCTGCCGTTCCCGCGCGCTTTCTTCGCGATCGGCCCGCATCGCGTTCTTGAATTCCCGCATTTCCTTCGAGAGCCGCGCGACTTCGGCGACGGTGCGTGCGACCTGGTCACGGGATTCCTGCGCGCCCTCGGTGAAACGGGCGACGGCGGCATCGGTACGCGCGCCTTGCGCTTTGTACTCCTGCATGCCCTCGGTGAGACGGGCGACGGCGGCATCGGTGCGCGCGCCTTGCGCTTTGTACTCCTGCATGCCCTCGGTGAGACGGGCGACGGCGG
>CAYYAY010000046.1:0-10492 GCA_964470155.1 uncultured Lamprocystis sp. | reverse complement strand
CTTGCGCTTTGTACTCCTGCATGCCCTCGGTGAGACGGGCGACGGCGGCATCGGTGCGCACGCCCTGTTCCCGGTATTCCTGCATGCCCTCGGCCATGCGCGCCAACGCCATTTCGGTGCGCATGGCCTGGTAACTCAACTCCTTCATATACTCGCGGAGTTCGTCGACCTCTCGTCTCAGTACGGCGTTTGCCATGACGACCAACGATGCAAAGTTGTTTGCGACTAGGGTTCTAGCATAGCAATGTTTCGAGTGCCCAAGGGTGGGACATGACAGCAGACCAAACAATCCGCATTCCTTGCCGTTTCAGTCGACGGCCGTCGTCGCTCCCGGACGCCTGACCGGCACCTTGAGCGTGACCAGCTCTTCTGCACTCGTCGGGTGGATCGCCACCGTGTCATCCAGATCGGCCTTGGTAGCGCCCATTTTGAGTGCGACCGCAAACCCCTGAAGCATCTCGTCCACGCCATCGCCGATCAGGTGGATGCCGACCACCCGTTCGCCTGGGCCGGTACAGATCAGCTTCATCGCGGTGCGTGGGCCGCGGTCGTTCAGCGCATAGCGCATCGGGGTGAAACTGGTCTCATAGACCGTCAGCGTATCGCCGTAGAGTGCGCGCGCCTCCGGCTCGGTGAGCCCGACACGTCCGACCGGCGGGTGCGAGAAGACCACGGTCGGCACGTTGGCATAATCAAGCTTGAGATTTTTCTCGCCGCCGAACAAGCGTCGCGCCAGGCGGCGGCCGGCAGCCACCGCGACCGGGGTCAGCGGTTCGCGGCCGGTCACGTCGCCGATGGCATAGACGCCCGGCACAGTAGTGTTCTGGAATTCGTCGACCTTAATGAGGCCATTGGGTGCGACTTCGACTCCCGCCGCGTCCAGCCCCAGATTGGCGCTGTTCGGCGCACGGCCTACCGCCCAGATGATGGTGTCGAAGCCGGTTAACGGCTCGCCCGTGCGCGGGCGTAGCGCGAGTCCGTCCGCGTGCCGCTCCAGTCCGGCCACCTCGAACTGGAGGTTCAGTTGAATGCCTTCCGCGCGCATCGACTGGGCCAAGGCTTCGCCAACCATGGGATCGAAGAGCCACAACACCCGGTCTTCGAGTGCCACCACGGTGACCTCGGACCCGAGTGCGCGCAGCACGCCGGCCAGTTCGACGCCGATGTAGCCGCCGCCGATCACCGCGACGCGGCGCGGCTGCTGTTCCAGTTCGAAAAATCCATCCGAGGTGATGCCGAGTTCGTGCCCCGGCATCCGCGGTACCAAGGGACGGCTGCCGGTCGCGATCACGATGTGGTCGGCGGTGTAAGGGGTGCCGTGGACTTCCACGGTGTGCGCAGCGGTCAGACGGCCCAGGCCCGTGATGTGGGTAATGCCCTCGTGGGTGACGTAGCCTTCCCAGTAATCGTTGATCCCCTTGACATAACGGTTACGCCCGGCGACTAATGCCGGCCAGTCGAAACCGTCCAACTGCGCGCGCACTCCGAAGCCGGGGCCGTCATGAACGGCACTCGCCAAGTGAGCGGCATACCACATCACCTTCTTGGGCACGCATCCGCGGTTAACGCAGGTGCCGCCGAGTCGGCCGGGGTCGATCAGCGCGACCCGCCGCCCGAGTTGCGCGGCGCGTTCAGCTACCGCCAAGCCGCCACTGCCGCCGCCGATGGCGATCAAATCGAAATGTTGACTCATGTCGTGATGCTCCGGGATTATCTTGGTGAAAGCGGGGGGCCATCACCAAGGTTGTCGCCTGTTGAGACCAGAGCGACCGGGTCGCATGGCCGGAATCCTGACCAAGGTCTACCGGGCTGCACCGGCAGCGCGGGTGGCCAACCGGCATCCCTGCCGGCTCGCCGACGCTCGGCGTTTAGCGCTTGGCCAGCCACTCGGCCAGTTTGTCGGAGCCGCCGATGTGTTCCCCGTTGATGAAGACCTGAGGCACACTGGCGACCTTGGCGACCGCACGCAGGGTTTCATCCGTGTAATCGCGGTTCAACACCAGCTCCTCGTAGACGATTCCGGCGTCTTTCAGGTCCTGCTTGGCCTTGGCGCAGAAGGGGCAGCCGTTACGTGTGAAAACGGTGACGTCCAGCGGCTTAGGGGCATTCGGCGCCACGTAGGCGAGCATGGTATCCGCGTCGGAGACCTCGAAGGGGTCGCCCGGCAGGTCGGGCTCAATGAACATCTTCTCGATCACGCCGTCGCGCACCAGCATGGAGTAGCGCCAGGAGCGCTTGCCGAAGCCGAGGTCGTTCTTATCGACCAGGAGCCCCATCCCGGCGGTGAAATCGCCATTGCCGTCCGGGAGGAAGGTCAGGGCCTCGGCGCGCTGGACCTTCTGCCACTCGTTCATGACAAAGGTATCATTAACCGAGATACAGACCACGGTGTCGACGCCCGCGGCCTTGAAGGCGGGGACCAACTGGTTGTAGCGCGGCACATGGGACGAGGAGCAGGTCGGGGTGAAGGCCCCCGGCAGCGAGAAGACCACCACGGTCTTGCCGGCGAATACCTGATCAGTCGTCACGTCGACCCATTCAGTCCCCTGGCGGGTATGGAAGGTCACCGCTGGGACACGCTTTCCGGTACGATCTTCAAACATCTCTTCGGGTCTCCTGAGGTTGATGAGCCGTGGCTCATTGAGTCATCGCGTTGAGTCATCGCGTTGAGTCATCGCGGCGGGATAGGCCCGCCGATGTGCGATAAGGTACAGATGAAAGAGCGATCTGAAAAATGGATTATAAGTATCACATCGATCGTCATAGCCGATTAAAGAAGATTGCCGGTCAATCGGGCTGCCAAACCTTTCGAGTAGCCTGGACATGGGGTGCGCGGCCATGACTTCCACCCATGCGGGGGCAATCTGGCTCCTGCTCGACAGCCGTGGGTTCGGCGGAGTCGAGTCGCACGTGCTGACGTTGGCCGCCGCCCTCCAGGAGCAGGCCTTGCCGGTGCGGGTCGTCTTTCTGCGCGACTATGGTCCGCATCCCATGTGGCCCGTGTTGGCGCGGCGGGGCATTCCTTTTACCGTGCTCGACGGCGGTTGGCGCGGGCTCAGCGCCGCGTTGCAGGCAGCCCCCCCCGCGCTGCTGCACACCCATGGTTATAAAGTCGGTTTCTTCGGCCGAATCCAGGCACGCTTGCGCCGTTTTCCCTGCGTGAGTACCTACCACGCCGGAGAACCGGGTCCGGGGATGGTGCGCTATTACAATGTGTTGGATCGGGCGACCGCCCGACTGGCCGGCGGGATCGTGGCCGTCAGCCAACCGATCGCCAGCCGGCTGCCGCGCCGTACGCAGGTCATCGATAACTTTGTGCCCCTGGCGGCGGCGCCGACGCAGTGGCCCCTGGTGGCGGGCTTCGTTGGCCGACTCAGTCATGAGAAGGGTCCGGATCTGTTCTGCGCCCTCAGCGAATCTCCCTGCATCGAGGTCGACCATGCACCGGGTGACGCACCGGATCGGCAAGTCCGGTTCGTGGTCTACGGCGACGGACCGCTGCGCCCCGCGTTGGAAGCTGCCCACCCGCGGGTCCGGTTTGCGGGTCAGCAGCCGTCAATGGAGGCGGTGTGGGGCGAGATTGGACTCTTGTGCATGACTTCGCGTCATGAGGGTCTGCCGATGGCTGCCCTCGAAGCCATGGCCCACGGGGTACCGGTGGCGGCCTTTGCGGTCGGGGGCCTGCCGGGGCTGATCGCGCCGGGGCGCAACGGTTGGCTGGTCCCGCCCTTGGACTTGCCCGGATTCCGCGCGGCAGTGCGAACCTGGGCGGGTCTGGATGAAGCCGGACGGCGGGAATCGAGCGACGCGGCGCGTGCGACCATTGCCGCCCGCTACACCCCGCGGGCGGTCTTGCCGCGCCTGCTCGGGGTCTATCGCGACGCGGGTTGGCATCCCGTGGATGATTGGCGCGATCACGTGGGCTGACCATGTCCAAGTACGTCACCGCGCCCACCAAGTGGCGTCAGATCACGATCGCCGTGGTGGCCTGTCTGCTGGTCTGGCTGGCCTGGCGGGGACTGCCGAACCCCGCGGTGGCGTTCGTCATCGCCGTCGTTCCGCTCGGGGTCATCGGCGTCTTCCGCGCCCCGGTGCTGGTGGTGCTGCTGTTTGTCTGCTTTTCCTTCTTCCGGCTGCATGAGGCATTTCCGTTGCTTTATGCGCTCAAGATTCCCAAGATGCTGTCGCTGGCGGCGATCAGCGTGCTGTTCTGGAATATCTTTATCGCCGAGACCATCAAACCCTATTGGCGCAGCGAATTTACCCCGTTGGCGGTATTCATTGCGCTGATTACGATCGGTGTGCCGTTGGCGACTAATGTGCCCGAGGCGCAAAACTACTATACCTCGGTTTATTCGAAGATCGTGCTGATGGTTTTTATCGTCGCCTGGCTATTGCGCGAGGAGAAGGACTTCCTGCTCGGGACGCGGCTGGTCGTGATCTCGGGTATGTCCATCGCTTATGTTGCTATATTTAATAAACTCAATGGGATAGGTCTGGTTGAGGAGACCCGCGTGACGATCGGCCGCGAGCTCAGTTCGTCGTTGGGAGATCCCAATGATCTGTCCTCCGTGCTGCAGTTCCCGTTGAGTTTCGCCATTGCGTTTGTTCTGACCCCGCGGAGCGGCATTTTCAACCGGGTCATGGGAATCATTGCGATCGTGATGTTGATGTGGGCGATCCTGGCGACCCAGAGTCGCGGGGCGCTGATGGGAACCATGGCGGTTTTTGGTCTATACGGGTTTCGCTATGTCAAGAACAAGTTGCTGCTGTTCGGCGGCGGCGGGATGGCCGCAATGGGGTTGTATATCGGCGCCGGGGTTGGCAGCCGCAAGACCGCGCAGTCCTCCGACGGCGGGCTCGATACCTCATCCGAACAGCGTCTGCACGCCTGGGAGGCGGCCATTGGGATGGCGACCGCCTACCCCATTTTCGGGGTTGGTCTGCACTGCTACTACAGCAACTATTTCGCGTTCACCCCGAAGTGGGACGGTTTAAATCATGCCGTGCACAGTACCTGGTTCGGCGTGCTGGCCGAGAGCGGCTACCTTGGCTTTGCCTTTTTCATCACGCTATTCGTTGGCCTCATTAGAACCGGCATCAAGAGTTTGAGAATTGTCGACCGTCATCCCGGGGGGGTCTCGCCGGCGGTCAGCATCGCCACGCAAGGGGCGCTCACGGGGCTGATCGGGACTGCGGTCTCAGGGTCGTTTCTGACCATGGGGTTCACGTGGCCGATCTATGTTGCCGCATCCTTCCTGATCTCACTCGCCCAGTACCTGGACGAGACCTATGGAGCGGATGGCGCCGGACCGACGGCTCCCAAGGCTCCGGGTCAGTTCAGGCGACTGACGCGGCGTATCATCGGGCGGCGCGCGCGGCCTGGTCGTGATGAGGGTGATCCCGCTCGTCCCGCTGATGTCGCTGATGCCGAGGGTGCTGCTCCGCCCGGCAAACCGGGCGCGCCTGACGCTGCAGCGCGGCGTTCGCCGGACGGATCAGCCGCCGCGGGTCGTCGTGCGGACGGCGGCCCGCGGCCGAACAGTCCGGGTGGATGACCGGCTGCCGCGCGCCCTAAGCGACGGCCTTCGGGATGCGGATCTTCTGCCCCGGGTAGATCAGGTTGGCGTCTTTGATGACCTCGCGGTTGGCCTCGAAGATGCGCGGGTAGGCGTTGGCGTCGCCATAGAAGCGTTTGGCGACGGCTGAGAGTGAGTCGCCCTTCTCGATCACGTAGAACTCGATTTCGGCGGTCTGGGGTGGGGCCGTGAGCCCGTCGACATTGATCGACTCAACGCCCTTCACATTGCCCGCCATCAACACCGCCTTCTCCAGCGCCTCCGGACTCGCGGCCTGCCCCGCGAGCGAGACGACGCCATCATCATAGGTTACCGTCAGGCCCGTGATCCCGGGATTATCCTGCTCGATCTCCTGGCGGATCTTGTCGCTTGCCTCCGCCTCGTTGCCGAAAACCTTTTTGCCCACGTCTTTCACGAAATCGAAGAGTCCCATGATGTTTCTCCGGTGGTGTGTTGCCGTTGGTTGGTTCAGTACGTCTTAACGCTAGCACAACGCGCGGTGCTGCGCTGTAAGGGCGAAGCGTTCGGCGTGTCTCGACCCTGCCAAACGGAAATGCTAAGGTCGCTTCGCGTGACTGAGTCGGGACCCTGCGGCGGATGTCCAGCCGCTCGCGCCGGACTCCGAATACTGCGGTCCTCCTGAGCGTCAACCGCGTCTTAGAACTCCGGAAATTTGAATCTATGAACGAAATCAGAGTCGCGATCACCGGTGCCGGCGGTCGCATGGGGCGCATCCTGGTGCAAGCGGTGACCGAATCCGCGGGCTTGGTCTTGGGGGCGGCAAGCGAGCGCTCGGGTTCCAGCCTGGTCGGGGCGGATGCGGGTGAACTGGCCGGGGTCGGGCGGCTGGGCGTCGCCGTGGTCACCGATCTTGCGGAGTGTCTGGAAACCTTCGATGTCCTGATCGATTTCACCGTCCCGGCAGCGACCTTGAGCCACCTGGCCCAGTGTCGTGCGGCCGGCAAGTCCATGGTGATCGGCACGACCGGGCTCGACCCGGAGCAGCGCGCCGCGGTCGCCGCGGCCGCGGAGCACATCGGCATCGTCTTTGCGCCCAACATGAGTATCGGAGTGAATCTCTGTTTCAAGCTCCTCGACATCGCCGCCCGCGTGCTCGGTGACGCGGTGGATATCGAGATCATTGAGGCGCACCATCGCCACAAGGTGGACGCGCCCTCCGGAACGGCGTTGCGCATGGGCGAGGTGGTGGCCGCGGCACTGGGGCGCGAACTCAATGACGTGGCGGTTTACGGGCGCCAGGGCCACACCGGCCCACGCGCGCGGCGCACCATCGGGTTTGAGACCATTCGCGCGGGCGATGTGGTGGGCGAGCATAGCGTCTGGTTCGTCGCCGACGGGGAGCGGGTCGAGATCGCCCACAAGGCCTCCAGCCGCATGAACTTCGCCAAGGGCGCGGCGCGGGCCGCACGCTGGATCGGCACTCGCCGCTGCGGCCTCTACGACATGCAGGATGTGTTGGGCCTGCGGGACGCTTAAGGCGCTTGCCGATTCAGGGTGCCAAGCGCTCGACCACCCAGTCCCCGCCCGCCGCGCGACGGTAGCGGAAGCGGTCATGCAGGCGGCTGGCGCGGCCTTGCCAGAACTCGATTTCAGTCGGCTCCACGCGATAACCACCCCAGTGGTCCGGCAAGGGGATCGCCCCCTCGGCGAAGCGCCGCTGCATGTCCGCGACCTTCTGCTCCAGCAGTGAGCGTGAGGTAATCACCTGACTCTGTGGTGAGGCCCAGGCACCGATCTGGCTGCCGCGCGGCCGGGTCGCGAAATATTTGAACGATTCCGCCGCGGAGATGCGGTGCGCCCGGCCGACGATCTGGACCTGACGCGCCAGGGCGACCCAGGGCAGGAGCAGCGCCACGCGCGGGTTGGTCTCGATCTCGTTGGACTTGCGGCTCTCGTAGTTGGTGAAAAAGACGAATCCGCGCTGGTCATAGAGCTTCAGGAGCACGGTGCGCAAGGAGGGCTGACCAGCGGCATCGACAGTCGCCAGGCTCATCGCATTGGGCTCCGGGAGGTCTTGGGCGATGGCCTCCTCGAACCAGCGCTGGAACTGGCGGAACGGGTCGGGCTCCAGTTCGACCTCGGAGAGTCCGTGGGCCATGGCGGCGTTGCGGAAGGACTCTGGGTTTGTGTTCATGGGGTCAGTCCTGATGGACAATTGCGAAGGGGTTGACGTTGCTGCCGAGGGCAATATGGCGGCGCCTGACGTCCTTTGGAACCCGCACTTTTGTGCGAGCGGGGGGATCGCGGTAAAACCAATACAGAACATTGGTAGAAATGCTTAGTCAAAGGCGTAACGCCTCGTTAACTTGCAGGGTTAAGACCGATATATTTGGTCGGCGAATCACCGCGGGGCCCGTGCCGATTCCCGTTGCGACGGGGGCGCGTTCGGAGGACACGACGGGCGGGCAAGACAGCGGCCTTTTTTTACCACTCTGAGGAGATCGAGCGATGACCCGCGACCAACAGATCAAGGCGATTGAAAAAGACTGGGCCGAAAATCCGCGCTGGACCGATGTGAAGCGCGGCTACACCGCCGCCGACGTCGTTCGCCTGCGCGGCAGTGTGCAGCCCGAGTACACCCTGGCCCGGCGCGGCGCCGAGCAGCTCTGGAAGCTGGTGCGCGGGGGGGCCAAGAAAGGCTACGTGAATTGTATGGGTGCCATCACGGCCGGTCAGGCCATGCAGCAGGCCAAGGCCGGGATCGAGGCCATCTACCTGTCCGGCTGGCAGGTTGCGGCGGACGGCAACACCTCCGAGACGATGTATCCGGACCAGTCGCTCTACGCCTACGATTCGGTGCCGACCATGGTGCGGCGCATCAACAACACCTTCAAGCGCGCCGACGAAATCCAGTGGTCGCGCGGCATCGGCCCCGGCGATGCGGAGTTCATCGACTACTTCCTGCCGATCGTGGCGGATGCCGAGGCCGGCTTCGGCGGCGTGCTCAACGCCTTCGAACTGATGAAGAACATGATTGTCGCCGGCGCCGCCGGGGTGCACTTCGAGGATCAGCTCGCCGCGGTGAAGAAGTGCGGTCACATGGGCGGCAAGGTCCTGGTGCCCACCCGGGAAGCGGTCGAGAAACTGACGGCCGCCCGGCTCGCGTCCGACGTCATGGGTGTGCCCACCATTCTCCTGGCGCGTACCGATGCCGAGGCCGCCAACCTGCTGACCAACGATGTCGATCCGAACGACCAGGCGTTCCTGACCGGCGAGCGGACCCCCGAGGGTTTCTACGTGGTCAAGAACGGTCTGGAGCAGGCCATCAGCCGCGGTGTCGCCTACGCTCCCTATGCCGACCTGGTGTGGTGCGAGACCGGTACCCCGGATTTGGGCTTCGCCCGCGAGTTCGCCCAGGCCGTGTTGAGCGCCAGCCCCAATAAGCTGTTGGCCTACAACTGCTCGCCCTCGTTCAACTGGAAGAAGAACCTGGATGACGCGACCATCGCCAAGTTCCAGGACGAACTGTCCGACATGGGCTACAAGTACCAGTTCATCACGCTGGCCGGTATCCACAATATGTGGTACAATATGTTCGACTTGGCCTATGACTACGCCCGCGGTCACGGCATGAAGCACTACGTCGAAAAGGTGCAGGAGCGCGAGTTCGTTGCCCGCGAGCGCGGCTACACCTTCGTCTCCCACCAGCAGGAAGTCGGTGTCGGCTACTTCGACGACATCACCACCGTCATCCAGGGCGGGCACTCCTCGGTCACCGCACTGCATGGGTCGACGGAAGAAGAGCAATTCTGATTCCTGCCTGAGCTTCGCCTGATCGCATCGGCCAGGGATGGCCGGTGTTGTAGGATGCGGTGAGGCACGAACCGCATCGGTCGCGATTCGGCAGTTTGGCGAATTCGCCACCCACGTCAGGAGATCCGTAGTCCGCTACGCGGACCGGCGACCGTGCAGATCGCGCGGTGGCCGGATTTATGACCAAGGCCTCTCAGCGCCGCCTGTAGAGTGTCGCGAATGTGGGCGCCCCCCCTCGCGCCGCAGATAAGCGATGCTCGTCGCCTCGTGTTTTTCCAGACTGGCCGCAGGCGCCTGAAAGCCGATCCCTGGTTCATGGCCGATCGCCATCGACGACACGCCATCGCCGTTCTGATCCGCGACTCTAGCGACACCCACTACCCCTGGTACTTTTTCTGTCGGGCACGAACTGCTCTTAAGATTGTTGAGCGCGCCGCGTTTCTGAATGCCTGGGGTTGGGCTAGCCTGGCACGATCAAACTCCCTCGGTTTAGACTTTCCATCGACTCGGCTGGTGGAGGCGCGCGGCCTGCTTGGCTATACGGAGTCGGTTATCGAAAATGAGCTCCCGGAGAGTTTTTGGACCGGTATGCTTCACCAATTTTATGGACACCTCGTCGGCCCAGAGTCCCTATTTTCTCGCCTACAAGGCGGCGCAGGCCAAGCTGGCGGACAAAGGCTTCCTGTCGCGAGACATATCAGTTCTGGACCTTGTGGTTTCCGTGACCGCGCGCCCGCACCACAACAACGCCAGTATCATCCGCGATGAGGACCGCTGCCGGACGATGACTTATGCCACCCGCACGTCCACCTGTCGCCCGAGCGCGTGGGCGGCGGCCTCGATCTGATCCATGCGCGAAGCGTGCCGTAGGTCGAACAGCCGATCGACCTGCGGCATGTGCCAGCCAAGACGGCGGGCCCACTCCGATTTGCGGATGCCTTGTTCAGTCATCGCCTGGTAGACGCCAAGCTTGGCGCACTCCAGGGCCGAGGGGCGAACCGTCGGGCGGCCGGCGGGGGCCGAGGGTGGGGGCGTTTCTCGCGTCGTCCCCGCTGGATTGGGTGCATGCGGCGCACCCGGCCTTGGTCATAAACCCGGCCACCGCGCGATCTGCACGGTCGTCGGTCCGCACAGCGGAC
>CAYYAY010000045.1:0-46245 GCA_964470155.1 uncultured Lamprocystis sp. | reverse complement strand
TGCGCTGTCAACCCTCCCGGCTGACGCTTTTCTCATCACTGCCGCGCTTTCCTTAACAGCAAGCCGACTATTATATATTTGTTCGGATCCGTGTCAAACGCGCGATTCCAGCGTCATAAGTGATCTCGCCGCTTTTTTCCGTTTTCCTTATTTTTAGCGAGTTGGATATTATACATCCTCCTTTAGGACTGTCAACTCGCTTTCGCCATTCTTTGCCTGGCCCGATCGCGTTTTTCTCCTCTACATTGGCTGTAGGCGAAGTCACCAATGAACTTGATCGCCAACGATCGCGATAGAGATCACGAACGCTTCTCATCAGCGACCAAGAGGTTCGCTCAGTCTTCTTCCACCGCCTCTGCACGCTCCGGACGCCCGACCAACTCTACGTATGCCATCGGCGCGGCATCACCGGTGCGAAAGCCACACTTTAAAATACGCAGATAACCGCCGGGACGTTCCAGATAACGCGGGCCAAGTTCCACGAATAGCTTCCCCACGACTTCCTTGTCCCGCAGGCGCGCGAATGCCAGGCGCCGCGTATGCACGGAATCGTTCTTAGCCAGCGTGATCAGTGGCTCCGCAACCCGACGCAATTCTTTGGCCTTTGGCAGCGTGGTCTTGATCAGTTCGTGCCGAAAAAGCGATGCCGCCATATTGCGGAACATGGCTCCCCGGTGCGAACTGGTGCGATTTAGGTGCCTTCCGGCTTTACGGTGACGCATGGTCCGTGATCCAAGTATCTGTTAGCGAATGCTCAGTTCATCGATATTTTCGGGAGGCCAGTTTTCCAGGCGCATCCCGAGCGACAAACCACGAGTAGCAAGAACGTCCTTGATCTCAGTGAGCGATTTTTTACCAAGATTCGGTGTCTTCAGCAATTCCACTTCCGTTCGCTGAATGAGATCCCCGATCAGGTAGATGTTCTCTGCCTTGAGACAATTGGCAGAACGAACAGTCAGTTCCAGATCGTCAACGGGACGCAACAGGATCGGGTCAATGGTCGGGCCAGGTGCGGGCTCTTGAGCCGCAACATCCCGCGGAAGCGAGGGATCCAGCGCCACGAAACTCCCGAGCTGGTCGCGCAAAATTTCCGCGGACCGTTGAATCGCGGTCTTCGGGTCCAAGGTACCATTGGTCTCCAGATCGATAACCAGGCGATCGAGATCCGTCCGCTGTTCAACCCGCGCCGATTGCACCTCAATGGCAACTTTTCGCACCGGACTAAATGACGCATCCAGCGTCAGCTTTCCGATCGGCCGATCCTCGCCCCCCTCGATTTCCCTTTGTATCGCAGGAACGTAACCAATGCCGCGTCGCACGGTCAAAGTCATGCTGAGCTCGGCATCGGTCGTCAGGTTGGCAATAACCAGGTGCGGGTTGGCAATAACGCCGGAATGCCCCAGGTCGATATCTGCCGCAGTCACGGTGCCCGGACCCTTTTTACTCAGCGCAAAGGTCGCCTCGTCTTTACCGCTCAGCGTAATCGCGAGGTTCTTCAAATTCAGAAGAATCTCGAGTACGTCTTCCTGCACACCTTCCAGCGTGGTGTACTCGTGCAGTACACCATTGATCTCAACCTCGGTGACCGCACACCCGGACATCGAGGACAACAAAACTCTGCGGAGCGCATTGCCGAGTGTGTGACCAAATCCCCGCTCTAACGGCTCCAGGGAGACCCGCGCGTGACTGGCGCTGCCGTCGACCGGCTCCACCTGTACGATCCGCGGGCGCAGAAATTCGCCGATAGCCTCACTCATTCCAATACCCCCTTGCGGTCACTCCTTACTTGGAGTAAAGCTCGACGATCAAAGACTCGTTGATGTCGGCAGGCAGATCCGAACGGTCCGGAACGCGCTTGAAAACACCTTTCAGAGCCTTTAAATCAACGTCGACCCAATCGGGGAAACCGTATTGCTCGGCTAAAGCCATTGCGTTCTGTACGCGAACTTGCTTTTTCGCCGCTTCCCGGACTTCCACCGTGTCTTCCGGAGCAACCGGATAGGATGCCACGTTGACCACCCGGCCATTAACAAGGATACCCTTGTGCGATACCAGTTGACGCGCTTCGGAACGTGTCGAGCCGAATCCCATACGAAACACGACATTATCGAGCCGCCGCTCGAGCATCTGCAGCAGGTTTTCGCCGGTCGCTCCCTTGGACTGGGCCGCCTTGCGGTAATAGTTCCGGAACTGCTTCTCCAGCAAACCGTAGATGCGCCGCACCTTCTGCTTTTCACGAAGCTGGACACCGTAATCAGAGAGGCGGCGACGCCGATCTCCCGCTTGACCCGGTTGTTTCTCCAGGTTGCATTTCGTATCAAGTGAGCGAGCACGGCTCTTGAGACCAAGGTCGGTGCCTTCACGACGCGCAAGCTTACAGGTGGGGCCTGTGTAACGTGCCATTATCTTATTGCTCCCTCAAACACGCCGCTTCTTAGGCGGACGGCAGCCGTTATGCGGGATCGGCGTCACATCGGTGATGCTGGTGATCTTAAAGCCGGCGTTGTTCAATGCACGGACCGCGGACTCACGGCCGGGACCTGGGCCGTTCACATTGACGTCCAGATTTCGCAGCCCGTACTCTTTCGCTGCTTGACCGGCTTTGTCAGCCGCGACCTGAGCTGCGAACGGTGTGCTTTTACGTGATCCACGGAAGCCCGAGCCACCCGCGGTTGCCCATGTCAGGGCATTTCCCTGACGATC
Organism: uncultured Lamprocystis sp.; assembly: GCA_964470155.1. Taxonomy (GTDB): domain Bacteria; phylum Pseudomonadota; class Gammaproteobacteria; order Chromatiales; family Chromatiaceae; genus Thiodictyon. The sequence goes on along the minus strand of CAYYAY010000045.1, from coordinate 43,542 downwards.
GGTAATCGTGATGATCGTATTGTTAAACGATGCATGGATGTGAGCGACACCATCCGCGACCTGCTTCCGTATCTTTTTCTTAACGGTTCGAGTTGGTTTAGCCATTCGCCTTATACCAGCCGGTGGACAGCACGTACGCTGCCTTAACGCTTAATGGGACGACGCGGCCCCTTGCGGGTCCGTGCGTTGGTTCGGGTACGCTGTCCGCGCAGCGGAAGCCCTCGCCGATGGCGGATCCCGCGATTACAGCCGAGGTCCATCAAGCGCTTGATATTCATTGAGATCTCGCGACGAAGGTCGCCCTCAACAGTGTACTTCGCGACTTCTACGCGAAGCCTATCCACTTCCTCTTCCGTAAGGCTCTGGACTTTGGTATCGCGTGGTACGGCTGCGGAATCGCAAATCTCGCCAGCGCGGACCCGACCAACACCGAAGATCGCAGTCAGCGCGATCACCGTGTGTTTCTTATCTGGAATATTGACGCCGGCTATACGGGCCATTGCACTGAACCCTCGAAACCAAATTTTATCAGCGGTAAACCGCACATTATAACAGAAACGACATCGCAGTCAATCCCCATACTATCAGCCCTGACGCTGCTTATGCCTGGGGTCCTTGCAGATGACCCGAACGATCCCATTACGCCGTACGATCTTGCAGTTACGACACAGTTTCTTCACCGATGCACGTACTTTCATCTTGTCTCCTAACGATTCATGCGCCCCATCAGCGCAGCAGCCCGGCGCCTGGCGCCTTAAGGTTAGCCTTCTTCATTAACCCCTCATACTGGTGGGACATGAGGTGGGCCTGCACCTGGGCCATGAAGTCCATCACAACGACCACCACGATCAGCAGTGAAGTCCCGCCGAAATAAAACGGCACGTTGTATCCGACGATGAGAAACTCGGGCAGCAAGCACACCGCGGTGATGTAAATGGCGCCCACCGCCGTCAGTCGGGTCATAACCGTATCGATATATCGCGCGGTTTGCTCACCGGGACGAATTCCCGGAATAAAGGCGCCGGAGCGCTTCAGGTTATCGGCCGTCTCGCGGGCGTTGAACACCAGCGCCGTGTAGAAAAAGCAGAAAAAGACGATCGCCGAGGCGTAAAGAATGACATAGACCGGCTCACCGGGAGAGAGCTTCGACGTGATGTCGGCAATCCATCGCATATTCTCATTACTGCCTAGCCATTGCCCCAAGGTACCTGGGAACAGAATGATACTGGACGCGAAGATCGGCGGAATGACACCGGCCATGTTGATCTTGAGCGGCAGGTGTGTACTCTGCGCCTGCATCAACTTGCGTCCTTGCTGGCGCCGCGCGTAGTTCACGGTGATACGGCGTTGTCCTCGCTCAACGAATACCACGAACGCGGTCACCGCGATCACCATGGCGAAGATCGCCAACACCGCGAGTGCGTTCATCTCCCCGGTGCGCACGAGCTCCAAAGTACCGCCCAGGGCCGCCGGCAGACCGGCCACAATCCCGGAGAAGATAATCATGGAGATCCCGTTACCGATACCGCGCTCGGTGATTTGCTCGCCAAGCCACATCAGGAACATCGTCCCCGTCACCAGGGATACCGCCGCCGTGACCAGGAACCCTGTTCCCGCCTGGCTCACGAGCGCCGTCCCACCAGCACTCTGGCCCTGCAGAGCGATCGATATTCCGATTGCCTGGAACGTGGCTAGAAACACTGTTCCATAGCGCGTGTACTGCGTGATCTTACGTCGACCTTGCTCTCCCTCTTTCTTGAGCTGTTCAAGCTGCGGAATGACGGACGACATCAACTGCACGATGATCGACGCAGAGATATAAGGCATGACCCCAAGCGCGAAGAGGCTCGCGCGCTCCAGTGCGCCTCCCGAGAACATGTTGAACATGTCCAGCATGGAGCCCTTGTTCTGCTCAAACAGAATGGCCAGTGCCTCGGGGTTAACCCCGGGCACCGGGATAAAGGTGCCGATACGGTACACAAGAAGCGCGCCGACCAGAAAGAGCAGCCGCTGTTTGAGTTCGGTCAGCCGTCCCATTCCGCCCAGGGTCTGTCCCAACGATGAGGGGTTTTTAGCCATCCAAAGGGACCTGTGTTAGTCCTCGACCTTGCCGCCGGCCGCCTCGATCGCGGCTCGGGCACCCTTGGTAACCCCGACACCGCGTATCGTCAGCGCCCGATCGACCTCGCCGGAGGCGATGATCTTTGCGACCAAAGTTGCCCGATTGATCAACCCCGCCTTACGCAGCGCGTCCAAGTCCACCAGGTCGCCGTCGATATGCTTGAGCTCATTAAGGCGGATTTCTTCGCGGCTTTGCGCAGTCCGTGAACGAAAACCCATTTTCGGCAGGCGCCGCTGCAACGGCATCTGGCCGCCCTCGAAACCTACCTTGTGGAATCCGCCGGCGCGGGACTTTTGACCCTTGTGCCCCCGGCCGCCGGTCTTTCCGAGTCCGCTGCCGATACCACGACCGCGGCGCTTCGGCGCTTGCTTGCTGCCGTCACTCGGGCTGAGTTCGTTAAGTCGCATGTCACGCCTCCTCGACAACCTTGACCATGTAAGACACGGCGTTCACCATGCCGCGTGTACACGGGGTATCCTCCACCTCGACCACTTGATGCATCCGTCGCAGACCGAGGCCGCGGACGCTCGCCTTGTGTGCGGTCAGACGCCCGTACATGCTGCGGACCAGTTTCACTTTCATCATCTTCTTGTCGGACATCATCTACCCCAGGATCTGCTCGACGGTTTTACCGCGCTTAGCGGCGATGCTCTCGGGGTCACTCATGGCCTTTAATCCCTGGACAGTGGCACGTACCACGTTGACGGGGTTATTGGTACCGATACATTTGGCCAGCACATTCTGCACGCCGAGCACCTCAAACACTGCCCGCATCGCTCCGCCGGCGATAATCCCCGTACCCTCGGATGCGGGTTGCATGAAGACCTTCGCGGCACCATGTCGCCCGTGCAATGGGTACTGCAGGGTGTTGCCCCGAAGCTTCACGTCGATCATGTTCTTACGAGCACTCTCCATGGCTTTCTGAATCGCGACCGGCACCTCACGCGCCTTACCACGACCGAAGCCGACGCGCCCTTTGCCGTCCCCGACCACGGTCAGTGCCGCAAAACCGAACTGGCGGCCACCCTTGACTACTTTGGCAACGCGATTGACGTTGACCAGCTTTTCCAGAAGGCCATCGCCTTCCGGCTTGGTGTTGAAATTTGACATGGTGCAGCCCCTAGAATTTCAGTCCGCTCTCACGAGCCGCATCCGCAAGCGCCTTCATACGCCCGTGATAGCGAAACCCTGAGCGATCGAATGCCACCTCGGCGATTCCCTTCGACAAAGCACGCTCCGCGATCGCTTTCCCCACCAACACCGCGGCACCGGAGTTACCCTTGTGCCCGGAAATCGTGAGGCGAAACTCCTTGTCTATCGTAGACGCGCTGGCAACAACATGGGCTCCGTCCGGAGCAATGATCTGTGCATAAATGTGCTGGGGCGTCCGATGCACACAGAGCCGATAGACACCCAATTCCCGAATCTTCGCGCGGGTCTTGGCTGCGCGGCGCAAACGTGCTTTTCTCTTGTCCATTGTCTTCAACCCCTACTTTTTCTTGGCTTCCTTACGCAAGACGTCTTCGTCCGCGTAACGAACACCCTTGCCCTTGTAAGGCTCCGGCGGCCGATAGGCGCGGATCTCCGCCGCGACCTGCCCCACGCGTTGCCGATCGGCCCCGCTAACAATGATCTCAGTCTGACTTGGGGTCTCGATCTTAATTCCCCCCGGCACCGGGTAGTCGACAGGATGCGAGAATCCCAAGCTGAGATTAAGGACATCGCCCTTCGCCTGCGCCCGATAGCCGACACCGACCAGCGTCAGTTTCCGCGTGAATCCGATGCCACAGCCAACCACCATGTTGTTGAGTACGGCCCGCGTCGTCCCGGCCATCGCCCATCCCTGCGGCTGCCCGGCCGCCGGGGCAACACTGATGATGCCGCCCTCAAGCTGGACCGACACCGTTGGATGGACTGTCCACTCCAGGGAACCCTTGCTGCCTTGAACCTTTACCGACTGACCAGCGATTTCGACCATCACTCCTTTCGGCACGGTGATCGGTGCCTTTGCAACTCGTGACATTTGCTGATCTCCTTAAGCCACGTAGGCGATGATCTCGCCGCCATGACCAGTCTGCCGGGCCGCGCGGTCAGTCATCAGCCCGCGCGAGGTCGAAATGATCGCCACCCCTAAGCCGCCCCACACGGTCGGTAATGCGTCTTGGCCGCGGTAAACACGCAACCCAGGCCGCGAAACCCGCTTCAGGAACTCGATCACGGGTTTACCCCGAAAATACTTCAGTCGCACAACCAGTCTTGCCTTCTCATCAACTGTCTCGACTTGCGCGTCGGCAATATAGCCCTCTTCCTTCAGTAAGGTCGCGATGGCGAACTTCTGTTTGGACGATGGCATCACGATCGTGATCTTGCCGCGCTGCTGGCCATTACGGATGCGTGTCAGCATATCCGCAATCGGATCCGACATACTCATGTGCTTCTCCTCAAGACACACGTGGGGGGTCAGTCCACCTGCATGGTGCGATACCCGGAATCTGACAGCGACCCGGACGAGCCCGAGCCGACCTATCCTACCAACTTGCCTTAACGACACCAGGAACGTCGCCCCGCATCACAGCCTCGCGCAGTTTGTTTCGCGAGAGGCCGAACTTCCGGTAGACCGCATGGGGACGCCCGGTAATTCGACAACGCCGCATCTGCCGCGTAGGGCTTGCGTCACGTGGAAGCTTTTGGAGCTTCAGCACCGCCTCGTCGATCTGCTCTGACGTTGACGCCCGGTCGTTGATCACCGATTTCAAGGCCGCACGCTTCGCAGCGTACTTGGCGACAATCTCGGTGCGACGACGATCGCGCTCGATCATGCTGGTTTTTGCCATCGTTATTCCTTGTAAGGTCCCGCTTCAGGTCCGGAACGGAAAGTTGAACGCTTCCAGCAGCGCGCGGCCTTCTTCGTCCGTGCGTGCCGAGGTAGTAATCGTGATATCGAGTCCGCGTAAAGCGTCGATCTTGTCGTAATCGATCTCAGGGAACATGATCTGTTCCTTGACACCGATGGAATAGTTACCGCGCCCGTCAAACGCCTTGGGGCTCAAACCCCGAAAGTCCCGGATACGCGGCACCGCGATGTTGATCAACCGATCAAGAAACTCGTACATCCGCTCCCGCCGCAGGGTCACCTTGCAGCCGACCGGCCACCCCTCCCGAATCTTGAACGCGGCAACCGACAACCGCGCCATGGTGACAATCGGTTGTTGCCCGGCAATAGCGCGCATGTCGGCGACTGCAAAATCCATCACCTTCTTGTCGGCAACGGCTTCTCCAACGCCCATGTTGAGCGTGATCTTTTCGATGCGCGGGACCTGCATGACGCTGCGGTAACTAAACCGCTCCTTCAACTCTCCGACGATGCGCTCGCGGTAGACGGACTGCAATCTGGACATTTCGCTATTTACTCATTACCGGGGCGAGCTCAACGACGCTGCGAATCAGACGTCGACGACTTCGCCATTCGATTTGAACACCCGAACCTTGCGGCCGTCTTCCAGAATCTTAAAACCCACCCGGTCCCCGCGGCCTTTCTGCGGGTTATAGAGCGCGACATTCGATATCTGTAGGGGCATCGGCTTCTCGACAATACCACCCGCCTCGCCCTTTTGCGGGTTGGGCTTTTGGTGCTTCTTGACCATGTTCACGTTCTCGACGAGTACATGATCTTCGTCGACGACACGTAACACCGTGCCCCGCTTCCCTTTATCTCTTCCGGTGATGACGATCACGTCGTCATTCTTTCGAATCTTTTGCATGACCAGCGACTCCTCAGAGCACTTCGGGAGCGAGTGAAATGATCTTCATGAACTTCTCCCCCCGGAGTTCACGTGTGACCGGGCCAAAAATACGCGTACCGATCGGCTGCAGTTGATTATTCAGCAGTACCGCCGCGTTCCCGTCAAACCGGATCAACGAGCCGTCAGGCCGCCGGACACCCTTGCGGGTCCGCACCACGACGGCATTGTAGACATCGCCCTTCTTGACCTTGCCGCGCGGAATCGCGTCTTTTACAGTCACCTTAATCACATCTCCGATGCCAGCGTAGCGCCGATGCGACCCGCCGAGCACCTTGATGCACATGACGCTCCGGGCACCGCTGTTATCAGCGACGCTCAGATTGGTTTGCATCTGAATCATTGTTCTCTACCTGGTATTTTGAGGGCAACGAGCGGCACTACGTTAGACACAGACCCGCCGGGACCACAGATCTAACGAACTTTCTCGACGATCTCGATCAAGCGCCAAGACTTGGTCTTCGACAAGGGTCGGCACTGTTCCACGCGGACTAAATCGCCCTCACCGCAGGCATTCGCTTCATCATGAGCGTGGATCTTCGTGGAGCGTGTCAGGAACTTCCCGTAAAGCGGGTGCTTAACCCGACGCTCGATCAGGACAGTGATGGTCTTATCCATCGCGCTGCTGACGACCCGACCGCTTAGGGTTCGGTTCTCGCTTGTCGCTTCGCTCATGATTTACCGCCCGCAGTTTGCTCTGCCATGACCATTTTAACCCGCGCGATGTCACGCCGAACCGCCTTCATGCGAGAAGGACGAGTGAGTTGCCCCACACCTCGCTGCATGCGCAAATTGAACTGTTCACGCAGCAGCCCTTCCAGCTGCTGCTGCAGCGCTTCGGTACTGCTGGTACGTAGCTCTTTCGCCTTCATCACAAAATCGTCCGTCTCTCAAAGGTGGTCTGTATCGGCAGCTTGGCCGCCGCCAACTGAAATGCTTCACGGGCCAAGTCCTCGCTGATACCCTCTATCTCGTAAAGGACTTTACCGGGTTGGATCAAGGCAACCCAGTATTCAACGTTGCCCTTGCCCTTACCCATACGGACTTCCAAGGGCTTCTTGGATACCGGCTTGTCCGGAAAGACCCGAATCCACAACTTCCCGCCGCGCTTGACCTTCCGGCTGATGGCCCGGCGGGCTGCCTCAATCTGTCGCGCAGTGAGGCGTCCACGCCCGATCGCTTTGAGACCAAACTCTCCAAAAGAAACGCGATTACCGCTTTGCGCCAGTCCACGATTGCGACCGGTTTGCTGTTTACGGAACTTCGTGCGCTTGGGCTGCAGCATGATTATCCCCTCCTACCGGCCGGTTTCGCCACCGGCTCCTCGGGGAGCTGGTCACCAAACACCTCACCCTTGAAGATCCAGACCTTAACGCCAAGAACGCCATAGGTCGTAGCGGCTTCCGCAAAGCCATAATCGATGTCGGCGCGAAGCGTGTGGAGCGGCACCCGCCCCTCGCGTGCCCACTCGCTACGGGCGATCTCGGCACCGTTCAGGCGCCCGGCGACGCTGACCTTGATCCCCTCGGCACCAAGACGCATGGTGTTTTGCAACGCACGCTTAACTGCCCGACGAAACATGATCCGGCGCTCGAGCTGTTGCGCGATGCCTTCCGCGACCAGCTGTGCATCCAGCTCAGGCTTGCGGATCTCCTCAATGCTGATATGCACGGGGACCCCGAGCATTCCGGAGACCTTTGCACGCAGTTTATCGATATCCTCGCCTTTCTTGCCGATCACCACGCCCGGACGGGCGGTGTGAATGGTAATGTGGGCATTCTTGGCCGGCCGATCAATCTGAATACGGCTAACGGATGCACTCGCCAACTCTTTCTTCAAGAAGGCGCGAACCATCAGATCCTTGTTGAGCATGTCGGCATAGTCGCGGGTATTCGCATACCACTTTGACGTCCAGTCTTTGACGATGCCCAGGCGAAAACCAGTCGGATGAACTTTCTGTCCCATGTTGCTCTCCTATCCCCTCAGGCTTCCGCGACCGTCAAGGTAATATGGCTAGTGCGCTTCATGATGCGATTGGCTCGGCCTTTCGCTCGCGGCATGATCCGCTTCATGGTCGGCCCTTCGTTGACCTGGACCGACTCAACCTTCAGTTCATCGATATCCGCACCGGCATTGTGCTCCGCGTTCGCAATCGCGGACTCCAGAACCTTCTTCACCAACTCAGCGCCCTTCTTGGTACTGAAGGCGAGAATTTGCAGTGCCTGCTCGACGCGCTGGCCACGGATCTGGTCAGCGACCAATCGGGCCTTCTGCGCCGAAATTCGGGCATACTTCAGTTTGGCTTCGGCTCGCATCTCTCCCACCCCGCCTACTTCTTCTTCGCCTTTTTATCGGCCGCGTGACCCCGGTAAGTCCGGGTCAGCGCAAATTCGCCGAGCTTATGGCCAATCATGTTTTCGTTGACGAGCACCGGAATGTGCAAACGCCCGTTATGGACCGCGATTGTCAGACCCACCATCTCGGGCAGCACCATTGAGCGGCGCGACCACGTCTTGATAGGTCGCTTGCTGTTTTGAGCGACCGCTTCCTCCACCTTCTTTGCCAGGTGGTGATCCACAAAGGGTCCTTTTCGAACTGAACGTGGCACTTGCAGAAACCTCGCCTTAGTTACTTACGGCCGCGACGACGCACAATCATGCTGTCTGTCCGTTTGTTCTTACGTGTCTTATAACCCTTGGTCGGAACACCCCATGGCGTCACTGGATGACGACCTCCGGAAGTCCGGCCCTCGCCGCCACCGTGGGGATGATCAACAGGATTCATAACGACGCCGCGAACCGTAGGACGGACGCCACGCCAGCGTGTAGCGCCAGCTTTACCAAGCTTGCGCAGGTTATTCTCGGCGTTCCCGACTTCGCCGATGACAGCGCGGCAATCGGTGTGAACCTTGCGCATTTCGCCGCTGCGCAGGCGCACTGTCGCGTACTCGCCCTCACGCGCAACCAACTGCGCGGACGTGCCTGCCGATCGGGCCAGTTGCGCTCCTTTGCCTGGCCGCATCTCGATACAATGCACCTGCGCACCGACCGGAACATGCCGTAACGGCATGCAATTCCCGACCACAATCGGCACACCTTCGCCCGACTGTACCTGACTACCGGCCTTGACGCCCTTCGGCGCAATGATATAGGCACGCTCACCGTCAGCATACTTCAGAAGCGCCAAGTGGGCGCTCCGATTCGGGTCATATTCCAATCGCTCCACTACCGCAGGGATGCCGTCTTTCTTGCGCTTGAAATCGACGATCCGGTAGTGCTGCTTGTGACCACCACCTTGGTGACGAACCGAGATACGCCCCGCGTTATTGCGTCCACCATGACGCGTCTGCTTTTCCAGCAAGGGTTTGTAGGGATCACCCTTATGGAGGTCAGGTGAGATCACCCTGACGACGAAGCGCCTCCCGGCGGAGGTCGGCTTTGACTTGACGATTGGCATCTTCTTCTATCCGCTTGGTCCGGCCGGGCTAGGCGCCGCCGCCGAAGTCGATGTTGTGGCCCGGTTTCAGACGGACGTACGCCTTGCGCCAATCTTGACGCCGACCCAGCCGTTTTCCGAGACGCTTCACTTTACCTTTGACGTTCAGTACCTGGACACCAGCTACTTCGACCTCGAACAACAGTTCGACGGCGCGGCCGATCTCGCGCTTATTGGCATCACCGACAACACGGAAGGCATATTGGCCGGCAATTTCGCCCATCATGGTCGTCTTTTCCGAGACCAAAGGTCCCAGCAAGACTTTCATGAGGCGCTCTTTATTCATCCCCGCGTGGTTAATCCCAGGGTTCATAGCAAACGCTCCTCCAGTTTCCTGACGGCGCCTTCGGTCGCCACCACGTTCTCAAAGGCGATCAGGCTCACCGGGTCCACTTCCTGGGCGGACATCACATCCACGCCCACCAAGTTACGCGCCGCCAGATAAAGATTCTCGTCCAGCCCATCGGTGAGGATGAGGCAGTCGCTTACCCCAAGGATGCGGAGTTGCTCGATGAGTTCCTTGGTCTTGGGTGCGTTCACCCGCAACTCGGAAACGACCAGCAAGCGCCCCGCGCGTGCGAGATCCGAAAGGATCGAGCATACCGCGCCACGATACATCTTGCGGTTGACCTTTTGGGAATAGTCCCGGGGGCGTGCCGCGAAGGTCACACCACCGCCGCGCCAAAGTGGACCCCGTGTCGTACCGGCGCGCGCCCGACCGGTCCCTTTTTGCCGCCAAGGCTTTTGGCCCCCGCCAGAGACTTCGGCGCGGGTCTTCTGGGCCTTCGTACCGGATCGCGCGCCCGCCAGATACGCGGTGACGACCTGATGAATCAGCCCTGGCTTCAGTTCGGCGCCGAAAACGGCATCCGAGACCTGAACGCTGCCATTACCGGAGGCGTTTCGTATCGCGAGATCCATGATCATTGGCCCTTGTTCTTGCACTTCACCGACGGCACGACGATGAGCCGCCCGCCCGCGGGGCCGGGTACACCACCACGGACCAACAACAGGTTACGCTCTGAGTCGACCTGCACAACGACCAAGCTCTGTTGGCAGCGGTTGACAGCGCCAAGATGACCCGCCATGCGCTTACCCTTCCAAACCCTGCCCGGACTTTGATTTTGCCCGATCGAACCAGGTGCGCGATGCGACACGGAGTTGCCGTGAGTCGCGTCTTGCGTGCGGAAATGATGACGACGAACACCGCCGGCGAAACCCCGCCCCTTCGTCACGCCGCGCACGTCCACCTGCTGACCCGGCGCGAAGATTCCGACTGAAATCTCGTCACCAACGCTTATTTCGGTGCCCTCAGTCTCTTCGAGGCGAAACTCACCCAGGCACTCACCGGCTTCGACACCTGCCTTGGCGTAATGGCCTGCCGTCGGTTTGTTGACGCGCGAGGCTTTGCGGGTGCCGAAAGCGACCTGCACCGCGCGATAACCGTCTATTTCCGCACTCTTGACTTGGCTCACCCGGTTTGGCGGGACCTCAATCACCGTTACCGGGATGGACTCTCCACCCTCGGCAAAGATACGGGTCATGCCGGCCTTGCGCCCGATAACTCCGATCGCCATCGTTCCGCCCTCAGCTCAGCTTGATCTGGACGTCGACGCCCGCCGCCAGATCCAATTTCATCAGCGCGTCGACAGTCTTGTCGGTAGGATCGACAATATCCATCAGACGCTTATGTGTACGCAGTTCGTATTGGTCCCGCGCGTCCTTATTCACGTGGGGCGAGACCAGGATCGTCCAGCGTTCTTTCTTGGAAGGCAAAGGCACGGGACCCCGAACCTGAGCGCCGGTGCGCTTGGCGGTATCGACAATCTCACGCGCCGACTGATCGATCAGACGATGATCGAAAGCCTTCAGGCGAATACGGATTCTTTGGTTATTCATCAAACTACTCGATGATCTTCGCAACCACACCGGCGCCGACGGTCCGACCGCCCTCGCGGATGGCGAAGCGCAACCCGTCTTCCATGGCGATCGGGGCGATCAGCTTGATCACCATCTTCACGTTGTCCCCCGGCATCACCATCTCGATACCCTCGGGCAGGGTGCAGGCTCCCGTCACGTCCGTGGTCCGGAAGTAAAACTGCGGACGGTAGCCGTTGAAGAACGGGGTATGACGTCCGCCCTCTTCCTTCGACAACACGTACACCTCCGCCTCAAAATGCGTGTGCGGATTGATGCTCTTGGGCTTGGCCAGGACCTGGCCGCGCTCCACGTCTTCCCGCTTGGTCCCGCGCAGCAGCACGCCGATGTTGTCGCCGGCCTGCCCTTGATCGAGCAGCTTGCGAAACATCTCCACCCCCGTGCAGATGGTCTTGACGGTGTCGTGAATGCCGACGATCTCGACCTCTTCACCTACCTTGACGATCCCGCGCTCCACCCGACCGGTCACCACCGTGCCGCGCCCGGAGATCGAAAAAACGTCTTCGATCGGCATCAGGAAGGGACCGTCGATCGCCCGCACCGGCTCCGGGATGTAGCTGTCCAACGCATCCATCAGCTTGTCGATGGACTGGGTCCCCAGTTCGCCGGTGTCGCCTTCCATCGCCAGCTTGGCCGAGCCGATGACGATCGGGGTGTCGTCGCCGGGGAAGTCGTACTTGGAGAGCAGTTCACGCACCTCCAACTCCACCAGCTCGAGCAACTCGGCATCATCGACCATGTCCGCCTTGTTCATGTAGACCACGATGAACGGCACGCCCACCTGACGCGACAGCAGAATGTGCTCGCGCGTCTGCGGCATCGGACCGTCGGCCGCCGATACCACCAAAATGGCACCGTCCATCTGCGCCGCGCCCGTGATCATGTTCTTCACATAGTCGGCGTGTCCGGGGCAGTCCACGTGCGCATAGTGCCGCTTGGTGCTCTCGTACTCAACGTGCGCCGTGGCAATGGTGATGCCGCGCTCGCGCTCCTCGGGGGCATTGTCAATCTGGTCGTAGGCCCGCGCCTCACCGCCGAATTTCTTCGCCTGATGCATGGTGATCGCCGCCGTCAGCGTGGTCTTGCCATGGTCCACGTGCCCAATGGTGCCCACGTTTACATGAGGCTTGCTGCGCTTAAACTTTTCTTTAGACATCGCGCTCTTCCCGTATCAATCGTTACTGTTTCTTAGCGACCGCTTCAGCAATGCTGGCGGGCACTTCGCTGTACTTGGCGAATTCCATGCTGTAAGTCGCCCGGCCCTGAGTGGCAGAGCGAAGGTCCGTCGCGTAGCCAAACATTTGCGCTAACGGAACCTCGGCACGAATGATCTTACCGGAGGGCGAGTCTTCCATACCCTGAATCATACCGCGACGGCTATTGAGATCCCCCATGACATCACCCATGTTCTCCTCGGGTGTCACCACTTCCACCTTCATGATGGGCTCCAACAGCATCGGCTTTGCCTTACTGCAGCCTTCCTTGAAGGCCATGGAACCGGCGATCTTGAAGGCCATTTCGCTGGAGTCGACCTCATGGTACGAGCCGTCAAAAAGAGTCACTTTGACATCCACCACCGGGAATCCAGCCAGCACGCCGTTACGCATGGCTTCCTGAATACCTTTATCGACGGCCGGAATATATTCCTTTGGAACGACGCCACCGACGATGCCGTTGACGAATTCGTATCCTTTGCCCGCCTCTTGGGGTTCAAGCCGGATGTAAACATGGCCGTATTGACCACGCCCGCCGGTCTGTCGGGCGAACTTCGTCTCTTGCTGCACCTTGTTGCGAATCGTCTCGCGGTAACTGACCTGAGGAGCGCCCACATTGGCCTCGACCTTGAACTCGCGACGCATCCGATCGACGATGATCTCGAGGTGCAGCTCACCCATACCGGAAATAATGGTCTGACCGGATTCCTCATCGGTTCGGACGCGGAACGATGGATCTTCCTGCGCCAGTTTCTGCAAGGCCAGCCCCATTTTCTCCTGGTCGCTCTTGGTCTTCGGCTCGACGGCCACGGAGATGACCGGCTCCGGAAACTCCATACGCTCCAGCGTTATGACCTTATTCAGGTCGCACAGGGTATCACCGGTCGTGACGTCCTTTAAGCCGACAGCCGCGGCGATATCGCCAGCATGAACTTCCCTGATTTCCTGGCGATCGTTGGCGTGCATCTGAAGGATACGGCCGATGCGTTCTTTTCGGCTCTTGACCGGATTGTAAACGCTGTCACCGGAATTCAGCACACCGGAATAGACGCGGAAGAACGTCAGGGTTCCAACAAAAGGATCAGTCGCGATCTTGAAAGCCAGCGCCGCAAACGGGGCCTCGTCCGACGCCGGACGTTCGCCCAGAGTCTCGTCTTTATCGTCCAAAATGCCGGTGATCGCCGGCACATCCAGCGGAGACGGCATGTAGTCCAGAACGCCATCAAGCATAGCCTGTACGCCCTTATTCTTGAAGGCGGACCCGCATAGCATGGGCGTAATTTCGCTCTTGAGTGTGCGCGCGCGGATTCCTGCTTTGATCTCGCCCTCCGTCAAGGCGATCCCTTCGAGGTACTTCTCCATGTACTCTTCGTTAGCCTCGGCAGCAGCCTCGATCATTTTCTCCCGCCACTCTTGACACTCTTCGAGCATCTCGGCAGGAACCTCGCCATACTCGAAGGTCATTCCCTTTGATGCCTCATCCCAGATAATGGCTTTCATCTTGACGAGATCGACCACACCCTTGAAGTGCTCTTCCGCCCCGATCGGCAACTGAAGCGGCACCGGGGTTGCCCCGAGACGATCCTTCAACTGCTGAACGACACGCAGGAAATTGGCGCCCATGCGGTCCATTTTGTTGACGAAACCGAGGCGCGGCACGCCGTACTTATTCGCCTGACGCCACACGGTCTCCGACTGCGGCTCGACGCCGCCAACGGCACAGAACAGCGCGCAGGCGCCATCAAGTACGCGCAGAGACCGCTCCACCTCGATCGTGAAATCGACATGTCCGGGCGTATCGATGATATTGATACGATGTTCAGGTCGGGTCAGATCCATCCCCTTCCAGAAGCAGGTCGTGGCCGCGGAGGTGATGGTGATGCCACGCTCCTGCTCCTGCTCCATCCAATCCATGGTGGCAGCGCCATCATGCACTTCACCGATCTTGTGCGACACGCCGGTGTAATAAAGGACGCGCTCGGTCGTCGTGGTCTTGCCGGCGTCGATATGCGCCATGATACCAATGTTGCGATAGCGCTCGATAGGGGTGCTGCGTGCCACGACTGATTCCGTCCTGCAAGTTGATGGTGCCGGCTTAGGCCGTTACCAGCGGTAATGGGAGAACGCTTTGTTGGCTTCTGCCATACGATGAGTGTCTTCTTTCTTCTTGACGGCGGTACCGCGTGAATCGGCCGCATCCATCAACTCGCCGGCCAGACGCAGGGCCATTGACTTTTCGGACCGCTTGCGCGCCGCATCAATCAGCCAGCGCATGGCGAGCGAGTTACGCCGCGTCGGACGTACTTCGACCGGCACCTGGTAAGTGGCACCACCGACCCGCCGGGACTTGACCTCGACGACCGGACGCACGTTTTCCATCGCCTGCTCAAGGAAGCCGATCGGCTCGCCGCCTTTCTTCAAGGCCACCTGATCCAGCGCGACGTAAATAATCCGTTCGGCGACCGCTTTCTTTCCGTCTTCCATCAGCATGTTGATGAACTTGGTCAGCAACTCGCTGCCGTGCTTAGGGTCTGGCAGGATCTGGCGTCGTGCAGCTACGCGTCTTCTGGGCATCTCTCAGACTCCGACTCTCTCACGATGGGCTTGCGCCACTCGTTCACACTGGACCCACACGGGGTCTTTTTCCTGGCTATGAGCGGCACAACCGGGCATTATTTCTTCGGACGCTTGGCACCGTACTTGGATCGCCCTTGGCGGCGCTTTTCAACGCCGGACGTATCCAGGGTCCCCCGCACGGTGTGATAACGCACGCCGGGCAAATCCTTGACACGGCCGCCGCGAATCAGCACCACCGAGTGCTCCTGGAGGTTATGCCCCTCGCCGCCGATGTAGGACGCGACCTCGAAGCCGTTCGTCAACCGCACGCGGGCGACTTTTCGCAGCGCCGAGTTCGGCTTCTTCGGTGTCGTTGTGTAAACCCGCGTGCACACACCCCGGCGCTGAGGACAGGCCTCCAATGCAGGAACGTTGCTCTTCACAACGTTGCGCCGGCGGGGCTTCCGCACGAGTTGGTTAATCGTTGCCATTCAGTCGGTCTCCAGCGGCGCCCTCGCGCCTGTCTCAACACAGCAAATCGAATGCGACAACATCCTATCAGCCGACCGAAACAGTCAGCGGACGGCGACCCCGCATGGGGAGGATTCGAGTGCTTCGGGGACCGGACGTCGGTCCGGGCCTAGCTCCGGAATCAGTACCGGATGGTGAAATAGTCAAGCCGGCGTATAAGCCGGCTAGCTAAGACCGCGCAGTATAGTGACATGTCAGAGAAGTGTCAAACAGGTTATCCGCCGTTGGCCCTGCGCATCCCACAAGCGCTCAAGACCGCCGGACGGCACCCTCGTGATCCGGCCTGAGCCGGAAGCTTGCTCGGCGCCCGCGCTGCCCGGCTTGCGGCCTGCGCCGGAATCGGACGGGAGCGGGGCAGCTTCCCCCGCTGCGTTCTTACTCCGCCTCGGAGGTGTTGAGCGCCTTCTTGAGCGCCTCCTCCAGTTCCTCGGTATCCATTCCGACCTTGCCGGATGCACGATCGTCCTCCAGCCGCTGACGCTTGCGCTCTTTATGATAAGCGAGCCCCGTCCCGGCGGGGATCAGACGCCCGACGATCACGTTTTCCTTGAGCCCGGTCAAACGGTCAGTAGACCCCCGCACCGCGGCCTCGGTCAAGACGCGGGTCGTCTCCTGGAAGGAGGCCGCCGAGATAAATGACTCGGTCGCCAGCGAGGCCTTGGTGATGCCGAGCAACAGCGGCTCGAACAGCGCCGGCTGCTTCCCCTCGGCAATGACGCGCGCGTTCTCATCCATCAGCGTGGTGTGCTCCACCTGCTCACCGCGCAACAAGCGGGTATCCCCGGTGGAAATGACCTCCACCTTGCGCAACATCTGACGACAGATCACCTCAATGTGCTTGTCGTTGATCTTCACGCCTTGCAGGCGGTAGACGTCCTGGATCTCCTTCACCAGATACTCGGCCAAGGCGGTCACGCCCTTGAGGCGCAGGATGTCGTGCGAGGCCAGTTCACCATCGGCGATCACCTCGCCACGTTCCACCCGCTCGCCCTCGAAGACATTGACATGCCGCCACTTCGGGATCAGTTCTTCCACCGTTTCACCATCGTCCTTGTTGATGATCAGCCGCTGCTTGCCCTTGGTATCCTTGCCGAAAGCGATGGTACCGCTGGCCTCGGCCAGCAGCGCCTGCTCCTTGGGCTTGCGCGCCTCGAACAGGTCGGCCACCCGCGGCAAACCACCGGTGATGTCGCGCGTCTTGCTGGACTCTTGCGGGATACGCGCCAGGATGTCGCCGACGCCCACCAGGGCCGCATCCTCCACGCTCACGATCGCTCCGGCGGTCAGGAAGTAGCGTGCCGGCAGGTCCGTGCCGGCAATGTTGAGTTCCTTACCGTCGGCATCCAGCAGCTTAATCATTGGCCGCAGGTCTTTGCCCGTGGATGGCCGCTGATTGGGTGGGATGACAACCCGCGAGGTCAAACCCGTGACCTCGTCCACCTGTCCCTGCACGGTCACCCCTTCGATGAAGTCCTCGAAGGCCAGCTTACCGGCCACCTCGGTCACCACCGGGTGCGTATGCGGGTCCCAGTTGGCGACGACATCGCCGCCTTTGACCGCATCACCATCCCCGACCCGCAGGGTGGCGCCGTAGGGAACCTTGTAGCGTTCTTTTTCCAGGCCCTTGTCGTCGACCACCGTCAACTCACCGGAGCGTGACACCGCCACCAGGTTACCGGAGTGATGCACCACGGTCTTGATGTTGTGCAGCCGCACCGAACCGCCGTTCTTGATCTCGATACTGCTGATGGCTGCGGCCCGCGAGGCGGCGCCGCCGATATGGAAGGTCCGCATAGTCAGCTGAGTACCCGGCTCGCCGATCGACTGAGCCGCGATGACTCCCACCGCCTCGCCCATGTTCACCCGGTGCCCGCGCGCCAGGTCGCGACCATAACACTGAGCGCAGACACCGATCCGCGAGTCACAGGTAATAGGAGAACGCACCCGTAACTGATCGATACCGGCGACCTCGAAGCGCTCCACGATGGACTCGTCCAGCATGGTGCCGGCGGCGCAGATCAATTCATCGCTGCCCGGGCGGTAAACATCGGTCGCGGACACCCGGCCAAGGATGCGCTCGCGCAAGGGCTCGACCACGTCGCCGCCCTCAATGATGGGTGACATCAGCAGCCCTCGCTCGGTCCCGCAATCCAGTTCGAGCACCACCATGTCCTGGGCCACGTCGACGAGACGCCGGGTCAGGTAACCCGAGTTCGCCGTTTTCAGCGCCGTATCCGCGAGGCCCTTACGCGCGCCATGGGTGGAGATGAAGTACTGGATGACGTTCAGACCCTCGCGGAAGTTTGCGGTAATCGGCGTCTCGATGATGGACCCGTCCGGCTTGGCCATCAGCCCGCGCATCCCCGCCAACTGACGGATCTGAGCGGCGGAACCACGGGCGCCGGAATCCGCCATCATATAGATGGAATTGAACGAGTCCTGCTGCACCGGATTGCCGTTGCGATCCGGCACGGTTTGCTTGCCGAGCTTGGACATCATGGACTTGGCCACCTGGTCGTTGGTGTGCGACCAGATGTCGATGACCTTGTTGTAACGCTCGCCGTTGGTGACCAGACCGGAGGCATACTGCTCCTCGATCTCTTTGACCTGTTTCTCGGCGTCCGCCAGAATACCGGCCTTCTCTTCCGGGACCGCCATGTCATCCAGGCCGATCGAAACCCCGGAACGGGTGGCCATACGGAACCCCAGATACATGATCTGGTCGGCGAAGACGACCGTCTCCTTGAGGCCAAGCTGGCGGTAACAGGTGTTGATGAGCCGGGAGATGGCTTTCTTACCGAGCGCCCGATCGACCAGATCGAACGGCAAGCCGTCAGGCACGATGGCAAACACCAAGGCGCGGCCGAGCGTGGTGTCTTTGATGCTCACCCGTTCGCGCATGACCGCGTCGTCGCCCTTGATCACTTCACGAATCCGCACCTTGCAGCGGGCGTGCAGATCGGCATGGCCCGTCTCGTAGGCACGACGCGCTTCATCAATGTCCGTGAATGCGCTCCCCTCGCCCTTGGCATTGACCCGCTCGCGGGTCATGTAATAGAGCCCGAGCACCACGTCCTGGGAGGGCACGATGATGGGCTCGCCATTGGCCGGCGAGAGAATGTTATTACTCGCCATCATGAGGGCGCGCGCCTCGATCTGCGCCTCCAGCGACAGCGGCACATGCACGGCCATCTGGTCGCCGTCGAAGTCCGCATTGAATGCGGTACAGACCAGGGGGTGCAGCTGAATCGCCTTGCCCTCGATCAGCACCGGCTCGAACGCCTGGATGCCCAGTCGGTGCAGCGTCGGCGCCCGATTGAGCATCACCGGATGCTCGCGGATCACCTCTTCCAGGATGTCCCAGACCTCCGGCGTACCACGCTCCACCATCTTCTTGGCGGCCTTGATGGTGGCCGCCTGGCCGCGCAGTTGCAGCTTGCTGAAGATAAACGGCTTGAACAGCTCCAACGCCATCCGCTTGGGCAACCCGCACTGGTGAAGCCGCAGCGTCGGTCCGACCACGATGACCGACCGGCCCGAGTAGTCCACCCGTTTGCCGAGCAGGTTCTGCCGGAAACGGCCTTGCTTACCCTTGATCATGTCCGCCAGTGACTTCAGCGGACGCTTGTTGGTGCCGGTGATGGCGCGACCCCGGCGACCGTTATCCAGGAGCGCATCGACCGCTTCCTGCAGCATGCGCTTTTCGTTGCGCACGATAATGTCCGGCGCAACCAGGTCCAACAGCCGCTTCAAACGGTTGTTGCGGTTAATCACGCGACGGTAGAGGTCATTCAGGTCGGAGGTCGCGAACCGGCCGCCATCGAGCGGCACCAGGGGACGCAATTCCGGCGGCAGCACCGGCAGCACGGTCAGGATCATCCACTCCGGACGATTGCCGGACTCGATCAGTGACTCCATCAGCTTGAGTCGCTTGGAGAGCTTCTTGATCTTGGTCTCGGAGTTCGTACTCTCGATCTCCTCACGCATCCGCCGGACCTCGACCTGGAGGTCGATGGTACGCAGGAGCTCATAGACCGCCTCCGCCCCCATCCGCGCGTCGAATTCGTCCCCGTTCGCCTCCAGTGCCTCGAGATACTGCTCGTCGGTCAGCAACTGACCGCGCTCCAGATCGACCACCATGCTCGGATCGATGACGACGAACGATTCAAAATAGAGCACCCGCTCAATATCGCGCAGCGTCATATCGAGCAGCAGCCCGATCCGCGACGGCAAGGACTTGAGGAACCAGATGTGCGCCACCGGACTGGCCAGGTCGATATGGCCCATGCGCTCACGCCGCACCTTGGCCAGGGTGACTTCGACACCACATTTCTCGCAGACCACACCGCGGTGCTTGAGGCGTTTGTATTTGCCGCAGACACACTCGTAGTCGCTGATCGGGCCAAAGATCTTGGCGCAGAAAAGGCCATCGCGCTCCGGTTTGAAAGTCCGGTAGTTGATGGTTTCCGGTTTCTTCACCTCACCATAGGACCAGGAGCGAATCATGTCGGGTGAAGCCAGCCCGATCTTGATCGCATCGAACTCCAGGGCCTGGCCCTGCTGCTTGATAATCTTGAGGAGGTCTTTCAATTCAAATCTCCTACGCGAGTTGCGAGGTGCGAGGTGCGAGGGCCGCGATTCGAGGTTCGAGGCAGGGCACCGAGGATCGCGTGTTCCCTCGGCGCGCGCTGCCTGCTACTCGCGACTCACCTCTAATCCTGTTCAAGCTCGATGTTGATGGCCAAGGAGCGGATCTCCTTGACCAACACATTGAAGGACTCGGGCATGCCGGCCTCCATGCGATGGTCGCCATCGACAATGTTCTTGTACATTTTGGTGCGGCCGTTGACGTCATCCGACTTCACCGTGAGCATCTCTTGCAGGGTGTAGCCGGCGCCGTAGGCTTCCAGCGCCCAGACCTCCATCTCACCGAAACGCTGGCCGCCGAACTGCGCCTTACCGCCGAGCGGCTGCTGTGTCACCAGGCTGTAGGGACCGGTGGAACGGGCATGCATCTTGTCATCCACCAAATGGTTGAGCTTGAGCATGTACATATAGCCCACGGTCACCGGGCGCTCGAAGCGGTCACCCGTGCGACCATCGAACAGCACCGTCTGACCGACCGGAATCCCCTGCGCACTGTTGTCGCGTTCGGCCAACTTGAGCATGGCGCGAATCTCATCCTCGGTGGCACCGTCGAAGACCGGGGTGGCCAGCGGCACACCCCTGACCAGATTGCGCGACAGCGCGAGAATCTCGTCGTCCGAGAAACTCTGCAGGTCCTCTTGCTTGCCGCTGCTGTTGTAGACCTTGTTCAAAAAGTCACGCAACTCCGCAACCGCGGTTTGGGAGCGCAGCAAACGGCCGATCTTGACCCCGAGTCCATTGGCGGCCCAGCCCAAGTGGGTCTCCAACACCTGTCCGACGTTCATGCGCGAGGGCACGCCGAGCGGGTTCAGAACGATATCGACCGGCTCACCATCCGCGGAGAACGGCATGTCCTCCACCGGGACGACCTTCGAGATGACGCCCTTGTTGCCGTGACGGCCAGCCATTTTGTCGCCGGGCTGGATGCGCCGCTTCACTGCGACATAGACCTTGACCATCTTGAGCACGCCGGGAGCCAAGTCATCGCCGCTCGCGATCTTGCGCTTCTTGACCTCATAGCGGTCGCGGAACTCCTCACGCTGTTGTTTGATCTGGTTGGCGACGGCTTCGAGCTGGAGGGCCACCTCCTCGCCGTGCATCCGGATCTCGAACCAGCGGTCACGCTGCCCCTTCTCCGCAATTTCCTGGAGATAGGCCTTGGTGATCTTGGCCCCCGGCTTGAGTGAGCCCGGCCCGCCATCGGCGACCTTACCAATCAGCATCCGCTCGACACGCTGGAAGGCGTCGTTCTCCATGATGCGTTGCTGGTCCGCGAAGTCCTTGCGCACCCGGTCCATTTCCTGTTCCTGGATCTGCTGGGCACGCTTGTCGCGATCCACGCCATCGCGGGTAAACACCTGGACGTCCACCACGGTGCCGGTCATCCCGGAGGGCAGGCGCAGCGAGGTGTCCTTCACGTCCGAGGCTTTCTCACCGAAAATCGCACGCAGCAACTTTTCTTCGGGAGTCAGTTGGGTTTCACCTTTCGGGGTGACCTTGCCGACCAGAATGTCGCCGTCGCGAACCTCGGCTCCGACATAGACGATCCCCGACTCGTCGAGCTTGGAGAGCGCCGATTCGCCGACATTGGGGATGTCGCTGGTGATCTCCTCAGGCCCCAGTTTGGTATCGCGAGCAAGGCAAGACAGCTCTTCGATATGAATACTAGTAAAGCGGTCCTCCTGGACGACCCGCTCGGAGATCAGGATCGAGTCCTCGAAGTTGTAACCATTCCAGGGCATGAAGGCGACGCGCAGGTTTTGCCCCAGCGCCAACTCGCCCATGTCCGTGGAGGGGCCATCGGCCAGCACGTCATCCTTGGCGACGACATCGCCCGGCTTCACCAGGGGACGCTGATTGATACAGGTATTCTGGTTGGAGCGGGTGTACTTGGTGAGCGTGTAAATATCCACGCCAGGCACCCCCGGTTCAGCCTCGTCATCATTGACCCGCACCACGATGCGCGCGGCATCCACCGACTCAATGGCGCCGCCGCGGCGCGCCCGCACCACCACGCCTGAGTCCTTGGCCACGGCCCGCTCCATGCCGGTCCCTACCAATGGCTTCTCCGCACGCAAGGTCGGCACCGCCTGACGCTGCATATTGGAACCCATGAGTGCGCGGTTGGCGTCGTCGTGCTCGAGGAAGGGAATCAGCGACGCGGCCACCGAGACGATCTGGCGCGGCGACACGTCCATATACTGGACTTCCTCCGGGGCCTTCATCGTAAACTCGTTCTGATACCGGCAGGACACCAGGGCGTCGGTCAGCAGCCCGTCCTCGGCCAGCGTGGCATTGGCCTGGGCGATGACGAAATTACCTTCCTCAATAGCGGAGAGGTAATTGATCTCCATGCCCGCCCGCCCCCCCTCGACTTTGCGGTACGGCGTTTCCAGGAAGCCATAGCGATTGGTCCGGGCGTAGACCGCCAATGAGTTGATCAGACCGATATTCGGTCCTTCCGGCGTCTCGATCGGACATACGCGGCCGTAGTGCGTCGGGTGCACGTCGCGGACCTCGAAACCGGCCCGTTCCCGCGCCAGACCGCCGGGGCCGAGCGCCGAGACACGCCGCTTGTGCGTGACCTCGGACAGCGGGTTGTTCTGGTCCATGAACTGTGACAGTTGACTGGACCCGAAGAACTCCTTGATCGCCGCGGAGACCGGCTTGGCGTTGATCAACTCCTGCGGCATCAACCCCTCGGACTCGGCCAGGGACAGGCGCTCCTTGACCGCCCGTTCCACCCGCACCAGACCGACGCGGAACTGGTTCTCCGCCATCTCGCCGACACAGCGGATGCGGCGGTTGCCCAGATGGTCGATATCGTCGACCGTACCGCGGCCATTGCGCAACTCCACCAGCACCTTGAGTGCGTCGATGATGTCCGAGGCCGTCCCATGTTCGGCGTACAGCGCCTGGGAGGACGCATCGGTGCGGCCGCTGAAGTAGCGCCCATCGTAGATCACGCCCGGGCCCACTTCCGGCTCACGCCCCAGGCGGCGGTTGAACTTCATGCGCCCGACGGCCGAGAGGTCATACCGATCCGAGGTAAAGAAGAGGTTATGGAACAGATTCTGCGCCGCATCCTTGGTGGGCGGCTCGCCCGGCCGCATCATCCGATAAATTTCGACCTGCGCTTCCAAGTCGGTCGTGGTCGGGTCGATGCGCAGCGTCTCGGAGATGTAGGGTCCCTGATCCAGGTCGTTGACGAACAGAGTCTCGACATGATCAATGCCCTTGCCGACCAGGAGCGTGATCAACTCCCGCGTCAGCGCCGTGTTGGCCTCCGCGATCACCTCACCGGTCGCCTTGTCCACCTGAGCGCGCGCCAGGATGCGCCCAATCAGAAAGTCGGAGGGGACCTGCAAACGCTCTACCCCGGCTTTCTGGAGCTCACGAATGTGCCGGGCGGTAACCCGCCGACCTGCTTCGACGATGACTTGGTCGCCGATCTTCACATCGAACCCGACGGTCTCGCCACGCAACCGCTCCGGAACCAGGTCCAGGGACACGTCGCCGTCGGCGAAGCGGAAGGTGTCGGTCGCGAAAAAGCGCTCCAGAATGTCCTCGACCCCATAGCCCAGGGCGCGCAGCAGAATGGTCGCCGGCAACTTGCGGCGCCGGTCGATACGCACGAAGACGTTATCTTTAGGATCGAACTCGAAGTCCAACCAGGAACCGCGGTAAGGGATGACACGCGCGGAGAAGAGGAGCTTCCCAGACGAGTGAGTCTTACCTTTATCATGGTCGAAAAAGACACCGGGCGAGCGGTGAAGCTGCGAGACGATGACACGCTCGGTCCCGT
Organism: uncultured Lamprocystis sp.; assembly: GCA_964470155.1. Classification (GTDB taxonomy): domain Bacteria; phylum Pseudomonadota; class Gammaproteobacteria; order Chromatiales; family Chromatiaceae; genus Thiodictyon. The sequence goes on along the minus strand of CAYYAY010000045.1, from coordinate 19,434 downwards.
TGACGATGAAGGTGCCGGTCTCGGTCATGAGCGGCAACTCGCCCATATAGACCTCCTGCTCCTTGATGTCTTTTACCACCCTGGAGCCGGACGGCGCCTCCTTGTCGTAGATTACGAGGCGCAGCAGGACACGCAGCGGCGCCGCATAGGTCGCGCCGCGCAGATGACACTCGCGCACGTCGAAGGGCGGCTCGCCCAGCCGATAGCTGACATACTCAAGCACCGCATACCCAGAGTAACTCTCGATGGGAAACACGGACTTGAAGGCAGCGTGCAAGCCCATGTCGGCGCGTCGCTTCGGTGCCGCCTCGGCCTGCAGGAACTCGCGATACGATCCGATCTGAGTGGCCAGGAGGAAGGGCACGTCCAGGATCGTCGGACGTTTGCCGAAGTCTTTACGGATGCGCTTTTTTTCGGTGAACGAATAAGCCATTATGCCTTCCCTCGAGAGCGTACTTGGGACCCGGACGGGACCCGAAATCAGGACCACTAACGGTTCGCGATGGCGCCCGCCGGACGAAGCGACGACGTCGCCCTCGCCAGGTCGCCCGCCCCTTTCGCGCGGACGATGACCCTCAACCAAACGGCAAAAGGCCGGCGGCTCGTCGCCGCCAGCCTATAGGTCCCGTGAAACCTGGTCGCGACGCAATGCGCCGTTACTTGATTTCGACGGTTGCGCCAGCCTCTTCCAATTCCTTCTTCGCGGCCTCGGCCTCGGCCTTGGAAACGGCTTCCTTCACGGTGGTCGGCGCCCCTTCCACCGCGTCCTTCGCTTCCTTGAGGCCCAGACCGGTCAGGGCACGTACGGCCTTGATCACGCCGACCTTGTTGGCACCGAAGGAAGCCAGGATCACGTTGAACTCGGTCTGTTCCTCGACCGGGGCGACCTCGGCCACCGCGGCGGCCGGGCCTGCAACCATCGCGGCGGCGGCGGTCACACCGAACTTGTCTTCCATCGCCTTGATCAGATCAACCACCTCGAGGACGGTCATATTACCGATTGCGTCGAGGATCTCTTCTTTCGAAACGGCCATTGCCTGTCTCCTGAATCAAACTGCTGTGATACGAGGCGTGCGGACTACGCCGCCTCTTTGGCATCGCGAATTGCGGCGAGGGTGCGGACCAACTTGCCCGGGACCTCGTTCATGGTCGCTGCAAGCTTTTGGACCGGGGCCTTCATGAGGGCAAGCAACTGACTGAGCGCCTGATCGCGAGTCGGCATCTTGGCGAGATCACCGAGCTTCGCGGGGGCGAGCAGCTTGCCGCCGACGGCCACCATGCACACCTGGAACTTGTCGTGCTCCTTGGCGAAGGCTTGCGCGACACGCGCGACCGCACCGGGGTCCTCTTGCGCGAAGGCCAGGATCAAAGGGCCTTTGAGCCCGTCCTGCATACACGCAAAATCGGTGTCGGCAAGCGCGCGCCGAGCCAGGGTATTCTTGACCACCCGCACATAGACCCCGGCCTTGCGAGCTTCCACACGCAACTTCGTGATCTGGCCAACGGTCAAGCCCCGATACTCAGCCCCGACGGCCGAGAAAGCACTCCGAGCGACTTCCGCAACTTCGGCGACGATCGCTTCTTTTTGCGCAAGATTTAGCGCCACTTTCGTCACCTCTGGTCAAACATTGACCCGGCTTGAGCCGGGTGGTGCAGTTGCACGCCCTTCCATCGGCGAACGCCGGCACCATCCTGTGCACCTTCATCAGCAATCTGATTCTGGAGCACCGTCTGCGCAGGCGCCTGGGGCGATTAAGTCACAGCGGCTGAATCCTTATTGGCTACTGCGCCACCTGCGGTCTTTGACGGTCCCCGACCGAGTCGGGGCCCCAAAGCACTGCCCGACAGCACCTGAATCAGCGACTACGTGAATCGCATGACCGGTGCCCAAGGGCCTCAGGCGATTTCCGTCGAGTCCGGCAATCGCCTTACACGTTGATTTTCGACTTACAGGCTGAGCGCCTGATGGTCGACCGCCAATCCCGGCCCCATGGTCGTGGAAACTGTTACCTTACGCATATAGATGCCCTTGGAGGTGCTCGGCTTCGCCTTCATGAGGTTTGCCAGCAGAGCCTGCAGGTTCTCCCGCAGTTTCGCCGGCTCAAAGTCCACACGACCCAGCGGGCAGTGGATGATGCCCGCCTTGTCGGTACGGTAGCGTACCTGTCCCGCCTTGGCGTTACGCACCGCTTCCGCCACGTCGGCGGTGACAGTGCCTACCTTCGGGTTAGGCATCAAGCCGCGGGGACCTAAAATCTTACCGAGTTGACCAACCACCCGCATGGCGTCGGGCGAGGCGATCACCACCTCGAAGTCCATCTTTCCGGCTTTGATGTCCTCCGCCAGATCCTCAAATCCGACCCGGTCCGCACCGGCTGCAATGGCCGCGTCGGCATTCGGACCCTGGGCGAATACCGCAACACGTACGGTTTTGCCGATCCCGTGAGGGAGGACGGTCGAGCCGCGAACCACCTGATCGGATTTACGCGGATCCACGCCCAGGTTCACCGCCACATCGACGCTCTCGACGAATTTGATTCGGGAAACTTCTTTCAGCAGGCCGAAGGCCTCTTCGGCGGGATAAAGTTTACCGTGTTCGATCCGCTCACGGATTGCCTGCTGACGCTTGCTCGGCTTAGCCATGACTAAAGCACCCCTTCCACTTCAAGACCCATGGATCGGGCACTGCCCGCAATCGTGCGTACCGCCGCATCCAGATCGGCGGCAGTCAAATCGGGCATTTTCGCGTTCGCAATCTGTTCGAGTTGCTCGCGAGTCACCTTGCCGACCTTGGTGGTCTGCGGCACCGCACTGCCCTTCTGCACGCCTGCCGCCTTTTTCAGCAGGATCGAGGCGGGCGGGGTCTTGGTGATAAATGTGAAGCTGCGGTCCGAATAGACGGTGATCACCACCGGAATCGGCATGCCCTGCTCCAGATCCGAGGTACGGGCATTGAACGTCTTACAGAACTCCATGATATTGACGCCGTGCTGACCCAGGGCCGGCCCGACCGGCGGACTGGGATTGGCAATCCCCGCCTTGACTTGCAGCTTGATATAGGCGTTTATCTTTTTCGCCATGGTTTCTCTCCTGTGGGTGCAAACGCCCGGGGTGGATACCCAGGCTCCCCGTGTTGGGCCCCTGTTCGGGACAAAACGTGATTGAGCGGTCTTCGGTCGTCGAGTACAGCAGAGAGGATGATCGGCGGCCGGCATGGAATCCGCCGTGGCGGACTCACAGGACCTGATCTACCTGTCGTTGTTGGTTTTTGGTTTCTCGTTTTTCGTAACCCAATGTTTGATAGTCTTTAACTAAAAACGAAAAACCGAAAACTCAAAACCGTTCCGTATATCAACCTTTCTCTACTTGGGAGAACTCCAGATCGACCGGCGTGGAGCGGCCGAAGATCAAGACCGAAACTTTTACCCGGTTCTTGTCGTAATCGACTTCTTCGACAACACCATTGAAATCAGTAAAGGGTCCATCGACGACCCTTACGACTTCCCCGGGCTCGTACAGCACCTTCGGACGCGGCTTCTCCACGCCTTCCTGCATCCGCTGAAGGATGGCGTCTGCTTGCTTATCCGGGATTGGAGCCGGCCGATCGCCGGTACCACCGATGAAACCCATGACCTTCGGCACCGCTTTTACCAGATGCCAGGTCTCGTCGGTCATCTCCATATTGACCAGCACATAACCGGGAAAAAACTTTCGCTCGCTCTTGCGTTGCTGTCCGTTACGGATCTCCACGACTTCCTCGGTCGGCACCAACACGGACGCGAACGCATCTTCAAGCCCCGCACGCCGGGCGCGCTCCTCCAGGGACCGCTTGACCTGGCCCTCGAAGCCCGAGTAGGCGTGAATAACATACCAACGCTTCGCCACTATCAGCCTCCTTGGCCGGTGAGGAATCTCAGAATCGCCATCAACACCATGTCAAACAGCCAGAGAACGAGACCGACGATGACCACCATCAGCATCACCACCAAGGTGGTTTGAACCGTTTCCTGGCGGGTTGGCCAGACGACTTTGCGGACCTCCATGCGGGCATCCGATACGAACTGCCAAAGCCGCCGACCGGGCTGCGTTTGCAGCGCAATCGCGGCGGCTCCACCGCTGATGGCAAGCAGCCCGATAACGCGCAATAGCGCCGAATAGGCAGCAAAATAATAGAATGCAAAAATGCCGCCGATCAGCAACAATGCGGCACCTGCCAACTTGGCAATATCCAAGTTGGCGCCTCCGGCCTCAGCGCTTACGTTCATGGGATCCTGTGTCGCCTTCGGATGATGTGTAGGGCGATGGTTGTATGGCAGGCCAGGAGGGACTCGAACCCCCAACCTGCGGTTTTGGAGACCGCTGCTCTGCCAATTGAGCTACTGGCCTAAAAAGAAGGACCGGGCGTCCCGGACCTTGGACCGCGCATTGTACCACGGTCCAACGCCAGGCCACCGGGTTAAGTTACTCGATGATCTTCGCAACCACACCGGCGCCGACGGTCCGACCGCCCTCGCGGATGGCGAAGCGCAACCCGTCTTCCATGGCGATCGGGGCGATCAGCTTGATCACCATCTTCACGTTGTCCCCCGGCATCACCATCTCGATACCCTCGGGCAGGGTGCAGGCTCCCGTCACGTCCGTGGTCCGGAAGTAAAACTGCGGACGGTAGCCGTTGAAGAACGGGGTATGACGTCCGCCCTCTTCCTTCGACAACACGTACACCTCCGCCTCAAAATGCGTGTGCGGATTGATGCTCTTGGGCTTGGCCAGGACCTGGCCGCGCTCCACGTCTTCCCGCTTGGTCCCGCGCAGCAGCACGCCGATGTTGTCGCCGGCCTGCCCTTGATCGAGCAGCTTGCGAAACATCTCCACCCCCGTGCAGATGGTCTTGACGGTGTCGTGAATGCCGACGATCTCGACCTCTTCACCTACCTTGACGATCCCGCGCTCCACCCGACCGGTCACCACCGTGCCGCGCCCGGAGATCGAAAAAACGTCTTCGATCGGCATCAGGAAGGGACCGTCGATCGCCCGCACCGGCTCCGGGATGTAGCTGTCCAACGCATCCATCAGCTTGTCGATGGACTGGGTCCCCAGTTCGCCGGTGTCGCCTTCCATCGCCAGCTTGGCCGAGCCGATGACGATCGGGGTGTCGTCGCCGGGGAAGTCGTACTTGGAGAGCAGTTCACGCACCTCCAACTCCACCAGCTCGAGCAACTCGGCATCATCGACCATGTCCGCCTTGTTCATGTAGACCACGATGAACGGCACGCCCACCTGACGCGACAGCAGAATGTGCTCGCGCGTCTGCGGCATCGGACCGTCGGCCGCCGATACCACCAAAATGGCACCGTCCATCTGCGCCGCGCCCGTGATCATGTTCTTCACATAGTCGGCGTGTCCGGGGCAGTCCACGTGCGCATAGTGCCGCTTGGTGCTCTCGTACTCAACGTGCGCCGTGGCAATGGTGATGCCGCGCTCGCGCTCCTCGGGGGCATTGTCAATCTGGTCGTAGGCCCGCGCCTCACCGCCGAATTTCTTCGCCTGATGCATGGTGATCGCCGCCGTCAGCGTGGTCTTGCCATGGTCCACGTGCCCAATGGTGCCCACATTGACATGGGGCTTGCTGCGCTTAAACTTTTCTTTGGACATGAACTGCTCTCCGCCTAGTTCTGAAGGGCACGGGTCAATTGGCCAGGCTCAAGGCAACAGGGCGCCGACCGACACTAGATTGAAACACGAAAACACAAACATGGAGCCCATGATCGGAGTCGAACCGATGACCTCACCCTTACCAAGGGTGTGCTCTACCAACTGAGCTACATGGGCGAAAAACCACCGCGTTGTCCCGGCATTCAGCGACCACGCGCTAAGACCGGGGCCTCAGACGATCGTCGGTCGAATCCCCTGGCATCCCGGCGCAGGATTTTCCGGCGATCACCTTGCGCCAATCCGCAGCTTGGAGCGGGTGATGGGAATCGAACCCACACCATCAGCTTGGAAGGCTGAGGTTCTACCTTTGAACTACACCCGCGGGACACCATACTGATGACCGAATCGCCTCAGCGCGCCTCAATCATCGTTATCGACGACGTCCGGCACCGCCCTGATCGGAGTCTGCCCACGATCACGCGTCTTGAAATTGGTGGAGGGGGGAGGATTCGAACCTCCGAAGGCTGAGCCGTCAGATTTACAGTCTGATCCCTTTGACCGCTCGGGAACCCCTCCGAATCGAGCGACGTAGTTTAGGTCGATACAGCGACCAAGTCAACAAAGGTTTGTAAGAAGCGGAGCGGCTCGCTAAGCTGATATAGTTACCGGCCGCAAGCGGTTCGCCCACCCGGCACTGCACCTGCCTCAGCGCTTCGACCCAGCGGCCGTCGGCGACCTGCTGGTTTGCCGGGACGCTGATCGTCAATCTTCCAACGACTTGGAGTCTCCGATGGACGTGACCATTTTCGGCAGCGGCTATGTTGGCCTGGTAACCGGGGTCTGTCTCGCCGAGGTCGGCAACAATGTGCTCTGCATCGACGTCGACCCCCAGAAAATCGCGCTGCTCAACAGTGGGGGGGTGCCTATCCACGAGCCCGGCCTGGAGGATCTGATCCGCGTGAACCGCGAGGCCGGGCGGTTGAATTTTTCGACCGATGCCGAAGCTGGCGTTCGGCACGGTCTGTTCCAGTTCATCGCGGTCGGCACACCGCCCGACGAGGACGGGTCGGCAGACCTTCAGTATGTTCTGGCGGTGGCGAAAACCATCGGCCAGCACCTCGATTCCTATCGCATCGTTGTCGACAAATCAACGGTACCGGTCGGGACCGCGGACAAGGTGGCCGGTTGTATCCGCGCGACCCTGGCGGCCCGCGATACCGCGGTTGATTTCGACGTCGTCTCCAATCCGGAGTTCCTCAAGGAAGGCGCCGCCATCGAAGACTTCATGCGGCCGGATCGGATCATCGTCGGCACGGACAATCCGCGCACCGGCGAACTCTTGCGCGCGCTCTACGCGCCCTTCAACCGCAATCATGACCGCGTGATGCTGATGGATGTCCGCTCCGCCGAGCTGACCAAGTACGCCGCCAACGCCATGCTGGCGACCAAGATCAGTTTCATGAACGAGCTGTCGAACATCGCCGAGGCGGTCGGCGCCGACATCGACAAGGTGCGCGTCGGGATGGGCTCAGACCCCCGGATCGGCTACCAGTTCATCTACCCCGGCTGCGGCTATGGCGGTTCCTGCTTTCCAAAAGACGTGCGCGCGCTGGAGCAGACCGCGCGCACTCTGGGCTATCCGGCGGAATTGCTGCACGCGGTGGAGGCGGTCAACTTCCGCCAGAAGGAGGTCCTGTTCAGGAAAATTTCTGATTATTTTGATGGGAATCTCAGCGGCCGCACCGTTGCGATCTGGGGCCTGTCGTTCAAACCCAACACGGACGACATGCGCGAGGCGTCCAGCAGAACCCTGATCGAGGCACTGTGGGAGGCCGGCGCCCGCGTCCGGGTCTACGATCCGGTTGCACTGGAGGAAACCAAGCGCCTTTATGGACAACGCCCTGATCTGACGCTCGCCAAGGACGCCATGAGCGCTTTGGACGGCGCGGACACACTCGCCCTGGTCACCGAGTGGAGTCAGTTTCGCAGCCCCAACTTCGCGGCCGTCAAAGCGAAGCTCAAGCACCCGGTCATCTTTGACGGGCGCAACATCCTGGACGGCCGACTGGCCGTGGCCGCGGGACTGACCTACATCTCGATCGGCCGGGTGCCCGCCAAACCCACCTGAGCGCTGTCCATTTGTGCCATTTCTACCACGACTTATCGAGGCGACAGGTCGGATCGTCACACGATTGACATTCATCAACCCTGCGCGGATTATTATTGGCGCTTTGTAGCCAATGCGCCACGCTGACCGGCACTGACAAGGGCGCCTTGCCTGTCCGACCACAACACCCAGGGGACCTCATGTCTGTTTCCAGATTCGCCGCTTTCGCGCTCGGATTCGCATCCGTCGTTGCCTTGCAAACCGCCCAGGCCACGAACGGCTATATGTCGCACGCCTACTCGCCTGCCGCCAAGGGCATGGCGGGCGCGGGCGAGGCGGCGCTGCCCCAGGACTCCTTGAGTGTCGTCGGCAATCCGGCCGGACTGGCCAAGCTCGGACAGCGGCTGGATCTCGGAGCGGCCTGGTTCAGCCCCAAGCGGGAGTACACCGGTGTCACCCCCAACCCATCCACCGGCGCTTACGCCCCGATCGGCGGCGGTCCACTGGGGACTGACACGGTCGAGAGCCAGAACAACGACTTTCTTGTCCCGAGCTTCGGCTACACCCACCCCTTGGATGCCAAGAGCGCATTCGGCGTCGCCCTGTTTGGAAACGGCGGCATGAACACCGATTTCCGCAGTATCGATACCTTGATGAACCTCGGCACCTATGGCGGAAACAATGGATGTGCGAATCCACCGCACTATGCGACCGCCGCGCCTTGCGGTCCGCAGATCCCGGGCACCGCGATGCAGGGCGGCGGTAATGCCGGGGTCAACCTCGTGCAATTGGGGATCTCGCTGGGTTATGCGCGGGAGGTCATGGACAACCTCTCCATCGGCGGCGCCTTCCTGGTGGGCTATCAGACGATCGAAGTGCGCGGCGTCGGTGCCTTTCAGGGGTTCACCGAGACCTTCACCCAGAGCATGATTGCCAACCGCGGCGCCCGGGCGGACACCCCCGCCAACCTGACCGACCGGGGGGATGACGCCGCATGGGGCTATGGCTTCCAGATCGGCGCACTCTGGGCGGTGAACCCACAATGGGATCTGGGTATTTCCTATCGCACCAAGATGTACATGGGCGAGTTCGACAAATACCAGGACTTGTTTGCGGAAGGCGGTGACTTCGATATGCCGGCGGTCGGGACCATTGGCCTTGCCTTCAAGCCGACCAGCCAGTTGACCTTCGCCTTCGACATCCAGCAGATTTGGTACAGCGACGTCAAGTCCATCGGCAACACCAATCAACTGGCGCAACGGTGCGACCTTAACGCTGCCTTCGGCGCGCCCAGCTCACCAGGGGCCGTGTATGACTCCAGCTATTGCCTTGGCGGCTCCAACGGCGCCGGCTTCGGCTGGCGCGACATGACGGTGTTCAAGCTTGGCGTTCAATACGCGATCAACAATGCGCTCACCGTCCGCGCCGGTTACAGCCACGGCAGCCAGCCGATCGCCGCCCAGGAGATCGCGTTCAACACGCTGGCACCAGGAGACATCCAAGACCATTGGACCCTGGGCGCCACCTACCGGATACGGCCGAACTATGAGCTGACCTTTTGGGGGATGTACGCCCCGCAAGAGACGGTCGAGGGTCCCGGCGCATTCACCGGGGGCCAGTCCCCGTCGCTCGCCATGGAACAATATGAACTGGGTGTGAGTTTCGCTTGGTTGTTCAACTGAAATGCGTGCCCATTCGCTCCTTAAGAAAAGCCTGCTGATACGGGCCGCGCGCGCTGTCGGCTTCCTTGCCCTGCTGGTGTGGGCCGGCGCGGGCCGCCCCGATGTCCAGGGGACCGATACCGGCTGCGTCATCACTTCCGCAAGCCTTGAACTGGATGGCGGTACCATCTACTACAGCCGTTCCGGGCAGGGTCCTCAGATCGTGCTGTTGCACGGACTCTTCGCGCACAAGGAGCAATGGCACGCGGTCCTGTGCGCGCTCGCGGAGGCCGGCTACGATGCCATCGCCCCGGACCTCCCAGGGTTCGGCCAGAGCAACGGATTTGACGTGACTGCCTATGACCTGGGCGCCCAGGCCGAGCGCCTCCACGGGTTCGTCGGCACCCTGGGGCTCAAGGACGTCAACCTGGCCGGCAACTCCATGGGCGGAACCATCGCCGCGATTTACGTGGAACGTTACCCCGATAGCGTACGCCGACTGGCCTTCATCGGCCCGCCACTCGGTGTCATCGAATGGGGACCGCGGGTCCGTCAGGCGATCAAGGACGGCATCAATCCCTTTATCCCCATCGATTCCGCCCAGTTCGATCTCGAAATGAGCCTGCTGTTCGCGAACCCACCCAAGGTTCCGGCTGACTTCCGGGATCCGTTGCTGAAAAATTACGTGACCTACAACCGGCACTACCAGCAAGTCTGGGATATCGTGAATCTCTACGACGCGGTGCTGGACAAGAAACCACTCGACGAGCCGCTGAATGCCAAGATCCCGGTGCTGATCCTATGGGGTGAAGCGGATGCGATCTACCCGATCGACGGGGCGGCGGCACTGCAGCAGCGACTACCCGGCAGCGAATTGGCCAAACTCCCTCGCGCAGGCCATCTACCCATGCTGGAGCGTCCGGCCGAGACCGCTGCCACCCTCACCGCGTTCCTGCGGCAAAAGCACTGATCCGCCCCCGCGACTCTTCTCCCGGTCCGGCGTCAGGTCCTCAACGACTGCGATGCAGCCGATTCATGGCGACTTGAAACCGCCCGTCAAGCAGGTCGTCGATGACACCCTCCACGTCGCGCAGGGCGTCCTCGATCCGCAGGGCATCGGATCGAGACGGGCGACCCAGCACGTAGCCCAACACCAGGCTGCGATCCCCGGGATGATCGATGCCGATGCGTAAGCGCCAAAAATCGCGACTGCCGAGCAGATTGATCGTGTCGCGCAGCCCATTATGGCCGGCATGTCCCCCGCCCTGCTTCAGACGCACGGTGCCGACCGGCAGGTCCAGTTCGTCGTGAGCGATGAGGATCTGCTCCGGTGGGATCTCGAAATAGCGACTCACGGCAGCCACCGAACGGCCACTGTGATTCATGTAGGTCGACGGCTTCAGCAAACGCAAATCCTGCCCACGCCGGCTCAGTCGCGAGAGTTCGCCGTGAAACCTGGCCTCGGCCTTGAACGCCTGACTCTGTGCCAAAGCGTCGACGAACCAGAAGCCCACGTTGTGACGGGTCGGCGCGTACTCCGGACCCGGGTTGCCGAGTCCGACAATCAGTCGGATGCCGACGGCATCCATCATCAATGCCCCTTGCGAACTGCTTGATCGGCCCGGCGGCAACGCCGTCGGACCGATCTCATTAACGAAATGCGCCTCTTGGCAGGTTCAGAAATGCGCGGACCGCCGGTTGCGATCAGGCCGCGCCCTCGCCTTCCTCGGTGTCCGTACCGGCCCCGGCATGGGCGCCATGCATCACCACCACCGCCTCATCGGTCTCGGGAACGTGCGCCAGGGCGACCCCCTCCGGCAGCGCGATCTGGGACAGATGAATGATATCGCCAACCTCCATCGCCGACAGGTCGACCCCGATGAACTCGGGGAGATCCTTGGGCAGACAGGTAATCTCCAGTTCAGTCATGGTATGGGACACATTGCCGCCGGCTTTGATTCCAGGCGATTTCTGGTCATTCAGGAAATGCAGCGGCACGGCCATGCGGAGTTTCTCGTCCTGACTGACCCGCAGAAAGTCGGCATGCAGCACGAACGGTTTTGCCGGGTGCCGCTGCAGGTCCTTCAACACCACGGTTGCAGCGCGCTCGCCGATCGTGAGATTCAACACATGCGAGTAGAACGACTCCTTGTCCAGGTGCCGCAGCAACTCATTGTGACGCACCGCAATCAGTTCCGGGTCCAGATGACCGCCGTATACAATGGCCGGCACCAGGCCCTGGCGACGCAGGCGGCGGCTCGCACCTTTGCCTGTATCGCTGCGGGACACGGCGACGACGTCAAAATCTACGCTCATGAGCGTTCTCCGATAAGTTCAATGATAGAGGCGCCGCTGACCCGCGACCAAGCCCACGGCACTGAGGATGCGAGAGGTTCACACCGCTCGCGCAAAGAGGATTTGACGAAAATCGATTCAGTCCATGAAGAGTGAGGATACTGACTCTTCGTTCGAGACCCGCCGCATGGTCTCGGCGAGCAACTCGCCGATACTGAGCTGGCGAATCCGCGGGCAGGCACGCGCCTCCGGACGCAACGGGATCGTATTGGTCACCACCAGTTCATCCAACTGCGAATCGGCGATGTTCTCCACCGCGGGACCGGACAGGACCGCATGGGTACAGTAGGCCACCACCCGCTGGGCACCGTGCTCCTTCAGGGCCTGGGCGGCACGACACAGGGTACCGGCGGTATCGACCAGGTCGTCGATCAGAACACAGGAGCGCCCTTCGACATCGCCGATGATATTCATCACCTTCGCCTCATTGGGCTTGGGCCGGCGCTTATCGATGATCGCCAAATCCGCGTCATCGAGCCGCTTCGCCAGCGCGCGCGCGCGCACCACGCCGCCCACATCCGGGGAGACGACGATCAGGTCGGGATACTTCTGGCGCCACACGTCACCGAGCAGGATCGGCGAGGAATAGACATTATCCACCGGAATATCGAAAAAACCCTGGATCTGATCCGCATGCAAGTCCATGGTCAGCACGCGGTCGGCCCCGGCATGGCCGATCATCTTCGCGACCAAACGGGCCGTAATGGGCACGCGTGCCGAACGCGGGCGCCGGTCTTGGCGCGCATAGCCGAAATAGGGGATGACCGCCGTGATGCGCTTGGCCGAAGCCCATCGCAATGCGTCGATGATCACCAGGAGTTCCATCAGGTTGTCGTTGGTCGGCGCACCCGTTGGCTGCAGCACGAAGACGTCGCGACCACGGACGTTCTCCTGAATCTCCGCCATGACCTCGCCGTCACTGAACTGGCCGACGACAGCCTTGCCCAATGACAAATTCAGGTGATTCGCGATCTCGGCGGCGAGTTCCGGATTCGCATTTCCGGCAAAGACCATCATATGACTAGCGGGCACGGCACTGTTCTTCTCTGCACGATTGCAATTCGACGGCTGGGTAGCGATCGGATGTGGCTGGGGCGCCAGGATTCGAACCTGGGGATGCCGGGATCAAAACCCGGTGCCTTACCGCTTGGCGACGCCCCAAAAAAGACGATGAATGCGAAAACCTCAGGCGTTCTTTTCGACTGCCGACGCCACTTCGGACGTCAATCGGTCGAGCAGCGGCGAACGGTTGCGTCCGCGGGCAACAAAGGCCCGGAAGCGCTCCGGCGCGCGTTCGCAGGCGGCCAGCGCGGCCTCCGGGTCCGCAAAGGACGCGAACACACAACCACCGGTGCCGGTCAGTTGACCGCCGCCGACCTCATCCAGCCACGCGAGGGCGGCAGCCACCTCAGGATAGACGCGGCGCACGGCGTCGAGGCAATCGTTGCGCCGATCCCCTCGCAGGAAGTCCGCTAGTGTGATGGGAAGCGAGTCGCGCGTCAATTGCGGATCGGCAAAAACCGCCGCGGTCGAGACCTGACCGGGCGGGATCAGCACCAGATACCAGGGCTGCGGCAGCTCTACCGGAGTCAGTTCCTCACCGACGCCTTCCGCCCAGGCCGCCCGCGCACGCACGAAGACCGGCACATCCGCCCCCAACGGCAAGGCGATGCCGGCCAGTGCATCCTCCCCGAGGTCAAGACCCCACAGCCGGTTCAAGGCGACGAGCGTGGTCGCGGCATCGGAACTGCCGCCCCCGAGCCCTCCGCCCATGGGCAGAACCTTTTCGAGCCGGATGTCCACCCCGAGCCGACAACCAGTCGCGGCCCGCAGCGCCTGTGCGGCGCGCACGGTCAGGTCCGCGGACGCGGGAACCCCAGGGATCTCGGCCGCCCGCCGGATCGCGCCGTCGGCACGCGGAGCGAACCACAACCGATCGCAACGATCGATAAACTGGAACACCGTCTGCAATCGATGGTACCCGTCCTCGCGCCGACCGAGGACCCGCAACATCAGATTCAGTTTGGCCGGTGCCGGCCAGGCGACGGCGTGTGCAAGTGGCATCATTGCGGTGATTCATCCTGCCGGGTGACCCGATGGCGCCCGACCACTTCTTGGAGGTAAAGGTGATCCGGGTGTTCTTTGAGGGCGGCATCCCAGACCGCCCAAGCCTCATCCTGACGGCCCAGCGCCCAGAGCACCTCACCCAGATGAGCGGCGATTTCGCCATCCTGCATAGCACCCAGCGCTTTGGTGAGGAACTCCAGCGCAACATCGTAATTGCCGAGCTTGAAGTTGACCCAGCCGAAGCTGTCCAGGATCGCCGGCTCATCGGGCTTGAGTTTCAGGGCACGCTCGATGTAACCCAGCGCCTCCTGATAGCGATCCGTCCGATCGGCCAAGGTATAACCCAGGGCGTTGAGCGCATCCGCATGCCCAGGGTTGCGCTCGATGATGCGCCGCAGGTCCGGTTCAGCCAGATCGAGACGATTGCGCTTTACCGCATACATGGCGCGACCGTAGAGCAGATCGGCATCATCCGGGAAGGCGGCCAACCCGGTATTATAGACCTGCATCACCAGCGCTTCACGGTCGATCTGGTCGAGAATTTCAGCCTCGGCGAGGTACAGCATCGGCGCGTCTTCCGGCACCTGGTCGCGTAATTGCTGCACGATCTCGCGCGCGCGCTCGACCTCCCCGGCCTTGGCGCGCAACACGGCAATGCGGATCTGGGCATCGAGAAAGTTCTCGCCCTCGGTCTTGCCGTACCAATCGATCGCCGCCTCGGGGTGCGCGGCGCGCTCCTCGACCTGACCCAGGTAAAAGCTGGCCTCGTCCCGCCGCTCACCGGCCTGGTAGAGTCGCGTCAGATAGCCGCGGGCCGCATCCAGATCGTCCAGTTCCAGGGAGAGCACGCCGGCCGCAAACAGGACATCCGGCGCTTTGGGACGCGCTTCGAGCAGCGTCGCGAAGACCTCACGCGCGCTGGAAAACTCCTTCTCCTCGACCAGCAACTGGGCATAGAGCATCCGTAACCCCTGATCCTCCGGAGTCGCCGCAACGAAGGCTTCGAGCTGCTCCCGCGCCTCGCCGCGTTTGCCCTCGGACAGCAGGAGCTTGACCAGAAAGAGCCGCGGCGTATCCCAACCCGGACGCAACTCCAACGCGCGCCGCGCCGCGCCGGCCGCGACCAGGTTCTCGTTCGAACCGGCGGCTACCACGGCCAAGGCCTGCTGGGCATCCGGATTGGCCTCATCCAAGGCGACCAGGGCGCGCATGAGGTTCACACGCTCCGGTGCACTCGCTGCCCGTCCAACGATGCCGGCCGCCAGGAGATACCCGGACTCGCCGTCCGCACCCGCCAAGCGAATGACCCGGGTGAGGTGGGTCAGCGCCCCTTCACGATCACCCGCCTTGATCCGCAGGAGTGCCGCAATCTGGTGTGCTCCCAGCGACTCGGGCGCCAATTCCAACCAGAGCGCCACGGCCCGCCCGGCCCCGGCATCGTCCTGGGCGCCGATCGCCGCGCGCACGGCCAGCTCCGCCATCTTGGTGTCACGCGCCAGTTGGGCCGCGTGCAGAAAATGGGTAAAGGCCATCGTCAGATTGCCGCGTCGTGCGGCCACCTCGGCGACCAGGACCGCGTAGACCAACTCGGCGTCCAGACTGTCGCGCACCGACCGCGGGTTGGCGGACAGCCCCGGCAGCGACATCGCCGGGGATGACGGCGCCGGGGATGAGGGCGCCGGCGTCTCAGCAGCGTTCGACAGCGTCAGGGTACCGCCCAGGACGCACAGGACACCACAGACCCAACGGAGGGCATCACTGATCTTTAGGGGCTGCATCGCGGACATCGTTCAAGACACTCATCTGAAGTTTCATGGAGCCCTTGGCAGGACAGGTCAAGGGCGCGCACACCCGTGAATTCACGGGTCGCAGAAATAGCAAAAAGCTGTTATTCATAGGGCTCTCATGGTTGCGCGCGCACCGGACCAGCCCTGCACCGGCGCGCGCGGACACCCCGCCGGCTGGCGCACGGCCACGGGGACGAGTATACCCAGGTCACGCCGGCCGCGCGGGGCAGTCCGACCACCGGCCGCCCGCGGGCGTCCTCGGCACGACGGCCAACCGAAGGCGCCGGGCGCCTCCCCCCCGGAAACGCAACCACGACTTGCATCTCGCGCCATAAGCGGGACAATTGCGGGATCTCAACTGACGGTCTGAACATGAAACTGCTGATTGTCGGGCTCAATCACAAGACAGCCCCGATCGAGGTGCGTGAGCGCCTCGCCTTCGGGCCGGATATCATTGCCGGAGCACTGCGCGACCTGCGAGGTCGCGAGGGTGTCCATGAGGCAGTGGTCGTCTCCACCTGCAACCGAACTGAACTCTACTGCGCCGTAGACGATGGGGGCGAAGAGACGGTTCGCCACTGGCTGGGCGGTTTTCACGGCGTCGAACACGAGCGGGTCAACCCGTTTCTGTACGCCCACGCCGGCCGCGATGCGGTGACACACCTGCTGCGCGTCGCCTGCGGTCTCGACTCGATGGTTTTGGGTGAACCGCAGATCCTGGGTCAGGTGAAGAGTTCGTTCCAAACCGCGACCGACTGCACCGCCACTGGAAAACTCCTCTGTCGACTGTTCCAACACGCCTTTTCGGTAGCCAAGACAGTCCGCACGGACACCGCCATCGGCAGCAGTCCGGTCTCGGTGGCATTCGCGGCGGTCAGCCTGGCGCGCCAGATCTTCAGTGACCTATCGAAACAGACGGCCATGCTGATCGGCGCCGGGGAAACCATCGAACTGGCCGCCCGCCATCTTCACCAAAATGGCGTCGGGCGGATCATCGTGGCCAACCGCACCGTCGAGCGCGCCCACGAGGTGGCCGCCCAGTTCGACGGCTTCGCCATCGCGCTGACCGAAATCGCCAACCACCTGGCGGACGCGGACATCGTCATCGCCTCCACCGCCAGCCCCTTACCGGTGCTGGGCAAAGGCACCGTCGAGCGGGCGCTCAAGAAGCGCAAGCACCGTCCGATGTTCATGGTGGACATCGCCGTCCCCCGCGACATCGAACCGGAAGTCGGCACCCTGGATGACGTCTATCTCTACACCATCGACGACCTCCAGGGCGTCATCGACGAGGGACTGCGCTCGCGTCAGGCCGCGGCGGTCGAGGCCGAGGAGATCGTCGCCTTCCACGCCGAGGAGTTCATGGCGTGGATGCGTTCACTCGACGCCGCCAACGTGATCCAGGACTACCGTCAACGCGCCGAAGTGCTGCGCGATGAGGTGCTGGAACGGGCCAAGCGCCAACTCGAAGCCGGCAAACCCGCCGCCGATGTCCTGGCGTTCCTCGCCCACACGCTGACCAACAAGCTGCTGCACGCCCCCAGCACACGCCTGCGGCAGGCCGCCCGCGAGGGCGATGCCGAGATCCTTGAAGCGGCCAACGAGCTGTTCGCGCTTGAACTGGGCCGGGTCGCCCAGCCGCATTGAAGCGCTCGACATGAACCCGCGGATCCGCGATCGGCTGGAGCGCATGGACGAGCGCTTCAGCGAGATCACCCTCCTGCTCTCGGATCCCGAAACCCAGTCCAACACCGGGCGATTTCGGGACCTGAGCCGCGAATACGCGCAGTTGGAGCCTTTGGTGAGCTGTTTCGCGCGCTATCGCGACACCGAGGCCGAGATGGCGGCGGCCCAGGAACTGCTGGCGGACCCGGAGATGACCGAGCTGGCGCGCGACGAGATCGCCGCGGCCGCCGGCCGCCGCGATGCACTGGAACCCGTGCTGCACCGGCTGCTGGTGCCCCCGGACCCCAACGACCAACGCAACTGCTTTCTTGAAATCCGCGCCGGCACCGGCGGGGCCGAAGCCTCCCTGTTCGCCGGTGACCTGCTGCGCATGTACCTGCGTTATGCAGAAGCCCGCGGCTGGCGGACCGAAGTCTACAGCGAGAGTGCGGGCGAACTCGGCGGCTACAAAGAAGTCGTCGTGCGCGTCAGCGGCCAGGGCGTCTTCTCCCGGCTCAAGTTCGAGCCCGGTGCCCACCGGGTGCAGCGCGTTCCCGAGACCGAATCCCAGGGCCGGGTGCATACCTCGGCCTGCACGGTCGCGGTCTTGGCCGAGGCGGATGCGATCGACGCCATCGACATCAACCCCGGCGATCTGCGCATCGACACCTATCGTGCCTCCGGGGCGGGCGGCCAGCACATCAACAAGACCGACTCCGCCGTACGCATCACCCATCTGCCGTCGGGGATGGTGGTGGAGTGCCAGGACGAACGCTCCCAGCACAAGAACAAGGCGCGCGCCCTGTCGCTGCTCCAGGCGCGGCTGCTGGCCCAGGCCCAGGACAGTCAGTCCGCCGCCGAATCCCAGTCGCGCAAGCTCCAGGTCGGCAGCGGCGACCGCTCCGAGCGCATCCGCACCTACAATTTTCCACAGAACCGACTCACCGACCATCGCATCAACCTCACCCTCTATAAACTGGACGAGGTGATGGAGGGTGCGCTGGACCAGATCGTCGAGCCCCTGCTGGCTGAATATCAAAGCGAGCAACTCACCGCCATGATGGGCGATCAATAAGGGTGCATCCGGTGGACGACCCGCCCGACCGCACCCTGACCGGTCAGGCACTGCGCAGCGCCGCCGCCGCCCTCGCCCGCCTGCCCCAGGCCAGCCCCCGACTGGAAGCCGAACTGCTCCTCGCCGAGGCCACCGGTTGGCCGCGCGCCCGACTCCTGGCCTGGCCCGAGGCACCGCTGACTCCAGCCGCCGCCGCCCACTTCGCGGCCCTGCTCGCCCGGCGACTGGCCGGTGAACCCATCGCCTACATCCGCGGACGCCAGGCCTTTTGGACCCTGGACCTGCGCGTCACACCCGCTACCCTGATCCCGCGTCCGGAGACCGAACTGCTGGTCGAGATCGCACTGGAACTGCCGGACCCGGACCGGCCGCGCCTGATCGCGGATCTCGGCACCGGCAGCGGCGCCATCGCCGCCGCCGTCGCGGTCGAACGGCCCGCCTGGCGGATCGTCGCCGGCGACCGGTCGGCTGCCGCGCTTGCCGTGGCCCAGTCCAATTTCCGCACCCTCGGGCTCGCGCACTGCGTCCCCCTGCTCGGCGACTGGCTGGCGCCCATCGCCCGCGGCGCGCTGGATTTGATCCTCGCCAACCCGCCCTACATCGCCGCGGCCGATCCCCACCTGGTGCAGGGCGACCTGCCGTTCGAGCCGCTGACCGCACTCGTCGCGGGTCTTGACGGACTCGATGCCATTCGGGACATTACGGCTGACGCCATCCGCTGCCTGCGCCCCGACGGACTGCTGGCGATCGAGCACGGATTTGCGCAGGCCGAGGCCGTCCGCCGCCTGTTCAAAAACCGGGGTCTGATCAACCCGGAAACCCGCCGGGACCTGGCCGGACAAGACCGCGTCACGCTGGGGTGGGGGCCTCCGGCCGGTGGCACGGGAGGGCTTTGATCACCGGGCCGGGTGGACAAGCGACAGCGCAGTCCACCGAATCCCGCGCTGTCGCTGGTGGACTGCGCTGCGCTTGTCGTCGCTCCCACGCTCCAGCGTCAATGCCATTAAGTTAAGCGCCGACGGCGCGGCTTCTCGTTCCCACGCTCCGCGTGGGAATGCCGGGCGG
>CAYYAY010000044.1:13549-46974 GCA_964470155.1 uncultured Lamprocystis sp. | reverse complement strand
CTATTTCAACAAGACGATGGCCAAGCCGTTCCGCTGGACCTACCAGGGAAAGCCGCTGGCAGCCTAGATTGACATGGTCCGAGCACTTTCATCGTGCGGTACTAGTGCTACTGTCTCATGCCCAATCATGTCCACCTCATCGCAGTGCCCTCCGATAAAGACGGCTTGCGCGAGACTTTTACCGATGCGCATCGGCGCTATACCGGCTATATCAATGCACGCTTGAGAGCGACTGGTCATTTGTGGCAGGGGCGCTTTGGATCGGTGGTGATGGACGAAGTACATCTGTTCTATGCGGGACGTTACGTTTCTCTCAATCCCGTGCGAGCCAAGCTTGTGCAACAGGCACAAGAGTGGCGGTGGTCGAGTGTCGCCGCCCATCTTTCGGACAAGGATGATAAACCGGCAAAAGGTTGCACCCATTCTTGAACGGTATGGGGACTTTGCCGCCCTCCTTGGTCAAAGTACCGAAGACGAAACGGAATTCAAGAGCCTTCGACAATCGGAAACAACGGGGCGGCCACTGGGCAGCGAAGAATGGATGCAAGAGGTCGAAACAATGACAGGCACCGTACTGAAACCTCAGAAGCGAGGACCGAAGAAAAGGGAACGCAACAATGATTAATGTCATTCAGTAAACTGTCACCGTAATTCGTCACCGTAATTCGCCTGACGCACGTCGGCGGCCAAGCCGCCACGGATCGCCCCAGCCCGCGGCCCGCCCGCTTGGCTTGACCCGCGCGAAGCGTTGCCGGATTGAGACGCCTTCGCTCAACCCGCACCGCATCAATCAGCGGATCGCTTGGTCAGGCGCTCCGGCCGCACCGTCACCGTGGCACATCGCGGCGGACCCGTCCCGGTCGTGCCGAACCAGTGCCGTTCGTGGCGCTTCGTCCCTGCCAGCTCGGCGGCCTCGCTTGCGGGCTCCGCCAGGCCACCCAAGGTCGCTCAGCCTGAGCCATCGACCGCCTTGCCCGGCACCTTCCGCGCGTCTAAGATAGGGGCGATATCCAGCCCCGGATGGTTGACTTGCCTATCGGTTTTCCCCGGCCAATCCGCCGGGCCTCATTGAAGCGTCGGGAACTTCGCGCGATGTCTCTATCGGTTTCAGTCAGCGTTCCCGGCACCGCCCGCGGCCGATCCCGCGAGCGGGTACGCTGACAGGCTACACCAAGACGCCTTGCAACAGCCCCCCACCCAGCGATGCCACGCCTTCACCGAATCACGCTGAAGGGCTTCAAGTCGATCAGAGAGTTGGACGACTTTAAGCTCAACGGAATCAACATCCTCGTCGGCGCCAATGGCGCCGGCAAGAGCAACCTCGTCGATTTTTTCCGGATGTTGCGGGCGATGGCCGACGCTGGATTCAGGAGCTTCATTCATGACGGCGGCGGCGGCGATGGCTTTCTTTTCAATGGGCCAAAGGAGACGCCGCGGATGGAAGCCCAGTTGTTTTTCGGCGCGAACGAGTACCGGTTCGCCTTGATTCCATCCGCGACCGGCGACCTGCGGTTTGCCGAAGAGGCCACGCGCTATACGGATGGCCGGGAAGATTGGCAGACAGAATGGCGCGAGCATGGCCCCGGTACGGAGGCGAAGCTGTCTCGCTGGAAAGATGATCGCTTGAACAGGTACCCTGACAAGCTCTCGGTCGAGGGCCACGTCCACGCAGCCGTGTCAAGCTGGACCGTCTACCACTTTCAGGACACCAGTCGCCTTGCACCGGTTCGCCGGGAATGCAAGGCGTACCACTACCACGAGCTCGCGCCGGACGCGGGCAACCTCGCCGCGTTCCTGTTGCACATGCGTGAGGCGGACCTTTCCTACTATGCGCGCGTTGTTGACAGCATCCGGCTGGTTGCGCCGTTTTTCGACGATTTCCTGCTCGTGCCCGAGGAGAAGGGCGCGGAGACTCTGGTGCGGCTGCAATGGCAACAGCAGGGCAGCCGGTTTCCGTTTCAGCCCTGGCACCTTTCCGACGGCACGCTGCGGTTCATTTGCCTCGCGACGGCGCTGCTGCAGCCGCATCCGCCATCGACGCTGATTGTCGATGAGCCCGAGCTGGGACAGCATCCGGTCGCCATCGAGGCGCTCGCGGCGCTGCTGCACGAAGCGGCACTGCGGACTCAACTGGTGGTCTGCACGCAGTCGCCGCTCCTGCTGGATCACTTCGATCCGGAGCACCTGGTGATCGTGGAGCGGCGCGACGGGGCATCGGTGTTCCGTCGTCTGGAGACCGCGCTCCTGGCGCAGTGGCTCGAAGAATACAGCCTCGGTGAGCTGATCCGCCGGGACATCATCGAGACGGGACCGCGGTATGGATAGGCGCACGGTTTTTTGCATCGTCGAGGGGCAGACGGAGAATGCGGTGCTCAAGCATCTGGTGGTGCCCCATCTCGCGGGGCTCGGCATTGATCTGCATGCGCCTATCGTCAAGGTCGGATCAGGACGGGGCGGTGTCCGATTCCTGCGTGCCGGGATGCTGTACGACCAGTTTCGGCGGTTCTTGGGCGACCCCCGGCGTCCCTGGGTCACGACGCTGTTCGATTACTACGGACTGCCGACGGGTATGGGCAAAGGTTGGGGATTTGTCGCGGACCTGAAGGCAAGGAGTCAGACGCAAGGCGCGGTCTCGGTCGCGGAGAGCATTGAGCAGGAGATCCTCCGCCGCGCGATCGGCGCGATTGATTTGCCCGAGGCCGCGAGTCGGTTGATCCCCTATATTCAGCTGCATGAGTTGGAGGCGCTGTTCTTCGCCGAGCCGACGACCCTGGCCGAGGTTCTCGGCGAACCAGCATTGACCAGTCGGTTTTCGACCATTGTCGATACCTGCGGGGGTTGCGAGAGCATCGACGACAGCCCGAGTACGGCACCGTCGAAGCGGATCGAGGCGCTATTCCCTGGTTACATCAAAGGTCGCAGCGATTTCGCTCATGGGCCGCGGATCGCCCGGCGGCTGAGTTTGGCAACGGTCCGCTCCCAATGTCCGCGCTTCGATGGCTGGCTGTCGCGGTTGGAGGCCTTGGCCTGAGGACGGGACTTGCCGGCTGCGAAAAGGGGCGAGATCGCACCCTGTTTTTTCAGATGGTTGGGCCGTACATCAGCCTTACATG
Source organism: uncultured Lamprocystis sp. (assembly GCA_964470155.1). Taxonomy (GTDB): domain Bacteria; phylum Pseudomonadota; class Gammaproteobacteria; order Chromatiales; family Chromatiaceae; genus Thiodictyon. The sequence continues at coordinate 43,861 of CAYYAY010000044.1, read as the reverse complement.
GTTCAGGCCATTGTCCGCAAATGAACTCAAATGAATGCAACAAATGATCGGTTGATCCCGGCCATTCTGATGGTCACCCTGTGGCTGTGCGGCTGGGCCTGGGTCCAGGCCGGCGATGTCGACGCACTGATCGCCGCTGGCGAGTCCAAGCTCAAGATCGGTGAGATCGATGCCGCCATCGTCGACCTACGTCAGGCCGTCGCGGTGGACCCGGCATCCAGCCGCGCTCAGACCCGGCTTGGCGGCGCCTTGTTGCTCAAGCAGCAGAACGCGGCAGCGATCGACGCCTTCCGTGCCGCGATCACGCTTTCCGCGAACAACGCCGATGCCTTCATCGGTATGGCCATCGCCTATCTGCACAGCGGTGACGACGCCTTGGCCCGCGCCGCCCTGGAGGAGGCCAAGCGGATCGATCCGGCGCGGGCGGCCAAGATCGATGAACTCATCGCCTCAATCGATCAGCGTGCGATGAGCGGCGGGGGGCACTGAAGTCTGGGACTCCGGGCGCAGAGCGCCGGCGCGGCGTGCGTCAGTGACCGCGGAAAAGGCGGGCCCGGCCGGAGGTCAACCGGCCCGCGCAAAGGCTTGCGGGTCGGCGTCGTCCTCGACCGACTGCACCCTGGTGTCCTCGTACCCCATCAAGAGTTCGCGCTCGAAGGCCTGCTCGTCGATGTGCGCCCCGAGGCGCCGGGCGATGGTGCGCATGTCGGCTTCGCCGCTGCCCAGACAGCCGGTGCCGCCCGGCGAAGGCGCCATGTTGAAGATGATGCCATCGCCGTTGGTGATCTTGGTCTCGCCCATGCGCAGCCGTCCGGTGCTGCGGTCGATGAGGAGCGGACGCACGCCGCCGAACCCTTCCGCATAGGTGATGTCGGCGACGGTGAGGGACGGGACGATCTTGCGGATCTCCTTGCTGAAGAAGTGACGGTTGAGTCCGGGGACCTCGTCGAGCAGACCGCGCAGCAGGTCGTTGCGCAGTTCCGGTGCCTTGATCAGATCCCAGAGCGCGACCGCCATTTGGTGATCGAGCCGCAGCACCTGGAAGAACTCCCGGCCGGTCGACCGGTTGCGGCGCTCCAGTCGGGGCAGCATGAGCGCGGTGGGTCCGAACCGGGTCTTGCCGCTCGCCTTGATGTCATGATCTCCGTGGACCGCGGCGAATGGCAGGCGCCCGGGGTCCTGCACCCGGTAGACCTTGCCATTCAGGACTGCGGGTGCGAAATAGAAGGACCCGGCCATGGGCAGGCAGGCATAGTCGTGCCCCAACCCCATCTGCTGGGCCATCACCAGCGAATGGCCGCCGGCGCAGACCACCACGGTGCGCGCCTGTAACAAGCCGCGATTGGTGTCCAGTACATAGTCCGGCCCGTCCCGCGCGATGCGCGCGACGCTGGTCGAGAAGAGTTGCGTGATCTGTCGGTCCGCAACCCGGTCCAGCCGCACGCAAGCCTGCGAGAATGACTCGGCGAGCGCGGCGAAGTCGACCGCGCAATAGGCATCCGGCGTCCCGGTGGCGACGATCTCCTCCGGCCGCCAGGCCCCGTCCACCAGTGCGACACCGGGTTCGATGTCCGCAATCGCCCGGTGTTCCAGCAGTTGCATGCGCGGGAACAGATCCTTGAAGGTCTCGAACCGGCGGCGCAGATAAGCGCTCTCCACGGGGCCGACCCCCAGGACCATCTTGGGCATCGAGAAGATGATGCGGTCGCGGTCCCGCGCCGCCAGCTTGACCGCGTAGTTGATCACCATGGCACCGGTGCGCCGTACCGCCCGCGCCTTTTCCAGGTTATAGCTGGTTTCGAGGTCGCCGCAGTGGATGGTCTGGCTGTTGTTATGCGCGTGTGAGTTGACCTGTGCGACGCTGTCGCACTGTTCCACCAGGCAGAGCCGTTTCAGGTCCGTGAATCGGGCCAATTGATAGAGGAGCGCGGTACCGGTCACGCCGGCGCCTACAACCAGGCAGTCGTATTTCGTTGATAAGGTCATGGTTTGGGGCCTTTACGCGCAACGCGCGGCAAGTCGTTCAGAGAGCGCGGCCGCGATCGCGGGTTTTGTGCAGCGCAGCATTACCTTAACAGTAGCCTAAGTGGGGGGATTGAGACACCCGCTGATTGGCGTTTCTTATATTAAATAAATAAATTCTTACTGTTGAAAAACAGTGTTCACTGTGTTTCCTGTCTGTCGACACCTAGATGCGCCGGGCAGCAGTGCACCCTCGGTTTTGACGTGGTGTCGCGCCAACCTGTCGACACTTGAACGCACCGACGAGTCGGGGAGGCGGTTGGATACCGCACCCGACGTGCCCAATCCCCGCGGCGCCGTTATACTCCCGCGGTTACGCCGTACCCTTTGTTACCCTGTCCAGTCCCTTGCTATGAGTGATCTTCTCGACCAACAGCGCCGCCGCCGTACCTTTGCCATCATCTCCCACCCCGATGCCGGCAAGACCACCCTGACCGAGAAGCTGTTGCTGTTCGGCGGTGCCATCCAGATGGCGGGCACGGTCAAGGGCCGCAAGGCGGCGCGCCATGCGACGTCCGACTGGATGGAGCTGGAAAAGCAGCGCGGCATCTCCGTGACCTCCTCGGTCATGCAGTTTCCTTATGGTGACGCGATCGTCAACCTGCTCGACACGCCCGGCCACGAGGACTTCTCGGAGGACACCTACCGCACCCTGACCGCCGTGGATTCGGCGCTGATGGTCATCGACGTGGCCAAGGGCGTGGAGGAGCGCACCATCAAGCTGATGGATGTCTGCCGCCTGCGCGACACCCCCATCCTGACCTTCGTCAACAAGCTCGACCGTGAGGGCCGCGACGCCGTCGAGGTGCTCGATGAGGTCGAATCGGTGCTCAAGATCCAGTGCTCGCCGGTCACCTGGCCCATCGGCATGGGCAAGCGGTTCAAAGGTGTCTATGACCTGCGCCACGACTGTACCTATCTCTTCAGCGCCCAGCACGGCGGGCGCATCCAGACCGGCGAGCTGATCCAGGGCATCGACAACCCGCGCATGGACGCGATGCTCGGCGATCAGGCCGACGAGCTGCGTGTCGAGATGGAACTGGTGCAGGGTGCCAGCCACCCGCTGGACCTGGACGCCTACCGCGCCGGGCGCCAGACCCCGGTGTTCTTCGGCTCCGCCATCAACAACTTCGGGGTCAAGGAGTTACTCGATGCCTTTGTCGAGTACGCCCCGCCGCCGCGCCCGCGGCAGACAACCCAACGGGTGGTCGAGCCCGTCGAGGAGCGGTTTACCGGCTTCGTCTTCAAGATCCAGGCGAACATGGACCCGGCCCACCGTGACCGCGTCGCCTTCTTCCGGGTCTGTTCGGGAAGCTACACCAAGGGCATGAAAATGCGCCACGTGCGGATCGGCAAGACGGTCCAGGTCGCCAATGCCATCACCTTCCAGGCGGACGAGCGCCGCCAGGTCGAGGAAGCCTGGCCGGGCGACATCATCGGCCTGCATAACCATGGGACCATCCAGATCGGCGACACCTTCACCGAGGGTGAGGAACTCAAATACGAGGGTATCCCCTATTTTGCCCCGGAGTTGTTCCGGCGCATCGTGCTGCGTGACCCGTTGCGCATGAAGGCGCTGGCCAAGGGGGTGGTGCAGCTTGCCGAGGAAGGCGCCACTCAGGTCTTCCGGCCGCTGAAGAACAACGACCTGATTCTGGGCGCGGTGGGCATCCTGCAGTTCGACGTGGCGGCCTTCCGGCTCAAGGACGAATACGGGGTCGATGCCATGGTCGAGCCGGTCGGTGTGCATACCGCCCGTTGGATCGCCTGCGACGACCCCAAGATGCTGGAACGGTTCAAGGAAAAGGCCTATGAGCACCTGGCCCTGGACGGCGACGACCGGCTGGTCTATCTGGCTCCGACCCGGGTCAACCTGGGGCTCACGCAGGAGCGCTGGCCGGATATTCGCTTCCTGGCGACACGGGAACTCTAGTCGCAACTGAACGCCAATAAACGTCAACTGACGCAACTCAAACGAGGTGATCGGCTTGGAAACCCAGGCAATCGAGGAATTGATCCGTACCGGCCTGCCGGGGGCGGAGGTCCAGGTTACCGGAGATGGCAGTCATTTCGATGCCGTCGTGATCAGCGCGTCGTTCGCGGGTCTGACACCCATCAAGAAGCAACGCCTGGTCATGGATACGGTGAAGGCGCAGCTCGCCAGCGGCGAACTGCATGCGCTCTCCATCAAGACTTTCACCCCGGACCAGTGGGCGGGAACCCAGGTCTAAAGCGAAGGCTGATTGTCACGATGACCAACGCCTCGCTCTCGTGCCGACCGTCAGTCGCAGCCGCGATCCGCTTGTGGTCTCGGGCCGCGGTGCCATACTGAAGGTACGACGAGACGGCGTGTCACCAACGGAGGTCAGGCCATGTTCCTGAAACACACGATGACCGGGAAGATGATCGAGGTCCTGAGTCTGCGCGACCTCTTCAACCCACTGCACGACACCGTGATCGGGCGCTACCACTATGGCGAGGAAGCGCAAGACCCGGAAAGTTTCGACAAGGGCGAGCTGGCCTTCTGCTCGGATGAGCCCATGCCGAAGTGTTGGACCGATCCCGACTATCGGCGGCATCAAAGCGCGTAGGGTGATTGCCGGCCAAGGATCCACCGACATGCAGGGGCGACTGTAGGGGCGACTTTAGTCGCCCCTGATAGCGCTAAGACATCGGAATCTTTTTTCCCGTGAAGCGCCTAAAGTGATTTCCGGCAAAGGCACCATCGACATTAGGGGCGACTTAAGTCGCCCCTGCAGTGGAGCGGGAGCGCCCCTGTTGCCGCTCAACCCGGCTTCTGCGCCACGGCCAGCACATAGTCGAGTCCCTGGAAAGTGCTGGTCGGATTGCGCGAGAGCATGAACCGCACCATGGGCCGCAGCAGGGGGTGCAGCCTGCCGATGGCGTCCGGCTGCCCGGTGAGATACCGATGCAGCGGGCTGTAGACCTCGTCGCGGATGGACTCGACCCGGACCGACGCGAACTTGGCCACGCGCAGCCGGTCGCGATACGCGTCGCGATTGTAGACATTGCGCTTTGGTATCGGGAACTTGCCGGACACCAGGCGCCAGGATAGGCGTTGCTTCAGGCGCGCGATCAAGCCGGGGTGTTCCGGCAGGGGCAGGATGTCCGCCAGCACCAGCCGGCCGCCGGGGCGCAGCACCCGATAGGCTTCGCGAAAAAAGGCCATGCGGGTGTCGAAATGGAATGCGCTCTCGAGCGCGATCACCAGATCGCAGGCGGCGTCCGGCAGCGGCAGCGCGGTCGCTGAGCCCTCACGCAAGTCGATGCGGTCGCTCAGGCCCGCGTCCGCCACCCGCGCGCGGGCTATCGCGACCTGGGATGCGGTGATATTGACGCCCGTGATCCGGCGCGGCTGATAGCGTTTGGCCCAGTAGAGATCCTGATCGGCGAAGCCGAACCCGACGTCCAGCACTTCATCCTGCTGGGTCATCCCGCCGGCCTCCGCCACCAGGGCGGCCATGGCCTCGCAGGCGTCGTCGAGCGTCTGTGCCGCGCGCCAGTACCCGAGGTTGAGCCAGAGCCCGCGCTCGGTCGGTGCGTGGGTGGACAACAGGTCATAGACTCCGGCGACGTCCAGTGACTGGAAGGGGTTGTAGATCCAATTCACCAGGCGGAGGGAGTCGCTAAGCGAGGCGGATGACGGGGCGGTGGACATGGTGAGACTTCTTTGAACGGCGAACCAACAATCTGGGTACGCTTGGCCGAATCACCAGTGCCGGGTCGCCCAGTGCGCCGATTTTCGGAATTCGCCTAAATCTTGAGGCCCAGGGCCAATCCGGCGATGAAGGAGGCCGTGCTGGAGAGGTTGTTGCCGACGAAGTCCAGGAAGGCCCCACCGTTGACCGACAGCCAGGTGGCCCAGGTGTCGTAACGGACCTCCATGCCGGACCAGTCGATCTGGGCGATTCCGGCATACTGGAGCGCGAAGATGCCGAGCAGGATCAGCCCGACAATCACCAGCGCGACCTTGAAGGCCACCTTGAGCGCATAGCCGACCGCCAGCCCGACCATGAAGGAGAAGCCGACTTTCAGAAAAAACGCCTCGTTGAAGAGCCCGTTCGGATCGATCGGCGCGGCCGGCACGGCAGGGTTGAATTCCCCGACCCCGGTTTGCGCCGCGGCCGGGGCGCCAACGCAGAGCGGGAGCGTCGACAACCAGATCGCGGGTGTCCAGCGCCGACGAAGCGGCATGATGCAAAGTTGACTCAAGCAGGATGATCCTTTCGTTATCGAGTGGTTGACCTGTTGCAGGAGCGCCCGCGGGGGCGCCGCGTCAACCCGGCAAGACCCCGCGAGGGGCCTTGTCGGCGCGTGGTCGGCCGCGGCTAAGCGATCTGGGAGGTTTCGGTCTGGCTCTCGCCCTTGTTGTCTTTCCAGGAAACCTCGACCGGATCACCCACGGCCCCGCCGATGAACTTGAAAGACAGGTAGGGGTTCTTGGAGACGCCGCCGCTCCAGGCGGCGGTCAGCACCACCTGATCCTTCCATTTACAGACGACCTCCTGGATAAAGTGCGCCGGAACCAGTTCGTTGGTTTTGCTGTCCTTGCGCAGGCCGGTCTCCATGGGATGGTTCATCAGACACTTGACAACCGTCTCGTTGCCTTCGAGCTTCGCGCGTACCTTGATATCGGACATAGTCGGTGACCTTTGGCTAAGGGAATCAACAGTGGATCGCGGCGTGCTCAGCCGCCGCAGCCGCCGATGGTGACCTTGACATTCTTCGCGTTGCTGAAGAGCTTGTCGCCCTGCTTCACCACCGCAACCACATCCGCTGTCTTGCCCATCTTGATGCGGGTGGAGACGAACGGCATGGCCGCCGCGCCGAGTGCGAAGGAGGCGACCAGGGGCGTGGCATTGCCGGAGGCGATAATGGCGATGTACGAGATATCCGACAGGGTGGTCTCGACGGTAACGGGGACGACGGCGCCGTTCTCGGCAATATCCGGGGCCTTGACGACCACGGCGTCATTGGTCTCCATGGCATCGCTGCCCAGCAGACCCTTCAGGGCAGCGCTGATATCCTTGGATTCGAAGGCGGCGGCATTCCAATCGGCCAGGACCAGGCGCGGGGTCAGCAGCCCAGCGGCGACCGCGACGCCGACGGACCCGGCGGCTAACGAGCCCTTGAGCAGGATTCTGCGTTTTGCGTCGATCATCAACTGTCTCCTCATCGAGCATCAGTGGTTGGGTTGGGTGGCATACGGCGAACCGTCCGGTTCTTGACGCCGACGCCTGTGCGCAGTCGGCGTCAGCCGCGGAGGCCGCCGCCGGTTGATCGGTAGGCGTGGCTTGGTGCCTGCCGGAGCGCGTGAAACGCGGTTTGAACACCGCCGCCGACGCTGCGTCTACCGAACTGTTCGGGAAGCTTACAGCACTCAAGTTGGTCTTGAAACCGGCATCGCTATTTCACCCGGTGGTGCGGACTGACCGCTCAGGGCGCCGTGGCGGCACTGCCCCTATCGTTGCTGAAGTCGAACGGGTCAGGCCCGCGTTTTTTCCGATCCCGCTCTTCTTCCTTCCAGGCATCGACCAGGACCTGGAGCTGCGCCGCATCCTGATAGCCGAGGCCGGGCTGACGCAGGGCGAACTCCAGTTGTTTGATCGCCGGTTCCAGGTCGCCTTCCGTATACAGTCGTTCGGCGCGGTACCGGTGAGTCGCGGCCTTGTCGCCCGATTGTGTTGCCGCCTGGGTCAGCAGGTCATAGAGTGCGGCGTTACCCGGACGTGTTCGCACCACCGTCTTGAGTTCCGCCATGGCCTGGCGCGGCTGTCCGGCCGCCATCAGCGCCTCCGCGTAGGCGCTGCGCAAGGCCCAGTTGCCGGACGACAGGGTCACCGCTTGCTTGAGATGATCCAGGGCCTGAGCCGCGCGGCCTTGCTTCAGGTCGAGCTGCGCATCCAGTACGATGAACTCGGCCAGACTGGGTTGCGCGCCGAGCAGCTTGACGGACTCCGCCTTGGCCTCATCGAGTCGACCCGAGCGCAGCAGGGCCAGCGCGTAGCCATAGCGCTCCGCGGTCTCGCTGAGGTAGCGGCCTTCCCGCAGCGATGCCTTGAAGCTCTCCAACGACTTCTCGGGCCGGTCGTAAGCGCGCTCGCGCAGACGGGCGCGCGCCAACAGAAAGCGCAGGCTGTCGGCGCGTTGGCGGGCGCCATACTCGTCGGCGCGGCCCAGCGCATCGCCGATGCGGTTACTGTTCACCGGGTGGGTGCGCAGAAATTCGGGTGCGTTGTTCTCATAGACCCGGCTGGCTTTCGATAATTTCTCGAAAAAGCCGGGCATCGCGTAAGGATCGCGTCCGGCCGCCGCCAGGGTGGCGATACCGATGCGGTCCGCCTCCTTCTCGTTCTCGCGGGTGAAGTTGATCCGGCGCTGCATGGCCGCCGCCTGGATCCCGGCCACCGCCGCCATCCCCGCATCCGCCGACACTTGCGCGCCCAGAATCGCGGCCGCCACCATCAGCGCCATGGTGGGCATGTTCAGCTTGCCCTGATCCTCGAGACCGCGCAGCAGATGGTTTTGGGTGACGTGGGCGATTTCGTGGGCCACCACGGCCGCCAACTCGTCCTCGCTCTGGGCCGCCAGGATCAGCCCCGCGTAGATCCCGACGTTACCGCCGGGTCCGGCAAAGGCGTTGACCACGGGCTGATCGATCAGGAAGAACGTGAAACTGCCGCCCGCGCTCTTGTCGGCAGCCACCAATTCATTGCCCAGTGACTCCAGGTAGGCGGTCAACAGCGGATCGTCCAGCACCGGCAGCGCCGCGCGCACCTGGCGCATGAACGCCTTGCTGAGACGCAGTTGCGCTCCGCTGCCCATGACCGCGTCCGCCGAGTTGCCGATCTCCGGCAGGTCGAACTGCGCGGCCCGGTTCATCCCCGGCGCCGCCGCAGTCAAGGCCAGCGTCGCGGCAACCGCAAGTCTGACCGTGGTTTGTCCCGCTCGGGAGCGTCTGAGACCTGGTGTCATGATTTCGTTGAGATACGCGCGCGGCGAGCAAGTTCCAACCGGTGCGGCGCGGGCCGCATGGCGGTGGATGATAGGCGAGTCCGGCGTTGTCAGTGCGCAAGAACCAGGGATATGCGTCCGATCTTTGGGAATCCGATCCGTCCCTGTCGTTTTCGCGCGGCTTCGCGGCCCGTCCGACTGCTGTCCTGCACCTGAGAACTAGGGTTCAGGCGTCAGAGCGGTGATGCGAAACGCACGTGCGCAGTGTGCTGCCTCGGTCGCTCTTGCACTTAACGTGAAACTTTTTTTACACTTCTTCACGCTTTATTCACACGATTGAGCTTGTCTGCGCGAGCCGATCACCGGACAATGTAGGGGTAGTTCTCACATAATGATAATTGTCGGCAGGCCGTCGGTCTAGGGAGGTGCACGCTCGTCAGCAGATGAGGGCGTTGCGCCGGGAGCCTTTCATGCTACTTGCTTTTTTCGTCAGTGCGGCGATCCTGGGCGTGCTCCGCCCGCTTGCCCCGCGGTTGCGTCTGCTCGATCATCCGGGCGAACGGCGCAAGAACCACGCGCAGCCCGTGCCGCTGATCGGGGGCATCGCGATCTTCGGTGCCGTCCTGGTCAGCGTCCTGATCGCGATTCCCCTGGATCGGCCGTTAGCCTATGGGCTCAGCGGTGCGGCCTTGTTGGTCGTGGTCGGTCTGCTTGACGACATCCTCGACCTTGGCCCGAAGCTGCGGATTGTCGCCCAGATCGCCGCCGCGCTGCTGCTGACGGTGGGCGGCGGTGTTACGCTGAGGTCGCTGGGTGATCTGTTCGGCTTCGGCGCGCTCGATCTGGGGCTGTTTGCGGTCCCCTTCACGGTCTTTGCAATCGTCGGCATCTGCAATGCATTCAATATGATCGATGGCATCGACGGGTTGGCCGGCGGGCTGACGCTGATCGCACTCGGCGCCTTAGTGTTGCTCTCGCCGGCGGATGGTGCGCCGCGAACCCTGATGCTGGTAACGATCGCCGCTATCCTTCCCTACCTGATCTGCAACCTGCAACTCTTCGGTATCACTGGGCGCAAGGTCTTTTTAGGCGATGCCGGGAGTTTGTTGCTTGGTTACCTCGTCGTCTGGATGCTCATCAAGGCCGCACAGTCCCCGGTAAACCTGGAGCCCGCGGCAGCCATCTGGATCGTTGCGATCCCGTTGATGGACACGTTTTGCGTCATGGGTCGGCGAATGCTCAGGGGCCGCTCCCCGTTCTGCGCCGATCGGGCGCATTTGCATCACGTTTTGGCGCGCTGCTTCAACAGTCCACGTAAGGCGCTGAGCCTGATCCTGCCCGCGGCGGCAGTGCTGGCCGGTATCGGCCTGTTGGGGCAGGTCCAGCAGGTCGCGTCGGCGGCGTTGATCTGGGCGGCGCTGGCGGTTTTCGCCCTCTACCTGTTCGTCCTGCGGTATGCGCCGCGGCTGTACCGGTCGCTGGCGCGCCAACGAACAATGGACCTGCGTCGGCGAACATCCACGTCCGACGCGTTACCGACGGTGGGTCAATATGTGGTGACTGCTGGATCATGACCGCTGATGACTTATGACCGTTGAGGACTTGGGTGAATCGGAACTCGCCGCCCAACCACGCTGGTATCTGGTGCAGGCCAGGCCGCGCCAGGCGGAGCGCGCCGCGCTGAATCTGGAGCAGCAGGGCTACCGCGTATTTCATCCGCGGTTCCGGATCGAGCGGATTCGTCGCGGGCGACGGGTCATGGTCGAAGAGTCCCTGTTTCCGAACTACCTGTTCATCCGGTTGCAGCGCTGGGTGGACAACTGGTACCCGCTGCGCTCCACGCGCGGGGTGGCGCGACTGGTGGCGTTCGGCAACGAACCCTTGCCGATCGACGATGCTTTGATCGAAACCATCCGTCGGCGCATCGGCGATCAGTCGCCCGAATTGGTGCTGCATCCAGGCGAGTCGGTGCGGATCATCGCCGGTCCGTTCCAGGGCTTGGAGGCGATCTTCCAAACCCATCAGGGGCAGCAGCGTGTGCGCTTATTGATCGAACTGCTGCACCGTCAGGTCGTGTTGACCCTGCCGCTGGGTGGTATCCAACGGGTCGGTTAGGTCGCCATCGCGGCCGACCGCCTCGTGTCCGAAAGAACGTAAGACGTGTCACTCGAGTATGATCATGAGTGAAACCGAGTTAAGACTTGGCAGGTTGACACTGATGGGCCCCTTCGGACGCATGGACTACACCGTGCGGATTATCGGTCGCTTTCTCTGGTATTACCGGATCGAGGCGATCACCCTCACGCGGCTGAAAGGCAACCGGGCATTGCGGCCAGGTGAGCGAGCCTTGGTGCCTAAGCGAGTCATTCGCCACATCAAACTCGCTGCAAACGAGCAAAAGCAAGCAAGATGACTGAGCGTGCGAAAGTAAAAATTCTTTTTGTCTGCATGGGCAATATCTGCCGTTCACCCACCGCTCATGGTGTGTTTCGCCATCTGGTGCAGGAGGCTGGTCTGGCGGCCGTGATCGACATCGACTCGGCCGGCACCCATGGTTACCACTTGGACGAGCCGCCGGACGACCGGGCGACCGCGACCGCTTGGGCGCGCGGGGTCGATATCAGCGACCTGCGGGCGCGTCGGGCCGAGCCGGAGGACTTTCTTGAGTACGATCTGATCCTCGCCATGGATCAGGATAACTACCATAGCCTGTCGCGGATCTGCCCGCGGGGGATGGAGCCCAAACTCGGCCTGTTCCTGGATTTCGCCCCGGACCTGAAACGGCGCGAGGTGCCGGACCCCTACTATGGCGGGCAGCGCGGGTTCGACCAGGTGTTCGACATGGTCGAGGCCGCCGCGCGCGGGCTGTTGGAGCACATCGAGCGCCGGCTGTTGTGAGCGCACTCAGAATTCGGCGACGGCGCGCAGGCTGAACACCCAGCCGTCGACGACATCCCCGCTGCGGTACTTGTCCTTCATGTACTGCAGGTCGGCGGTCAGGGCCAGCGTGTCGTTGACGGCAAGTCGATAGTAGCCCTCGACCGCAGTGGTGCGCGCCAGTTCACCGTTGCCGCCTTCCAAGTAGGCATAACCGATACCGATATTGTCGTTTTCCCGTCCCCAGCCGGCCCCTTTGAAATCGAATCCGCCCGAGTACTCGGCCTGATAGTCGACCAGTGCATCCTCTTGCTGCCAGCCCAGGCGCAGGAAGGCGCCGACAATCTTGCCGAACTCCTGATCACAGGACAGCAGCAAACCGGACAGGTGTTCTTCGTCGGTCGGGTCCGGCTCCTCGGTGGAGTCCAGGTCGAGTGCCGGGTCGAGATCCGGATTCGGTTCCGGATCCAGCCCGGCGGCCGGGGCCAGGAAGGCCCGGGAGGTGCCGACATACAGCACACGATAGTTCCCTTCGCCCCAGGGGGTCAGCAGGTTGTAGTCCGCCTCGACGCCGAACCAGTTGTAGTTGTTCCCGTCCTCGTTCTCGCCGACATTCATCCCCAAACCGCTGAGGGTCAGACGGTCGATTTTCCAGACCAGTGCGCCGCCCACGTCGTAGGCGGGGAGAACGGCGCTGCGTGAGTTCACGAAGGCCTCGTTCATGAACTGGGTGTACTCGTCGTTGGCGTAGGCGTTCTCATTGACGTAGAACGCCGGATCGATGATGCCGCCGGTGACCTGAACTGTATTGGTGTCGGAGAAACGGAAGGTATGGGCGTACCAGGCCTCCAGCAGATAGCTGCGGTCGCGGCCGTTGATGTCCCTCACATCCGCTTCCAGGTCCGCGGCCCACGGGGAAAGTACGAACGGGGAGACCGGGTTGAGTCCGTTCTCGGCAGCGAAACCGAACTTGACGAAGAGTTGGTCCTGCTTGCTGGGGTTGAAGATGATCTCGGGCTGAACGGGAACGCCGCCGCGACAGACATTCTGTTCGTCCGTGTCACCGGCGACTTCCTGGCACTGGCCGGCTCCGGCGAGCAGCAGGTTGATCGAGAGTTGCTCGTTCACATCGTAGGCGCGGGCGGCCCCGGCGCAGAGGCTGGTCAGGGCGATGGCGAGCGCGGAGCCGAGCTGTGGGGCGGTGCTGTGCATGAACTGAGTTCCCAAAAAAAATCAATCGACAAAGGCCGGTGTTGCCGGATGGTGACGGCCGGTCGGACTGCCTAACCCGGTGTCACGGATATTACGAATTCACCGTTAGTATGATTCCGTCGCTCTGATGGCGTCAAACTGCACGACTGATGCCTGTCGCGCCTGACGATTGACGCGTGACACGCGGACCCATGGCTGCCGTGATTGCCGACAGTCGCCGCCGGCGCCGGCGCCGATGCCGGGTGCGGGGCATCCGCAGACGCGTTATGCCGATCTCTTTCGTTAATAATATGCGTTCGCATTTGCATCTGCAACCTGGGTATTCGCGCTGATCCACCTGATCCACCTGATCCAGGTGAGAGACGCTGCCGAAGCGTCTAGAATCGGCACCCTGAAGTGTCGAGCCGGATGTCGTTTGGGGGTGCTATGCGTTTGGTCTGGGTGTGTGCGATGCTGTTCGCGGTGGTGGCGCTCGTCGGTTGCGGCGGGGGCGCGGTGGGGCGGGGTAACCCGGAGGACTTGCCGGTGAGTTGCGTGGCCAAGCCTGCGAAGGGGACTTGTCGGGGCCGCCAGACCAAGTATTATTTCGACTATCGTGACAACCGCTGCAAGTCCTTCACTCATACCGGCTGCGGCGGCCGGGTGCCGTTCGAGACCCTGGAGGATTGTGTGAATTATTGCGGGGCGACGCCTTAGAGGGCGCGCGGGCGTGTAATGGAGATCAGTTGCGCGCAGCCGCGCGGCAGTTGATCCCAGTCGTCCGGCATTTCCAGTCGCGCCAGGGTCCCGGTGGGGAGCAGTTTCCCGTCCTGCGGTGGGTCGAGGTCGTCGCCGCTCAGGTGTAACAACAGATCATCAAGGCCCGGACTGTGTCCGATCAGCAGGACCGTATGCGCCGCGGCCGGGCAGCGTCCGAGCACATCGAGTAAGGCGGCCAGCGTCGCGTCATAGATATCCGTGTCCCAAGCGATCCGTTCGCGGCCGATTTCCAGCACCTTGCAGACCTTGATGGCGGTCTGGCGCGCCCGCTGGGCGGGCGAACTGACCACATGATCAGGCACCAAGCCCTCCCGGTAAAGCCAGGCGCCGACCTTGGGGGCGTCTTGTTTGCCGCGTTTGGCCAACGGGCGGTCGAAGTCGGACTTAGCCCGCGAATCCCAGTCGGACTTGGCGTGGCGGAGGATCAGGAGTTCCCGTGGCATGTGGGCAAGGCTCGACGCGACAGAGTGAGGAAAAGCGTTCAGTGGCCCTTGTTCGAGGGGCGCCGCCTTTTTAACACAACGGTCATTTTCCAACTACCTTGGCCGTCGGTGATCGCGGAGCCCTGGATGCGCCGGGTACCCGCGCGGCCGGGTCCGATCAACGCAGCTCAGCCAGGATGCGGTCGATCATGCCGCGCGCCTGCCCCAGGTATCCCGGTCCGAACAGGTTCAGGTGATTGAGGATGTGATACAGGTTGTAGAGGATCTTGCGGACCCCGTAACCTGGGCCCAGCGGCCAGGCTTCCCGATAGGCGGCATAGAACTCGGCGCCGAAGCCGCCGAACAACTCGGTCATGGCCAGATCGGTCTCGCGATCCCCAAAGTAGACCGCGGGGTCGTAGATCACCGGCTGGCCATCGGGCAGATACCCCAGATTGCCGCCCCACAGATCGCCGTGCAGGAGCGAAGGCTGCGGTTGGTGCCCCAAGAGCGTATCCAACTCGGCGCGCAGGCGTTCACCGCGTGTCTGGAGTGCGCCGGCGTAGCCATTGGCCGCGGCCAGTTCGAGTTGGTAACCGAGCCGCTGATCGCGCCAGAAGCTTGCCCAATCCGCGCTCGGTGTGTTGCGCTGCGGGGTTGAGCCGATATGATTATCGCGTTGCCAGCCGAAGGTGGGGGAGCGCGTGCGATGCAACTCGGCCAACTGCCGTCCGGCCGCGGCACCCCGCGCCGGTCCGCTGAGATCCAGGTGCTCCAGCACCAGATAGCTGAGGGTGTCGGTCCGGCCCCAGCAGATGGGCCTGGGGATCCGGATGGCACCGGCGGCGGCGAGGGTGGCGAGCCCGGCGGCCTCGGCCTCGAACATCGCGAGGCGGGCCGGGGTGTTGGTCTTGACGAAGAAGGCGCGGGCGCCGTCGCTGATTGTTATCGCAGCGTTGATGCAGCCGCCGCCGACCGCGCGCGTGGTGCGCGGGGCGAATGGACGGCCGGTGGCCGTCCCGATGCGCGTGGCGATCACCGTCCAGTCAGTCATGCGCGCCGCCCCCGGCTCAGGCGGAAGGGTCTTTGCCGAGGCGTCCATGCAGCGGGCTGCTGCGCGGAAAATGGGCGCGCAGAAACTCCATCTGATCGGCCAGGACGCCGCGACCCATCAAGTAGATATACTCGGCATGGGTCGGCGTGAAAGGAACCGCCAGCAGTTCCATGCCGGCCGACTCCGGGGTCCGCCCGGCCTTGAAGTTGTTGCAGCGCACACAGGCGCTCACCACGTTGTTCCAGTGGTCGCGTCCCCCCTGACTGGACGGCCGCACATGATCACGGGAGAGCTGATGGCTCGTAAACCGACAGCCGCAGTACATACACAGGTGATCGTCGCGCTGAAACAGCGTCCGATTGCACAACGGCGGCGCATAATCGCCCTGCAGCTTGTTCAGTGCGTGGTGCACGCCATGGGTGGCGATGATCGAGTGAATCAGCAGCCGGCTACGGCGCCTGGTAACCGCATTGATGCCGCCGCGCAGATGAAACAAAGGGTCCCCACAGGCGTAGGCGACCTGTTCGAGTAAATACAGACGCGCGGCGGTGCGGTAATCCACCCACTCCAGTGGCATACCCGCCAGATCCGTGCGCAGTACCTGTTGATTCAATGGCACCATAGCGGGATACGGCTCGGAGTTTGCAGCCATGATACACACTGTATCCGGGTGCGCAAGCGTCGCGGTACCCTGGTATCCGGAGTGGTTCTTGGTTGTTCGTTTTTCGTAAGTGTTCATCAAGCATCGGGTCACAAAAAAAAGAGAAACGAGAAACCAACAACGACGAGGCGTTCCTGAGTACCCGGGTCGCTGCCGAACAGGGTATCCTGATCTGTTGTGCCACGCCGGGGCCGAACCGCGCAGGAGAACGACGATCTCGCCACTTGCCTCTGACGCGCCGACCGGGCCGCTGCCGAGCCTTGCCGCCGCCCCGCCGGTCCAGCGGATCCTGCGCGTCGCCATCGCCGCGCCCCTGGCCGGGCTCTTCGATTACCTGCCGCCGCCGGCGGCCGCGCATGACGGGTTGATCCCCGGGGTGCGCCTGCTGGTGCCCTTCGGCCGCGGCCGCCGGGTGGGGATCCTGGTGGAAACCGCCGTCGATTCGGCTCAGGACGCGGCGCGTATCAAGTCCGTGATCGCCCAGCTCGACCCGGTTCCGGTGCTCGCCGCCGCCGATCTGAGCCTGATCCGGTGGGCCGCGGACTATTACCGGCAACCCCTGGGCGAGGCCTTGTTCGGCGCCCTGCCGACGCGCCTGCGGCGTGCGGACGCGCCGCTGGAGGAGGGGGTTCCCGGTCTGCGCGCAACCGCCGCCGGGTGTGCGCTGGATCCGGCTGAACTCGGGCGGGCGGTTGGTCAACGCCGCATCCTGGAGGTCCTGCGTGCCGCGCCGGCGGGGCTCGCGACCAGCGTCCTGAAAGCGCAATTCGGTCCCGCGACGGCGCCGCTCAAGGTCTTGCGCGAGCGCGGTTTGATCGAGCCGTGTCGGGTGCTGCCCACGGCGTGCGACGCGCCCGCGATTCCGGACCAGACCGGCCCCGACCTCAACCCGGAGCAGGCACAGGCGGTGGCGGCGGTGCGGGGCGCGGGCACGGGCTTCACGCCCTTTCTGCTCGACGGGGTCACCGGCAGCGGCAAGACCGAGGTCTACATCCGGCTGATCCAGGACGTCATCGCGGCTGGTCGGCAAGCCCTGGTGCTGGTGCCCGAGATCGGTCTCACCCCCCAATTGCGCAGGCGGCTGGAGCGGCGTCTGCCCGGACCCCAGGCGGTGCTGCACTCCGCCCTGCCCGAGGCCGAGCGCGAGCGTGCCTGGCACAGCGCCGCCGCCGGACGCGCGACCCTGGTGCTCGGCACCCGGTCGGCCTGTTTCGTCCCGCTGCCGCGGCTGGGGCTGATTATCGTCGACGAGGAGCACGACGCCTCGCTCAAGCAACAGGACGGCTTCCGCTATTCCGCCCGCGACCTGGCGGTGCGCCGGGCGCAGCAGGTCGGATGCCCGGTGATTCTGGGCTCCGCCACGCCATCCCTGGAGACCCTGCACAATGCGCGGGCCGGGCGTTACCGTCGGCTGCGTCTGAGCACGCGCGCCGGCGGTGCCGCCGCCCCGGCCATCGCGCTGCTCGATATCCGCGGCCAAGCCATGAGTGCCGGTTTGTCGCCGCGGCTGCGCGAACAGGTCGAGCTGCACACCGCCGCCGGTAATCAGGTCCTGCTGTTCCTCAACCGCCGCGGCTATGCCCCGGTGCTCACCTGTCACGACTGCGGCTGGGTGGGTGCCTGTCCGCATTGCGATGCCCGGCTCACCCTGCACCTGCGGCTGCAGCGGCTCTGGTGTCATCACTGCGGGTGGTTCCAGCCCTTGCCGTCGACCTGTCCGGACTGCCGGAGCAGTGACCTGCGCCGCCTGGGTCTGGGGACCGAGCGGCTGGAAGAGGAGTTGCGGGAGCTCTTCCCGCACCTGAGCCTGGCGCGGATCGATCGTGACAGCACCCGCCGCAAGGGCGAACTGGACCGTCTCCTCGCGCTCATCCGGCAGGGAGAGGTCCAGCTCCTGCTCGGCACGCAAATGCTTGCCAAGGGGCATGACTTCCCCGGCGTGACCCTGGTCGGTATCCTCGACCTGGACCAGTCGCTCTATGCCGCGGACTTTCGCGCGCCGGAGCGCACCGCGCAACTCATCGTCCAGGTTGCCGGCCGCGCCGGGCGGGCGCAGCGGCCGGGACGCGTCGTCTTGCAGACCCGCCATCCCGAGCATCCGCTCCTGAAATCACTGATCACCAGCGGCTACCCGGGCTTTGCCGAGCTCGCCCTGGCCGAGCGCGAGGCCGCCGCCCTGCCGCCTTACGCCCACCTCGCCCTGCTGCGGGCCGACGCCCCGGACGTCCAGGTCCCCATGGACTTCCTGTACCAGGCGCGCGGACTCGCCATGGCCCTGTTGGTGGATCAGCCCGGATTGCGCGTGCAGGTCTCGAGCCCCGTTCCGGCCCCCATGGAGCGCCGCGCCGGCCGTTATCGTGCGCAACTGTTGCTGGAATGCCCGCGCCGCCCGAGCCTGCAAACCCTGCTCGCCGCCTGGGTCGCGCAATTGCGCACCATCCCGCGCCAGGGCGGTCTGCGCTGGTCGCTGGACGTGGACCCGCAAGACCTGACCTGACGCTTGGGACATGCCGTAAGATCCGATTTAGGTTATCCTTCACGCCTTTACGCCAGGCCTGCCGGGCCCTGCGGCCCCTCTCTTTTCTCCACGCGTAGCACCCATGAAGCAACAGATTACGGATCTTTTATGCGCCGGCTTGGCGCGCCTCAGCGCCGATGGCGCCTGGGGCCTGGACGAACTGCCGGTGCCTGCGGTCGAGCGCACCAAGGACCAGACCCATGGCGACTTCGCCACCAACCTTGCCCTGGTCCTGGCCAAGCCGGCGCGCACCCGGCCGCGCGACCTGGCGCAACGGCTCGTCGACGTGCTGCCGGACTCGTCTCTGATCGAGCGGGTCGAGATCGCCGGCCCCGGCTTCATCAACTTCTTCCTCGCGGCGGACGCCTATCGCGCCCTGATCCCGGCCATCCTGACCGCCGGCCATCACTACGGCCGCTCGCAACGCGGGGCCGGCCGGCGGGTGCAGGTCGAGTTCGTCTCGGCCAATCCGACCGGCCCGCTGCATGTCGGTCACGGACGCGGCGCGGCCTACGGCGCGGCGGTGGCCGATCTGCTGGCCGCGGTGGGTTACGAGGTCCACCGCGAGTATTACGTCAACGACGCCGGCCGCCAGATGGACATCCTCGCCACCTCCGTGTGGTTGCGCTATCTGGAACTGTGCGGCGAGGACATCGACTTCCCGAGCAACGGCTACAAGGGCGACTATGTTTGGGACATCGCCGCCACCCTGCACCGCGAGCACGCGGACGCCTACCGGGTGGCGGCCGCGCAGGTCGTCGCCGGTGCGCCGCCCGACGAGCGGCCCGGCCTGGACGGCGGCGACAAGGAGGCGCACATCGATGCCCTCATCGCCGCCGCCAAGCACCTGCTCGGCGACAACCGTTACCGCTACTGCTTCGAGCTCGGGCTCAACACCATCCTCGACGACATCCGCGCCGATCTCGCCGAGTTCGGTGTCGAGTATCAGGAATGGTACTCAGAGCGCTCGCTGGCCGAGCGCGGCGCCGTCAATCGCGCCATCGAACGCCTGCGCGAGTCCGGTCACGTCTACGAGCAGGGCGGGGCACTCTGGTTTCGCTCCACCGCCTTCGGCGACGAGAAAGATCGCGTCGTGGTGCGCGAAAACGGCCAGGGCACCTATTTCGCCTCCGACATCGCCTATCACATGGACAAGTTGGAGCGCGGTTTCGAGCGCGTCATCGACATCTGGGGGGCGGACCACCACGGCTACATCCCGCGGGTCAAAGCGGCGCTGACCGCGCTGGGCGACGACGCCGCGCGCCTGGACGTGCTGCTGGTGCAGTTCGCCATCCTCTACCGGGGTGGTGAACGGGCCCAGATGTCCACCCGCTCCGGCGAATTCGTCACCCTGCGCGAACTGCGCAAAGAGGTCGGGCGCGACGCCGCCCGCTTCTTCTATGTCATGCGCCGGTGCGAGCAGCACATGGACTTCGATCTGGATCTGGCCAAAAGCCAGTCCGCCGACAATCCGGTCTACTATGTCCAGTACGCCCATGCGCGCGTGTGCAGTGTGCTGCGCCAGGCCGCCGACAAGGGCATCGTGATCGACCCGACCCCCGGTATCACCAACCTGGAGCGGCTCACGCAAGACCATGAGCAGGCGCTGCTGCGCACGCTCGCCCGTTATCCGGAGGTGATCGAGCTCGCCGCCATCGGCCACGAGCCGCACCTGCTCACCACCTATCTGCGCGAACTGGCCAACGATCTGCATACCTACTACAACGCCCACCAGTTCCTGGTGCCGGATGCGGATCTGCGTGACGCGCGCCTCAAGCTCATCCTGGCCGTGCGGCAGGTCGTGCGCAACGGGCTCGCGTTGGTGGGTGTTTCCGCCCCGGAGGCGATGTAGATGGTCCGGGATTATCGTCGCGGCGCCGCTAAGGTGACCCCCCGGCGCACCCGTCCGCGCTCCTGCGTCTGGTGGTTCCTGCTCGGCACCCTGACCGGCAGCTTTGGGGTCGGGCTCTATTGGATGACGCAAACCCGCGGACCGGTGATGCCCCCGGTGGCCATTGCCCCCAAGCCCGAGCGGCCGGCGCCGCAGGAGCCGAGCTTTCAGTTCGAGAACATCCTGCGCGACACCGTCGTCGACATCAAAGCCAACGACAAGCCGCTGCCGCCCCCCGCTCCCCGTCCGGAACCGCCCCCGCCGGACGAACCTGACGAGCCGGTCACGCCGAGCACCCCGCCGGCCGATGCGCCCAAGAAGACCACCGCCGCCCCGGCCGGGTCCGGCACCTATGTGCTCCAGGTCGGCTCATTCAAGACCGCCAAGGATGCGGACCGCATGAAAGCGCAACTCGCCCTGCTCGGCGTTTCCACCCGAGTCCAGCCGGTCACCATGAAGAACGGCGATATCTGGCATCGCGTCATGACCGGCCCGCTGGACGGAAAGAAAGCCATGGAACAGACCCGCGCCGCGCTCCAAAAGCACGGCAAGGAAGCCATCCCGGTCAAGATCAAGTAGGTTTGTGTTCCAGGTCCCAACTTGAAATTCATTCACGCCGCCGATCTGCATCTCGACAGTCCGCTGCGCGGCCTCGAACGCTATGAAGGGGCGCCGGTGGGCGAGTTGCGGGGGGCGACGCGGCGGGCCTGCGCGCAGTTGGTGGAGCTGGCGCTCGCCGAGTCGGTGGACTTCGTGCTGTTGGCCGGCGATCTCTATGACGGCGACTGGCGGGACTACAACACCGGACTCTTCTTCACCCATCAGATGAACCGGCTGCAGGAGGCGGATATCCCGGTCCTGATGATTGCCGGGAACCACGACGCGGCGAGTCAACTCACCAAAGTGCTGCGTCCGCCGGAGAATGTCCTGGTGTTCTCGACCCGTGCGCCCGAGACCCGCATTCTGGAACCGCTCGGGGTGGCCGTGCATGGCCAGGGTTTCCCGACGCGCGCGGTCACCGAGGATTTGGTGCCGGCCTATCCCGCGGCGGACCCGGATCTGTTCAACATCGGTTTGCTGCATACCTCGCTGGACGGCCGGTCGGGACATGAATCCTATGCCCCCAGCAGCCTGGCCGGGTTGCGTGCCCGCGGCTACGACTATTGGGCGCTCGGCCATGTGCACCAGCGCGAGGTGGTCGCGCAGGCGCCCTGGGTGGTCTTTCCGGGGAATCTTCAGGGACGGCACGTCCGTGAGACCGGCCCCAAGGGTTGTACCCTGGTGCGGGTCGAGGACGGACAGGTGAGCCACCTCGAACACCGCGCCCTGGATGTGGTGCGCTGGTCGATTTGCGCGATTGACCTGACCGCGGTCGCAACCCTGGATGCCGTGTATGATCGGGTCGAGCCGGCCTTGCGTGCCGTGCTGCCCGCTGCCGAAGGCCGCTTATCGGCGGTGCGTATCCGGCTCACCGGCGCGTGCGGGGTCCATGGCCGACTGCATGCCGAGCGTGAGCAAGTGGTCAACGACTGTCGCGTGCTCGCCGGCAGTGTCGGTGCCGGTGACCTGTGGGTCGAGCAGGTGCAGCTCGACACTCGGGGGACGGCGTCCGCTCCCGCCGGAGACGATGCGCTTGGCAGCCTGTTGCGGACGATCGAGGGGCTGGATCTGGACCCGCCGCGGCTGGCCGATCTGGCCGCCGAGGTCGCTGACCTGGGGCTCAAACTACCGCTGAGTCTGCGCTCCGGTGCGGACGGTTTCGACCCCGCCGCGCCGCCGTATCTGCAGAACTGTCTGGAGGATGTCAAGGCGCTGTTGCTCGACCGCTTGCTGGGTCAGCATCGGGACCCGGACGGCGATCGAAGGCCGAGCAAGTGAAGATTCTGGACCTGCACCTGCGCGCCTTCGGCCCCTTTACCAACTGCGACCTGGACCTGAGTGGCGGACAGCAGGGTCTGCACCTGATCTTCGGACCCAACGAGGCGGGCAAGAGCTCGGCCCTGCGCGCGTTACGTGCTTTGTTGTACGGGATTCCCGAGCGCACCGGAGACGATTTTCTCCACGACCGGCAGGATCTGCGGGTCGGCGGCCGGCTGCGCGGGTCGAACGGTACCGAAATCTACTGCATTCGGCGCAAGGGCCGCAAGAACACCCTGTTGGACAGCGACGGCAAGACACTCCCCGACGACACCCTGGTGCCGCTGCTCGCTGGGGTCGACGACCGCCTGTTCGAGCGCCTGTTCGGTATCGACCATGAAGGGTTGGTGAGCGGCGGTCAGGCGCTGCTGGCCGAGCGCGGTCGCGAGGCCGAGGCGCTGTTCGGCAGCGGCCTGGGCGGGGTCGATCTCAACGCGGTGCTGCGGCGGCTCGATGAGGAAGCGAGCGCTTTGTTCTTGCCGCGCGGCGCCAAGCCGACGATCAACAGCGAGCTGCACCGCTTCGCGGAGATCGAACACCGTCAGCGCGAGGTCTCGCTGTCCGCGCGGCAGTGGGACGAGGCGCGCAAGGCCGTAAATCAGGCGCGGCGCCGGCTGTCCGAGCTGGATGGCACGCTGGCGCTCGCGGCCGCACAGCGCCACCGGTTGGAGCGCATCCGCCGCACCCTGCCGAATTTGGCGCGGCGCGCCCAACTGCTTGAGCAGCGCGCGCGGCTGGGCGAGGTGCCGGGGTTGTCCGCGGGCTTTGGTCAGCGGCGTGAAACCGCCGCGGCGCAACGCACGCTGGCGCTGGCCAGCCGCTTGAATGCCCAGACGCGGGATGCGGAGCTCAAGGAACAGGCCGCGGCCTTGCAGGTGTCCGCCGATCTGCTGGCGGAGGCTGAGCTGATCGACACCCTGCGTGAGCGACTCGGCAGTCACCGCAAGGCGGATGCGGACCGGCCGGGGCTGGTGGCCGAGCGGGCCGCCTTGGCGGGTCAGGCCGCCACCCTGCTGGGGCAACTGCGTCCGGACCTGACCCTGGACGCGGCGCCGACCTTGCGTCCGTTGTTGAATCGGCGGCGGCGCGCGACCGAGCTCGGCGGGCGTCAGGAAGCCGTTGCCGCCGCGCTCGACGAGGCGAACCGCAAGTTGGCCGAGGCCGCGGAACAACTCGCCAACCGGCGCACCGCGCAGGCCGGGTTGCCGGTCAGCCCGCCGCTCGACGGACTGCTCCGGGCAACCGATGAAGCGCGGCGGGCCGGCGATTTGGAGCGCGCCGTCGCCGAGACACGGGCGCGCATCCACCGGCACGCGGACGCCTGCCGCCGCGAGTTGGCCGCCCTCGGGCGCTGGGGCGCCGACCTGGACGCGCTGCGTGCCGCGCCTTTGCCGAGCGGCGAGTCCATCGAGCGCTTCATCGCCGACGCGCAGGGGCTGGATGAGGCCCGCCGCTCCCTGGAGACGCTGCGCGCCGAGGTTGAGGCCGAGCGGCGGCAGAGCGTGGAGTCACTGCGGGTCTTCCAGTTGGCCGGCGCGGCGCCGTCGGAGGCCGATCTCGAGCAGTCGCGTGCTGCGCGTGAGCGGGGTTGGCAGCTCATCAAACGGCAGTGGCTGGAGGGCGAGGATGTCATTGCCGCGGCTCACGCCTATGCGGCGGGGATGGCGTTGCCGCTGGCGTTCGAGGGCGCGGTGGCACAGGCCGATGAGGTTGCCGACCGCCTGCGGCGCGAGGTCCGGCGTGTCCATGAGCAGGCTGCCGCACGGGCCCGCTTGGAAGCCTGTGAGCAGCGGCTGGATGCGGCCGGGCAGGCCGCGGCGCGTCTGGCGGAACAGCGTGAGCAACTCGAACAGGCCTGGTGCGCACTCTGGTCGCCCTGCGGCTTGACGCCGCTGCCGCCCCGTGAGATGCGCCAATGGTACGCGGCGGCCCTGCGGCTGCGCGAACGAGCCGAGCAGGGCGATGCCTTGGCGGCCGAGTTGGCGGTTCTGGAGGTGACCCGGCAGGGTCACCTGTGCGCCGTTCGGGCCGCGCTCGACGCGTTGGGGCTGACCGTGCCGTCGGCGCCGCTGGAGTTGGAAGCGACGGCCCTGCTCAGCCCCCTGCTCGATCAGGCCGAGGCGCAACTGCGTATCCTGCAGGAGACCGAACGCTGCCGCGTTCTGCTGATGCAGGAGATCGCCGCGCTCGAAGCGTCTCAGCGGCGGCTGATGCTCGAGGTCAAGACCAGGCAGGACGAGCGGGCCGACTGGCTGGCCGCCTGGGGCGCCCTGACGGCTGAACTCGGCCTGGCCGCAGATGCCAGTCCGGGCGAGCTGACCGAATATCTGACCGGACTCGATACCTGCCTCAAACAACTCGGTGAGGCTGAACGGCTGGATGCGCGCATCCAGGGCATCGACGCCGACGGGATGCAGTTCCGCGACCAGGTCGACGCGCTCTTGGCGCGGCTGGCACCGGAACTGCGCGGCCGGCCGGTCGCGGAGACCGTGCCGCAGTTGCACGCCCGGTTGGTCAGGCAGCGCGAGGACCAGAGCCGACGCAAGGAACTCGATGCCCAGTCGCGCCGCGCGCAGCAGGAGGTTCAGCAGGCGCAAGCTGCCATTCAGGCGGCCGATACGGTGCTCGCCGAGCTCTGCCGCGAGGCCGGCTGCACCGATCCGGAGCAACTGGCGGCCGTCGAGCAACGCGTCCAGGAGCATCGCGAGTTGGGCCGGCAACTGAGTGAGGTCGAAACCGAACTGGTGACCGCCGGCGATGGTCTAGGGATCGAGGCGCTGTCGGAGGAGGCCGGCCAGGTCGACCGCGACGCCGTGCTGGCCGAACTGACGGCACTGGAGGCACGGATCGAGGGTGAACTGCGTCCGCAGCAGGCCGCACTGTTCGAACAGAAAGTGGAGGTCGAGCGCCAGTTCGCCGCCATGGCCGGTGACGATACCGCCGCCGTCCTGGCCGAGGAGGCACAGCAGAGCTTGTCGAGCCTGCGCGCCCAAGGCGAGCGCTACGTGCGGGTCAAACTCGCGGCGCGGATTCTGCGCGACGAAATCGAGCGGTTCCGGCGTCAGCACCGCGACCCCATCCTCAGCCGCGCCAGCGGCTATTTTTCCAGGTTGACCTGCAATGCCTTCAGCGCGGTCGAAACCGACTTCGACGCCTGCGATCAGCCGGTGTTGACCGGCCGGCGCGCCACCGGCGAGCGGGTGCGGGTGGAGGGCATGAGCACCGGCACCCGCGATCAGCTCTACCTGGCTTTGCGCCTGGCCAATCTGGACCATTATCTCGACAGCGCCGAGCCTCTGCCGTTCATCGTCGATGACATCCTCATCCAGTTCGACGACGCGCGCGCCCAGGCCACCCTCGCCGCTCTGGCGGACTTCTCAGTCAGGACCCAGGTGATTTTGTTCACCCATCATCGGCAGGTCGTCGAGCAGGCCAGGGCGCTGGACCCGAGCGGCGAGCGGGTGCTGGTGCATACGCTGATGGGGAAGGGCCGAACGCAGGCTGTCCGCACCTCGAACCCGGAGTAACGGGATCTGCGTGGATGAGTCGAGCGGCGTTGGTCGTCGTTCCGACCAGACCTTCCGCCGAGGTCGTGGGGCGGAAAGCTGATCCACAGATGTCACAGATGTATATCTTCATCTGTGATATCAGTGGACAAATCCGTCCGCAACGCCTGCCGATAGCCGCGAATGGCGTCCGACGTGGTGGGCTGGTCGAGAAAGCGGGTCAGCAGTTCCAGATCCAGGCCCGGTAACACGTCGCTGGCGGTGACGGGAACATAGCGTTCACCGCGCAGGCAATAGGGTTGCAGACGCCCGCGGCGCCAGTACCAGACCTCGGCAACGCCGAGCTTGCGGTAAATGTCGAGTTTGTCGATCCGTCCGGAAGTCCAGACCACTTCGATGGCCAGTTGCGGGCGGTCGGCGGGCGCGGTGCCGAACACCCAGCACTCATCCGGCTCGGCCGCGCGCGTGCGGTCCGGTGATTTCAAGGTCCAAGAGCCGTAGGTGCTGAAGGTGATGTCATGCTCCAGGCAATAGCTCTCGACCAGTCGTCCGATGCGCGACTTGATGCCCTCGTGGGTTTGGGACGGACTCATGATCTCGACCTCTCCGTCCAGATAACTGATGCGGGGCGCCGAACAATCGCCGCGCATGGTCAGCAGTCGTTCATAATCCTCCCAACTCACGTCGTGAAGGTTGACGATCCGGTCATCGACCGGCCGATCGTCACGCGCTTGATACTGGGCGTTGGTGTACATGGCTTGGTTCTCTGAAAGCCCGCGATCCGAGTCTAGCGCGCCTGGACTTGTAACCCCGGGGCGGCCGTTGGTGGCTTTGATCATCGTTCCGGCTATATTCTACGAGACCCAGCGCCCGACCTGGGAGAAGCCAGGCCCAACTCGGTAAAATCCAGGTGGAACTCGACGAGGCCAAGGCATCGACCGACCTGCGCAAGGCGAGCCTACGTCACGCCGCAACGTGTTGTAAAGGTCGCGGCCCTGGTACCGCCGGGGTATCTTGAAACCCAGAGCGACATCGACGGCTACCTGGGTCGTCTGCGCAAGGCGCTGGAGCGCTGGTCACGGCCCGGCCGTTGCCCGCGGATGATATGCTTGATGCATGCCCGAACTGGAGGTACTCCATGCAAACCGTCGACACCAAGGCACCGCAAACCGCCCCGGAGTTGATCGCCGTGCGCGCCTTCCAGGCCGGCCAGCTCAGCCTGGGCCAGGTGGCACAGGTGTTTGCGAGGTCAAAGCAGGAGACTATGCGCCTCCTGGCCGAGTTAGGGGTCCCGATTGCCGACGCCAGCAAATGAAATCAAATGATAGCGGGACTGGACACCTACCTGGTAAAGGGGAAGCTGCGGCTATCCCGATGCGTTTAGCAGGGCTCAGCGTTGACAATTTTAAATCGCTAGTCGATTTTAAGCTCCCTCTAGCGGACTTCACCTGTCTAATCGGTTTGAATGGTTCCGGGAAATCGACGGTCATTCAAGCCGTGGATTTCATCGCCTGCTTGTTCAAAGGGAGTATTTCCCGGTGGCTGGAGCAGCGCCAATGGAGTCCTGCTGATCTGAATTCCAAGCTGATACGAAAGAGCAATATCACTGTCGGTATCGCGTTGCGGAAAGAGGGCAAAGTGCTGCTTTGGAGGGCGAGATTTAATCGCACGTCGCGCAAATGCACCCAAGAAAGGGTTAGCGTCGACAAGCGCATTATCTTCTCTGTCGATGAAGGCAGCTATGCGATAGCGGACAAGCACGGGGACATGGTTCGAACAAAGATCGCGTTCGAGTACGAAGGGTCCGTACTATCCCAACTCAAGGACGAAATTCTTACTCCCGAGATTTGCGCTCTCAAGAAGTTTTTTCGGAACACTGTAGCACTCGACTTGCTGGCACCGCAATTTCTTAGAAAGAAGACATATTCGAGCCATGGGGATCTCGGGTTAGCTGGCGAGCGCCTGTTTGCGTTTGTACACGAACTTTCGGCGGCGAAACGATCTGCTTTGTTGGCGCGACTTCAGCCGTGCTACCCGCAATTGATCAGCTTTTTCACTCGTTCACTACGTGCCGGCTGGAACGAGCTGAACATCAACGAGCAGTTCGGAAAAATCCAGCTATCGAACGCCGGAAGGTTACACACACTCAGTTCCGTTCTTCTCGATACCCTCAGTCTCGGAAAAGCTGGAGGTTATGGGGCCGGGCGAGGCATTCGTCGATACCAATTTGACCCGACTATACGAAGAAATCCAGGCGATGCCTGCAAATGAACAGCAGCAGGG
Organism: uncultured Lamprocystis sp.; assembly: GCA_964470155.1. GTDB lineage: Bacteria > Pseudomonadota > Gammaproteobacteria > Chromatiales > Chromatiaceae > Thiodictyon. The sequence goes on along the minus strand of CAYYAY010000044.1, from coordinate 15,764 downwards.
CGATGCTGATCCTCGTTAGCGGAGAGGGTGTAACCGATATGGGTCGAGCGAGCCCGATCGGAACTGCGCCCGGATTGAAGACGCCGCGTGCAACGATCACGCCCCCAACTCACTCAAGACGCAGTTGGCGCAAGCGTTGGGCCCGATGCCAACGGCCGAGCGTCTCTCCGATCTTGTTCGCGATGGCATGGTGGATGCCGCGAGCATCGACATGCCAAGTTTCCTGGCGTTCCGAGAGCGCCTTCAGGCGGTACTCTGACATTCACCCTGAGACCTGGAGTCTATGCGCCTGACCGAAGAAGATCGGCGGTATGAAGTTCTTTGATGTGCACTTCTCCTATATTGATCAGGAGACGCGCGACGAGATCCTTTCCCGGAAATCACCTAACAATTGTCTAGACCCTCGTGTCCTTATGTGTCTTGTTGGTTCAAAATGCCGGGCGCGTCGGCTCACCCCCTTGCCTGATCGGAGACCTTGTTATGAAACTCGCCTTGTCCGCCGCGGACGCATTACATCTGGTCCGACTGCCCGCGACCTTCGTGGTGTGGTCCAACATCCTTGCCGCGCATCTGATTGCCACCGGGGGCTGGCCGCACTGGCTGGTGCTGATCCCGCAACTGGCCGCCGGCACGGCGTTGTGCTGGTCTGGTGTCGTGCTGAAGGAGTGCTTTGCCCTGCGGCAGGGCGGTACGGGAGAACTCACGGGTCTGTCGGCGTCCGGGCGGATCTCGGGTCAGGCGGCCTGGGTGCTGGGCGGCGGGCTCATGGTCCTGGGTCTGGCGTTCGCCGCGCTGGCCGGCGGGGCCAGTCTGCGGATCGCGGTCGCGCTGGGGCTCGCCATCGTCGCCTATCACGGCTTTCTGAAAGAGACCTTGTTAGGCCCCGTCATCATGGGGGCGATCCACTATATGCAGTGGATGTTCGGTTTGGCCGTGATGGCGATGGGGAGCGGAGCCCAGGCGCTGGCCGTGCCGGTGTTCCTTTATGTGGCGGCGCTCACGGTCCTGGTCGGGGCAGAGGCCAAGGGGGCGGCGCCGCAAACCACCCGGATCGCGGGGGTGTTGTTCGGGCTTGCGGCCTTGGTGATCGTCGAGTTGGTGCTCGCGGGCCGCATGGAGCAGCCGCTGATCCTGGTTCTGGTTGTCCCTGCGGTCCTGGCCCTGGGGTATTGGCTCTGGCGCCTGACCGCGGACGGCAGTCCGGCGGCGGTGCAGACCCTGGTCCAACGCCTCACCCTTGGCCTGATCCCGCTGGACGCGCTCTTGCTGGCCGGCAGCGGGCATTGGCTGGTGGCGCCGTTCCTGTTGTTGCTTCTGGTCCCCGGTTTCTTATCGGCACGGCGCTGACGGGCGGTTTCGGGCTCAGGCCGGGTGGCGCTTCTGCCGGAACACATAGATCGCCAGAGTCAGGGCGACGAAGAGGAGGACGCCGACCGTCACCAGGGGCAGGTTGTCCTGGATCAGGCGCTCATTGCCGCCGATGAAATAGCCCATGGCGGTGAGCACGGCGGACCACAGACCGGCCCCGAGCAGGGTATAGGTGCTGAAGGTCAGCAGGTTCATCCGGGTCAGTCCGGCGGGTAGTGAGATCAGGTGCCGGATGCCGGGGATCAGGCGTCCGGTAAAGGTCGAAATGGCCCCGTGGCGCTCGAAGAACAGGTCGGTCTTGTGCAGCAGGGCGGGGCGCACGAAGAACCAGCGGCCATAGCGCTCCAGGAAGGGGCGCCCCACCCAGAGCGCGAAGGCGTAATTGACGCCGGCCCCCGCCAGGCTGCCCAGGGTGGAGGCGAGCCAGATCGCCAGGACGTTCATCTTGCCCTGGTAGGCGAGATAGCCGGCCGGGATCAGCACCAACTCGCTCGGCACCGGCAGCACGGTGGACTCCAGGGCCATCAGAACGAAGATGCCCGGATAGCCCCAGCCGTTGACGGTGACCAGGATCCAATCGATAAATTCATGCAGCATGACGTCATACTCGGGTTGTGGGGAGTGGCTGTGGCCGGCATCCTGCAGGGGGCCTTGATCATCGTTCCGGCCACAAGAAAACTGGAGGTCGAGGCGTTAGCCGGTCGACATCACGTTTGCGCGGCCCTGGTCCGGCTAACGGCCATGGAAGGAATATCAGCCACCCCGGCAGATGAATGTCCCCCGTGGGAGCGGCGGCCCGCCCCGCGGGGGGGGGGGGGGGGCCGCCAGGGGGGGGGGGGGGGGCCCC
>CAYYAY010000044.1:0-13539 GCA_964470155.1 uncultured Lamprocystis sp. | reverse complement strand
GTCCCGCCGCGATGGGTGCCGCGGTGACCTCAAACGGTAGGGCTACGCGCCCGACCCATCGCGGCGGGACGCCGCTCCCACAGCGTCGCTGCGCGACTTTCACGGTAAAGCCTTTACCGCCAGTGCGGGAGACCCAAGCGCTGGCCGGAATGAGGATCAAGGCCCTGCCGGGAGGATGGGGTTTGTTCCGCAGATTCAGGTGATTTCCGGGAAATGTTCTCCGACGTGCGGGGGAGGGCGACTAAAGTCGCCCCTACAGTTTTTCCCGGGAGTCACCTCAGGTGATCACCGTCGGTTCGGCTCGTCCGGTGCGGGCCTCGATCTGAGCCAGTTCGCGGGCGATCAGGATGAGCGGCGCCATGGCTTCCTGGGTGTCCTGATGATGCCGGGTCGGGTCGGGTTCGTAGAACTCCAGATAGACCCGCAGGGTGGCACCCTCGGTGCCGGTGCCGGAGAGCCGCAGCACGATCCGCGAGCCGCCCTCGAAGCCGATGCGGATGCCCTGGTTCGCTGAGACGCTGCCGTCGATCGGGTCGGTGTACGCGAAGTCGTCGGCATAGGCGACGGTATAGTCGCCGAAGCGTTGACCGGGCAGCGCCGGGAGCAGGATCCTCAGATGGTCGACCAGGGCGCCGGCGGCCTTGGCATCCACCGCCTCGTAGTCATGCCGGGTATAGTAGTTGCGGCCGTAATGCCGCCAGTGTTCGCTGACGATCTCCGCGACCGATTGCTGCCGCACCGCCAGCAGGTTCAGCCAGAACAGCACCGCCCACAGACCGTCTTTCTCGCGCACATGGTCCGACCCGGTGCCGAAGCTCTCCTCGCCGCACAGGGTGATACGGCCGGCGTCCAACAGATTGCCGAAGAATTTCCAGCCGGTGGGCGTCTCGAAGCACTCGATCCCCAGGGCCTCGGCCACGCGGTCCGCCGCCTGGCTGGTGGGCATGGAGCGGGCGATGCCGCGAATGCCGGAATGGTAGCCGGGCGTCAGGTGGGCGTTGGCGGCCAAGACGGCCAGACTGTCGCTGGGCGTGACGAAGAAGTTCTTGCCCAGGATCATATTACGGTCGCCGTCACCGTCGGAAGCGGCGCCGAAGTCCAGGGCATGGGGGCCTTCACATAGGGCGACCAGGTCATGCGCATGGGCCAGGTTGGGGTCCGGGTGTCCGCCGCCGAAATCTTCGAGCGGGATGCCGTTCATCACGGTGCCCGGCAGCGCCCCGAGCCGGTTCTCCAGGATCTCGGTGGCATAGGGGCCGGTGACCGCGTGCATGGCATCAAAGCGCATGCTGAACAACCCGGAGTCGAACAGCGCGCGGATCGCGTTGAAGTCGAACAGGTCTTCCATCAAGTCGGCGTAGTCCGCCACCGGGTCGATGACCTCGACCTGCATGGCGCCGATGGCGACGGTGCCGAGCATGTCCAGATTGGTGTTGGGACAGTCCAGCGTGCGGTAGACGTCGATGGATCGGGTGCGCGCGAAGATCGCCTCGGTCACCGATTCGGGGGCCGGACCGCCGGCGGCGACGTTGAATTTGATCCCGAAGTCTTCGTCCGGTCCGCCCGGATTGTGGCTGGCGGAGAGCACGATCCCGCCCTGGGTCTTATACTTGCGAATCACGCAGGAGACCGCCGGGGTGGAGAGGATGCCGCCGCGCCCGACCAGCACACGCGCCACGCCGTTGGCGGCGGCCATGCGCAGGATGACCTGGATGGCCTCGCGGTTGTAGTAGCGGCCGTCACCGCCGACCACCAGGGTGCCGCCGGCCAGTTCGCTCTGGGTGTCGAAGATCGCTTGGACGAAGTTCTCCAGATAGTGCGGTTGCTGAAAAGTCCGGACCTTCTTGCGCAGCCCGGAGGTGCCCGGACGCTGCCCTTCGAAGGGGGTAGTGGCGATAACGTTCGACTCCATATTCAACCCCTTGATTATCGGTGTGATGGCCTACATTGATGCGGCGCGGGCGGTCGGTCACGGCCGGGGTGCGCGAGGGGCGCGGTGCCCCTGATCGTGAAGGCCGGATTGTAGCCGCTGCCGGGCGTGCGACAATACCCATTGCAGATCTATTCCGGCGCCGGGAGCGCACGGTCACCGCGACAGCACGCCGAGGCGCGGATGCCGATCCGCCGCGAGTGCGCCCGAAAGTCAAAAAATGAATGATGACTCAAGAGGTAACGAACCGAAATGACAGTTGAAGCGCATAAGGAAACACTGGAGTTCAAGGCCGAAGTCAGCCAAGTCCTGGACCTGGTGATCCGTTCACTCTACTCCAATAAGGAGATCTTCCTGCGCGAGCTGATCTCCAACGCCTCGGACGCCGCGGAGAAGCTGCGTTTCGAGTCACTGAGCGACGACGGGCTCTACGAGGGCGACGGCGACCTGCGGATCCGCGTCACCGTGGACAAGGAGGCGGGGACCCTGACGGTTTCGGATAACGGTATCGGTCTGAGCCGGGCCGAGGTCGTCGATACCATCGGCAGCATCGCCAGTTCCGGTACCCGCCGGTTCTTCGAGAAGCTGACCGGCGATCAGGCCAAAGACAGCCAGCTGATCGGCCAGTTCGGGGTCGGTTTCTACTCCGCCTTCATCGTCGCCGACAAGGTGACGCTGGTCTCCCGCCGGGCCGGTCTGGGGGCCGAGCATGGGGTGCACTGGGAGTCGGACGGGCGCGGCAGCTACACCCTGGAGACGGTGGAGAAGGCCGGCCGCGGCACCGACGTGATCCTGCACCTGAAGGAAGACGAAAAGGAGTTCTTGGAGAGCTGGCGGCTGCGCACCATCATCAGCAAGTTCTCCGACCACATTGCCCTGCCGGTGGAGATGTTGAAGGAACACCACGACGGTCCGGACGAGGACGCGCCGGACGCGGAGCAGGACGACGCCAAGGCGCAGCCCCAGGCCAAGGCCCCCGAGTGGGAGAAGGTCAATCGCGGGACGGCCCTGTGGATGCGCAGCAAGTCGGAGGTGACCGAGGAGGAGTATCACGCCTTTTACAAGCATATCGCGCACGACTATGATCCGCCGTTGGCCTATGTCCATAACCGCGTGGAGGGCACCAACGAATACAGCACTCTGCTCTTCGTTCCGAAAAAGGCTCCCTGGGATTTGTGGGACCGCGACCAGAAGCACGGCGTCAAGCTCTATGTCCGCCGTGTCTTCATCATGGACGAGGCCGACAAGTTGCTGCCGCATTACCTGCGCTTCGTCAAGGGTGTGGTGGATTCGGACGACCTGCCGCTGAATGTCTCGCGCGAACTGCTCCAGCACAACCGTAAGATCGACAGCATCCGCCAGGCCAACACCAAGCGCATCCTGAGCCTGCTGGAAACCCTGGCCACGGATGAGCCGGAGAAATATGCCGAGTTCTGGGGCGAGTTCGGCCGGGTCCTCAAGGAAGGGCCGGCCGAGGATTTCGCCAACCGGGAGCGCCTGGGCGGGCTCTTGCGGTTCGCCTCGACGCAGACCGAGAGCGACACCCAGACCGCCACCCTGGACGGCTACATCGAGCGCATGAAGGAGGGTCAGGACAAGATCTACTTCATCACCGCCGACAGCGCGGCCGCCGCCCGCCACAGTCCCCATCTGGAGGTCTTCCGCAAGAAGGGGGTCGAGGTCCTGCTGCTGTCCGACCGGGTGGACGAGTGGCTGGTCAACCACCTGCACGACTACAAGGGCAAGCACCTGCAGTCGGTCACCAAGGGCGATCTGGACCTGGGCCAACTGGCCGATCAGGAGGAGAAGGCCAAGACCGAACAGGCGGCCAAGGAACACGGCACCCTGCTGGAGCGGCTCAAGACCGCGCTGGGTGAGCGGGTCGACAAGGTGCGTCCGAGCGCCCGCCTGGTCGACTCGCCGGCCTGTCTGGTCGTCGGCGAGTACGACATGAGCGCCAATCTGGCGCGGGTGTTGAAGGCGGTCGGTCAGGACGCCCCCAAGCAGCGTCCCACGCTGGAGGTCAACCTGGATCACCCGCTGGTGAAGCGCCTGGAAAGTGAGGAGAACGAGACCCGCTTCCAGGATTTGGGTCTGATCCTGTTCGATCAGGCGCAACTCGCCGAAGGCGGTCAACTCGATGACCCGGCGGCCTTTGTCGGCCGGCTCAACGGGCTCATGATGTCCATGCTGCTGGCCGGTCGCTGACCGGGTTTCAGTCTTTGATCGACCTGGAAAAATCGCCCCTGAGGGCGATTTTTCCAGGGTCTTGTGGCACACTGCCGCGTCTGTTCAACATGACGAGGAAATTACCCCCATGCGCGTGATCCTACTTGGCGGCCCCGGCGCCGGAAAAGGTACCCAGGCCGGCTTCATCAAGGAGCACTTCGGTATCCCCCAAATTTCCACCGGCGACATGCTGCGGGCTCATGTCAAGCAAGGCAGCGAACTGGGCAAGGCGGCCAAGCAGGTGATGGACGCGGGTGGTCTGGTGTCCGACGACATCATCATGGGCATGGTGAAAGTGCGCATCACTGATGGTGACTGCACAAGCGGCTACCTGTTCGACGGTTTCCCGCGCACCCTGGCCCAGGCCGATGCGCTGAAGGAGGCGGGGGTGGCGGTCGACGCGGTGGTCGAGATCGATGTTCCCGACGAGGAAATCATCCGCCGCATGTCCGGTCGGCGGGTGCATCCGGCCTCCGGCCGCACCTACCATGTCGTTTTCAATCCACCCAAGACCGCGGGACTGGACGACGTGACCGGCGAGGCGCTGATCCAGCGCGACGACGATCAGGAAGAGACGGTCAAGGCCCGACTCAAGGTCTATCATGACCAGACCGAGCCGCTGATCCATTACTACTCGGATTGGGCGCAGGCGGGCGGTCAGGGCGCGCCCAAGTACATCAAGGTCAAGGGCATCGGGTCCGTGGACGAGATTCGCGGGCAGATCATCAGCGCCCTCGAAGCGGTCTGATCCGGCCGTGCGGCCGACGCTCGAATACCGGGCGAATGCCCGGTTTTTTCGTGCGCGACAGTTGTTTCAAAGTACTGAATTCGCTCAGAAAAACCCGCTCAACCGCGGTCTGTGCGGGATTCTGGTAGTATCTCCCGATCGTTCATTACGCAGGTGGTTCCGATGGCGGTTGTAGAACTGGACAAGCAGAGTTTCGAAGAGGCGATCAGCACCAACGACTTCGTGATCGTCGATTTCTGGGCGCCCTGGTGCGGTCCGTGCCGCTCCTTCGCCCCGATCTACGACAAGGTGTCCGCCGACTTCGGCGACATCGTTTTCGCCAAGGTCAACACCGAGGACGAGCAGGAGATCGCGGGCCACTTTCAGATCCGCTCTATCCCGACCCTGATGATCTTTCGCGACCAGGTCATCATTTTTTCTCAGGCCGGCGCGCTTCCGGAGAGGCAGTTTCGCGACCTGATCGGCAAGGCCAAGGCGCTGGACATGGCGGAGGTCAAACAGCAGATCGCCGCCGAGCAGGCCGCGCGCGGGGCTGGCGATCCGTCCGGCGGTCCGGCTTGAGCGGCGTCTCGTCCGTGATTCGCAAGCTGACGGCTCAGACCGTGCCGACGCGGATCCAGCCGACCCCGCGCGTCGCTTCAGGCGTCCGGCGGTCCTAGTCTCATGCAAGCCGTCTTCTGTTCTCTGGACGACTTGATTCAGTTGTCGGGACGCCCGACCGTGGGCGGCCTGATGACACTCTGCGAGGAAAATTACCGTCTGCTCGCGCGTCTTGCGCCTGGTCTGAAAGACCAGCGGGGGCTGAGCGTCTCCCGCCGCAAGGGCAGTGTGGATCTCTATCTGACCATCGAGGAGCAGTCCCGCTATACCAGTCTCGCGCGGCTGACCCATTGGTTTCCCAGCCCTGATCGGGGTTGGAGCGCCGCCGCGAGGTATGCCCAGGCCAGCGATCTCGCCGGGTTCGGGGCCGACCCGGACGCCCGTTTGCGGGTCTATCACGATGCCCGCCAGGTCGAGGTTCTGGATCTGCGGCAGACCATTTTGCCGTTGCGTGCCCAATATCAGCCGCCGGCGCTCGATGCCAAGTGGAAGGCGAATCTGTTCCTCGGTAAATGGCTCGCCTTCTGTCTCCAGCAGGGGCATTGCTTCGGTCCCGGTTTCGACGATCTGTCCCTGCCCGAGGATGGCGGTCGGCTGTACACGCTGACCTGAGCCGCTTCAGGATGAATCACCCGAACCCCCCTCGGCCGACCCGCGGCACCATCCTCCTGCTGTCCCGCGACACGGCCTTGATCGCGGCCCTGGGTCCGCAACTGAGCGCCTTCGGTTTTCGCAGTGAGGTCCACGGGGAGCCGGACGCGCTGCGTCGGCGGCTTGCGGCTCCGGTTGATCCGCGGCTGCCCGAGCACCTACTGGTCTTGCTGCTGGTCGATTTGCGGGCCTTGGACGATCCTGCTGAATTGACGCGCTTGGCTGGTGATCAGGCCGATGACGTGGGTCGCTGCCTGCCGCTGGTCTGTCTGGGTCAGGAGGACGCGCTTGCGCAGCGGTTGGCGGCCATGCGCGCCGGGGCGGCGGTCTGCCTGTCGGCGACCCTGGGGCCGGCAGCGCTTGCCGCGCGGGTGGCATCGCTGGTCGCGCTGCCGGACGGCGGGCCGGAGCGGGTGCTGGTGGTGGATGATCAGCCGGTGGCGGCCCTCTTCGCCGCGCGGGTGCTGGAGCACGCCGGTCTGGTCGTCGAGCGCGTCCACGACCCGCTGGAAGTCCTCGCCGCCTTGGAGCGCTTTGCGCCGCACCTGATCCTGATGGATCTGCATATGCCGGGCGTCAACGGCATCGAGCTGACTGGGGTCATCCGCGGACAGGAGCGGTTTGCCGATCTGCCGATCCTGTTTCTCTCCGGGGAACTCGACCCCGGCCGACAGTTGGATGCGCTGCGCATCGGCGGGGATGATTTTCTGGCGAAGCCGGTTTCACCGCAGCGGTTGGTGGCGTGTGTGCGTGAACGGCTGGTGCGCGCGCGCCGGCGGTTGGTGCGCGAGTCCGTCAGTGACCATGGCGCGTCCGGGTTGGGCGGGCGGGAGCGCCTCTTCACGCGGATCGACCGCCTGCTGCGTGCCGGGTCGGCGGCGCACTGGGCCTTGCTCTATTTTGAACAGCCGGGGGATGAATCGGTGATGACGCGGCTGGGCGCGGCGGTCTGCGCGCGGCTGGGGGAGGAGGGTCCGGCGGCCCGCGTCGGTGAGCACGGCGTTGCCGCCCTCCTGTCGGGCGGCGATGAGGGCGCCCTTGCGGTTCGGGTCGCGGCGCTGGCGCAGGGTGTCCAGCAGGACCTGGCGGCGGATGCCGCGGTCGCTGACCGCGGGGTCGGCTGGTGCCCACTGGCCCGCAGCGGCGGGGAAGCCGTCACCCTGGTCTCGCGGGCGCGCAAGGCTGCCCGTCTGAGTCTGCACCGCGGTCAGCGTCGGGTCGAGTGCTATGCGGCGTCGCCGCCGGCCCAGGTCGCCGCCGCGGAGCGCAGTCCGTTGCTGGAAGCCGTCGCGGCCGGTCGCTTCCAGCTTCTGTTCCAACCCATGGTGCCGCTGCGTTCCGCGCCGAGCGAGCGCTATGAGGCGACTCTGAGGCTCAACGCGCCCGATGGCGAACTCCTGGCGCCGAACGCGTTTGCGCCCCTGGCGCTGCGGGCCGGGCAGGCGGCCACGATCGATCGCTGGCTGTTGGGTGCGGGTCTGGACGCGCTCGGCGTCCGTCGTGCGGCGGGTCGGCCGGTCGAGTTGTTTCTGCATCAATCCCTTGCGGGCGCGGCCGATCCGGCTTGGGTCGCTGGTCTGCGGGACGCGATCAGCGCCCGCGATCTCATCGCGTTCCGCCCGATCATCCAGTTGCAGATCGCGGATGCGGATCGCCACCTGGATCTGGCGGTCAGCCGGTCCGGCCAATTGGAGCAACTCGGCATCCGCCTGTGCCTCAATGGACTGACGGCCAGCGAACGCGGCGAGCGGGTGCTCGACCGGTTACCGGCCGCCTTCGTCCGTCTGGCCCGAGAGGCGGCACACGGGCTGCCGGGAGCGCAACTCGCGGCCTTGGTCGACCTTATCCATGAACGCCAGGCGCTGGTGATCGCCACCGGGGTGGAGGGGCCGGACACCATCGCCCGGCTGTTTCGCGCCGGGGTGGATCTGATCCAGGGGACCTATGTCCAACCGCCCGCCGAGTCCATGGAATTCGACTTCGCGGCGCTGGAGGTCGGGTAGGGCGCGGTGCCGCGGTCGCTCCGGCCTCAGCGGTTCGCCGGCCGTGCGCTTGGCGTTGGCCTGGGGTCTGCTGCTTCGGTCGTGGGTTTCGGTGCCGACTCGCCAGGCTGGCCTGACGGCTCCAGCGGCTCGATCACCAGTTCGACCCGTCGGTTGCGTTCGCGCTCCTGGCGGGTGGGTGGGCGTTTGCCGGTAGCGGCCAGCGGCGCCGACTCGCCGCGGCCAACCGGGGTCAAACGTTCGGCGGCGACGCCGCGACCGACCAGATACTGCTTGACCGCATCGGCCGCCCGCTGGGACAGTCGCAGATTGTAGCCCGCGTCACCCTGGTCGTCGGTGTGTACGATGATCTTCACCCGGGTCCGCGGGTTGTCCGCGAATAGCCTGGCGAGTGCATCCAGCGTGCGCTTAGCCTTGGGACCGACCTGATCGCCCTTGCCCTCGAAGGGGATCCGGTTAGTCAGATTGACCTCCACGTGGGTGCGCTTGTTGACCGGAGCGAAGCGCAAATCCTCCAGTCCCAGGGCGACCAGTCCGACGGGCTCGCTCACGTAGTGCTTGAGTTGTGCCTGTCGCTGGGTGCGCAAGCTGATGCCCAGAACGCCGGGGCCCTGTTCGAAGGCGCCGACGGAACCCGGTGCGGGCTCCGGCCGCTCCGTCGGCTGGGCGGGTCCGCTCGGCGCGGCAGTGCCGGTTGTCACGCTTGCCGCGGGCTCGGGGACCTGGGCCGGGACCGGTCCCGCCTGGGCGTAAAGCGGAGCCGGCATTGCCGCACCCAGGGTGAGGGTGAGGGTGCAGCGCCGGGCCAGCGCGGCGGTGGAGCGGTGCCGGCCCTTGATCAAGCCGGGTCGCCACGAAAGGATGTATGACACCATCGACGCATTCACGTATCGGGTCCTCGTGTCACTGGCTTCCAGGTTCGGCAGGTGCCGCGTGCCGCGGTCTTGAGTCATCGCACTACCGTCCGTTCTTCTTCGTATGGTCTGTCTTGATTGCGCCCGCCGCCGACCGGGTCGCCGGATCTGTCCGGGCGGTTGCTGCCGCGTAACAGGCAGGAATTCTCACCAGGCGGACGCATCTGATCCGACCTGGCGCGGTAACATACCCCCTTTCCCGGCCGGATGCTGACATCTATCAGCCGACAAACTGTTCGCTATCTGTCGCGACAGTGGTTGGCGCTGTTGGTTTCACCTCCCGGCTGACTGTTTGCCCGAGTGGTCTCCCGCGTATCTTGAATACTGCTCCACCCCCAGTCCTGCCGTTCCCTACCGACCAGGACCTGGCGGCCGGTCTGATCGCCGATCGACACGCCCTGCGCCGGCGGTTGCAGGGCTTGCGCCGCCGTGCCCGGACCGGACAGCCGGTGGAGCAGGGTCTGCTGAAGATCTGGCAGGCATTGCGCGCCTCCCAGGCACTCGGCGAGCGGCGCCGTGCCCTGGTCCCGACCATTGCTTACCCGCCGGAACTGCCGGTGGTTGAGCGTCGCGCCGATGTGGCGGCGCTGATTCAGGCCCATCAAGTGGTGGTGCTGTGCGGTGCGACCGGCTCCGGAAAGTCCACCCAGTTGCCCAAGCTCTGTCTGGACCTGGGCCGCGGCATCCTCGGGCGTATCGGTCATACGCAGCCCCGCCGCATCGCCGCCCGCAGCCTGGCCAGTCGGATCTCCCAGGAGTTGGGCCGCGAACTCGGCAGCCTGGTCGGCTACAAGATCCGCTTCCACGACCGGGTGCGGCCGGAAACCTGCATCAAGCTGATGACCGACGGGATGCTGCTGGCGGAGGTCCAGCAGGATCGCGCCCTGCTGGAATACGACACCCTGATCATCGACGAGGCCCATGAGCGCAGCCTCAACATCGACTTCCTGCTGGGGTATCTGCGGGGCCTGCTGCCGCGGCGGCCGGATTTGAAGCTCATCGTCACCTCGGCCACCATCGATCCGCAGCGCTTCGCCCGGCACTTTGCCGATGCCCAGGGCCGCCCGGCTCCCATCATCGAGATTTCAGGGCGGACCTACCCGGTCGAGGTTCGCTACCGCCCGCCGGTGGAAGATGAAAATGCCGGGGAACGCGAGGATGCCATGCAGCAGGCGATCGCCGACGCGGTGGCTGAACTGGCGCGCGCCGGCCGCGGCGACGTGCTGGTCTTCCTCTCCGGCGAGCGCGAGATCCGCGAGACGGCCGAAACGCTGCGCAAGCAGCATCCGCCATCGACCGAGGTGTTGCCGCTGTTCGCCCGCCAGGGCGCCGAGGAGCAGGCCAGGATCTTCCAGCCGCACAGTACCCGGCGGGTGGTGCTGGCCACCAACGTGGCGGAAACCTCGCTGACCGTCCCCGGCATTCACTATGTGGTCGACCCCGGCTTCGCCCGCATCAGCCGTTACAGTCATCGCAGCAAGGTGCAGCGTCTGCCGGTAGAGCGCATCTCGCAGGCTTCGGCCAACCAGCGCCAGGGGCGTTGCGGACGGGTCGCTTCCGGCATCTGCATCCGCCTCTATACCGAGGACAACTTCCAGGCGCGGGCCGCCTTCACCGAGCCCGAGATCAATCGCACCAACCTGGCCGCCGTGATCCTGCAGATGAAGGTCCTGGGGTTCGGGGCGATCGATCAGTTCCCCTTCGTCGACCCGCCGGACCCGCGGCTGGTGGCGGATGGCTACCGCACCCTGGAAGAACTGGCGGCGATCGATGCCCAGGGCGAGCCGACCGCACTCGGCCGCCAGCTCGCCCGGCTGCCGGTCGACCCGCGCATCGGGCGCATGTTGCTTGCCGCGGCCGATCACCATTGCCTGGCTGAAGTTCTGGTGATCGCCGCCGCCCTGAGCATCCAGGACCCGCGCGAGCGCCCGCTCGATCGGCAGCAGGCGGCGGATCAGATTCATGCCACCTTCAACCATCCGGACTCGGACTTTCTGACCCTGTTGAATCTCTGGCGCTTTCTGGAGCAGGAACGCAAGCACCTGTCGAAGAACCAGTTCCGCAAGCTGTGCCAGCAGCATTTCCTCAATTGGAACCGGGTGCTGGAGTGGCACGACATCCATGCGCAATTGCGTGAGCAATTGCACGAGATGGGGATTGCGAATCGGTCCCGCGGGGAACGGGCGACACCCGCCACGCCGGTCCCGGATGGGCGCGGGCTTCAGCCGCGCGGTCGCCCGGCGCCGAGCCGCGCGCGGGAGCCCGAACCCATGCCGGTTCCGGGCGACGGCGACGCTGCCGCCGGCACGCCGGAGGAAATCCATCGTGCCCTGCTGCAGGGTCTGCTCTGTCACATCGGTTGCAAGGACGAGAACCGCGAATACCAGGGTGCCCGCAACAGCCGCTTCGTCATCCATCCCAGCAGCGCCCTGTTCAAGGACGGCCCCAAGTGGATCGTCGCCGCCGAGCGGATCGAGACCACCCGGCACTACGGACGTCTCTGTGCCCGCGTCCAACCCGGCTGGATCGAGGCAGCCGGTGCCCATCTGTTGCAACGCACCTATGCCGAGCCCCATTGGCAGGCGGACGCCGGGCAGGTTGCCGCCTACGAGCGTGTCACCCTCTTCGGTGTCACCCTGGTGCCGCGGCGGCGGATCAACTACGGGCCCATCAACCCGGCCGAAGCGCGCGAAATGTTCATCCGCCACGGCCTCGCCGCGGGCGACTTCGAGACCCGCGCGCCTTTCTGGCGCCACAATCGCGAGCTGATCGAGTACGTCGCGCACCTGGAAGCCAAGTCGCGCCGCCGCGATATCCTGGTGGACGAGGAAGCCATCGTCGCGTTCTACGATGCGCGGGTGCCGCCGGGGATCTATTCGACCGCCCAGTTCGAGCGCTGGCTGCGTGAGGCGACCCGTCAGGACCCCAAGCTCCTGCACCTGCGCATGGCCGACCTGATGCGCCATGAGGCGGCGGCGGTCACCGCCGAGACCTTTCCGGACAGCCTTCAGATCGGCGCTACCGCGCTGCCGCTCGAGTATCACTTCGATCCCGGCAGCCAGGCCGACGGTCTGACCCTGGTCGTTCCCCTGCCGCTGATCAACCAGGTCTCCGGCGAGCGCCTGGAGTGGCTGGTGCCGGGGCTGCTCACCGAGCGCATCACCGAACTCCTGCGCGGCCTGCCCAAACAGATCCGCAAGGGTCTGGTGCCGATCCCGGATACGGCGGCGCGCCTGGCGGCTCGGCTCAGGCCGTCCGAGCGTCCGCTGATTCAGGCGCTGGGTGAGGCCATCCGGGAACTGACCGGGATTCAGGTGCCGGAAGGCGCCTGGAACCCGGCGGCCATCCCTGAGCATCTGCGTATGAAAGTCCGGCTGGTCGACGACCGAGGCCAGGTCATCGCCACCGGCGCCGACCCGGTCGAACTCAAGCGCACCCACGGCGGCCAGGGTCAGCACAGCTTTGCGCAGATCCCGGCCAGCGGGCTGGAGCAGGAAGGGCTCAGGCGCTGGACCTTCGGCGAGCTGCCCGAACAGGTCGACCTGACCCGCGCCGGCATCCGGTTACGCGGTTTCCCCGCCCTGGTGGACCTGGGCGACAGTGTCGCCGTCCGCGTTCTGGACTCCGCCGAAAGTGCGGCGACGGCCACCCGCGTTGGTCTGCGCCGACTCTTCATGCTGCACCTGGGCGCCGACCTGCGCGTCCTGAAGAAAGGACTCGGCGGACTGGATCGGATGCGGCTGCAATATGCCAAAGCCCCGCGCATCGCGGAGACGCCGGCCGGAACCGCGGCCGACGGGCAGGGGCCGGGTCGGGAGCCCGACCTGGCGGATGAGCTCATCGCCCTGATTCTGGATCTCACCTTTGTGGAGGGCCTGGAGCCGATCCGGACCCAGGCCGCCTTCGAGCAGCGGTTGCGCGAGCGCAAAGGCCGACTTACGACCACCGCGCAGGAGGTCTGCACCCTGGCCGCCGCCATTCTGGACGCCTACCATGGCCTGCGCGCCCGCCTTGCCGCGATCACCCAGGACAACTGGGAGGGCGCCGTTGCGGACCTGCGTGCCCAGGTGGACCGCCTGGTGTTCCGTGGTTTTTTGCTTGTCGTTCCCTATGTTCACCTGAAAGAGTACCCGCGCTATCTCAAGGCGGCCGACCAGCGCACCGAGCGGCTGCGCTTCGCCGCCGCCCGTGACCAACAGCGCATGGCCGAATTTGCCGACCTTGAACGCCGCTGGCGTGAGCGCAGCGCCGCTGCCGCGCGCACCGGTCGCGCCGACCCGCGTCTGGAGGAAATCCGCTGGCTGCTCGAAGAACTGCGGGTCTCGCTCTTCGCTCAGCAACTGGGGACCACGGCCCCGGTCTCCGTCAAGCGTATCGAGGCCCGCTGGCGAGAGTTAGGCTTATAGCGAGAGTCTGGAAAGAACCTATCTCACGCCAAGTCGCCAAGCACGCCAAGAAGAGCGC
>CAYYAY010000043.1:40569-51067 GCA_964470155.1 uncultured Lamprocystis sp. | reverse complement strand
CGACCGGGACCAGCCCGGCCACCCAGGCGAAGAACAACTTCAGCGACGAGCAGCGAGGGGAGGCCAACCTGCAAGGCAATCTCGTCTGGCAGGCGCTCAAGCGGACCAGCGTCGCGTCCCGGTTCACGGGGGGCGACGATGCCCTGCTGGAGGCAATCATGAGTGTCACCGGCTCGATCATCGTCGGCCCGGCGGAAGCCGCACCCGACGGCAAAGGCGAGAGTCCCGGCATCACCCCGTTACGCGGCAATGTGCTCTCGGTGCGCGACCTGCTATGGGGGCCGGCCAGCCACGAGCGGGACCCCGCCCGCCGGACGACGCAGACCGTGCAACGGTGGAGTTGCGACACCCGCAGCGTCAACGGCTGCCTGCATCCCACGATCGTTGCGGTGACCGACCTGGTGGGGTTCGCCCAGTACACCTCGCGGATCTTGTTGGGCGATCCCGAAAACGCCGGTGCGGTGGGCCTCGTGGAGAAATTCCGTTGGGGCAACGTGGCGCTGACCGACCCGGAGAAGGCGTTCATGGAACTGGCGCCGCATGGCCTCGGCGCCATGCTCCACAACCTGGGTCAGTACGATACCGGGATGGCGCGTGACTTCGCCGAAAAGGCCGCGCCCGTGATTGCCCTGGAGATGACGAAACTGCTGCTCGACGACCTGATCGGCCAGGCGGCGCAGGCGGCCTCGCTCCATCAGAACCCGTATGCCAAGCAGGTGATCGAACAAATCCGCAGTGCCAAAGACGATGTTGCGCAGCAGTACAGCGAGATCGCCCAGCGCTACGGGAACCTGCAATCGTTGATGACGCATTACAGCGCGTTGGCGCCGCTGGTCAAGGGACGGCCGCTGCAGTCCGACACGGCCGACGCGGGGTTCGAGTCGAGTCAATAGCCGGTTTCGGCGGGTGCCCGCAGACGGACGTGCCGAGTCTGAATCACCCGCACCAAGCCCCTCTTCCGCCCCCCGCATTCCCCAACGAAATCCGCATCTTTGGCGATCACCGCTGGGCGCGGAATCATGGCGCCCCGGAGCATCGCCGGGACGCGCCGCCCATCACTTTTCCGAGCGCCTGAATCATGTGGGACATCTATTCGATCGGCGATGCCGCCTACCTCACCGCGGTCCTGAACGCCGTCGCCATGCTCTCGGGCTCCGGGAACATGCACGCCCTGGCCGGCATCGGGTTCCTGGTCGGCTTCATGCTCATCATGTTTCAGGGCATCATCCAGGCTCGCCCGCCGCAGCTTCAGCACATGTTGGTGGCCTGGGTGGTCTACATGGGCATGTTCGGTCCGACTGTGAAGGTATCCGTCCAGGATGTCTATTCCGGGGCGGTGCGCGTGGTCGACAACGTTCCGCTGGGACCCGCCGCCATTGGTGGGCTGATGAGCGGGATTGGGTACGGCGTCACCCGGCTCTTCGAGCAGGCGTTCTCCACTCCGGCGATGACGGAATACGGCTTCGCCGCCCCGCTGCACGTCCTCCAGGGGGTGCGCCGGACCACCCTGTCGATGACCGCCCTGGGGGCCGCGAACGCGCCGACGGCCGGCGCCGACATGGCCCGGACCTTCGTCAACTACCTGTCCGAATGTACGCTGTACGGTTTCAACAACGGCACCCGGTCCGCCGACGACATACTGCGCAACCCCAACTGGCAGAGCGCACTTGGCAGCACACTGGTGGTGCCAACGACCGAGTTGTGGATCGGCGGCGCTGCGGTCACGAAAGAATGTCCAGATGCGTGGACCGATCTGTCGGCCTACCTGATCACTCAGTACGTACCGAAACTGAACGCCTCGGTGGCAGCGACGCTACACATCGCCAATCCGAACGACGTGCCGACAGCGGTAAACGCCGCGCTGGACGCCCTCGCGGGCGTTGGCGTCGGCGCCCAGAACTACATGGTGATGGCCACGGCCGCGGCCATGCTGCCGTATGCCCGTGCGGCCAATAAGCGCGCGCTCCTGCAAGAGGCCGACGCCGCCGCCATCGAACAAGCAGCCCAGCAACGCAACACGCAGTGGGCCTCGGAAGAGCGCTTGTTCTCCCGCATCGTGCGGCCGATGATGACGTTCTTCGAGGCCTTCCTGTATGCCGTATCACCGCTGATGGTCTTCGCCATTGGGTTGGGACCAACGGGCATCAGTATGGTCGGGAAGTATCTTTTGTTCGGCCTGTGGATTCAGTTGTGGCAGCCGATCCTGGCGATCATCAATCTCTACATCATCATGGCGGTGAAGTTCAAGATGGACGCGCTCCAGGATGTGGCCCTGGGTAACACGCCGATGCCGTCGATTCTAGCGATCTGGAAGCTCGACTTCATCTTGAGCGATTATCTGGGCGTCGGGGGGATGCTCGCAGCGAGCACACCGGCGATCTCGTTGATGTTGATCTACGGCTCGGCGATCACCGCGACGCATTTGGCCGGGAGGCTCCAAGGCGGGGATCACGTCAACGAGAAGATTGCCTCACCCGATGCGGTGAACCCGGCCGCGGCGCTGAACATGCAGCCCATCATGAATCATGGGCCGCTGTCGGGAACCGTGGCACCGGGAGCGGAACAGCAAAGTTGGTCGGTCAATGTCGGACAAGAGGTCCAGCGGGATCTGCGGTCCAGTCAGCAGGCCATGCAGCGGTCGAGCAGTGGATTCGCGTCGGCACTCGGGAGCGCGGCCAGCGCCACCGCATCCAAGAGTGGCGAAAGCTTCGATGCGCATGCCAGCACCTGGATGAAGGATGGGGGCAAGAGTCAGACCGATTCGGTGCTGATGGCAACCGCAGATGGGCTGACCCGACAGTACAGTGAGAGCGGGATGTCAAGCACTCAGATGGGGGCGGTGATTGCGGGTTCGCTCGGGGGCAGCAAGGGAAAGGGGGACATTGCGGCCAGATTGAGCAGTGAATACGGTGTTGACAGCAAGCTCGCGGACACAATGGCATCGGATATCTCAGAAAAGGTGACATCCGATCAGTCGCTGCAGACACGGGTCGCCGAGGGCCTCAAGGTCGACGCGCAGACGGGTCAGCGCAACGTATTCACGGCCGGGCTGGATAGTCGCGAATCATCGCAACTCACTCAATCGGCAGAGGATGTATTGTCCTCATCGCGCAGTCTCGATCATGCGGAGTCGCAGTCCGAGCGGTTCGGCACCATGGGTTCGTTCAATGGCATTGCGGCCGGCGCAGGGCTGGTCAGACCCGAGCATCAGGCGCTCAATGAAAAGCTGGATCGGACGATCGCGAAGTATAACCTCGACGGCGATCGGGATGACGCGGCCCAGCGACTATTGGTCGGTGGCGTCACCGCCGATCCGGACCAGGCGCGCGCCATCGCTGGCATGGGACTGCTGCTTGGTCACACGGACGGTCAGCGGGCCAGAGGCATGACCGCGCAAGAGCGGGCGGGCGCCAAGGAGGCGGGCATGGAGATCCTGGCCAGCGAATTCAATTTCCAGACACCCCAGGGAATTTCCCCCAACCGCAACGCCGACCTGAGCGGCTCGGCACCTGACTTCGGCGGCACCCGATCCCAGGTCGAGGGCGCCGAACTGCGGGATATCCGACCGGAAACAGCCGGCGTGCCGGGCCAGGTGTCAGCACACGGCGATGCCACCCACCAGGCATGGAACCCGGGCGCTGTCGATCGCTTTGCGCAGGGAGCCCGTAACGACGTGGCGGCGTCCGCCGGTCATGCGCAAGGCGCCTTGAGATCAGGTAAGGCCTCCAGACTCGGCGCGATCATCGAGCAGCACGCAGCGCTTCCGCGCACCGCCGCTCAGGTGGTCCAGAACGAGGCCGGCGGACTGCTCGCCCAAGCGGCGGAGAGTGTGGCGCTGGCTGGGGCCGGTGTTGGCGGCGTGGCCAGCCAGACGGCCGCCGGGGCCCGGGCATTCGCCGGGGCACTAAGGGACGGACAAGGCATCGGTGCGGCGGTCCAGGCCGGACGGGCAGCGGCGGGGAGCGAGGCGGGTTGGACCGGCGCCCGTGAAGCGATGGTGGATGCGCGGATGAATCAGATCTCGTCCTACGGATTGAGTCCCGCTCAAGAACAACTGTATCGGACCTCGACCGAAACGCTGATCGCCGGGATGCCGAGCGACGCCCAACAGGCCGCGCACCAGGCCGTGATCGCGGAGTCAGGCAGCAGCCGGCGGGGCGAGCAGATCGCCGATCTCATCGAGCGTTCGGCGAGCACCCGGGACGACACGGATTTGCGACTCATCGGCGCATTCAACGAACAGACACAGCCGCCGGAAAAAAAAAGCCCTGAGCCCGAGCTGAGGAGTCAGTCACAGGGTGCCGACGGGGGTGAACAGAGACCGGGAGCGAGCATCACGCTGTCTTCCCCGGTCACCAACCCAAGCCGATATCCCATAAAATCAGGATTTTCTGGACATCGCGTGAACCCTGTCAGCGGACAGGTGCGGCCCCATCGCGGCGTCGACCTCGCGATGCCGGTGGGGACCCCGATCCATGCTGCGGCCGACGGCATCGCCCGCGCGGGTGTTCAGGAGCACGGCGCCGGGAACTATATCGCAGTCGACCACGGCGGGGACGCTGGCACCAGATACATGCACCTGTCCCACGTCGCGGTCCAGGAGGGACAGGCGGTGCACCGCGGCGACGTCATTGGGTACTCCGGGGATACTGGCGGAAGTACGGGGCCACACCTACACTTCGAGGTTTGGCGCAACGGCGAGGCAGTCGATCCCATGCAGGATCCGCTGACACAACTGCGTGGGCCAGGACATTCTGTTCGCGAAGCGCCTGGCCTCGCCGCAGCGCCGTCACGCCCGGAGTCGGGCGGAAACGACGGGGGACATCACCAGGCGACGATTGTCGCACCGACGCCGTTACGAGGAATGTTCGCCGACGCGGAGGCGAGGTATCACTTGCCGCCGGGAATCTTGACGGCATTGGCATCGGTCGAGAGCAACTTCAACCCAACTGCCGTATCTGACGCGGGTGCTCAGGGAATGTTCCAGATCACGCATGCGACCGCGGCCGACTATCACGTCTCAAATCCCTTCGATCCCCGCGAAGCGGCGGACGGGGCGGCAAGAAAGCTGGCAACCGATTACGGGAGATTCGGCAATTGGGAGCACGCCGTGCTGGCGTACAACGCGGGGGCCGAACGCATTGATGAATATCTGGCCGGGAGAGGTAAGCCATTGAAACAGGAGACGGTGGATTATCTGCCGAAGGTCCTGCATGCATTTCAGCGTGTGGATCGGGGCGCGTGAAACGTTTCCCAACGACGCTGGCGTCTATCCACGAAACCTCAGGCCGACAATAGGAGACCAACTCGTGCGCGATTTCATCCGCCGGTTTCGCCGTGCTATCCGTACTATTCCGCCGCGAGTCCGGTGGATGCTCGTCGCTCCTGTCGTGTTCACCGCCCTATTCTGGATCGACCGCCATTTGGGGTGCGCCGCTTTCTTTGCGGTGTTGGGCTGGCTCGTAATTCGCCAACCATCTTGCAATCGACATTTCATTCATGGGACTGATGAGGAAGCGTTCAATCGCAGGATAAATCCAGCAAGCGGACTTAGGATGCGTGGACGCCTTGACATTGGTGGCAATTTATACGGATTCGATGATAATGAATGGAGGAAACACCACCATCGATTAATAAGGAGTGTCGTTGGCGAAATGGCTCTTCGGGATCTCAGTAGGTTATGATATACTTATATTTCAGCATCTTGCGAGATTTTGAAGGTCATAATGGACTCCAACAACGAGCCAGTTAGACAAGCAATAGAGCTATTGCTAGATTTGCCCAATGTCCAAGTGCAGGCAGTGCACCAAGATCGCAATGGAAGTTACATCGTCTCGTTGGTCAGTACAGAGCATGGCGCGACGTGTCATAAATGCAATAAACGAATTGATAAGTCGAATGGTCATGGCGAGTGGGTGACGTTGCGCCATACGGCCATTTTTGAGAAGCCGGTGTATCTCCGCATTAGATTACCGCGTTACCAGTGTGACTGCGACGGCGAACCAACGACCACGCAACAAGTCAGCTGGTTTACGCGTCGCAGCCCGTTCACAAAAGCCTACGAGGCATATCTCTTACTCGAGTGCGTTAATAGTACCACTGCCGATGTCGCCATCAAGAAAAAGGTGACCTGCGACGAAATTCAAGGCGTTATTGATCGAAATATTCGTAAATCCGTGGATTGGTCAACAATTGAACCCTTTGAGGTGATCGGTATTGATGAAATTTCTCTCAAGAAAGGACATAAGGATTTCGTGGCAATTGTGACCGCGCGGCAGGGCAATGAAACCCGCATCTTGGGCGTCCTGGAGGACCGCACGAAAGAAACGGTCATAAAGTTTTTCCGAAGTATTCCCAAGGTGTTACGTCGCGCGGTGCGCTACGTTTGTTCCGATATGTACGACGGTTTCATCAATGCTGCCAAGGAAGTCTTCGGGAAAAAAGTCCGTATCGTTGCAGACCGCTTCCATGTCGCCAAACTGTATCGTGACGACCTCGAAGATCTACGCAAGAAAGAACTGCGTCGCCTCAAGCGTGAACTGCCGGCTGCCACGTACAAGGAATTCAAAGGGGTGATGTGGTCGCTACGTAAGAAGGAAGCGGACTTAACAGCGGATGACGAGACGGCTCTTGAGCAATTGTTTAAGTATTCGCCGCGTTTGCAGCAAGCTTATTTGTTTCGTAACCAACTGACAGCAATTTTCGATCGGCGAATGACGCGTGCACAAGCGAAGCACCAACTCAATGCCTGGGTGAGCCGAATCAAGCGCAGCGCGATTCGTTGCTTCGATGGATTCATCAAGACCCTGATGGCACGCAAAGATGAAATCACCAATTACTTTGTTGGGCGACATAACAGTGGATTTGTGGAGGGATTAAACAATAAGATCAAAGTCATCAAGCGACGTTGTTACGGCATTCTTAACCTTGGGCATCTCTTTCAGCGCATTCAATTGGACCTTGTCGGGTACAAGCTGTATGCTTAAAAAATCAACGTGTTACGGTGCGCAGTGCCGATCATGACCGGGGCCATAAAGTTTTCGCGATGCACGATATCTTACTGATTATGTTACGGTAAAGTGCCACGGGAAATCCCAGAGAGCCGGCGAAATCGACTATTACCCTGATTTCTAAAGAAATTCCAGACGACACAGAGCGACGTCCGTCCCCGCCGCGACCAGCACGTCAATCTCTTTCAGATCTTTTTCCAGATTGATTCCTGGTCGCCCTCGTCTTGCCAGGTGATGCTATCTCACTGGGATTGCAACAGAGGTGGTGAGGCAACCATGATATTTACACTACTTGCAACCGCCGGACGCATTCCACATCGCCTCCTGCAAGACAGGGGCTTGGACGCAGATGCGCTGTACCTTGAGTGCGGGCTGGACCCGGCTAAACTCGATGACGCCAAGGCGCGCTACCCGATCGACCGGATTCGATCACTTTGGCGCCTGGCGCAGCAACGGATTGCGGACCCCTGCTGGGGACTCGCGGCGGGTGAGGTCTGGCGGTCGACCGACTACCACGCACTGGGGTACGCCTTTCTGGCATCGCGCACCCTCGAAGCGGCCCTGAAGCGGCTGGAGCGCTATTACAAAATCGTCTGTCAAGACACGGCGTTACAGATTACCATTGACCGCGAAAACCTCGCTATCCTTTATTCGCCGCCATTGATTGAAGCGGATCTCTCGGTACTACAAGATACCCGCTTATCGGTATTCCTGCGTATGTGCCGAGACATCTACGGCCAGGACCTCCCCCTGCACCAGGTCCAGCTGAGCCATCTCGTTCAGCCCTGCGCCTACGAGCACTATTTCGGGTGTCCGGTACGCTACGATGACACCTCGTCGGGTATTACCTTTGCGCTGAGTACCGTACGCAAGAAGTTACCGGCGGGAAACCGGGATCTTGCAATAGAAAACGATCGAATACTCACGGACCTCGAGGAGTACCTGACCGGACCGAAACTCACGCATCGGGTGAGGAGGGAGATATGTCGCTGCCTTCCATCCGGCAATCCGCGTGCGAAAGACGTGGCACGGGAATTGGCCCTCGCCCCGCGGACCCTACAACGGAAACTCAAAGAGGAAGGAACCACCTATAAGGAAGTGTCCGACGACGCGCGCAAGGAAGTCGCCCAGCGCGCTCTAAGAAGCGGCAAACCCCTCAGCGAAGTCACATATCTCACTGGATTTGCTAACCAGCCTGCTTTCTCAAGAGCTTACAAGGCATGGACTGGCCGAAGTCCCTCCGAAGATCAAGGTCGCACCTGACCATTGGGCTGATCGCTTCCATCCAGCATTCCGCCAAATCCTTACTCTTGTGAAGCAATGGTCAAGAATCGCCAGTGGACGATGGCGCGTTTTGATATGAAAGAGGCGTGTTCCGATACCGCAGTCAGGTTGTCGCTTTGTTAGAGTGTCGCCAGACAAGACACCAGCCACCCGGCAGTCGCTTCATCTTAGGGCATTTCCAACAGCCACTGCCGCATCCCGTAGCGCAGCGATGATGATTGCTATTGCCTGCGGAAACCAACGTACCACGCTCACCGGCGATCCCTCCCCATCCTGCAAGGCGGAGTATCTCGCCGAGGAGCGAATGACCACAGGACACACAATGACACCCTATGCATCCGGATATCAGCATGGCACCCTGACTGCCATCAAGTACATCGATTCGGTCCGCTCCCGAGTGGCACGCGGGACCATCGTATCTCCCAGCGAACTCGGCCACGTCCTCGGCGCTTTGATGAAAAAACTCGACGCACTGGGAGGATGGACAATGGTTGAGCGGCCAGCAGCTGAGCATAGCCCGGGACAGCAGGCAGTCCTTGGGGAGTATTTCGGCTTCTGCGCGAGCCTGATGGAGGCGATACTCTAGCCGTCCTCGTATCGTGGAATGGGCATGCGCCGGCCCATGCGGCTTCGACACCTGGACTTTTTCGTTGTCTCCGTTCAGCATTGGGGTCTGAGCCACCCCCGGCCAACGGCGGGAACACCCGGCTGGTTTCACGCGGCGCGAGGCTCTGGATGAAGAACCAGGGCGCGCTGCCAGGAAATGGTCGAACGTGCGCAACCATTGCTTGCTCCGGGTGAATCTCCATGCGCTGGCTGCACACCGCCAAAGGCCGCTATTATCATGCCCACCTCGTGGAAGACCTGTTCGGTGAATGGACACTGGTCACGGTCTGGGGCGGACTGGGAACCCGGCTGGGTGGGATGCGCAGCACCGGCGTGGAGTCCTATGCAGACGGCCAAGCCCAGATCCAGAAGATCGCCAAGCGGCGTCAGCAGCACGGCTACGAAGCAACATCCGGAAAGCCAGAATGCCTGATCAGGCCGGATGAGTGTGAGGGCTGAAGATTCGGTTTTCTTAGGGGAATGCGGGAAGTGGGGGACCTCCAGGGCATTCAGCGCAGAGAACGCAGGGCCAGTCAGTGCAAGACGCGGGGAATCTTTCCCAGCCCAAGCCCCCAGAGGGCACACAGCAGGTCCTGCCGAGTCTCCAGCGTGCGCACCAGTGCCTCCTCGACCGATTCACCACCCAGGCCGTCGCCGTTCAGAATCGACTCCACGGCCTCGCCGTCCGGGCACTCCACCCACGCGGCGCCGAAGCCGGCGAGCCAGTGACGCAGGGCCTCGCGGTCGTCGATCGGCGGATAGAAATCGGGATCGTCGATTCCCCCCTTGAACACCGCCCAGCCAGCACCGAACCAGCCGAACGCGGCGATTCTTGACGGGAGACTCATGCTTGGCAGATACCCACGCGTTGGGCTCGCGGACCCTGGCCGCGCATGTCCGGAAACGGCCTCGCCACCTCAGGACTCAAGTGTCGCTCGGGTTCTGCCCGGGGAAGTGCCCGTCCGAAGGCGACGCCGTCCAGGGGGCGAAGCTGGTAGCGAGCAACCGAGAAGAGAACCTCGCCCTCAACCGGCGCGATCACCCGCACCCGATAGAGCGCCTGGACGGGTCGACGGCGCCCGGACGGCGTCACCGATCCACGGCACTTTTCAGGGTCGATGATCTCCGCCAGGGCACCGTCGTACTCGGGATGGAACACCGAGTGCTGGAGGATGGCGAGGTCACCGACATTGAAATCTGGAGACATGGCGGACGAAGTGGACATGAGGAAGCCCCGCTGGAAACTGCGGCATAGGTTACACGGTTTGGCTCGCCGCAAGATAATGGGCGGGTACCGCCGCTGACATGTTGATCTTCCCACAGCGTAGCGCCCCGCGGTGACTGCCGCGAATCCTTGAGCGGCGCTGACCGGGCACCGTGTGTTCCCCTCCCCGCGCTTGGCAGTCCGGATGCTGCATTCTTCGCACACGCATTGCTCGCGTGCCGGTGCCTCTGTGTTGTTGTTCTTTATATTAATAACAACAAACAACAACAAGCCGCCGCAAATCCGGTGCAGCAGTAAAACCACTAGGATCAACAGGCGCTTGCAGAAATCCGTGGCGCGGATACTAGGGGCATCTGAAACCTGTTGCGCGGAA
>CAYYAY010000043.1:16646-40469 GCA_964470155.1 uncultured Lamprocystis sp. | reverse complement strand
ACCAGGGGCATCTGACCGCGGAAACCGGGGGCATCTGGCTTCGGAACGCGGAAACCAGGGGCATCTGACCGCGGAAACCGGGGGCATCTGGCTTCGGAACGCGGAAACTGGGGGCATCTGACCGCGGAAATCGGGGGCATCTGGTTTCGGAGCGCGGAAACTGGGGGCATCTGGTAATCCGTCTCACAAACGACGCAGTGGTAACAACGACTCGACAGGCGGCAAGAAAACTGTTCTGCTGCCCTCGGCAGACGTTGAGCGCCCCGCGGATCGGACCACCTGGATGGACAGCACACGTCACCGCGAGTTCGGCGCTCCACTCAGGCCGCAGGGCGACGCGACACCGCAGCCATGCTAGCCCGCTGGCGGTCCGAATCCCATCCAGGCCGTCGGCAAGGCGAGCGGCAGTCCAACAGGCCTGATGGGCTGACGCCTGACTTATCCCCCAAGGACTGAGGGCTGTCAAGGGCTCGCATCGGGTGGGACCTCGCGGACGGGGGGACTGATAAGTTCAGGCGAGAGGCGGATAATCCGGTGCCTCGATCGCCGCGAGCCACCGACGCCATGCCCAGCCCCAAGTACCCACACGCCCGCCTGTCGCCGGCCAAGGACGAAATCCTGGCCATCGCCATCACGCGCAGATCGGTGGTGAAGCACGACATTCGGCCGCTGCTCGACAAGCTGCTGCCCTTGGTCGCCACTCGCGAGGCGGCCATCGCCTGGGAGGGAAAGGTCACCTTCTTCTTCGACGGCTGGGACCGGGACACGCGCGAGACCGCGGAGATCCCGGCGATCCGCTCCTGCTTCCTGGACGTGACGGCCGAATTTCCCTATTGGTTTCACTTCGTGGAGAAGGTCGGGGATACCTTCTGGCACGTCCTGCGCCTGCTGTGCCGGGGCCACCGGGAGCAAACCCGGCCGGGGATGATCGGCTGGCAGTTCGATGATCACGAAGAACTGTTCCGCCAGATCAATTTGCTGTTGGGCTACATGAACGGGCTGTACGACCGGCTCGGCCTGCCCGAGGCGATGAACCTAAATCCGGCAGTTCAACCGGACAAGAATGCGTAACTTGTTGGATGAGTTGCTGATTGCGCCAATCCGCTTCTCACCCGCAGGGTGAGGATTTCAACTGCTCCGCAGTTGACAGAGGGTATTTTTATTCAGTGACTTACGACGTTTTCAGGCGCTCCGACTGCCGAATTTAGGATGAACGAACGCATCTCGCAGGAGATCGCGCAACTCATCGACTGCGCGTTGCAGTGAGCGGCGCCGCTACTGACCGTGCTGCCCCCGCGCCGACATGATTGCCGGTGGCCGGCGGGTCGCGGCTGGCCCGGGCGATCTGGCGCCCGTCCCGCCCTAATCGTCCGTTTCCGTTGTTGAGCATCACGACCATGAGCGCCCTGCCCCCGCGCTGGATCATGCACCTGGACATGGACGCCTTCTATGCCGCGGTCGAACAGCGCGATAACCCGGCCTTGCGCGGGCTGCCGGTGGTGGTCGGCGCCCAGCCCGGCGGGCGCGGGGTGGTGGCCACCTGCTCCTACGAGGCGCGGCGCTTCGGCATCCACTCGGCCATGCCCATCAACGAGGCCAACCGCCGCTGTCCGGGCGCGGTCTACCTGCGCCCACGCATGGCGCATTACCTGGAGGTCGCCCGCCAGATTCGCGCAGTCATGGCCACCTGTACCCCGGTGGTGGAACCGATCTCCATCGACGAGGCCTTTCTCGACGTCAGCGGACTCGGGCACCTGATCGGTCCCCCGGAGCTTATCGGTCAGCGGATCAAGGCGGCGATCCGCACCGCGGTCGGCCTGACCGCCTCGGTTGGTATCGCCCCGAACCGGCTGGTGGCCAAGGTCGCCTCGGACTTCGGCAAGCCGGACGGGCTGGTCGTGGTCCCCCCGGAACAGGTCCTGGACTTTCTGGGCGGACAGCCGGTCGGCATCCTGCGCGGGGTCGGCAGCCGGACCCTGCCGATCCTCAAGCGGTTGGGCCTCTGCACCGTCGCGGACCTGCGCGGGTTGTCGCTCACGCAGCTTCAAGCGCATCTGGGGTCGCGGGCCGCCACCAGCCTTTACCAGCAGGCGCGGGGTATCGCCTCCAACCGGGTTGGGGAGCGGACCGCCCGGCAGTCACTCTCCAAGGAGACCACCTTCGGCGTCGACGTGACCGATCCCGGCGTGCTGCGCGACACCCTGCGCGAGTTGGCGGGTGAGGTCGCCGCCGCCGCTCGGCAGGAGGGGATCGCGGGGCGTACCGTCACCCTCAAGGTCCGCTTCCGCGGCTTCGAGACCCACTCCCGTCAGCGGCAACTCCCGCGACACAGCGACGACGCCCGCACTCTGTTCGCCGCCGCCTGGTCGCTGTACGAGGCGGGCCGCTGGCAGGGCAAGCCCGTCCGCCTGATCGGCCTGGGCATCGCCGATCTGGGGCCCCCGGAGCCGGTCCAGCCGGATCTCTTCGACGACGCGCCCGAGCACCCCGCGGACAGTGAACGGGAGCGGCGTCTGACGGTCGCAGTGGACCGCATCCACGCGCGCTTTGGGGCCGGCGCCCTGCATCGGGGGCTATCCATCACCGACCCTGTGGACCCGGCCCGCAGCCTGGACGAGACGCTAGAGTGGCCGAGATAACCCGCCGTCAAGATTGATCTTGCAGGCGCCATCCCAGACACTTGCCGCCTTGGCGGAGGCTTGGATCGCCGGACCTGTGTACCCCCCTTGAGTCTATTCTGCATACGATGACGGAGTGAGAGGATGGCCTTGACCAAAGCCGACATGGCAGATCACCTGTTCGAGGAGCTTGGCCTCAACAAACGCGAGGCCAAAGACCTCGTGGATAGCTTCTTCGAGGAAATCCGCAAGACCCTGGAGCGTGGCGAGGAGGTCAAGCTGTCCGGATTCGGCAACTTCGAACTCCGCGAGAAGAAAGAGCGACCGGGGCGCAATCCGAAGACTGGGGAGGAGATTCCGATTACAGCCCGGCGCGTCGTGACCTTCCGGCCGGGGCAGAAGCTCAAGGCGAAGATGGATGCGATTGCCGGGCATCCGCCGGCTGGAGCCGCAGGTGTTGCGTCCAGCGAAGGCCCTGCCGTCACCTAAGAACAGGATGCTTTAGATGGCTCCGGCCAGCAACGCGGAGTGCATGGGCTGAGGCTTGACAACCGTGGCGGACGGTCGAAACTGGCCGGACTCGGGGCGCTGACCCCGGCACAGTGAGGGGAACTGTGCCCGAATCAGGACGCCGCCTCCGGGCGCAGTGGGGGGGAACTCACCGAGTACAGCAGGACAGTCAGGCGCCGCCATGGAGTTGCGACGGGTTGTCGGCCGTGGCGCGGGCGAGCATTTCTGCGACCACCGGGTCTTGCGGGAGGCCGGCTTCAACGTCGGCGCCGTCAGGACCTGCTGGATGGTGTACGTGAGTCCCTGGAGTGGATCGGGTATCAGACCGCAATCTTTCGGATATTTCGATTATTCGTTTATTTCGGTTATACTCCGCCCTGATGCTGTCTTAAGCTTCCAGGAGGCTGCCGTGACCACACTTTCGCCCGCCCGCGCACTACCCTCGGCCACAGAGGTCGCCCTTGCACGGGAGAGCAGTCGGACGTTGTCCGCTTATCTCCAGATCCGTGCCGAAACCCAGCAGATCGAGATCTTCGACGACCAAGGTGCAGCGCATCCCGTTCGTGTCCCCGTGTCGGCACTACGGCTGCTCGTCGACTTGTTGACCGAGATTGGCGAGGGCAATGCGGTCAGCATCATCCCCATCCATGCTGAGTTGACCACCCAGGATGCGGCGGATGTGCTCAATGTTTCACGACCGTTCCTGATCCAGTTGCTGGAACGCGGCGAAATCCCGTTCCACAAAATCGGAACGCACCGGCGCGTGCGCTACCAAGACGTCATTGCCTACAAAGAGCGCATCGACGCAGAGCGGAACAAGATCCTTGATGTTTTGGCCGAGCAAGCCCAGGCGCTCAAGATGGGATACGAATGAAGCCCTTAATTGCATCATCCGGATGACTTCACCTTTGATCTACTGGATCTGCATCCGGCCAGGGTCTGCGACGGACGGCCAACCACTGGCGATCACTGTGAACTTCCTGCTTGAATGCTCCGGCACCAGGCTTGCCCTAAGCACTGCGAGCAACCACCGAGCGACGCGACCCAGCCACCTGGCAACCGCCAAGCTGGGTAGAGGCGACCAAGGACATCCCAACATTGAGGGGCAATGACAATGAGCGATTTCCTTGAGCATTGGGCAAACGAGAATCCAGCAAACGCGAAGCTCGTGGCGCAGGAACTGCTTATCACGGAAGTCACCGAAGACATCTGGGAGGCAATGGAGCACGCAGGCATCACCCAGTCCGCGCTGGCAGAGCGGATGGCGGCCACGAAAGGCTATGTGACTCAACTGCTCGACGGCACCCACAACATGACCCTGCGTACCCTCTCCGACATCTGTTTTGCAATGGGCCGAAAGCCACTGCTCCGGGTTGAAGCGCAGCCGCATAAGGGTGCGTGGCAGACCTGTACGACGGGCCGCGTCGCCATTGGACCAGCCAGACTCTGCTATTGCAGTACGAGTAACGCCATCTACCCGATGGATCATTGGCCAAGACGGCTTGAGTCATGGACAAGACCCTGATTACTACCGCGGCGAAGGTGCTTGGTATTGACGCAGTCTTCCTGCGGGCGAGCGCTATTCACTGCCGGGGGACTTTCAGCCCCCATTCATTGAGGACCATCGGTCGCTTGTACCCAGGTATCGCGGCGGCCCCGGGGTCTGGGCCTACTTCCGCATCTGGTGCGGCAACCATGGAACACGGTCAGCCGCGGGGGGGATGACCGCCCGCCCCCACCAGCGTCTCTGCGCTATGGCAAATAAAAGGGTCACTTCTGTGCAGTGATGTCGCAGGAATCCGAGATCCATTGTCATACCGGCGCAATCACCTTCGTGCCGACTAACGAGCGTAAGTGATCATCAAACATTCGTGGAATTCGACCGCCAATGATCAGCACCCCGGCCTCCATGTTCTTTTCCATCGCGTGTCCCGTCAGGTTTGCACTGGTGATAAAACACGTGCGACCGTCCGCTACCGCCACCTTGGCATGCACTCGCCCCCCCGCAAACGCATCGGACTTGTCCTGCCAAGCATAGAGCCGGGCGGCAGGTACGAGAGACCTCATCTTGCCTATCGTGTCCATGGTGATGCTACCACCGTAGTCTTTAGAAGACTCAAGCAAGATGGAGATGAGCACTCCGCGATCACTCGTGGCATTCAGGGCCTCGATGATCGAGGAGACGTCATAAGCGACGAAGCTAGTGATGAAAAGCGTCGATTTGGCGCCATCGATGACCTGCAGCAACGCCTGCTCAGTGCGACGCGCCGAGACGAAGGGGGTCGTCGGCCCCGTCCACACGAGTTCCGTGGATTGATCGGCGGTCGCCATGGTGAAGGCATGACTTGCGGCGAGAAGCATCGAGGCGAGCTCATCGGCGCTGACAGTCGTGGTTCGCCAAGCGTCGACGAGCCGCTCGATGACCATCGAGGCCGCGGGCGTTCCGACGACATCCGCCAGCGACTTTGTTGCCTTGCCGGCTTCAGTGCGGCGAACGCGTGATGCGATGGCCTGAACCTTTTCAGGGGAAACCAAGCAAGCCACCGCCGTGACTGCCTCCAACAACGGATCCATGTCATAGGTCCTTGAAGAACGCCGCATCGACGCATTCGAGGGTCGGCACCAGCAGAGATCGGTCCAAGTAGCGATTGCCCCGCTCGCAGGAAGTTTCAGCCACCAAACTGCATGCGTGGCAGGCCGCAGCATGGAGGGAGCGATCCTTTGCCGGGTCGTGCTCCGAGCAGAGTGGGTCCGAGGAGCAGATCTTCGAGCGGTTCAAGGCTTGTTTCAGCAGGCGCCCGAGATTCTCCGGCTTGCCGAGATCGACGAGGCCGCCCAGCGTGCCGTCAGAGTCGGCAGCGGCCGTATAGATGAGGATACCGGCCTGTGGACTTTCGCCTGAGATGTCGGCATAGATTCGCTCGCGGATACTCGCTGCGTTGTATCCGCACTCCAGCGCCAGTTCCCGAATCAGCAGATGCGAGAGCGTGTGGAGCATGGTGTATCGAATGCCAGGAAAGCCCTCGTTCGGGTCGAGATGACGTGAGTTGCGCCAGCCCTTGTGGCCACCCCGAAGCATCTGGTCGACCTTCTCTACCGCAGGTCGTCCCTCCCAGACCACGAGCGCCTGTTCGTCGAATTGGATGAAGATGCCCTCGCCATGGACTTGGTTCGCGGGTACCCAATTCGCCTTGCTTCGCGATAGGTTGGCCATCTGGGGCCGTTCGTTCGGGTCGCCCGTTTCTTCGGGCGCCTCCACCCGCGTGAAGCCCAGCAGCGCGTTGACCTCGCGCAGTCGCTCCAGGAGCAACACTCTGCTGATGTGATGGGTAAAGCCTAGAGGCGTGCCGACCTTCTTGCTCATGAAGTGCGGATAGTCCGTGGGCGGATCGGCCTCTGTCAGAACGTCCCACTCAGGGCCCTTGATGTCCGCCTCACCCACGACTTCCTGCCCACCACCTGTATGGTGCGCCTCGATGGCCGACCAGATGGATGACGCAGGGTACTTGTCGATCCCTGGCAGCGCCCCGGTCTTCTTCAGCGTCTTCACCGTTACCGACACCTCGGCTTCGGATTCCAGTTCTCCGAAGAAGTCCCAGCCATCCTTGATCAACTGACCGAGTGGGTCTTTCGTCTGCGGTATGGCGAGAGCGGAAAGGGTGATCGGGAACCAGCTATTCGTGGCGCCCAACAAAACCGCGCGCGCCTCCTCATCGCACTCGGCATCGAAGTGGTCCAGATGGGGGTGCCGTCCTCTACAGGCCGGCAGATTCTCTTTACCGGCCTTACCGAAGGCGTGGGCCATGCTCCGGGCTGCACCGCAGGCATCACACTTCGCCCACAGGTTCTCCGTTTGCAGTGAGGCACCGCTCTCAAAGAAGCGGAGTGTCCCCTTGCACGAACCATTTCCCCCATGGACGAAGTAGTGCCAGGGAAAGTCGTCGAGGTGGCCATCGCGGCAAGCCAGCAGGAAACGCGCCGGTACGGCATCTGCATCCCTGGCGGGCTGGTCGCCCTTGGAACCGCGACAACTCTTGTGGACGAAGCGGGTTCTCTCGGGTCTGAAACGGTTCTCCTTGATCTCGAACAGTCCGGCATCGAAGGGCGACAACAGACCGCATTTCACGCAGCGCATCCAGCGCGGGAATGGCCGGACGGGAACACCGATGTTTGCCTCTGCCGACCAGACGTCGACGAGTTCACTCTTCTGGAATGGCGGCATCCGCAAGTTCTCCACTTGCGGTCCCAGCACCTTCCTGACGGCAGCGAGCAGCCGCGCCTCCTGGATCGGCTGGCAACGGTCCTTCTCCCAACGGTCGATGCCGAGCGTCACCACGGACAGACTCGGAAGGTCGATCAACGCCCCTGGGCCGTAGGTCCAGAGCAACTGGCTGGGTCGTACTTCCCCGACTGGAGTCTTGTCATCGATGATCATGTCCGGTCCTCGTCCTTCGTCGCGGGCCGAGGCTTCCAATCGTGGTCGTCCGAGATATGGCTCGTGTTCATGATCAAGCGTACCCCGGGCTCCACCTCACGCATCGACATGGGGACGGTCCAGTTGTCCCAAGCTTGGATTCCAGGTGACTTGATCAAAGCGACGGTCTTGTCCTTCTCAGGACCTCGCTTCTCATAGGCCAGAATCCGGCCACCTTTGCCCACCTCTTTGGCCCACTCGTCTGCGCGTTCCTTCAGTTCCTGCTCTGCCAGACTCTTGGTGCTCGGTAGCTCACTGACATTCCATGCACGCCTGACGAGCACGTCGATGGCCTCGGTGATCTCGCTCTGGTCAGGCTTGTCCAGCTTGCCCGCGCCTTCGTTGGGGCTGAATGCATCGTTTTCGAGGCGCATCAGACTCAGCAACGAACCTGTCAACCCACGGTCCATCGCCCGCGGCGAGAACGGGGTCACCGACTGTGCCTCGACATGCTTGTAGAAGGTGGCGTGGTAGTGCTCGAAGGTCTCGTAGTGCGAGAGGTCGCGTGGGCGTGCCCAGGTGAGCACGGTGCAGACCAAACCGGGGAAGGCACGCCCCACCCGGCTGGTGGCCTGAATGTACTCCGCCGTTCCCTTCGGTTGGCCATTGACCGCCATCAGTCCCAGTCGATTGACGTCGACACCCACTGACAGCATGTTGGTCGCCAACACGACATCGATTGCCCGGGTGTCGCCCTCTTGCCATTTGGTCGCGTACTTGCCGGCAGTCACGTCGAATTCGGCCTTGAACTTGACTTCGAGATTGTCTAGATACTTCGGGATGTCCTGGCTGGATACTCGGGAGGTCAACTCGCGGATGTTGCTCACGCTGCGTTGCGCGAGCGCGGGCCGCTCGACCATGCTCATCTGCACCCGGTAGGAACGCGTCTGCACGTCGTCTTCGGCCAAGCGCTTCATCCCACCCAACTCACGCAGCGAGTTGAAGTAGCCGACCATGGTCATGTAGGGATCGGCGGGCTCGCCAAAACGATCGAACAACCCTTGCGCGGCGGTCAGGAAGGCCGTGTAGACACGGATCAACATCGCAGGTCGCGAACTGCCGGGGGAGCAGACCCCGAGGTATCGCCGACCCGGTTTGTCCTCGATCGGTCGCTGCATTGAAAAGTAGTTGTCCTCCACGTCCAGCCCATGCGGAGGAAACACCGACACGCGCCGCATGAAGACGTTGTTCACCTGCTCCCGGGCTTTGCGCACCGTGGCCGTGGATGCGATGATCTTCGGTTTGACCATCTGATCGCCGAGTCTCCAGGTGCATAATTCATCCACGGCTGTCTCGTACAACCCGACCATGGTGCCCAGTGGCCCACTGATGAGATGAAACTCGTCTTGGATGATCAGGTCCGGCGGGCGAATCGGGCTGATGCTCTTGACCTTGGTGGCAAGGAGGCCCTTGCCGGCCTGGTGATTGCCAGTGCAGTCCGCGCCCTGCCACAGCAGGCCGTGACGCCCACATTCCTGGCCCACGCGACCGAACAGCGTGCGCACCTGGCCCCGCCATGCCATCATGGCGAACTTGTCCACGGTGGCGATCATCATCGACGGAGGGCGGTGGTAGATCTCCTCGTCCACGACCAGCACCGGGATGCCCGCGTGCGCGAGCTTGCTGGACTTGCCCTTCGAGAAATCGCAGCGCCCTTTCTTGTCGCCGCAGTAGACGACGGTGCGCCCACGCCCCTTGTCGACCTCGACGTCGCGCCCGGGGGCGACTTCCGCGCCACACCAGGGGCAACTGGTCAGTTGCGCGGGAGACGCCGCCCCAGCGTTGTACTTGCCGGGGTTGCGGATGTCCTCGATGGCCCGATGACTATCCTCGGTCGAGCCAGGGGTCACCTTGTTGCCGACCCACAGCCCGATGGTGAATGGCTCGGTACCGAGCGACACGTCGCCTTTGGCCAGCGCCGCGCGGCGCAGGACCTCCATCGCACAGATCAGCGCGGTGGCGCGCTGGAACTGTTGCAGTGTCAGCAGGCGCAGGGTGTAGCGCATGATCACGGCCAGACCGCGCGATCCATCGTAGCCGCCCAGGTTGCCCTGCATGCGCCGCATGGCCATGGTGAACGCGGCGACACCCAGATAGGCCTCGGTCTTGCCGCCACCGGTAGGGAACCATAGCAGGTCGGCGTAGGCTTCGACCGGTCGAACGCGATCAGGGTGCATCGGGTCGGCCAGTGAAGGGATCGACAGCAGCAGGAAGGCCAACTGGAACGGGCGCCAACTGCGGTTCTTCAGCACATCGAACTGGTCGACGGTGACGTCCTGAGCGCGCCGGATGGCCAACGCGTAGAGGCTGCGCACGCGCTGCGTGGCCATCGCCTGATTGGCGAACCGGAAGGCCGCCAGGGCCTTTTCGTCGCTCTTCAGCGTATCGATGCCCTGCTGTAGACGCGTGTGGATCTCCTGGCATCGATCCATCGCCTCTTGCGACGGCGCGTCGTAGCCAAGCACGTCGACGCCGACGCGGGCTCGCTGCTCGTCAATCCACGCTGCGTAATCCTTGGTCAGCATATTCAGGGCATCGACCAGCGGATCGATATCCAGGGTGGCGAGGCGCTGCATGTCGAGCAGGCCACTGCTCACCATCGTCTTCATCGCCGGGCGGTCGGAAGGGTCCAGTCCCGGCGTCTCGGTGACCTGAACCTCATACTGCGGCATGACGGTGGTGCGCACCTCGGTGGCCAGCGTCACGTCTTCCGCCGTTTCGGCATGGACGGCGACGCCATGCCCCACCGCGAACTCCACCCGGTTGCGGTAGATCATCTCCAGCGACTCACGTTCCGGGTCCATGCCGTCGGCATCCAACACGGGCCGGCGACGGAAGATGTCACGTTTGGAGGCTTCCGTTTCCGAGCGAACGATCAATTCCGGCTGGAACACCCAGGCCGTATCGCGGTTGGTCTCGGGTTCCTGCTGCGCATTGACCAGGAACAGTGTGACCAAGCGGTCGCCATTGGAATTCTTGCCACGCACGGAGCCTTGCACCCGCACATCGGGATAGGTGTCGTCCGGCGCCTGATGGGTGATCAGACCTTCGGTGAGTGGCAGCACCAGCTTGCCGCCGCAGGGGATGCGCTGCCAGACCTTGGCTTTCGTCTGCTCCTCGGCACCGGTCTCCTTGTTCTTGCGGATGCGGAAGATCTCGTGTTCATCGGTGCGCTCGTAGCGCCCCCAGCGCACCTCGACCTCGATCCGTTCCGCATCGCCATCCACACAAAAGGTCATGCCGAGACTGCTCGGCACCAGTGATTGATTGCTGGCCGCGTCGATCTCATCGGCGGCATCGGATTCGGGCTCGACACGGCCGGTCGCCGTCCCGAACTCCGCACCGGGTTCGTGCTGGCCGGGGACCTTGGGGTCGGCGGGCTCCTCGATTTCGTCGTTTGCCAATGGCCCTGCGAGCCCCTCGATGCCCCCTTGTCCAGCCTCGCGCGGCGCGAGCTTACCGACCAGATAGCGATCCCGCACGCCCATGTCGACGATGCGTTCATGGGGACCACCAGCCGGGCCGAGTAGATCGTCCATCACGGCCAGTTGCAGCAGTTCGCGGATGTAGGCAAGCTCCTGTTGATACAGGGGTGAACTGGTGTCAGAACCGACTGTGGGTACTTCCGCGATGGTCTTGTGCAGAGCCGTGGACAGTACTTCGACGAAATCGGTCCACTGGACTTGACCCATGCTTCCCGAGGACGGTAACTTGAGTCCGGTTAGGCTGATCGAGACGGTTTCGGCGGCCGACAGCATGCGGTCGAAATAAAGCGTCGTGGTGTCGAGATCGGAACGAACCCGCAGCACACGTCCGACACGGGTGATGCCGCCAACGAGGCTCAGGACGAGGACCCAGTCCTCCTCTTCGATGGCCTGATACGGGGAACGAGCGCCCTTCAATACCAAGGTGTAGGGCGCGAGCCTGCGATCGGTGCCAAGCCCGTGGTCGACGGCGATCCATGCGTTTGGTGTTTTCGGCATTCTTCTGGCACCTCGATATCTACGGGCTAAAGTTCCACACGCGAGAAATGCGGGTAGATACGATAGAACTTCTTGAACACCTCGAATGGGTTCTCGCCCATGCCCGATTTCGGCAACTCGAAACCCATCTTGGTCCGGGCATCGTCGCTCGATTCCATCGTCAGCCGCTCCAAGGTCGAGAGCGCGGGCAGGTCGACCCGATGCGGGGCATCGGTCGTTGCATGGAACTCCCAACCCTTCAACAACTCTTCGATAGACTTGTCGTGTTTCTGACAGACAACGAGGGCAGCAGTCACCATTGCCTGGCCATCGGCATAGTGCGTGGAAAGCGCCCAGACGATTCGGCGATCTCGGAAACTCAGGGCCTCCTTTTCAACCGCGAGCTTGAGCGCGCGGAGCAGGCTTACGCCATAGGTCTTGGATGTCATGCCATCGGCGGTCAGGCCACTTGGGAATAGCGCGCCGAGACGTTCCTTGAACCGTTCAAGCCGCCATGCCAAGAGCTCACTCTCAGAAAGATTCGCTGTGGGCTTGCTGAGCGAACTGGGATTTGCATTTAGGGTGACCCGCAGAATGCTGCCGACCGGAACGGTTCCGATGGTGCGCGCGAATCGTTCGATCTGAGTGGTGATGCCTTTGGGTTCCGTGTAGTCGAACCAGATGATCGTGGGGGAGTCGAAATCGGTTTCGTCGAGGTAGTCTTCGAGACTCTTGTGGACGCATTCAATGGACGCGATTGGACGATTGAAAAGCTGGCGTTTATGCACCTCCTCTTCGGTCTCGATGCACGTCATCTTTGCAATGCCGAGCCGAGCATGGACCAGCCGGAAGTCTTCGAGGAATGGGCCGCCGAGGCCGACGTAATGGTACTTTTCGAGTCCGAGCGTGGGGGCTAGCCGCATCAGCATCGACAGGAAGAGTTCTCGATCTACGGCCTTGTTGGGCCGCAACCGGTATGGCAGTGAAGAGCCTGCACTCATCGTTCAGTCTCCCTGCCGCTGAGCCTTCATGAGCTGCATCTCGAAGCACTTGTCGCCGATGATGCCAGGTTTTTCATCCGGGTCATCGAACAACATCTTCGAGACGAGGCGCACCTCCTCAGCAGGACGGGAAAATACGACCCGTCGGGACGAAGGCTTCTTGTCCTCCGGCTCCGGCAATACCTTCGCCTTCTGCGGGTTGAACTCGATGTAGTCGTTCGCCTTCTTGGTGAGCTTACGCGAGGCGACAACCTCGATGGCCCTGCTCAGCGGCATCGGTAGAGCGCCTTCCCAGTAGCTGGACTGGTCGGCTCGTGGGTGGTTCTTCCATTGGTTCGTGTAGGAGATCCATATCCGCATGCCCTCCTTCATCTTGACGAGGGACTCCAACCAGACGTTCGACGAGGTATCAAGTGCGCGCTTTGTCGTCGTGACTGGGAGCCTGTCAGCGCGCTTCGAGCGAAATTCAATGATACCCGTGATGATGGCGAACTGCGGATGGTAGAGTGGGATGCCGTCGCCCCAGCCCGTCAATCGGCCCTTGTCGCCCACGATGACTGCACGGTCGTTGCAGAGCACCGTCCAGCCTGCGGTCGCCGATGAACGATCACGCTCGAAGCCTGCATCGTCCTCCTCGTCGTCGCCGAGACTCTTCCCGTTGTTGAGGCCGACGGTGATCGACACGAGCACATCGTCGATCGTTTTCTGGAAGATGTACGGTGCCGGGCGAGCCTCGTCCATCGAGACCAGAACCTCGACGCGGACGGACTCCACGAGCTTGCCGTTGAGTTCCACCTTCAAGCCCCACTGGATGAACATCGTGAAGTGCTCCGAGATCGCGGTACGCACTTCGTTCTCGAACGCTTCATTGGCGAAATGCCTCGATACGCCTTCGTACAAGTCGCTGACGTAGATCGTGGTGCCCGGTTCGTCCAGCCGTTCGCTTGCTTCGGTAGGGTCGTTGATGGGAAGTGGGTCCCAGTTCTTGGCCTCGAGCCATGCCGACGTAATCGGCACCTCGAACGTGCCGTCGCCGTGGCGCGTGCGAACCAGCGCGTTGCGCCCCATCTTGAAGATCGCGCGCTTCATGCCGACACCGTACATGCCGATGGTTTCGGCATCCGAGTCGCGGCCGTCGTCAGGCTCCCGTCCCATCTTGAACGCGTAGTTCTTGGCGACCTCGCGCGGGATGCCGCCGCAGTTGTCGGCGATCGAGAAATGGTCTTCAGCGATTTCGATCTTCACGAAGTGCTTGGCATAGTCGACCTCCGCACCATGTGCCAGCCGCAGAGCGCCATCCAGGCAGTTGTCGAGGAGATCAAGGATCGCGTCGGCGAGGCTGATGTCTCGCGTCAGCATCGACACGAAGAACTGCTTGGTCGGACTCGCCTGTGCGTGGTCGTCGCTTGGTTTCGTCATCTAGAAGTCCCCTGTGTTAGGCCGGTTCTTCACCAGTGCAGCAGAGATCCTTGACGTCGGCACGGCATGGGTTCGGGTCATGGGGCACCAATCTGGATGCGGTAGTGCGCGCCGCGTCTCTCGCCTTGGCGTTCGACCCTGCCGCCCGAGATCAAGTCGGCGATCGCGGCGTTCCACTGGGCGTCCGTGATACCGGTGGCACCGAGGATTTCCGCCTTGGCGTACCAGCCTGCGCGCGTGCTCAGGAAACCGAGAATCGCCGCGGCCGGGGTCGCGCCGTGGGCGGCGGTCGTAGTCCCCGTCTCAAAATCGAGCGAGGTTTGAACCGATGCGGCACTGGTGGGGCGACCGGCGCGCGGCGTGCGGGACGACGGGCGCGGCATGGCATCGGGATGAAACCCTCGGGCTAGTTCTTCCTCGTAACGCTGACGGTTCAACTCCGACAGCCGCCACAGCACGTCGACACGCGCAGTCTCCGAAATGGTAAAGCGAACGCGATCACTCCCCGTGAAGTACGGTACTTCGTGGAAGCCGTGTTCTAGGTCGAGATCGTCCCAGCCGTAAGCGCGCGCCACGGCGGTGTCCATTTCGCGCTGCAACGCGCGCAGGCCTTCGACGCGAGGACCGTGTTCGGTGTCGGTATGAAAGCGGTTGTAGAGTTTGGTGAGACCGATGCGATCGGTTCGCATGACCTCCACGCGTCCCTGATGGAGTCGCTCGCCAAGACCAGTGAGCCGATCGTCCATTGGGGGAAGCGGAAATGTCTCAAACGCGTCGGACGGACTGTAGCGGAGATCACTCTTCAACTTGGAAGCATGCTGCCAAGCGAAGACACCGTGGATGTTTGACTGCAGCAAGGCGAAATGAGCGGCATCGCCAATGGCAAACGCCACGATCTGATCGGCAAACACCGCGGCGGAATCGACGAATGCGAAAGCGAGGGTCTTGCTCACTCGCGCCACCACCATTACGCGTGACAGCGGGCTTCTCGCCGCATCCCAATGATCGGGGTGTTGGCAAAACGCTGCCCCCCGACCAATGGCGTGATACAGCCCAGGACGAACGTTCCAATGCTGCCACCACATCGACATGATGTTTCGGTAGGATTTTTCTTTGCTCTTCGTTAAACGCTCGGGGTAGACGTGGTTCCTGATCCAGGTGTAAGGCTCACGGTAGGCCGCCGCTTTCTCCTCCGGCCAATCCCAGAAGTTGATGACCCAGCGGCTTGCCCGCTGCTCTGGGTCGGAGTTCAGGTCTTCGCCGTTGAGGTAGGGAAGAATCACTTCTGCATTGCGTGGATCGGCGTCGAGCATCCGCTGGGCTCCGTCATGCGTCAGGACGAAACCCATACCGAGGACAATTGATCCTTGGAACGCCTTGTCTTCACTCGCCCTGAGTCGCTTCAGACTCCATTCCTCCTGGTCCGACAGGAACGCCGAAACGAACGAAACCATTCTTCCGGAAAGCCGGTATTCCCCGGCCCAATTGCCCTTGTGGACGTGGACACGGCTCGTTACCACAGCAGCCTTGCCCGGCCAAGGCTCGTTCGGGTACGCGGCGTAGATGGCCGCGCCGTTCCGTGTCATCCACTCCAGCCCACCCTGCCGCGTATCGCCCTCGGCGATGGTGTTGACGGCCAACAACCCGAAAGCCCCGCCGTCGCGGAGCAGGCCGAACGCGCGTCGGAAGAAATGCGCGACCAGATCGGTGTTCTTGCTTGCGGGCGGATGGATGGCGGCCAGGAAGGTGTTGTACGTGGTACCCAGCACCGTGCTGATACGCTTACCGCCAAGGAAAGGTGGATTGCCGACGAAGGCATCGAATCCGCCGCTATCCCGGGCGAACACTTCGGGAAACTCCAGCGGCCAATGGAAAGTCCGGCGCACAGGCTTGCCCGCGGGTAGATCGGTCGAGAGCGCGGCGAGCGATCTCCGGCGCATCGAGGCGAGCACGTCACGGTCGCCGTCGACGGCCTGTCCGGCTTGGATGGTCAGCGACGCCAGCGCGTTTCCCAGTGCCGCGTCATTACCGCCCAGTGCGAACACTTCGGCGATTAATGCATCGGCGATGCGTTCCGGCACGTCGAGCATTTGTCGCGCATCGGCATCCAATCGAGCCATCGCTTCGACGTCGTGGATGTCGCGAATCGGCATCTCGCGCAGCCGTTGTCTCGACTTGATCGCCTCATGTAGTACCCGGACGATGTTCTGCCCGAACAGACGCAGCTGGCCCTTACCGCCAGGCGTCATGCTCAGTTCGGTGAGCTGATCCAACCGGTGGATGCCGAGCAGGCTGTCGCCGCAACGCAGGTTGTGGTCGAGGAAGTCGAACGGTCGCCCTTTAGCCAGCGTCACCAGCCAGATGGAGAGCTTGGCGAGTTCAACCGCGAGGGGATTCAGGTCCACCCCGTAGAGACACCGCTCGGCGATGAGGCGGCGAGCGATCACGGTGCGGACCTCGGTGTCGCGGGGCAGCGGCTCTTTGATGTCCAGCACATCCAGGACTTCGCCATCCACGCTCACCCTCTTGCCTGTGACCTCGGCCTGTGACCAAGCCTCGACGAGTCGATCGGCCAACCAGCGGCATGCCTGCACTAGGAAGGCGCCCGAGCCCATGGCCGGGTCGCAGATCTTGAGGTCGAGCAGTTCCGCGGGCGATTTGAGCGCCCACTGCTCACGCGGAGTGCCCTCGGCTGGCCCCTCGTTGACGATCGGCATCAGCGTCTCGGTGACGATGGCCTCGGTGAGTGATTTCGGGGTGTAGTGGGTACCAGTCTCGCGCCGGTCGGAACCGGTGGTGACGATGAAGGCGCCGGCAGGATAGGCCAGCGGATAGCCCCACGGATCGGTGTGCACCAGGTGGGCAAAGGGCTCGATGCGATCACGTAGCGCCGTATCGCCATGACACACCGCCAGCAGGCGATCGGAGAGCGTGTCGTCGACGGGCTTGGCCAGATCGTTGCGCACACGGCTGGCAGAACTGCCGGAACGCTCTTGGAGCAATCCGGCGAGGCGCTCTGCGCTGTCCAACCGCGCGTACTCCAGCTCCGCCAACGTGACCCAGGGAGCCTTGGCACTCTTGGTGCCATCGAGTTCCAGCGTGACCTCGG
Source organism: uncultured Lamprocystis sp. (assembly GCA_964470155.1). Lineage (GTDB taxonomy): Bacteria > Pseudomonadota > Gammaproteobacteria > Chromatiales > Chromatiaceae > Thiodictyon. The sequence continues at coordinate 23,376 of CAYYAY010000043.1, read as the reverse complement.
CGGTGCGCTTGACGGTGCGTTCCAGCAGGCCCTCGTAGACGTAGCCGATCTGCTCTACATCCAGCGCGCGGTAGGACAGCGTCCGCCCCTGGAACTGTTGGATGGCTTCAAGCAACAGCAGCACGGTACGGTTGTCGATCGGCAGCGGTTTGGCGGTGTCGGTGCGCCAGTTTGAGCCCGTGGCGCGGCCCTCCAAAAAGGGGAAGCGATCGGGGTCGAACAGCGAGCCACCTAGCGCGGGTAGGCGCAGGTTCTCGTGTTCGATACCGCCGAACACGGCACGGAAGACCGCCAGCAGGCGCGACCAGGCATCCCAACGCCGTTCGAGGATCTCCTCGGACTCTGTGCGTAACTGCATCCGCAGCGTCGAGAGTGCGTAGTTGGCCTCGTAGCGCTCATCACCCAGAAGCAGCAGGCCACGCTCCTCGGCGGACAGCAGGAACACCAGCCGCATCATCACGGTCAGCGCGGCCTCGTAGAGCACCGGCTCCTTCACGTCGCGCAGCAACTCCCGGTCGCGGTCCTGGTCGGCCTTGTCGAGCGCCTGGATCAGCACTTCCACGGCGCGCCGCACCTGCTCACCGAGGGCGTCGGTCACTTCATCCTGGTACTTCAGGGAGCGGTCGAACAGCGCGGGCAGCTGCTCGGTTTCATCGACGAAGAAGCGACGGACGCCCAACAGGTGGACGAAGGCCTGCAGGGTGATGGGCTCCTGGCCCCAGATGCGAGCGTACCAACTGGCGAAGGTGGTGACGGCACCCGCCGGGGCATCCACCAACATCCAACGCTCTCCGTTGGTGACGAGCCCGAGGCGGCAACCGGCGGCGCGGCATAGCTGGACCATGCGATCGGCCGGGGTGCTGGCCCATCCGTCGAGCTTCAGCGTGACGTCGAGGTCGACGTCCTGCGCGTAGGTCTGGATGAGCATCAGGGATTTGTCGGCCCTTTGCTCGTCGACGACGGCGAGGTCCGGGGACAGCGTTACACCATGCTCGGGTAGGCTGACATTCAGGTTGACTGCACACCAGTCGGCGCGCTTCAGAACGTCGCCTTTGCCATCCTCGTCGAGATCCAGACCACGGGACAGCACCTCATCGATCCAGGCGGCGTGCAGCTCGGCGAACTGCGGATCATCCGTCTCCAGCGCCTCGCGCCATTCCTCGTAGGCCTGACGCAGCCGCTTGCGCTCGATGCCGTCGAGCTCTTCCAGGCCTTGTGGAAAGACTTCCTTGAGGACGGGAACGGCGAGGAACGGGCCGGAGATCTCAATGAGCGCCAGCCAGTCGTGGTGCATGTCGAGGGTGCTCATGCCGCACCTCCCTTTGCAGCGGATTCGGGAACCAGAAATACGACGGCGACCGGGAAGGTACGGTCATCGAGCTTGGCATAGCGGGTCTCGATGGCCTGGACCTCCTGGATGCGCTCGGCCGGGATGCGCGCGAGGCGTGCTTCCAACGCGGCGGTGTCGCGCCTGAGTTGGGTGCGCTCGTCCTCAGTGAACAGCGAGAGCTGGAACGGCTCTTGATCCTTCTTCAGCTCATCCTGGATCGCTCTCTCGAGTTCACTGAGCACGGCGCCGATTTCGTCGATCTCCCGCTGCTTGCGGGTCTGAAGCGTGTTGGCCAGAAACTTGCGCCGATCCTTCGAGCGGGCATCGACCGATTGCAGGATCGCCGTCTGAGCCCGTTCGAAGCGGACCCGGAGGGCATCGAACAGCGAATCGCCCGCCGTGATCGGCTGGGCCTCGTCCAGCCACTGCTGGACACGGGTGACGCCCTCCTCACGCCGGAACGACTGGTCACGCAGGTAGCCACCCGAGACGGTCAGCTCCTCGTGCAGACGATGGTGATTGCCGCCGATGATCACCAGACGGGAGATGACGACGACGGCCGGACCTTCGATGCTGCCATCTGGCAATGTGCGCACGGTGACACGATGCAGCTTCTTCACGTCGTCCTGCGCCCATACTTCGGCACGCAGCAGGCGAAGGCACATCTGCACCAGTCGATGGTTCAGGTGGACCAGCACTACATCGTCTCGGCCAGTCGCGACCGCATGGTCGAAGGTGATGGGGCGTATCCGTTGGGTATGAGGGTGCCGCAACCCTTCCAGGCAGCGCGCCCACGAGCCCGACAGTGGCGGCATCCTGAACACGCTACCCTCGGGTGCGCCGGCCAAAGCGACGGGTTCCAGTGGGGGGCGGCCCGCCAACACGAGACCGGTCTTCACCGCCATCTGGATATGATCTGGGGTGAGGTGAAAGTCCTGCTGCGTGGCGAGGAGACGTTCGTGGAGTTTGGTGACACGTTCCTTTAGTTCACGTTCAGCGCGAACGAAGCGCCTGGCCTTGGCGATCTTGGCCTCCGCGAGGCGGGTGTCCAGGTCTTTCAGCGAGCCTTCGATCAACCCCGACATCTGGGGCGCGATGACGGGATTGACGCTGCCCATGTCGGCCCGCATCGACTCCAGTTTGCGGAGCGCCCTAAGGATGTCCTCACCGTGGCCACCGACCGATGCATGGCCTTTGTCACCACCATCGACGGGATGCCAGATCAGGACCTCCTTCTCTCGCTGCCCGTGGCGGTCGATGCGACCGTTGCGCTGCTCCATCACGTTCGGATTATATGGGATTTCCAGGTGGATGAGACAGTTGCAGTGGTTCTGCAGGTCGATCCCCTCGGAGGCCGCATCGGTGGCCAGCAGGATACGGACGGGGGCATCCTTCGGAGACGTCTGGAACGCGGCCTTGATCGGTTCGCGCTCATCCTGGGACAGTCCCCCGTGGAGAAGGGCGAGACGTTCCCCGCCGAAGCCGTGGCTGGCCAGGATCTCGTGCATCCATTGGTGTGTGGTACGGTATTCGGTGAACAGGATCACTCGGCGATCGTTCCACTGGCCGCCCGGCTTGAGGTTGGCAGTGAGCCAATCGAGGATGGCCTTGGCCTTGGAATCGGCCTGGTTCTTGGCCCGTTGCGCCCACTGCCTGAGATCATCGAGTATCCATTTCTGTTCCGGCGTCAGTGGCCACGCGCGACGCGAGGCCTCCTCGACCGCCTCGGATTGGGCGCTTTCGGCGTCTTGGTCGTTGGCGTAGTCTTCGTCCACTCGCAAGATGGCCTTGCGCAGGATGCGCTCGCCCATGGGATCCTTACCTTCACGCTGACCGCTCTCGGACAACGTGCTGATGTGCTTTTCGAGTGTCGAGGCGAAGGCGGCGGGCGAGGAGAAAAGGCGCTTCTTGAGTAACTGGTTGACGAACCATGTGCCGAAAGTGCGGCCATGGCTTTCTGCGTCACTCTCACGACTGATGCAGTAATCGTTCAGCTTGGCATGGATTTCGCGCTCTTCTTGCGTGTATTGCACTGCCAGTGCCTGTAGTCTGCGCTGGGCATACAATGGCTGACCGTCCGCGTCGACCAGATCGCTCTTCAGGCGGCGGATCATCACCTGATTCAATTGCTTCTCGTCAGGCAAGATGTTCCTGGCGAAACGCTGGTCATCCAGCAATTCCAGTAGCGATGTGAACGATTCCGTATAACCGTTGTGCGGGGTCGCGGTGAGAAACAGTCGGTGCTGAAAATGTCGACCGATCAGCCGGATGAACCGCGTCCGCTGACTCTCCAGCGCATAATGCGCCCCGGCAGCGGGAGCGATGTTGTGCGCCTCGTCGACGACCAGTAGATCGAACTTGCGCGGATACCCGGCATGGGAGGGAAGGACATCGCGCATGGAGCGCAAGCCCTCGCCAGTCTTGACCCAGTCCATCGAGGTGATGAGTCGCGGCTGTGACGTCCAAGGGTTGGCATGGATGCGACGCTCTCGCCGCAATTGTTTGATGTAAGAGGTGTCGACCACGCGGAAGTCGAGACCGAATTTCTCCAGCATCTCCACCCGCCACTTTTCTTGAAGCGAGGCGGGACAGACGATCAATACGGTACGGGCACGGTGCCGGAGCAGCAGTTCCTGTATGACCAGCCCGGCCTCGATGGTCTTACCCAGTCCGACGTCGTCCGCGATGAGCAGGTTGACGCGCGCCATGTCGATGGCCCTGACCAGGGGATCGAGTTGGAAGTCCTCGATGCTCACCCCACTGCGGAAAGGTGCCTGCAGAAAACCTCTGTCGGCGTTGGTCGCGGCGCCCCAGCGGACGGCGTCGAGAAAGGCTTCGAGGGTGTCCGAGTCGTCCTGTCCCGTGATCGAGGGCAATCCCGCGCGCTCGATGACTTGAGCGCCTGGCTCGATCTCCCAGATGACCTCCAATTCCTCGCCGAGCCCGTCCTCGTCGATGGATGAAAGCGTCACGGCGTTCTGGGGGATCGCATTCGTATCGATCTGGGATGAGATCACGTCCGCCACGACCCACTGACGGCGCCGGACCTCGACCAGTTGGCCAGGCTCAGGACGGGCGCGGTAGATGGGATATCCGTGGTCAGTCGAGACAGCCATGCCGCCTTCCTTTTCAGTGTGTTTCATGCTGGTCGGATCGCGGCTCGCGCCGATTCTCCTTGGCGGAGGTGACCAGATGCATCAGGGTATGTGCCGCTACGGTTGGCGACTCGTGTTCCCAAAAACGCAACACCGTCCACCCCGTACTGTGAAGCCGTGCATTCGTGTCGGCGTCTCTGAGTCGATTCATCTCGATTTTCTGCCGCCAGAAATCTGCGTTCTGTTTCGGCCAGGTGGCATGCTCGGGACAGCCGTGCCAGAAGCAACCATCGACGAAGACGGCGATCTTCAACCCTGGAAAAGCGATATCCGCCACGCGGCGCGGCTTATCGAGCACCTTGAAGTCGACCCGGTAGCGCAGCCCGTTTCGGAACAGTTCTCGTCGCAATGCGACTTCGGCACCGGTTCCCTTTTGCCGCACCTTCGCCATGCGGCGACTAGCGTCCGGAGAAGAGGACTGGATGCACCGCATCAAGAGCTGCTCTTCAACTCCTCATCGGGCCGTAATTGAAGTGAGATGCGACTTGATGCTACGGGCGATGGCGCGACCGAGATTGACGGGCACGGCGTTACCGATCATCCGCCCCAAAGCTTTAAAGCTCACTTCACCATCATCTGGTACGAAAGCGTAATCACGTGGGAAGCTTTGTAGGATCGCGGCCTCTCTCAAGGAGATGGCGCGATCCTGTTCAGGGTGGCCAAATCGACCGTTTCCAAAGCCATAACACTGGGTCGTCATGGTGGGTGCGGGCTTGTTCCATTCCATACGTCCATAGACGCCCGGGTAGGTCCGCCCGCTTTCCGCTTTGTGACAGTTGCTCACTAGATACGCGGGCCACTCGCGCCAAGTCCCTCCAGGTCTTGATGATCTTATACGCAGTAGATTGGTTCCTGAGAGCTGGGAAGAGACATGCAGTCTGTCCCGTGGAGCAGCCTCGCCAGCACACAATGGGCGCATGTTGCCAATGGCTTGACGGACGGTCATTGGTTCGGGGTGGGTCGGCCCGACCATTTCGATCTCGCCATGCTTCGACGCGAGCAAGACCGTCCGTCGCCGAGTCTGCGGAACGCCGTATCGCGAGCTGTCGACGACGGCGAACCAAACGTGGTATCCAAGATCTACAAGAGTGTGGACGAAATCGGAAAAGACCTTGTGTTTAACGACGGTAGGCACGTTTTCCATTGTTATGACGTCTGGAGTGGTGCCGGACGCAAGGCGTGCAAACTCGTAAAGCAGACCCCATTTTCCATCGTTGCTATCCTGCTCGTAACGTTGCGCGTAAGTCGAGAAGGGTTGGCATGGGGCGCAGCCAGCCAGAATGGTCAGATCGGCTCCGTCGAACAATTCTCTCAATTCATCCACGCTGACTTCGGCGACATCCTTTCTCAAGAACTTGGCTTGATTGTTCGTCTCATAGGGAAAACGGCAAGACGGGTCGAGATCGATGCCGGCGACGACAGGGATTCCCTCCAAGAGGAATCCATGCGTCAAGCCACCTGCACCACAGAACAAATCAATACAAGAAATTCTTGCCATTTCGCACTGCCTTTTCTCGTTCCGATCTCCATTTGAGGCGGTCGTAACCGGCTTGTTATCGAGCATCTCACTCCTTCGCCACGATGCTCTCTGAGCGATTGAACCACTGGAACGTACCCATTAATCAATTGAATCGGCCGTGACTCTCCAGAGCCGGTCGATGCGATTAGTCGGCCTGTTCCGCTTGATGATCCACGCATAAGCGGTGCCTTTGCTCACGCCCGGGTACTCGGGGATATGCTTGACCCAAGGACTAACTACCTGAAAATATTAGCAGTACCGCCGTGTTATGCAAAAACGCCAGCGGCTTTATTTTCGCACGAAAGTAGTGCTGGCGCAAAACTGAACACGCAGGTTCCAGCCGGTTGATTATGGTCAGTTACTATTGGGCGTAGACGCTGGCTGGGGTCAGGAGGGATTTCCCACAGAGCGTTGCTGCGGTTCTCGCACTCGCGCCTGTTGTGTAGGGGATTTCTGACATGCGTTGATCTGAACTACCACGCCCGAATGTGGGATTGAGCATGACCCCAGAGCCGCCCTCGATCCCGGAGCGCACTTTGCTGACCTTGCCCGGGTGTCAAGCGACACCAGAAACTGACCCCCTGGCGACACCTAAAACTGACCCCCCGGCGAGGCATCTCGGTTGGATTAAAGGGTCAGCCCACGCCCTGGGCGGGCGCGGCGGCGGGGTCGCCCCCGGCGGAGCGGAGCGGAGCCGGGGGCGACCCCGCCGCCGCGCCCGAACGC
>CAYYAY010000043.1:0-16636 GCA_964470155.1 uncultured Lamprocystis sp. | reverse complement strand
CAAGCGACACCAGAAACTGACCCCCTGGCGACACCTAAAACTGACCCCCCGGCGGAGCGGAGCGGAGCCGGGGGCGACCCCGCCGCCGCGCCCGAACGCGCCGTTTCGTGTCCCGGAGGCGCTCGCAGCAGCCCCGAGCGGCGCTTCTCGCGCAGCCGGTAGCTCTCCCCGCGGATCGTCAGGACGTGGCTGTGGTGGAGCAATCGGTCGAGGATGGCGGTGGCGACCACCGGGTCGCCGAACACCTCGCCCCACTCGCCGACGTGGCGGTTGGAGGTCACCAAGAGGCTGCCGCGCTCGTAGCGCCGGGAGACGAGTTGGAAGAACAGGTGCGCGGCCCGCGCTTCGAAGGGGAGATAGCCCAGCTCGTCGACGATCAAGAGCTTCGGTTTAGCATAGACCGCCAGACGCTCCTCCAGGCGCCCTTCGCTCTGCGCCTTGACCAGGGAGGTCATGACGGCCGCCGCGGTGGCGAACAGCACCGAATAGCCGCGGGCGATGGCCTCGCGCCCCAACGCGACCGCCAGATGCGTCTTGCCGACCCCGGGCGGGCCGAGCAAGAGGACGCAGTCGCCGTTGGCCACCCAGCGCGCGGTGGCCAGCTCGCGCACCTGGCCCGGGTCGAGTGCGGGCTGGGCGGCGAAGTCGAACTCCTCCAGGGCGCGCAGAAAGGGGAAATGCGCAATCTTGCCGCCCATCTCGATGCGTCGCTGCTCCTTGTGGGCGACCTCGGTCTCGCACAGATAGAGCAGGCTCTCGCGTAGGTTGAGCTGGCGCCGGGCCGCCTCGTCGAGGAGGTTGTCGAGGCGCTCGCGGACGGCGGCGAGCTTCAGGCGTGTCAGCAGCGCGCACAGGCGCTCGTGGGTCGCGTCGCTCACCAGGCCCCTCCGGCGATCTCCTGGTACTCACTCAGGGGGCGCAACAGGGTCGGCGCGGGCGTCGCCGCCGCGGCCGGCACCTCGGCGGGCGGGCGCGCCACCACGCCCTCCAGATGGGCCGGGTCGAGCGAGCGGCGTCGCCGCCCTACCAACTCGCCGTGGCAGGCGACTTCGCGCTCCTGGTGCCGGATCTGCACCTCGCCGTGGCGGACCTCGACCCGGACCTCGGCCCCGATCAGGTTCCAGGGAACGCTGTAGCGGTTGGCATCGAGTTCGATGCAGGCGTCGGTGTGGACCTTGCGAATCAGGCTGCGCCCGACACGATAGGGCGCGCGCCCGGCGAGGGGGCGCAGCGCCTGGGCCTCGGCCGGGAAGCGGTCGATGGGACGCTCGCCGGTGCCGGCGTGGATGCGCACATCGGCGATCTCGCGCGTCCAGCGCGCCAGATGGCCGGCGAGTTCGCTCCAGGAGCCGAAGGTCCGTCCGGCGATGGCGTTGCGTTTGACGTAGCCGACGCTGCGCTCGTCTTTGCCTTTGGTGCGGGCGCGATAGGGAGCGCAGGCGCGCGGGCGAAAGCCCCAATAGGTCGCGAAGGCGCGCAGGCGCTCGTTGAAGCGCACCTCGCGGGTGGCGGCGTCGTGGTGCTCGACCAGGGCGCGCGCGTTGTCGAGCAGCACCTCTTCGGTGACCCCGTCGAAGTGGCGAAACGCCCCTTCCATCCCGTCGAACCACGCGCTCTGGCGCTCGTGGGCGAACGCCTGCACGTAACAGCGGCGCGAGTAGCCCAGCGTGGCGACGAACAGCGAAACCGACTGCCCCTCGCCAGCGATCTCGACCCGGCGGGTGCCGAAGTCGATCTGGAGCTGCTGGCCGGGCGCGGTCTCGAAGCGCACTGTGGCCAGCGCTTCGGCAGCCAGTTCGCGGCGTAGCGGTGCGCAGGCGCGCTCGACGGTGCGCAGCGACACCGCCACGCCCAACTCGCTTTCGAGTTCCTGGCGTACCACGTCGGCATTGCCGCGGTGGCGCCGAAAACGCTCGGCGATCCAGTCGGCGTGCGCGCTCAACGCCCGCTCGCGCCGTGCCCGCCGGTACGGCGTCCAGCCGCCCTGGCTCAGATAGCGCTTGACCGTGTTCTTGCTCACCTGAAGCTCGCGCGCAATGCGTTTCGCGCCCCAGCCCAGATCGTGTAACCGCAGCATCGCCGCGACCTCCTCCGGTTCGTGCATCGCCTCGCCTTTCCTCTTTCCTACTGCCCAGGATGAGGCGGCGTTGTAACGGGTTTTCGACATCGGCTCCTCCCCCCGCCAGGGGGGTCAGTTTTCGATGTCGCCGGGGGGGCAGTTTGTCGTGTCGCCTAACAGCCCGGGAGGCCGCGGCGCTGGCGCACCAACAAACCGCGGCGGGGAATGTCAGTCACGAAGCCGCCGATGCATCAGCCGAGCGGTGATATGTCTGCGGCAGTTATACCCACCGGATGCCAGTTTTCGGCTGCGCACGGCACTCAAGAACATGATCCCGCTTGATATTCTCGCGCAAGAAAACCGAAATCCGGCATCGCTTCGGTATATAGGTTCTAGTGCATCACCGTCGGCAAGGCAGCGACATAGTCTCGAACCTGGCGCCCAACCGCTCCGGCGACGGTACACGCCAAGGACGCTGCTAAGTCCCGAGCGAGACGTTTCGCTGTGGCTGGGTCGAGGCGCGGGCCCGTTTGCTTCGCTTGTGAGTCTTTACCACCGTCACGCCCCGAATCCCATGACGTTATAACGGTATCGCCAAGGCTGGAGCGCGGATGCACTAGCCGACTCTCGACAACCACAAGAACCCTGCGGCCGCTTAGGAGGTACGACTTCCTTACGCTTCCCACCCTATCTGGAACCGCCCCAGGAGGCTCAATCGGGCACGTTGGCGGCCGTTACTCCGACGGTCCCCAGGTAGGTTTGCAGTTCTGCCAACACCGCGCGGCTCGCTAACCCATGGGAGCGATAGGCAGCGCGGATGATGGCCCGCTGCGGATCGCCCAGGAAGCTCAAGAACGCCGCGAGCGCGGTTTGTCGGTCTTCAGCGGACAAGCGGTTCAGATACTGAACACACCATACCTCACTCCGATCGCTCGGTGTTTTCGCAGGTCTTGCGGGAATGGGGGCGCTGACCGGCCCGGCATTGTCGGGGATGTCGCCCGCGGTGGGCGCCACCCCGACCCAGTTCTCGGCTATAGCCTTATATGCCACCGCCGCCTTGCTCCGAACTGGTCGGCCTTGCGCCCTTAAGTCCACAAGCCATTTATCCGCCGCCGCCAACGCCGACAGAATCGTTGTGGCGTTGTGCTTTCGCATCAGGTCCAGCGCTCGGGTTTCCGGAACGGCATATTCCGCCAACCGCAATCGTACTGCCAAAGTGTCATTCGGCGAGTCTTCCTTTTCGGCTTCCCGCTGCCTCACTGCCATGGCGACCGCTTGATGATCGCCGCCGTCTCCGGTGTCAGTCGGACCGCTCACCTTCACGCTGTCTGCATCCGTGATTACGTTAGTGCCATCACCAACACTCACCTTCCGCGCCACGACGAATCTGATGGCAACAATCTCACCCTTGTCCTTCCGCTGCACCTCCACCGCTACTTCAATGTCAGACGTCTCATTTACACTTGACACTGCCGGCTTGATTATCTTTTCCGACATCCTCCTGAAATCTTGATAATACTTGTTTTTGTTTAACCCCATAATCGCCATCAAAGACGCGATCGAAGTCCATGGCGTACTCTTGTCTTCCAGGTAATATCTGGCGTGCTCATACAATGCTAGAGCATGAATCGACCGGAAAGCCAACTGGCGCTTGAGCGCAATTTCCGCTACTCTAGCGTTGTTCTGAACTCGCACCTGGAATTCCGGAGTAAAGCTGTAATCGACAATATCGTCCGCGCGATTGATCCGAACCCAGGAAACGATGTTCATTCCTTCCCACTCGTCTACCCCGCCGTCTTCTCCGAGGACGTCCCACTCGACCAGAATCCGCATCATCGCCTTGATGTCGGGTATTATCGTGCGCAGGTTGCGAGAGGCGCGACTATCGCCGGTCATGGCCCAGGCCAGTGCGTTAAGGCTGACCCGATGACGGGTGCGCTGCGGCATATGCGGTAGCGCCATATACAACAATAGATTGAGTGCGCGACGCTGCGATAATTTGATGTTGCCTGACATATGAATCGCGGTCGCACATTTTCGCACGATTCCATCGCGGGGTATGGTCTTGGTTTCATCCGCGATTGTGTCACCCACACAATCGCGATCCACGTCCACGCAGTCGCGCTCGTCGGCGGTCTCTGACGCCAAGGCCCCTCGACACTGAACGGTCATGACCGCGCGTCCTCCGCAACTCGCCTCGCAGCCGAGACCGAGGCACGACCGGCCGCGTCGGTACCCTTCAGCAGGTCGTGCTGACCGGCCTGCTCGAACGCGCTGGAGACCCTGTTCGGTGCCGTCGGAACGCGCTGTGCAGTCGGCTCGGACCGCCGTAGCCGCAACGGCTCCGTTAGCCCGGCCGGACGCGGGGACGGTTCAATTTTCACGGCAGTGCCGGGTCCTGTCTCCACGCCCTACCCCACCCCGCCCTTGCCCGTGGGCACCAACAGCAGGCGCGCGGGCGCAACGCCGAACGCACGAGCCAGGTCGAGCAGCCGCTCCAACGAGGGACACCGCTCCCCTCGCTCGATCGCCGAGATGTAGCCCTGGCGCAGACCGGCTTTCTGTCCAAGCGTCACCTGGCTCCACCCGAGGGTTTGGCGGACTTCGCGAACGTTGGCGCCGACAATCGCACCCGCGCCCTGGTCACTGGTGTTCTCGGAGATCATCCGGCACTCCATCTAATGTTGCTTAGTCCGCGTTGGTTGCCTGACATTTTGATATATTGGATAATGTCAAAGATTTTCAGAGATATGTTGAGGTAGGCTTTGTCCTTGTTCCTCCGCACGTTCCCGCATGGACCGTTTTCGTTCATGCTACGCACATGAACGAGACCAACGTCGTGGTGTTGAACGGTGCCCGGTTGAAGCAGGCGCGCAAAGCGGCTGGCCTGAACCAGACTGAGCTAGCCCACCGTTGCGGCGTGGTCCAGTCCCACATCAGCGGCATGGAGCGGGGCGTCCGAGCGCCGTCGATCGAGATGCTCGACACCTTGACGCAAGCCCTGGGCGTCAGTGCCCATTGGCTAATGGGGGGTGAGGGCGACGACACCCTTGCGATCACGGACGTCAGCCGTGAACACATCCTGGCGGATCGCAAGACCCCGGTCGGTCTCGCGAGCCTGGCCGGGGACGAGTTTCTGTGCGAGCGCTTGCACATCCGTTCCATTGAGTGGCGAGCGTTGCGCTCGTTGCAGCCGCCGAACGGGCTGACCAGAGAGGGGTATTTGGTGGTACTGCTGGCGTTGCGCGGACACCGGGCGACGTGACTGATTCGTGACGCACGCGTGTCACCGGCTGTCGCTCGATGTCCTTTCTTGTCACGCACCGGTGGGGCCGGATGCGCTATCAAGTTGATTTATATGGCGCGCGCTCGCGGGCGTCGGTTTCGCAATGCGGAGGTCAGGGGTTCGATCCCCCTCTGCTCCACCAATTCAAGCAGGCAAAAGCGCAGACCCAGATCGTCGGCCGCGGCCCCGTTCAGGTGGGGAGAGTGACTGACGCCGATGACGATGGCAAAGGTGCCCGCATGGCCCTCCTGCCAGTCCGGGTTGACCCAGAGGCCAGGCGTATCGGCAATTGGAGCCAGGCTCATGGGGTCGACCACCCCGCCGCCTTGGCCGCCGCGAGGCGGCGGAAGTAGCTAGGTAGCCGCCGTGGGCGCTGGCCAGTGACAGCCCGGTATCGTAGGGTTTGTCCTTGACCCCGGCGACGATGCCATGGACCGTGAAGCTCAGCGCGTCCTTATAGTCCCAGACGTGCAAGTGGGCAAGCCGAGTGCGCGCCCGGTTGTCTCCCTGAGCCGATCCCCGATCCCGCTCCAGAAACCCCCGGCGCCCATTTCACGCAACGCACCCGGACCGGGGTCACCGGCGCGTGCCAGCACCAGCGCCATCAGCCGCTCCCGCTCCGCTTCCGGCGAAGGCGCGGCGGCCAAAGCGGCCGCGATTGCCGGGTCAGCCGTCACCGCGTCCGCGGCCAGGACCATGCGGGTCCGCTCCGACGAGGGCGGCGAAGCCGCGATGTCAGCACATTTTCCGCATCGGCGGCCATCGTTGGCGCGACATAGCGCCGCAGAAAGCCCTCCATTGCGAGAAAACCATCCCGGTTGCGCGTGTTCACGCCATGAACGTAAAGGATCGGCATCGTCAGTCTCCATCAGGCAAGATGCGGTCTGCCATTGGCCGCGGAGCGCGGATCGCCCGCGTCCGCCGAGTACCGGCTATAGCGTAGTCGCCGACGCTGGGCGTGCTTGCCAGTTCCGCGCAATCGGCCTAGGCTTCATGCAAAGACTTGACAGCACGCGTGAAGACCGGGCTGTGTATCAGGAAATCAAGGCGACATGAACGCACTCAAGGAGCAAGACTACGCCGCCGGCGCGGCCCAACTCGTCACCACCGGGCTCGGGCTGCAGCCGGGGCAGGACCTGTTGATCGTCTGCGACGAGACGACCCAGGCGGCGGCCCTGCGGCTTGCGGACGCGGCGATGAATATCGGCGCCGTTCCCGGTCTGTTTCTGGTGCCGTTGCGCCAGCAGCGCGACGCCCGTCTGGGGTCGACGCTCAAGGGCGCGATCGCACCCTGCACCGCGATGCTCAATGTCCTGGATGCCGGCCAGGAGACCCTGGCTTTCCGCCGTGCCCTGCTGGAATCGGCGGTCAGTCACGAGCGGGCGATCGCCCACATGCCGGGCGCGACGCTCGCGGTGCTGGCCGCCGCGGGCAGTGATGATCACGAGATCGACCGGCGCAACGAGGCATTGGCACGCGGCCTTGCGCTCGGTCGACGGCTGCGAGTCATCACCCGCGGCCCGGCCAGCCCCGAGTATCGCCTTGAACTGGACATCGGCGGCTGGGCACGCACCCCGATCCTGAGCGGGCGGTGTATTTCCCGTGGCACCTGGGGCAACCTCCCAGGGGGCGAGACCTATATCACGCCGGTCTCCGGAGACGGAGACCTGCTGGTCGACGGCAGTGTCGACAGCGTCCTTCTGGAAGAGCCGCTCGTCGTGTCCTTTCGCGACGGACGTATGGTTGACTTCGCGCCCAAAGACTCGCCTGGTGGAACGTTCCTGAGCACGCTCGCTGGACGCCCCGACTGGAATGGTCTGATCGAACTGGGAATTGGCACCAACGGAAGCATCCGCAACCTGACCACGACAGCGATGCTCAACGAGAAGATCCTGGGCACCTGTCATGTCGCTCTGGGTGACAGAAATACACGAATCAGTGATGGCGATGCCAACATCCAGGTCCAATTGGTCTGTCGGGCGCCGAGCATCCTGATCGACGGCAGCGTCTGGCTCGATCAGGGCCGCCACCTCTACGACCCGCGGGACTCGGGAGAGGACTATAGCGTCGCCGAAACCAACGGCACGGTTGCGCAGTGGCGAGTCGAGCGCACCGGCTATCCCGCCGAGATCGACCGGCATCGTCTGTATCGGGAGTGGTATAACGAGGCAAACAAACGGCACCGCTGTACAGTCGGCAACCAGCGGACCGCCCGCCTGGCGGCGCAGATTTACGGCAAGCTGCAGTCGCGCGGCGAGCAGTCGGCGACTGACCTGGCCGTGCGGACCGGGCTGGACCTGGAACTGCTGGGGCAAGTCTTGTCGATCATGGCGCGGTATCAACTGGTGGAGGTCCGCCCCTGAGGCACCGATCATGGCTGTGCTGCGATCCTTTGAGCACGAACTGAAGCGGGTGCTGCCGGTCAGGCGGCACACCGAAAGGGATGGCGTCATCACGCTGCGTGTGGACCTGAGCGCATTGCGGCTCAACTTCCAACCCCTGACGACCTTCGTGTTGATCCCGGCGACACGGGTCACAGCGGACCCGAATTCGGCTTATGCACTGGTGCATGACCTGCGGCTGGAGCACGGCTGGTTGGAGCAGCCCTGCTTCATGGTCGTCAATGCACCGCTCGGACGGGAGAGTCGCCCCAGTCGGCACGCGCTGCTGGTGGTGCTCGATCGCGGCGATCTGGACGCCCTCCCGAGCGCCCCGTCACTTTCCGGCGCACTGGTCCGCCATGCGCGGGAGCAATTATCGCGCGTCGTGCTGAGCCCTTATGAAACGAGTCGGCCGGTCAGCGGCGGCCGCTTTTTCAACCGCGATCATGAACGCAAGCTCGTCATCGACAACCCAAATACCAACTATGTCGTAATGGGCATGCGGCGGGTCGGCAAGACCTCGCTATTGCAGGAACTTGCACGTTGCATGAACGCGGACAACGACTATGGTGTGAGATCCGGCGCACTCCCTGCGCAAGGACCTGCGCATTCCAGTCCAGACCGCCGCCAACATGTCGTCGTGGTGGATTGCTCGCCCTACCGCTCGACCGAGCAATTGCTGCAGACCATCGTCGAGCGGATCGATCCCCGACTCGGTCAGCGCTTCGATCCTAATCACTATGTTAACTATCTGCGACGGGCCTCGCGCGTTGGGATCAGACGACTGCAAATTCTGCTCGACGAGGTCGATCAATTCATCGCGCTGGATCGACTCGACGATTGGCGTGCCACCAGCAGCCTGCGCGCCACGGCGAATGAGGGCTATGCCCGCTATGTCTTCGCCGGACAGCAGCAGATCATGCAGGGTCTGATTGAGAAGCAGGCTCCGCTGTTCAACTTCGCGACCCCGCTGCCGCTCGGCGCCTTTTCCAACGCCGTCGCGCGGGATCTGATCCGCGGCCCGATGGGTCAGCTCGGTGTCTCTATCGATGACGCAATTGTTAACCAGGTGGTTAATGAGACCGGTGGACACCCGAATGTGTTGCAGTTCTTTTGTCAGTCTTTCATCGACCGGTTGGATGAAGAAGGCCGCGATCGGGTACTGCCCGAGGACTTTCAGCGCGTCCTGGATGAGCCCAGCTTCGATACCTTCGTCCTGCGTACCTTTGCCGACACGACCACCATCGTCGAAAAGATGGTGGTGCTGGCCACGCTGCAGGACGACACCTTCACCACCGCGAGGCTGAGTAACCATCTGCATGAGCGCCGGGTCTTCTTGACCGATGCGGCCTTGCAGGGGGCCTTGAATGGCCTGACCTATGGCGGAATCCTGGACCGAACGGGACCCGAATACCGCCTGAAACTCCCGGTGCTGCGGACCCTGCTGAGGGACCGCTACGACCCGGCCTATCTGATCAAACAGGTCCAGATCGAGTCGCCGGGCGCCCTGGCGCGGGGGGGCGGGACATGACCTCCGCCCGCGTAATCAACCATGCCGAGCTAGAGCGGACGCCTGTCGAGCGGGCGCCCTTCACCCCGTTGCCGAAGGCGATCCTTCGCGACCTCATACGCTCCGGCTGTGTCAGCTTGTACGGCCCCCACCGCGCCGGCAAGACCACGCTGACGCTGGACCTGACACGGCTCTGGGGAGAGCAAGGGGGGGCGGCCCGCTACCTGGACCTACGCGCTACCTGCGCCTTGGCAAAGCCAACCGCAATCACCGGCGGCGCGCTGCCCAAAGGAATCATGGGGGCTAGCCGGCACACACTGCTGGTTGGCCTTGGCCAGGACCCCACCGCGCCGGTTGAGGACCAACGGTTCCAGCAGGTCCTGAGCGACCTGATTAGACTACAGCCACCCAGAACGCTGCTGGTGCTGGATCACTGGGATGAACTGCCTGGCGACATTGCGCAGGAACTCTTGGTGGCCCTGCGTGCGGCCCTCCAGGAGCAGACCAGCGGCGGCGGAAGCAGCACGGGCCAGG
The DNA here is from genome assembly GCA_964470155.1 of uncultured Lamprocystis sp. Classification (GTDB taxonomy): domain Bacteria; phylum Pseudomonadota; class Gammaproteobacteria; order Chromatiales; family Chromatiaceae; genus Thiodictyon. Next base: position 6,866 of record CAYYAY010000043.1, on the reverse strand, counting down.
TGCATCTGCTGCTGGTCAGCGCCAAGAGCATTGCCGAAACCGAACCAGGTCTCACCAGTCCGTTCCTGAACATCGCGACGGTCCATTGGCTCCCGGACCTGTCGGCAGAGACGGCCAGCGACCTATTGGTTCAGGGTTTGAGCCGGCAGGGGCTTGAGATTGAGTCCAACGCCGCCGCATGGCTGACGCGGTTCCTCGGTGGAGACCAGGACCTGATCACACGAGCGCGCACGCGGCTGATTGCCGACTGCTGCGACAGCGATGCCACGCGCATCGACCTCGGCCGGGCGAAGGACCTCGCCGAGTCAATGCTCGCGACCGTACTCGCAGGTCTGCCGGATTGGCCTCTGACCAGCGAGTTGTTGGCGGGGTTGGTCTCCCATCGGGTACTGCTGGATGTGATGTCCGAACTGCTGGCAGGCCGCCAGACCAACCTACGCGAGATTCGCTCGGACATGGTGGGCGTCGAGGCCAGCGGTTTTGTCCGGAGGGTCGGCGGCGAGTATCGGTTCCGCACGCCATTTCACGAGGACTGCGCGCGCCGCCTGTTGACGCCTGCAACCTGGGGCGATCTCGCCGTTCTTTACCACGACTGGCCGCGGGCGCGTGAACAGTATAGAAACCAAGTCGGTACCGACCCCGCGGCCCGCGGACCCTTTGCTTTGAATGACCTGGGCATGGGCCTGGCAACCTGTCTGCTGCGTATGAGATCCACCAGGGAGATGATCGAGGGGCTCGCCGAGATGCTCGGGCTCTGCTTTCGGCTCAGGGACGTCGAGATCCTGACCGTTCGCGGCCGAGACCCGCGGAAGTTCCAACCCTTGGGTACCATGCCCCTGGGATCAGCAGACCTGTTTCGGCAAATCGAGAAGTGCGTACAGTCGCAGCAGAGTCAGGTCAGCCGCGTGCCGAACGGGCAGCGCTGGGTGCTGCCGCTCGTCGTCCAGGGTGCCGATCGGATGCCCTATACACACTGGGCCGTGCTGTTCACCAGCGAGGCAGATTGGCCTGGTCCGGCCCTGCACGAGGCCAAACGCTTATGCCTGTTCGCGCAACAACTCTTGGGCGAACGGATCGAGTCCAAGCGCGATCGCTACTTCGCCGCGATTACCCAATCCATCGACGAGGCCGAAGGCCTTGAAGCCATCTTTGAGCGGGTGGCCAAGGCCGCACTGGATCTGACCGCGGCCACTTTCAGCAGCATCGAGTATCCGGACCGCGACGGACTATTATCGACCGCGGCAGTGAAATCCGATCCGCCAACGCTGGAAAAGCGCACGTGCCGCCAGCCCATTCATGTGGGCGTTCCGGGCCGCGGCGTGACCGGCTATGTCTTCGCGACCGGCAAGCCGCTGATCGTGGGCTATCGGGACTTAGAACAGGAGACATTTTCGGGCTTCCAAATGTTCGAGGGACTTGTCGGTGCCGTGGCCGAGGCAGCCGTACCGATCCGTTTCAAGGATCAGCCCTATGGTGTCATCAATGTAGAAAGCAAAATACCCTATTTTTTCGCGGAGCGGCATGTTGCCCTGTTGCAACGCCTGGCTGCTCTCGCAGGCATCGCAATCAGCACGGCAACTCGCCTGGATCGAGCCGAGCACGACATCATTCTCGCCCGCGTTTTCGGCGGCATTGCCCATGAAGCGAAGAATCACAGCAGCATCATCGCGATGCGCGCCGGGCTCATGGAACGCCGCCTGGAAAAGGGGCAACATGACCAAGGCAAGTTGCGCACAGACCTTAAGATTATCGGAGACCAAGCCCAGGCGATCGGTCTGATGGTTGACGATTTCCGGTGGCTCGCGAATCATCAAGAAGGCCAGGCCACGCTTGAGGTCGCGCTGCAGGAGATCATCGACGAGGCCTTGAACGGCCTTCCCGATCGGTTCGCCTCGACGCTCGGAGAACGGTTCAGGCAGCCCGTCGCGGAACTTACCGGCGTTGAGAAGAACACAGGCCCGCTCCTCATGGTCAGCGGACGACCCCGCCTGCTGCGGCGGGTGATTGAAAACCTGCTGCAGAATGCATGGGAGGCCGTACTCGAGTGCAAGGAGCCGCAGACGAACGATGTTGTCATTCGGCTTTTTACCGACGGCCCGCGAGATGCCGTGATTGAGGTCTTGGACCGCGGCCCAGGAATCGTAAACGCTGAAGATCTCTTCCAGCCCTACTACACAACCAAGGGGGCCAAGGGGCTCGGGTTAGGATTGGCCATCGCAAAGCAGGTGATCGAGGCACATCAGGGCTCAATCCAGGCATTGCAACGCGATGATGGTGCGGGGGCTTGTTTTCGCGTCAAACTGCCGCTGGCACCCACTTCAGCGGGCGCTTCATTAGCAAACTGCCAGGATACCAGATAGATGAGCACAGGGCTATCAGCATCTAAAGAACACAGATCGCATCCGATTCCAAACGGAGTCCTGATCGTCGATGACGAAAGGCATATGCGCGACAATCTGCGCGAACTCATTGAGGGACTCGATCTGCCGGCCTTTACCGCCAAAAACCATCTGGCGGCCATGGAGGAGTTTAAGGCCAATCGTAGTTCAATCGGTCTGGTCCTCACCGATCTTAAAATGGATAGGCGAAATGTTCCGCACTCGGCCGGAGCGGAATTGATCGATTGGCTCACAAAAGAGCAGGCGCGTTGCCGTATCGGCGTATTTACGGCTTACGGCGAGATGACAGACCTAGCAGACAAGACGCGTAATCCAAGCGTTGCGTTTTACCTGCCAAAGACCGGCGATCCTAAAGACCTTGATGTTGTCGAGCGCCACGTCCTTGATGCTTTCGGCGACTACCCCATCGCGGTCAAATCCAACGGATACGGGGATTGGGTTGCGTTTTCCGGCGGCCGAGTCGGCGCTTCGGATTGGACCATCGACGAACGCATCGTGGCGGTCACGAAACCGGACACGGTAATGAGCCGCAGCGCTGGCACATTGCGGTTTACTCTCGGGGCAATGCGGTATCGGACCGTCGCGACCACCCATGGGGTCTATTTGGAATTGGCCGGCGATGGGTTACGTGTCTTGGGGCGGCCGGGTACCCCGGCGCTGCCGGTCACTACGAAGCGCGTGGCCCTTCCAATTTCCATGTATGAACTGACGGCCGAGATCCTGGACCTGGTCGAGGACGATTGGTGCGACCTGCCGTTGCCGTCGGACTGGGTCGGCGTGCTGCCGGTGCCGGACCCGCAGGTGGAGGGAGGCACTGCAAGCTTTTTGGTTCGTAAGGACTACGAGCAGCCTCGTCATGTGCTACAGATCGGGGCGCAATCCGTCACCCTCGACGGCGTCCCATGCGCGACGGTCGAGTTTTGCCCATTTCGATACGAGCCACGTACCCGTGTCTTCAAGATGCTGCGGTCAGCACGGATTCAAATCCGAGGGATCTCGGCACAGCAGTCTGTGGACTTCGCCGGGCCAACCTTCTCCGGACCGGACCTTTCTTCCCCCCTGGCGTATCAGGTTCTCGGCTGGTCTGAGAATCAATCATTTCCCGGTATGAAGGGGCCGGCCCTGGACGGCACGGGTGGCGATCAACCCGAGGGTCCGCCCGGTGGGCACTCTGTTGAGGGAGGCCGATCGCCCCGCCGCAAGCGCTACCTGGCGGTCGGAACGGCCACGAACCTGGCGGCCATTGCGCCTTTACTTGAGGAGCACAAAGCCAGGTTCGACCTGCTTGAATCGGTCGAGGTCGAGAGCGCATCGTCGGCAGCCGCACCGGAGCAACGAACGCAGTGGATACTGGACCAACTCGATCAGCGCTCGATGAAGGCTGCCGATAAGCCCGACTATGTTTTGCTGGCGGGCGGCGATGAGACAATTCCCTTTTATCGCTATGCTCGGTATCGCACTTGGGATGAACGGTTGACGGGTATTCGCCTGCTGTCCGATCTAAGGTATGCGAAATTCGATCGCGACAGCGAGGGATCGGTCCCACGATTCGCAATCGGTCGCCTGCCGTTCGATGACCCGGCACGACTGCACGCCTATTGCGAGCACGCCACCCAACCATGGCGCCATTGGTTGTTTCTTTGCGGGGCTGTCGCCAATTGGGATTATCCGCGGAACGTCAGGCAGGTCATCGATATGAATCATGCCACTCACCCTTTGATCGCGGACTGTACGCGTGGCCCGGCAATCAATCAACCCATTGATCCATCACATGTGGATCAGCTTTTCGGTGGAGCGCCCTCGGTCGCCACCTTCCGTGGTCATGGGCGGAGATACTGCTGGATGCTGGATGAAAATGTGACCTGGCCGAGGCCCGGCGAAGCCGCGGTTTCTTGGGCTGGTGTAAACGGCGTTGTCAGCGTGGCGTGCTGCACGGCCGCACCCGACGAACCAAGGCCCGGCTGCGGCTCCTGTGCCGGAATTGCTGACTGTATGCAGCATGACCCCTTGGGGACCACCGCACTGGCTACCGGGCGAGCACTTTGGTTCTTAGGGTCTACCCGGCCGTCGTTTTCGGAAGCGAATGATGTTTTTCACACGGAACTGATGGCCGCAATTTGCGCGAGCGAGCGATGCCGCATCGGGGATGCCTACCGCGCTGCGATCATTAAACTGTTGGACGCTCGCGATTCCGACCCGGACTCCGAATCCGCCTATTCCTTGTTTTTGGATACGGCAGCAATGTCGATTCTTTTGGGCGATCCGGCCGCCCCGATCCGCACCCCATCGTGAACAACAGCGATCTGAATGACCGGTCAGCAACCGGTTCGGAGTAAAGACATGGGTAGAGCCATTCCTGTTGAACAGGCCGCCCCGGAATGGATTGCGGTCGGCGACAACACCCGGCATCGCGGTGAGGCCAATGTGCCCCGCGTGAGCTATGCCCGCGAACGTCGCGGCAGTGGCGAGCGGATGCAGGTCGCGATTGATTATCGCCTGGACGGTTACTGGGCCTCCCGGTGCGGCGAGGGCTTTATCGACCAGGTGGATCTTGTCGGCGGGCGCGTCCTGGACAACCCTGGCCTGCCGCGGGTGCCGGCCCAGGTCTTTTCGGTCGCCTTGCCGTTCGGTGCGGACTTCGATCCGGACGGGGTGCACGTGGGGGTGGATCGGGAGGACGTGGGGCAGGAGCGCGTCCAACTGCGCGCCGTCCCCCGTCCGCAACTCGAGGGGACGCGGGCGGTGGCGGAACCGGACCCCGCGGCCTTCGAGCGCGCCGGGTGGTTCCCCCCCGCCGCCGCGGTGCTGCGCCCGGCCCCGCCGCTCGACGGCATGGCGCGGGTCGTCATGCGGGTAAATCCACTGGCTTTCGAGCCGATTTCAGGCCGTTTGCTGGTCCGCGCCCGCATTCGCGTCGGCTTTTCCTGCGCGGTCCGTAACCATGGCCGCTACGATGAAGACTCGGTCGATCTGTTGTCCCCCGTCTTGCGGGGCGTGCTCGGTAGTCGGGAACTGATGACCTGAGGTCGTCCGCAGAATCGAGACGCCTTCAAACGCGGATGTCCAAGTCGGCGCCGGACAGTCGGCGGGTGAGCGCCGCCCCGAGTACCGTGCGGGTGCCCAGACTGGCCGCGAAGACAATCGGGATGACAAGTCACGTCGCATCGAAGCGTTCATCGCATTCCCTGACGTCCGCACGGAACCGGTTGGGCAGGAGCGCATCGTGCTTGATCCGCACCAGCGCCGGGGTCGGCTGCTGCCGGGCGCCCTGCCCCCCGTGGGGGCGTACAGGCATTGAGGAGCAGACTCCGCTGAGGATGCTGCCGGCGGGGAGTCGCCCGGAGCCGGGGTGGCGGGTCGACCGGCGGGCGGCGCGGCGCTGACCGTGAAGGCCGCAAAGCGCTCGCGATCCGCACGGCACCCCGGCCCCAGTCAGCGCCATGACGAGCGCCAGGCACGCGAGCCAGTGAAAAGCCCCTGTCAGCAGTTCCCACAGACCCGCGGTGACCGCGGCGAACACGGCCCCGACGACCCACGGGAGGAGCGCCCGGCGTTCATATACCGAACGGTTATCAGTTTTCGGTTTCTCGTTTTTCGTTAGTGCTTATCAAGCATCGGGTTACGAAAAACGAGAAACGAAAAACCAACAACAACTGGTATAGTTGAGGCGCCAGGGGTCGGCATCGGCCGCGCTCATGCGGCAGTTGGGTGGCCAACACCGCCGCGATTGCCTCCCGATCGCCGCTCAGGTTCTATCTCAGCCCCAGCAGTTGGCGACTGATCACCCCAGCGGCCCCCGTCCGCGCCCAGGCGCGCCAGGCCGGTCAGCAAAGGCGCCGGAGCCCCGTCGTCCGCTGCACAGGTGTAGATGCTGAACAGCCGTTGAAAGACCTTGAACACCGCCATCATGCCTCCGCCCCCGCTGGACCTTGCTCCTTCTCCAGGATCTCCAGATAACGCTCCAGGCTCTTGATCAGTCGCGCCGTCATGAAAGCCTGCCAGGGAGCGGTGTCCCCGCTGACATGACGGGTTTCCAGCGCGTCCACGATCGGCGCCCCGCATTGCGCCAGTTCCCGCACCAAGCGCCAGGCGTCCTGGTGATCGATCGCCTCAAGATGGTCCTTGAGCGGCTTGCCCCGGAGCGTGATTCCCTGCCCCAACACCAGTGCCGTCTCCTGGCGTGTCAGGGTATTGCCTTCGAGCGCGTTCGAGGTATAGGTCAGCTCCACCTCATACCACGCCTCCAGCGACTCCAAGGCCCCCTTGGACAAGGGGCGCAAGGCGTCCAGGTGCCGCTTCAGCACAGAGGGGGTCGTTATCCATCATGACTCGATGCGTCCCGTTGATTCATTGTCATCTGGCTCCCACGCTCCAGCGTCACTGCCAGTAAGTTAAGCGCCGACGGCGCGGCGTCTCGTTCCCACGCTCCGCGTGGGAATGCCGGGCGGGCGCTCCGCGTCCGGTCTT
>CAYYAY010000042.1:0-53266 GCA_964470155.1 uncultured Lamprocystis sp. | reverse complement strand
CGACCGGGACCAGCCCGGCCACCCAGGCGAAGAACAACTTCAGCGACGAGCAGCGGGGCGAGGCCAGCCTGCAAGGCAATCTCGTCTGGCAAGCGCTCAAGCGCACCAGCGTCGCGTCCCGCTTCACGGGGGGCGACGATGCGCTGCTGGAAGCCATCATGAGTGTCACCGGCTCGCTCATCGTCGGCCCGGCCGAGGCCGCCCCCGACGGCAAAGGCGAGAGTCCGGGCCTCACGCCGTTGCGCGGGAACGTGCTCTCGGTGCGCGATCTGCTCTGGGGCCCGGCCAGCCACGAGCGGGACCCCGCCCGCCGGACGACGCAGACCGTGCAACGGTGGAGTTGCGACACCCGCGGCGTCAACGGCTGCCTGCATCCCACGATCGTCTCGGTGACCGACCTGGTGGGTTTCGCCCAGTACACCTCGCGGATTCTGTTGGGCGATCCCGAAAATGCGGGTGCCGTCGGGCTGGTGGAGAAATTCCGTTGGGGCAACGTGGCACTGACCGAACCGGAGAAGGCGTTCATGGAACTGGCACCGCATGGCCTGGGCGCCATGCTCCACAACCTGGGTCAGCACGATACCGGGATGGCCCGTGACTTCGCCGAAAAGGCCGCGCCCGTGATTGCCCTGGAGATGACGAAGCTGCTGCTCGACGACCTGATCGGCCAGGCGGCGCAGGCGGCCTCTCTGCACCAGAACCCGTATGCCAAACAGGTGATCGAACAAATCCGCAGCGCCAAAGACGATGTCGCGCAGCAGTACAGCGAGATCGCGCAGCGCTATGGGAACCTGCAATCGTTGATGACGCATTACAGCGCGTTGGCGCCGCTGGTCAAGGGACGGGAACCTGCACGCCCTGGCCGACATCGGGTTCCTGGTCGGCTTCATGCTCATCATGTTTCAGGACATCATCCAGGCCCGCCCGCCGCAGCTCCAGCACACTGGCGGTGCCAACAACCGAGTTGTGGATCGGCGGCGCCGCCGTCACGAAAGAATGTCCAGATGCGTGGACCGATCTGTCGGCCTGCCTGATCACTCAGTACGTGCCGAAGCTGAACGCCTCGGTGGCGGCAACGCTGCGGATCGCCAACCCAAACGACGTGCCGACAGCGGTGAACGCTGCGCTCGATGCCCTCGCGGGGGTCGGGGTCGGCGCCCAGAACTACATGGTGATGGCCACGGCCGCGGCCATGCTACCGTATGCCCGTGCGGCCAATAAGCGCGCGCTCCTGCAGGGGGCCGACGCCGCCGCCATCGAACAAGCAGCCCAGCAACGCAACACGCAGTGGGCCCCCGAGGAGCGCTTCGTCAGTTGGTATGCTGGCCGTGGTCGCTCGCGCGGGTCTTGAGCCAGCCGCGCAACGCCGCATCGATGCGTGAATGCAAATGATGTTGTAGATGGACTTTATGCCAAGGCGAAGCGTCGTCGGGTGGGTCAAGCGAAGCGGACCCACCGTCACGCCTTCGATGCGAGAATTGACCCCGCGCTCCCCGTCCCAGCCGACGCCCGCCCCCAGCGCCAAGGGCGTAGCCCGTAGGCCGTTGGGTGCGGTGAGCGCAGCGAATCGCACCGTTTGCGGGCGATGAACCGGTGCGGTTCGCAAGCTCACCGCACCCTGCAGCCGGACCGGTGGATTCTCCGCCAGCTCGTAGGGTGCGGTGAGGAACGAACCGCACCGCGTGCAGCTGAAACGGCATCTGGATCATTCCGCATCCCCGACCACTTGGTCGGCGCGCTCGCCAAGGTCCCAATCTTCCGGATCGGACCAGCCCCAATCCGGCGGCAGTATCCCCCCGCGAACGTAGCGATGAAAGCTCGAATAGGGCCAATCACGGACCCGTGTCACCCAGCCATGCTTGACCGGGTTCCAATGGATGTAATCGACATGGCGCTCGAAATCCCGCTCGTCGCGGATCACATGCTCCCAATAGCGGCGTTGCCAGAGACCACACTCACCACGCTTGCGCCGGCTGTCCGAACGGTATTCCCCGCCGGGCAGGGTACGCGAGAACCCGGCCTTGATCAGCGCCCAGCGGGCCTTGTAATCGGCGTCGCCGGGCGGCAGCGTCCAAATACAGTGCAAGTGCTCCGGCAACACAACCATGGCGTCGATCTCAAACGGATGCCGCTGTCGCACCGCACGCACCACCGCGCGCAGTCGCTCGATGTGATCGGCCAGCGATTGCCTTGGCGTTCGGCGCAATTGACCGTGAAGAAAGAGGTCGCGCCGGCAGGGGTCAGCCTCTGGTATGCGGACATCTTCGTAAGGGTTGCCGGTTGCTTGTAGGGTGCGGTGAGGAACGAACCGCACCCTAAGGCCCTGCCTGGTCTCGCCCGGGTAACTCCGCTGGGGCCTGGGAGGTGGGTGTCGCGTCACGGCAATCTGGCCTTTCGTGGACCATTGCCGCAGTGATGACATTGTCGTTACGCGCGTGCTAGTATCGGTGCCAACTGGAGATACGGCCATGCCGACGATTCACGAACCGCCCGCCAAACGTCAGACCCTGAATCTGCACATCAAAGCTGAGGAGCGCGATTTGATCGACCGCGCCGCCGTTGCGAAGGGAATGAATCGCACTGAGTTTATCCTCGATGCCACTCGGCTTGCGGCAGAGGAGACCCTGCTCGACCGGGCCTTGTTGCGCGTCGGCGGCGATGCCTTTGCCGCCTTCCAGGCCCGGCTCGATGAGCCGCCGCAGCCCAACGCGCAACTGCGCAAGACCATGCAGGGTGTGCCGCCCTGGGAAACGCCTCGACCCTCGGAGCCCCGCAGCCGCTGACCGATCAGCACGACTGCACCGGGTTCGCCTGCGGCTACGCGATGCTCGACACCTGGCTCAACCAGCGGGCGCTACGCAATCAGACGAGCGGGGCCTCGCGGACCTTCGTAGTCTGCGACTCACGAAGGGTCGTTGCCTATTACGCCTTGGCATCGAGCGCGGTGGCCGCGGAGCTCGCCACCGACCGGCTGCGGCGCAATATGCCGGACCCCATCCCGGTGGTGGTACTCGCCCGCCTGGCCGTCGAGTAGTGTTAAAATTCCAATTATTATAACATATAGATTACAGGACGACCCTCAGGCGGTTACGCGCAAGGGCACGACGAAAAATGGCCAAAGTCGATCGAACAAAAGAGCCGCTGGGTCTACGGCATATTGGTAAATAACGTCTGGTCCCTGACCAGCGGCAAGAGCGGCGGGGCCTATAACCACGGTCTCATTGAGCCCGGGTTCAACTATAATTTCACCGGCTTTTATCTCACATCCTCTCCAATCATTACGGTCGATTGGCAGGCAGGCTCCAGCGACCGCTGGACGGTTCCGCTCGGCGGCGGCGTCGGCAAGATCTTCCATTTCGGACCCTTGCCCGTCGATATGCAGTTGTCGGCTTACTATAATGTCGTCGCGCCCCAGAACGAAAGCGATTGGACGATCCGCTTCCAGGTGCAATTTCTGTTTCCGAAATAGCCGATGACGGCGAATGTGCGGCTGGGCGCCGCCACCTTCCCGGACGGGCGGGGCGCGTCGCCCCGCCCGCGATGCGCGCCTTATTCGCGTATGGCCGCCGCCGTGGCCGCGGCCTCCTTCAACCGGCGGATATCCTCGGGGCTGAGCTTCGGTGGATCGAGCGTCAGCGTGATCTTGCCGATCTTGCCGGTGAAGGCGAAGGGTGGCTGGTAGTCCGTGTCGTTAACCCCGGTCAGGGTATCGGAGCCGATGTCGAGACTCTCGTCGCTCTGCAATGTGAAGGGAATCGTGCGCTCCATCCGCCGGCTGGCGACCTCTTGACCGTCCACCTTGAGCGTCCCGGTGCCGCCCTGGCCGATGCCGCTCGGGCTGCCGAAGGCGAGTGTGTCCATGCCGAGGCCGTCGTATTTGAAATCGAATGCCAACACATGCTTGCCGGGCGTCAATTCCGGGCCTTCCCAGCGCACCCGCTCCATGTCGAGCACATTCCACAGGAAGACCGGCCGGTCCTTCACCAGATAGAAGCCATAGCCGCCGAAGCGCCCGCCCTGGGTGATCAGCATGCCGTCGGCACCGCCCTGCGGGACCTCGATCTGCGCCTCGATGCGATAGGAGGTATTGAGCACCAAGGGGGCGTCGCCCCGGGGGATGCCGATCATCGGCGCGGACCAGACGAAGGTATCCCGCCCCGCGGTGATGCTCGGTTTCGGGACGATGGACCGCGTCGCAAATGAATTGTCCAGGGGTAGGACCTGATATTTCTTGGCCTCCGCCCAGAATAGCCGCTGCAGCTCTTTCAGCCGCTCCGGGTACTTGGCCCCCAGGTCCTCGGTCTGGGTCCAGTCCTTGCCGAGGTCCCAGAGGTGCCATGGGTAGTCCATCGGGTTTCCCACCGGGGCGAAACTGTTCCAGGGGTAGCGACGGACCTCGGTCCCGGCAAACCAGCCGTCATGATAGAGACCGCGGTCGCCCATCATCTCGAAATACTGGGTATGGTGGGTCGAGGGGGCCTGCGCATTCTTGGCATCGAAGGTATAGCCCATGCTCACCCCTTCGATGGGACTCTGCCGGATGCCGTCGACCGATTCCGGCGGCGCGATGCCGGTCGCCTCCAGGATGGTCGGGACGATGTCGATGACATGGTGGAACTGCTGGCGGATGCCTCCCTTGTCCTTGATGACCTTGGGCCAGGCGATGGCCATCCCCTGCCGCACCCCGCCGAAGTGGGAGGCGATCTGCTTGGTCCAGGAGAACGGCGTGTCGAAGGCCCAGGCCCAGGGGGTCGCGATATGGTTATAGGTCCGGTCGGTGCCCCAGAGGTCATAGAAGCGTTCGAGCTGCTCGGCCACGCTCAGATTGAATCCGTTCAAGGCGGCCATCTCGTTCCAGGTGCCGATCATGGTCCCCTCGGCGCTGGTCCCGTTGTCGCCCTCGATGTAGATGACGAGGGTGTTGTCGAGCTTGCCCAAATCCTCGATCGTCTGAATCACCCGCCCGATCTCGTGATCGGTATAGGCGACATAGGCGGCGAAGACGTCCGCCTGACGGATGAAGAGCCTCTGTTCATCCGCGCCGAGCGTCTCCCACCGCTTGAGCAGATCGTCGGGCCAGGGGGTCAGCTTGGCATCCCGGGGGATGACACCGAGGCGCTTCTGGTTGGCGAAGATGGTCTCGCGCAGCGCGTTCCAACCCCCGTCGAACAGGTGCAGGGCGCCGATCCGCTCCGCCCACTCCTTGGTCGGTTGATGCGGGGCATGGGTCCCGCCGGGGACGTAATAGACGAAGAACGGCTGCTCGGGGGTGAGCGCGTGCATGCGCTTGATATAGTCGATGGCATCGTCGGCCATCGCCGTCGTCAGGTTCCAGGTCCCCGCCGGTCGACCGGCGAAAGGATAGATCTGGGTGGTATTGCGAAAGAGGTTCGGCTGCCACTGGCTGGTGTCACCGCCGAGGAAGCCATAGAAGTAGTCGAAGCCCAGGCCGGTCGGCCACTGGTCGAAGGGCCCTGCCTGGCTGGCCAGAAAGTCCGGGGTGTTGTGGTCCTTGCCAAACCAGGCGGTGTGGTAACCGTGGTCGCGGAGGATGCGGCCGATGGTCGCCTTGTCCTTGCCGATGACGCTGTCGTAGCCCGGGAAGCCCGTGGCCAACTCGGTGATCTCGCCAAAGCCCGCCGAGTGGTGGTTACGCCCGGTAATCAGCGCCGCGCGGGTCGGCGAGCACAGGGCCGTCGAGTTGAAGTTGGTATAGCGCAGTCCATTCTGCGCGATGCGGTCGAGCGCCGGGGTCGGGATCACTCCGCCGAAGGTGCCGGCCACGCCATAACCGGCGTCGTCGGTCATGACCAAGAGGACATTGGGCGCCCCCTTGGGTGGCACCACCCGGGCCGGCCAATAGGGCTGGGATTCGGCCGCCGTGTCCCGAATCACCCCCTCGAACTTCTGCGGCAGGGGCGGCAACTGATCGCCCGGGATGGTGGTGGTGGCGTTGGGGGCACCGGGTGTGCCGGTGGTTTCAGCCGCGCTCAGGGGCCAGGGCGTGAGCGCGGCGGCGAGCAGACCGCCGATGGCAACCGGCAACAGTGATTTGATATGGTGCGGGAATTGCATAGTCGAGCCCTCGATCCGATTTCACCAGTCCGTACAGAGGCCTAGCCCTCAACCGAGCAGGACGCGGGGCCAATTCGATACTATGCGCGCGGATCGCCGGGGAGGCAAGGGGTTAGGGACACGGTGTTGAGCCAGTACGCGGCGCTGCACACCGACAAAGGCCGCTGCTATACATGCCCACCTCGAAGAATAACCTGTTCGGCGACTGGACCCTGGTCACGGTCTGGGGCGGACTGCAATCACGGCTGGGTGGGATGCGCAGCACCGGCATGGAGTCCTATGCCGACGGCCAAGCCCAGATCCAGAAGATCGCCAAGCGGCGCCAGCAACACGGCTACGAAGCAAGACCCGAGAAGCCAGAGTACCCAATCAGGACGGATGAGCGTGAGGGCTGAAGATTCGGTTTTTTTAGGGGAATGCGGGAAGCGGGGCGGCCAGCCGCATGCAGCGCCTGGAGCGCAGGCCCCTTCAGTGCAAGACGCGGGGAATCTTTCCCAGCCCAAGCCCCCAGAGGGCATACAGCAGGTCTTGCCGAGTTTCCAGCGTGCGCACCAGTGCCTCCTCGACCGACTCACCACCCAGGCCGTCGCCGTTTAGCATCGACTCCACGGCCTCGCCCTCCGGGCACTCGACCCAGGCGGCGCCGAAGCCGGCGAGCCAGTGACGCAGGGCCTCACTGTCGTCGATCGGCGGATAGAAATCGGGATCGTCGGTTCCACCCTTACACACCGCCCAGCCGGCACCTAACCAGCCGAACTCAGCGATTCTTGATGGGAGACTCATGCCTGGCAGATTCCCATGCGCAATGCCCGCGAACCCTGGCCGTGCCTGTCCGGAGACGGCCTCAATGCCCCAGGACTGAAATGTCGCTCGGGTTCTGCCCGGGGAAGCGCCCATCCGAACGCGACGCCATCCAGGGGCCGAAGCTGGTAACGGGCAACCGAGAAGAGAACCTCGCCGTCAACCGGCGCGATCACCCGTACCCGGTAAAGCGCCTGGACGGGCCGACGCCGCCCCGAGGGCGTCACCGATCCACGGCACTTCTCAGCGTCGATGATCTCCGCCAGGGCACCGTCGTACTCGGGATGGAACACCGAGTGCTGGAGGATGGCGAGGTCACCGACATTGAAATCTGGAGACATGGCGGAGGGGGCGGACATCTTCGAGACCTCTTGAGGCGCTGGGTAATCAGCGCAACTGTCAATACTCACATCGGATCAAGAATAACCCTTGTTCGCTCGCGCGAGCCACGCCTTGGCGCCCTGCATGTCCAGCAAATAGCGCGCGAGGACTTCGCGCTCGATCCCGGGCGGCATCAGGGGTTGGAACTTGCTCAATCGGTAGCTCGGGAGCGTCTCCGTAACCGCTCGCCAGAGTCCCTCGTCGTCCCAGAATCCATCCTGGCCGAGCATCCTCAGCCGATCGTTGAATGCCCGCCCTTCCAGGCCGGACCCGCGCAGGCGCACCAGACAGTTGTCCGTCGTGATGGTCCAATCGTCCGACAGATGCTTCAGTGCGTGGCGCAGGGTCGCGTTGATGGCGCCGCCGGCAAAGGTCCACCAGCGGATCTCGTCCCGGTCCAGTTCGATGCCACCGACCCCGGGGGAGAGAATCGGCTGCATCTCCGCCCGTTTGGCCGCGAGCGCCTCGCGGGCCGGCTCGGACAGATAGGGATAGTCCAGATCATCGGTGAGGACCGCGAGCATGCGCTGGCACAGGGTGTGGCCCAGGAACTGCGGAAGATACCCGCCCCAACTGGGCTCCCGGCCCCGCGGTGCCGCCTCCACGATCACGCGCCGGTCGTCGTGCTGCACGTGCAGGACGGTCCAGGCCCGCCCGCTGAGCAGGAAGCAGCTCACGCCGTCCACCAGACGGTCCACGAAGTCCTGATTGAGGCTGCCCAGGGGCCGGCCGGCGGCGGTCTGGACGCTGTAGCTCTGGGGGCTCGAAAAGACCGAATAGAGGTCGCGGAACTGGCGGCGGCCGAAGGCGCGCTCGATCGTCGGTCCCACCACCAGCCGGCCGCCCGCGAGCCGCAGCGAGCGTTCCCGCACCAACCAGTCGACCAGTCGCTCGAACTCCGCACGGGCGATACCGCGAAAGTCGGGCACCCGCTCGAGCCGCGACCAGGCGTCCTCCGGACCGATCCCGTCCTCGGCCAGCGACAGGGCGACCAACTGATGGATCAGGACCGGCCAGCAGCGCTCATCGATGGCGATCGACTCGACCCAGCCGTCGCGAGCCAACTCGACCAGGGCGACCGCCTGGACCACCGCATCCACGCTCGCGCATAGAAAGGTCGTGTTCGCCACCTGCCCGGCCCGCCGACCCGTGCGCCCGAGGCGCTGCAGGAAGGACCCGACGGTGTCCGGGGCGTCCGCCTGCAACACGCTATCCAGGTCGCCCACGTCGATGCCGAGTTCGAGCGTCGAGGTACAGACGATGCACGCCGCGGTTCCCGCCTGGCCGGTCCGAAAGGTCGCCTCCGCCAGGTCGCGTTCCTCCTTCGAGACGGCACTATGATGCACCATCACGGCGGCGCCCAGGCGGCGCATCTGCTCGCCAAAGGCCTCCGTCATCGCCCGGGTCTGGCAGAAGAAGAGGCTCTTGACCCCCTGCGCCAGCTTCGCGGCGCCGGCCGCGAGCGCGGTGCCGTCCGGTCGGTAGACGATGTGCAGCCGCCGCCGGGCGGGTGGCGACGGCGGGGCTATGACCCGCCCGGGCCGCCCGGAGGTCCCGCCGAGCCACCCGAGAATGGCCTCCGGGTTGCCGACCGTGGCGCTCAGTCCCACGCGTTGCAGGTCATGACGCGACAGCCGGGCCAGCCGCTCGATGACGCTCATCAGGTGCGCGCCCCGGTCCGTGCCCGCCAGGGCGTGGACCTCGTCGACCACCAGGACCCGCAGGTCCGCAAACAGCGCGGCCGCATCGACCCGGGGCGACATCAGCATCACCTCCAGGGACTCCGGCGTGGTCATCAGCAGTTCACAGGGCTCGCGGAGAAAGCCGCGGCGCTCATGCGCCGGGGTATCGCCGTGCCAGACGAAGCGGCCCAGGCCGACCATCCCGGTATAGAGGTCCAGGCGCTCCGACTGGTTGTTGAGCAGGGCCTTGATCGGCGCGACATAGATGGCCGCCACACCCCGCGCGGGCGACTCGATCAGGCCCGCGAGGATCGGAAAGAACGCGGCCTCGGTCTTGCCGCCCGCCGTCGGGGCCAGGATCACCGCGTTCCAGCCGTCGAGCAGCGCGCCCCCCGCCTCCTCCTGGACGGGCCGCAGACTCGACCAGCCCAACCGCCCCACGATGGCCTGTTGCAGCCGGGGCGGAAACCGAGCGAAGACGCTCACCAGGTGTCCTCGGCCGGCACCAGGTCGTCGTCCGCGTCGGGGATCGGGATGCGCTCGCCCTCCATCCGGTAGCGCTCCTCGTCGCTCAGGTCCGCGGGCGCGAAGCCGTATTCGGCCGCCGGGTCATAGTCCGCGTGCTCGTCGACCAGGTCCATCTGGGTGATGAGTTCGCGCAGGAACTGGCGCGGGACCACGCCCACGTCCCCCTTGAAGCCGCGGGTCACCTCGGCCACCAGGCGGTCGATGAAGGCATCGTCGATGCACCGCTCCACCCGTTCGTGGTCGCGCGTCGGGTAGAGTTCGCGCAGCCGCACCGCCACCGCCCGCAGGCGCTCGGCCGTGAAGGGCGTGAGCTCCAGTTGCGCCTGGCGTAGACTCGCAAACCGACCCTGTTTCAGGAACCGAATCCGCTCGTCGAGTGGTGCGAGCCCCGCGACCCCTGCCCGGGAGTCGAACAGCTCCGGGGTACCGGTGAAGACCCACAGCAGGCCCGGATAGGACCCGGCGGCATCGGCAATCTGCCGAATGCCGTTGAGCGACTTGTGGCGCGAGTCCCGGCGCATCCGCAGGATCGTCTCGGCCTCGTCGATGACGATGGCGAGCCCCTTGAAGCCGGCCGCCTTCACGATCTCCAGCACACCGCGCAGATAATCGAGCGCGCTGCGGCTCTCGATGTCGCCCTTGATGCCCGCCGCCTTCTTGGCCGAGGCCGCCACGTTGCCGCTGCCCGAGAGCCAGGAGATCAAGGCCCCCGCCTCGCCCACCTCGCCCCGCTGCTTCAGGTCGAAGATGGTCTGCACGACCCGCACGAAGTCCTGGGGCGCCCGGCCGCCGGTCAGGGCCGCGAGGTCCTCGTCCAGGCGGTGCCGCACCTTGTGGTCGAAATCGGGGGCCGTCTCGTCCTCCCCGGCCGCGATCAGCCCCTCCTCCACATGCGCGATCCAGCGGTCCAGGATGTCCCCGAGCGCGCCGCGCGGACACAGGTTGGTCCCGAGTTCGGTCACCACCTTGCGATAGACGTCGTCGAAGCGCTGGAAGCGGAGGTCGTTGTCCGAGACCACCACGAAGCTGGTCGCAAAGCCCTGTGACTGGGCATCCGCCAGGGTGAGGCGGGCCATGAAGGTCTTGCCGCACCCGTAGGCACCGCGCAGGAATTTGACCGTGCCCTCGCCGTGGCGAACCAGGTCGAGTTGCCGGCCCATCTCCAGGCGCTGCTTCTCGATGCCGACCGCGAACGTGTCGAGCCCGCGCTCGGGTACCAGGCCCTTGCGCAAGGCCTCAAACAGATGCTCCAAGTCGTGGCGAGTCAGGGTCGTCATGGTTCGTTACCGTCTCTCACGTAGCGCTTTACCCCCGCAACGACATCGATACGGACGCCAAAGGGGGCATTGCGGGCGTACTCCTCGAAACGGAGCGCAAAGCGCCGCGCCGCCCGCTGGCCGCCGAGCAGGGTCGCGGCCTCGGACTCGGTCACGGCACCGTGAGCGGCGAGATGGGCAAACACTTGCTGCAC
Source organism: uncultured Lamprocystis sp. (assembly GCA_964470155.1). Classification (GTDB taxonomy): domain Bacteria; phylum Pseudomonadota; class Gammaproteobacteria; order Chromatiales; family Chromatiaceae; genus Thiodictyon. The sequence goes on along the minus strand of CAYYAY010000042.1, from coordinate 42,328 downwards.
CGCCTCGTCGGCAAAGCGGGTGAGCCACTGGCTGGCGGATTCATCGCTCGCGGGGCGCCCCCCGGTCAGTCCCGTGCGCGACGGCGTCACCGCAAACCGCCCCTCGACCGTGCGGGGGGTCACATCGGTCTGGGCCGTGGGGTGGACCAGTTCCACCAGGACCCGGGCATCGTCCGCGCCGGTCAGCCGGAAGAAAAGCTCGAACGGTTCCCCGACCCGCGCCGCGACGACGCCGCCAACCAGTCGTGCCCCACCCCGGACCTGGCATAGATCGACCTGCACCGCGGCCGTCTCCGGGACCCGCAGGGCCAGTTCCACCTCGGTGGTACCGCCAAAGTCCAGGGCCTCCTGACTGCGCGGCACCACTTGGACCGCGATGCAATGCATCCCGGCCACCGCGTCCAGCACGCGCGCCTCGATCCCGTATTGCATGGTATCGACCCCGGCGGCGGCCCGGTGCTCCAAGGTCAAGACCGGGATCACCCGCTCCTGCATGCTGTTTCCGCCGTGGACGAAACCCTGCCGTCGCCGGCCTGCATCAAGTCCCTTGTCGAACTGGGCCAGGCCTTGGGGCATCATCAGGTGCAGCTCGGTGCCCTCGTAACCCAGGGCTGCCAGGGGTACGCGGACCTCGCCGGGGTGGTTCGCCGCATGGGGGGACAGGACGTGTCGGCGACCGGGATCGACCTTCCGCCCATGGCCCTGGACGGACGCCGTGGCGGCGTCCACCAGCAGGAAGCCGTGGTCGGCGGTGATGACGAAGCGGCGCACGCCCGCATCCCGCAGCAGCCGCCAAGCGGCGCGCAGGCGTTGGATGGCATGATCAAAGAAGGCCGGACCGACCCCGTTCTCACCCGCCTCGTCGATCTCCAGGCTCGACACCACCACCAGCCGCGCCCGCGCCAAGGTCTTCTTCAACCCCTCCGCGCCGCGCGCCAGTACCTCATCGAGTGTCAACCAGGGCGCGGTCGGGCCGCCGACCCGGGCGTGCATCGCCCGCTTGCGCTCCTCTGGCCCGCAGACCCCGAACTCGCCCGTGCGAAAGCCGCGGATCAGCCCGTCCGTCAGGACCGGCGTGAGGCGCGCCTCCTGCATCACCGGGGCCAGCGCATTCATGCCGACCGCGGTGACCGTCGGCAGCTCGGCCAGGCGCGCCTGGAGCCGTCCCCGGGTCAGCGGTGCCTCGCCCAGCAGCCGAAACAGCTCCTCGCCCATCTCGTAGCGCAGGGCGTCGATCAGAAACAGCGCGGTCGGCCCGTTCGCGACCGCCAAGGGCTCCACGACCTCGCGGAACAGGGTGCGCTGTTGCAACCGCGGCTCCGGCAGGAAGCCGCTGGCGAGACAAAGCGCGTTGAAGTCCAGCGCCCAGATCTCGGCCCAGTCGCGCCAGAGCCCCGCCACCCGGTCCAGCCGGTGGCGCAGGGTCTCGAACTCCGGGACCTGAGGATAGAGGAGCGCCATGCGCCGCTGCTCCAGGTGCCGATGGGCCTGATCGACCTTGAAGCCAAGCTCCTGGTAGCGTTCGACCGCCGCGTTCAGGTCGGCGACGGGTTGCAGGGTTAGCCCCGCCGCTTCGATGGCCTCGCCCAGACGGGCCGCCGCCTCCACCAGCTTCCAGGCCGAGATCCGCGCCGGTTCCCGTTGCAGCCAGAAGCTCTCCCCCTCCACCCGCGGAACGGCCCAGGCGAGCGCCGCCGCCCAGCGGTCCGCGCCCAAGGCGGTCAAAGCCGCCGCGAGGATCCGCTCCTCCTCGAAACGGAAGGTATCGGTCCGCCCCAGGTCCTCCGCCCGCGTCTGCTCGGCCTCCTCGCCCAGCCAGCCCGCGGTGTCCTCCGAGACGCCGAGATAAAAGGCCGGATACCGTGCACGCAGGTGCGAGCAGAGCCCGCGGCAGACCTCAACCAGGGGCGTCGGCAGACGCAGGGCGGCCCGTAGCCGCGGATCGGCCGGGGGCCGGCCGAGGTCGTGGCAATACTCCACGCACAGCGCCCAGCCGGCCGCGACGAAGGCGACCTGGGCCGCCTTGGCCCCGGCGACCGGGGCGAAGGTCTCCCGCCAGTCGGGCGGCATCCCGGTGGTCGCCTGGACGTGGTCCCAGAGCGCCGCCTCATTGCCCGACTCGTCCAGCCGATCAGCCACCGCACCGGCCGCGAAGAGGTCGTCCATCAGGGCCGTCAGGGGCAGGGCCCGCAGGGTATCGGCGAGCGCCCCTGACCGAGCGGCGAGGGTCGCGGCGAGCCATGCATCGGCGCCCGCGAGCGTGAGATCGGCGTGGTCCAGAAAGGCCGCGACCGGCCCCGGCGGGACCCGCCCCAGGGCCGCCTCGGTGACCAGGGTCCCCAGGGCCTTGCGGAACCGCGTGCCGGCCGCGTACAGCTCCAGGAGCGGGGTGGCGCGCACCGTCTCCTCTGTAAACCCGGGCAGATGGATCAGGAGCGGTGTCTTTTCCGTACCCCCCGCTTCCGGTTCCAGGGCCAGCAGGAGCTCGAGAAAACTCCCCCGCCAGACGCAGACGGCATAGGGCAGGTCACCCTGGGCACGGCGACGGACCAAGTCATCGACAAAGGCCGAATAGTGATCGTCCAGGTCCAGCCAGACCAGGATACCGTGCCGGCGCACGGCAGCGCGCAGTTCCCCTTCCAGCACCTCGGAGACCGGGCCCATCACGGCGCTGCTCCGCTCACGCGGTCGATCTCCTGCTCGATCGCCATCACGAAGGCATCGGCTGCCGCGATGGCCTGTTCCGTCTTATCCCGCGGCGTTGGCTCGAGGGTGTAATCCGCGTAGTAACACCGATTTGCCGCGGCATCCGGATCATCGTGATCCAGATCGCGGCGCGCAGTGTCCAGCGCCCGATGCGCCTTCGCCAGCAACCGCGCGATCACAAGCCGATGCCCTCCTCGCAGATCGCCCGCACCAGATGCGGCGCCCGATGACTTGCGGGATCGGCGAGGCTTGCGTATTCGAATACCCAAGGCTGGATATTGATCCCAGTGTCGAGCAGGATCGCATAGCCAAGCTCGACGAGCCCCAGTTGCTCACCCAACGGGTCCGCCACCTGATCGAGGAACACCGCCACATCGGCATCGCTGTCCGGCCGATGATCGCCGCGCGCCCGCGACCCGAACAGATAGACGCCTCGCAGATGCTCACCATAACTCCGCTTCAACACGGCCTTGAACTTGGCTAACGCCTTGCGCGTCGCCGGATCGATCACTTGGTGACCAACCGCCGCGTTGCGGACCAGACGTTCGGCATTCACCGCGGCCCGCGGACTCGCCAAGCGAGGCCCCTGAAATGGATTGCGCATCAGTCATTCTCCGTTTGCTCACCTGCCCAACGCTCTACCTTTCGTTGTCGTTGCTCAGCCAAGCGATGAATCGCCGTTCCCAGCCGCCTGCGGACCCCGGAACATCCGCACCCGCAGATAGTCCTCGCTGGCCTCGAACTCGGGTGCCACCCCGTTGTGCCTGACCAGGAGCGGAACGATCTTGGTACGTACCCCCATGCCCCGGGCATCGACATAGCCAAAGTCGCGCAACACATCGACGATCCGCGGATTTCGCGGCGAGCGCTGGCCGGCAAGCATCTTCTCGACGGTCATGGAATTCTGGAGCGCCCCCGGGCTCTTCACCTCCAGCCGGTCGGCATACCGAATGACCTCGACATCCTCGTTCCGGGTCCAGTCCCGGTGGGCCAGGGCATTCACCAGGGCCTCGCGCAGGGCGTCGACCGGGTAGAACCATTGCCGCTCACGTCGAATCCCATTTACAAGCTCATCCAGCTCGGCGGACACGAGTGGCTCCATACGCTCGACCACCGTGTCGACGAGGCCGCCGCGCTCCGGAACCCGGTTGCCGTCTTCGGTCCGCCACAGGCCGACCAACGGCTCATCCAAGACCGCATCATCGACAGCCGCATACTCCAGTTCGGCTCCGCGAAAGGCCATCCACCGCACGCCCGCCTGCGGAAGGGCACGCCGTGGCCGCCGGCCAAACAGAACCAGCCCCGCGATCGTGCACACCGGCCGCTTGGCTTGACCCTCGACCATGAAGCCGAGCCCCAAGAGTCGCTTGATCCAGGTCTCGGCATCCGTGGGGACATCCGGGTCCCTAAGCACCTGCCGCAGGTAATCGTCCAGACGCTCCAAGTCCAAATCGGCAAGGCCGGTCCCCGAGACTGGGAACAGCTCCGCATGAACCATACCGCCTTGGGCAAACAGCCGCGCCTGCTGTTCGCGAGTCGCCTTGCGCGAAGTGCTCCCGACGCGCACAAAAATCTCTTCCCGGTCCTGTTGACGCACGACATAGGGTTTGGCCGTCCCCGGGGTCAGCGAGATGACGGCCACCCGACGCCCGCCTTCAAACTCGAATATTTCAAAGAACGGCAGAATCATCGGATGGACATAGCGCCCGAACACCGTGTCCATTATCCATTGCTCCAAATGCTCGCGCTGAATGCCGGTGATGGACCCGTCGTCTTCGACCCCCAATAGGATGACGCCGCCCTGGACATTGGCAAGGGCAACCGCTTCTTTGGCCAGTTGCTCGGGTCGCACGTCATCGCGCTTGAACTCTACGCCGGAGTTCTCGCCGCGCGCAATCAATTCGAGAAGTTCAGTCATGGTCATGGCGTTTCAATAACCGTAGCCGTACTTGTCTTGGCGCTGGCGGAAGGCAGCCTCGCCGCCTTCCAAAATACGTGCGGCCTGATCACGGATTGCAGGAACGTCGATCGAGCCCTGCGCCCCTTCGTCCAGGCTTCCCTGCTCCTCGCTGGCGCTGAATACCCCGATCCATTCCGCGTCGCCGAACACCGGGATGTTCGCGTTGTGCGTCGCGAAGATGAACTGTCGCTCGGTCTTGGCCGTCCGCAACTCCGTCACGATCCGCTCGGCGATGAAGGCGTTGTCCAGGTTGTCTTCCGGCTGATCCATCATCAGCGGGTCCGCGTTGTCCAGCAGCAGCAAATGCAGAATCGCGGTGCATTGCTGTCCGGTGGAAAGCTGATGCAGAGACCGATATTGCTCCCCTTCATGCGAGACGTTCAACTGGAGGTCCACCTGGTCCCCAAGGTCGATGACTTCCAACGCCATGAGCTTGGGCTCATCCAGTTTACAGAGTGTCTCCGCCATGCCAGTGGTGATCCCCCACTGCCGACTGCGCAGGGCACTGTCGCCCGAACGGATGGCATCGACCAGAGCCGGAACGGTGAGGTCTTGGGCGTCGTCCACCCACGCCGCCCGCTTCTCGCTGATGCCCGGCAGGGCGCACAGCCAATCCTTGAGTGCCTGGCGATTACCGCCAGCCAGGACCTTGATCTTTAGCTTTCCGGTGAGACGCCTGTTCAGACGCTTGGCGACCATGGCCAGGGCAGTGGTCCGTTGGCCGCGAAGGTCGGACAGCTCGGCCAACAGGTTGCGCCGGTCCTGCTGGAGCGAGGCGGTTAGGGTACGGGCGATCGTCAAGCGGCTCTGCTTAGGCTGGATCTGCTCGATTTGCCGCAGCAGAGCCTGGTAGGCACGCCCGACCTCGGCGCCCCGTTTGCCGGACACATCGGGCAGTTCGGCGAACTCGGCCTCCAGGCCCTTTTCTGCCTCATCCAACACCCTCGCCAGGTCTGCGTCGAGCGTCGCAAGCCCCGCCCGCGTCAATTCCAGGGCGGCGTTGAGTCCTGCGATGGCCTCGTTGCCTGCAACCTGAAGAACGGTCAGCAGTTCCCGTCCCCCGCGCAGCAACTCGGCGTGCGGCAAGCCCTCCAAGGCGGCGTCGCTCAGGAAAGCCAGGTCGGGCAACGCGGGTTCCAGGGCCCGCACGACCTCGTCGACACGCTCGACCTCCTCGCCAAGCCGGGGTCGCAGTTGCCGCTCTTTCTCAAGCAACGGCACCTGCTTGAGCTTCTCCTCGATTCCTAGCGCCTTGAATTGGGCCGCTTGCTCACTGAGCTTGGGAAGACGCTCAAGGTCCTGCTCCAATTCGTCCTGGCCGGACAGCGCCTGCTCCAGCTGCGCGGCATTCGCGACCAGTTTCTTGCGAAGCTCCGCGAGCCGGCGTTCCTGATCGGCGTCCTCCGGCATGAACCGGCCCAGGACATGCACCAGCGCGGACTCGTCGCGAGCAAGTTCGAAGATCTCGTTCTGTCCGTATAACTCGATGCCAGGAAGCAGGTCCCGACTCGGATGCAGCGTCGAGACATTGCCGCTGGGATCGTAGACGCGCGGCGGCTCTCCGTATCGACGCGCGACCCTGTACCGGGCCCCCTGATTGGCCGCGGAGACCAGACTGACCTGCATGGTCCCGCCTGGCCCCAGATTCTCCTTGACGATGCGATCACCCTGCCTGCGCGCATCCTGTCCCTTGTGGTCCAGGTCCAGCGCGTAGCGCAAGCACTCCAAAAGGGTGGACTTACCGGTGCCGCGACCACCGATCGCCGTATTGAGGTGGCCGGAGAAAGCGATCTTGACACCGTCCAGATAGCCGCCCGTGATCGCCACGGACTCGATGCGGCTATAGTGTTGCTCTCCAACTTGGTGATGAAGCCGCACCCGCGATTCTGGGTCTTTGAAGGCGGTCACGAAGGCTTCAAACGACGGACGTGTCATCTTGATGAAGCAGGAGGCACTCGGTTCCGCCAAATCGCTCGGCTGCGCCACGTCCTTGGCGTTGATCAATGCCATGCACCGCTCGCGGTGATAATCCGGGTTCTGATTCCGGGCGATCGGCTTGTATTCCGGAGGCAGGTCATCGACGCCTCCCGGAATCTGCGCCGCCTTCAGTGCAGACATTTTCCAGAGATGGTTCGACTTCTGTTTCAGAACGCCATTGTTCTGTGTAGCATGGGCGGCATAGCAGAATCCGCCGCACGTCTGCTGCACTTCCTGCAATAGCTCCTGCCCTCCCAAGCGGGAAGGTCGAACGCCGTCTTCGGGGTCGGTGAGCTTCAGAAGACCCAGATAGCGTTCCAATTGTTGGCTCGTGGTATCCTCCGGAAAGAGGCATACCCAATGCACTTTTTCGGTCGACGCGACCTCGAACCCCGGAAAGACGAGAATCCCATGATGGGATAACGCCTCGCGGATGCGGTCCACATCCTGCACACTGCCATGGTCCGCGAGTCCGACAACCCGTATATCGTTCTCCTTGCAGGCGTCGATCAACGCATTGAGGAACGCCTCTCCCGTCAGGCCGTGATCCTGCCCGCGATAGGCCCTGCTATAACCCTCCGAATTGACTTGGAGCGCACATTTCCAGAACCGTGCGTAGGTGTAGGTCTCAGTCACGATTCACCCCCGGTATCGAGCCGCCCCTGGACCTCCGAAAACGCGGCGAGGGCATTGTGCGCCCGGACCAGGAGCCGTAGTGCCGCATCTGACTCACCCCTCTGTACCAACGCCATGGCCTCGGAGCGGGCGGAATCTTTCGTCGATTGATCGTCACGCGTCCTCCAGGGACTCGCTGGTCTCTGCATCCAAATCTTCGGGGTCCATCTCGTCAGCCGCGGCGCCGGGCTCCCCGTCCTCCTCGGCCGCGGTCAGCAGGTCGTCGGGAGGGGTGAGGCGCAGCAGCAGGGCGGCGCGCTCGGCGACCAGGGATGGGTTGGCCTGCTCGAAGTCGGCGCGGGCCTTGGGTTCGTCGGGGGCGCGCAGATGAAAATCCGTGCCTTGTCGGGTGATGACCTCCAACTCCAGGTCCCAGCACCGCCCGGGGTGGTCGGTCCACAGGCCAGGCTCCAGCAGGTGCAACTCGGACTGGGGCGCCTTGCGCTTGCGGCGGCGGCGCAGGGCCTCTTTCGCGACCGTGGCCAGGGCCTCCTCGGGCGCTTCGGCCAGGTAGACCGCGCGGTGCGCGGCGTGACCGCCGTCGCCGCGGTAGGGAGCCTCCTCAATCCGGAAGTTCGCGCCGATCTCGTCTTGCAGGCGCAGTTCCCAGGCCCAGGCGCGGGCCGGATGATAGGCCCAGAAGCAGCCGTGCGCGACACCGAGCGAGGGGTCCTGGCGGCACTTGGCGTCGACCCGGGTGGGCCAGTAGCGCATCGCCAGGTGCGACCAGTCGTAGTCCTTCTTGCCGGATGCCGACGCGAGTTCCTGCCACCACTTGCGCGGGTCCTTCCACTGGGGCTCCAGGAGCGGCCAGAGTGCGGCGCTGTTGATCATCACGCCGTCGTCCAGGTCCGGGGCATAGCGGGCGTCCTGCTCCCGGGCGGGGCACTTGGAGTCCACGGGCGGCGGCCCGCGCTCGGCGCACTGCTCGACGGCCGCGATGAAAGCCGTGAGTTCATCGCGCCAGCGCAGCACCCGGTCATAGCGCCGCTCGGCCGCGTCCGCGGCGCGGCGGTCGGCGCCGTCGCGGGCGGCGCGCAGGTCCGCGAGCGCCCCCTCGATGCGCTTGCGGGCCTCGGTCAGGTGGTCCGCCAGCAGCACCCGCAGGGTCTGCGCGTCCCAGCGGTGGATCGTGACCCAGGCGACGAAGGTGCGCTTTTCAGACGACAGAGGCCAGTGGATGGGACGGTTCTCGTACATCCCCCGGTGGACATCCTTGAAGCACTTGAGCCGCAGCCAGGTGCGAAGATCCGATTTCGGGTCAACGGCTGGGCCATAGCCGGCCCAGGCGGCGTGCAGCGGTTCGGCCGCGGGATGGCCAAGACCGTCGTGGCGCTCGTTGGCGTCGAGGGTCCCGTCGAGAAACAGAATCCCGGCCGGCAGGGCGTGCGATAGATCCGCCGTCGTGGGGTCGAGAATCCCCTCCCCGCCCGTATTCGTTGTCGTTGTCGTAATCGTTGTCGTAATCGGATTCGCCGTCGCGGTGTCGAGGATGCCCTCCTCGCCGCCGAAGCGGCCAAGCGCGACACCCAAGGCGAAGCTCAGATGATCGGTCGGGGGCTCGGGGTCGTATTCAGGTTCGTAGGGCGGCAGCGGGGCGCCTTCGGAGCGGTCGACGGCGGTTTGTGCCCAGGCTTGGGCGTGGCGCCAGGGGGAGGGACCGGGGCTCGTAAACTCGACCGAAGGTTCACGGTGGGATTCGTGCTCGGAAAAAGCTGCATCCAAGCGTAAGAGAACCACGGCTGGGTCATAAACGGGAAATAGCGGAATACGCTGAACATCCCCTATTTCAAACCCAATGCCAGGATTCATGCTCTGAATTGCAAAAACAGCTTCAGAACGATTCATTTGCAGCATCAAAGCCTCGGGCTCTGACGCAAACGCGGAGGTGCCCTTATTTCCAATTATCGACGCAAAGCGATGAACCCTTGCGGAAAACGAATGACCGACCTGGGAGAAGGCAACGCCTTGCTGAAAATAGAAGGTGGCCCCTCTTCCAAATCTATTGATTGGCGCAGTCGCAATCTCTATCCCTGACCATTTCCAATTCAGAATCCAGGTAACCTCTTCAAACCATCGCCTTCCCGTTGCACCGTTGACAAATGGGACCCACCGAGCCGATTCCATAGGATAGTCAACAAAGGAATGATCAAGCCAAATCCGGGTTTGCGATCCCTCCCAGGGACGTCGAAGAAATCGCAGATCGTCACAAGTGGTTAGCCCTTTTGCGAGAGCGGCTAGGTCGCAAAGCGGCTTGGCATTATTGTAGGCATTTATGAACTCCAGAGGCCACCAATAGACTACCGGGCGTTCCGGCACAACCTTCAGACAAGTTAGCGCGAACATGCAGTATCCGCGGTGACACAGCGCCGCCGCACGCTTTCGCCGCGTCCTTTCGCGATCATAGGATCGATCATCCAATGGGGTCGGCTGCAAAGCAACGCTCTGCTCAGGCGCAGGTGTCGCATTGCGAAAAACACTGACCACCACCGACAGCACATCATTCGGCACCTCGTCAAACGCCCCAATTGCAAAGTCCCCCAACGCCCTCAAATCGAAGCTCTCCAGCAACCACCCCCGCAACTCCGCATACTGCTTGATAAACATCCAATTCCGCATCGTCAGCAGCGCCGAGGTCCCCCCCTCCCGCGCAAGCTGAAGCCCCCGGATCAAAAAGGCCGCATAAAGATCCGCCTTCCCCAATAAATAGTGCCGCTTGACATACCCCGCATCCGCCATCTTCGAAGTCCCCTGATACGGCGGATTCCCGACCACCAAGTGATACCGCCCCTCCCGCAGCATCCGCACGAACCGCACCCCCGCCGCGAGTTGCTCCCCGTGCAGCCGCAACCCCAGGTCCTCCCCCCCGGTGTGGTGGGCGAGGAAGCCCTCCAGGCGCTCCAGGATATCGGCCTTGGTCCGGGCGCGGTTCCCCCCTCCCCAGCCCTCCCCCACCAGGGGGGAGGGAGCGTCTCGATCGGCCGGTGCGCTTGCGAACAGATCGAGTTGCTCCGGCGCCCGCCGGTTGACCGCCTCCTCGTGCCGCTCGATCGCCTCCTCCACCGCGGCATCGATCTTGAGCAGACTGCCCAGGTGGTCGGCCCCCGCCAGGGCGTGGATCAGGGTATCGGTGAGGGCGGCCGGGATTCCGGTCTCGCGCTCCACCTCGCGGCGCAGCGCCAACAGGGCCGGGTCGGTCTCCGGCAGCCCGGCGAGCCGCAGGTTCGAGGCCACCAGGTTGAGCCGGGCGGGTCTGGCCTCCGGGCAGGTCCGCCGGGCCTTGAGCCAGAGGGCGGCGGCGGCGATCTGCACGGCGCGGGGGTCGAGGTCGATGCCGTGCAGGTTGTGGCTCAAGATGCGCTCGCAGATGGCGCGGTCGGACCAGCGCTCCTGGCCCGACTCACCCCGGTGGCGGGCCTCTTCCCGATAGAGCGCGAAGAGCAGGTCGAAGGCGACCACCAGGAAATGCCCCGACCCAACGGCCGGGTCCAGGACCTTGAGGTCGCGCACCGAGTCGGGGGCCTTCTCGATTGCGTCGGCAGGAATAGGCTGCGGGACATAGTAGGCCCAGCGGCGCTCGGCGTCGGTGTCGAGCGGCATCAGGTCGGTGAGCGCGACCTCGCCGCGTTCGCGCCGGGCGCGCCAGTCGGCACGGCGTTCGTCCAGGACCCGGAGCAAGCCCGTGAGCCTGGGGCCGGGGTCAACCGCGGGCGCGTCGTAGGGCGGAACGCCTTCAGGCGGTTCCGCCATCGCCGCCTCCGCCGCGACCGCGGGCGGGGCCTTGGCGGATCGCCCTTCGGGCATCCGCCCTACGGCGCTCTGGCTCCCACGCTCCGGCGTGGGAGCCGGTGCGGACGCTCCAGCGTCCGGTTCGATGCCGCGCCGCTGGAGCGGCGCGGACTGCATTCCCACGCTGGAGCATGGGAACGAGAAGCCCAACGGCCGCTCGCAGTCGGCGGTCCAGCCATGCTTGCGGCACATGGCGAGCCACAAGGGCCCCAGGCTGTTCTGGAGCAGCCAGTCCACCATGTAGCGCTCGGTGAACATCTGGGTCTTGCTCGCGATCTCATGGGGCTCGACCTTGCCGCCGGCATGGAGCTTGGCGTCCAGGGCCTCGCGCTCGGGGTCGTTCCAATACTGGTAGACCCAGCCCAGGGTCATGTCGTCGCCCCAGCAGGTGGCGAGCGCCGGGGCGTCCAGCGCCTCGACGCAGTGGCGCAGGGTGGCGGCCCCGACCGGGATCAGGTCCGCCAGGTCGGCCGGTCCGTAGAGTCCGGGCAGTTCGAGCGCCAGGTCCTCGAAGATCAGTTGCAGCAGGTAGGCATAGCCCTCGCTCGGGTCGTCGCGGACCAGGGCCCGGGCGATCTCGCGAAAGCTCCGGTAGCCCTCGCTCTCCCAGCCGCCGGTGAGCACCGGCACCTGGCGCAGGCCCATGCCCTCCAGCAGGCGCAGCAGCACCAGGCGGTTGAGCAGAGTGTAGGCGGCGCGTTTCTCGACCTCGCGGCGGAAATGCTCGCGGGCACGGCCGCGCCGGCCCTCGGTGGACTCGGCCCGTACCTGCTCGTCCAGCCAGTCGTCGAGGCGCACCCGCCGCGCCCGCGCGGCCTCGCCCAAACCGGCGTCGCGCGCGCGCACCGAGAGCCGGTAGGCGGCCTCGGTGGCATCGTGCAGGTCGGCGAGCAGCCGGGTGCGCAGCCCGCGGACGGTGCCGGAGAGGGCCGACTTGGCCTCGGGGGTCATGGTGGCCCCGATCTTCACCGGTAGACCTCGTCGTGCGATCCGATGTCGAGCAACACGATTTCCTGATCCGTGACCTTGAGCAGCAGGGTCAACCGGTCGCCGTGGGTCAGGCTGACCGCGTGCATCCCCGCCAACTGGCCTCCAAGCGGATGCAGCTTGAGCCTCGGCTGAAACGGGTTCTGGCTGAGGTCTGCCAAGGTCTGGCGCAAGGTGGGGCGAAGTTCCGGATGCTTGCCGAGGAACTTGCGCGCGCGCCGCTCGAAGTGATGGGTCGTAACGAGGGCATAGCTCATCGCTCGTCAGCGTCGAGTGCGCGCATCAGCGCGTCCGCGTCCTCGTAGCGGTGAGTGCGCCCCCCCTCCAAGTCCGAAAGTGATGCGCGCAGACGCTCCAGGGCTGCCTCCTGCTGGGCCTGTTGCAGCTCCGCAAAGGCGGCCTCGGTGAGCACCACGTAGCTCGGGCGGTTGTTCTTGATCACGTGGACAGGCCCGTCTCGCAGGGCCGCGTCCACGGCAGAGATGCCACGGCGCTTGATCTCTTGGGCGGGAATGCTGTTCATGACTGGTCCCAGTACCGAATTCAGTACCCAGTCCAGCACAGCAGGGATGGGGCGTCAAGGTCGCGTGTGTTCCTGCTCCTGCTCCTGCTCCTGATCGTGGTCGTGGTCCTGGTCGGATTGTTCGATTACGACAACGATTACGACAACGACAACGATGAGAGATGACAGCCGAACTGAAAAAAATACTTGCGTCCGAGGCTCGTCTGAAAAAAATATCAGATCCCTGAAAAAATTGCTGTCACGGTCGGCGTGATTGAGCCATGAACATCCCCCTGCATCCCCAGCGTGCCTCGACCGGCCCGGTTGGCTACGCCTGGCTGGCGGATCGGCTGGGCGCGCCGGTCTTTCCCGGCCAGCCGGGCGCGCGTATCGACAGTGTCATGTCCCTGCGCCGGCTCGCCGAAGGGGTCATGCTGGTTCCGGCCCGCATGGCGCCGGAGCCGACACCCCTGGGGCACCTGCTCTTCGCCCTGAAACACGAGGGGGTGGATCTGCACCTGCTCGCCCGAGCGGTTTCCCGGATCGAACCCGCGGAACTGTTGGCCGAGTTCACCACGAGGCCGAACGGCGCCTACATCCGCAAGACCTGCTACCTGTGGGAACAACTGACCGGCCGGCAACTGCAAGTCCCCGCCGACGTGGCGATCGGCGCGGCCTACGCCCCGCTGTTTGACCCCGCCGAGTACATCGTCGGGGACTCCCGGCGCAACGCGCGCTGGCGCGTCGACTTCAACGGCCTGGGTGACCTGCGCTACTGCCCCATTGTACGACGCACCGCCGCGCTCGGGCGCCTGCTGGACGCGGACATTCTCGGGCAGGCGCGGGACTTCGCGCAGCACACCAGCAAGGCCATGCTGGATCGGGCACTCTCCTGGGCCTACCTCAGCGAGACCGAGGGGTCCTACGCCATCGAGCGCGAGATCCCCTCGCAGTCCAAGGCCGCCGCGTTTGCCAAGCTGCTGAAGCGTGTCGATGACCCGCGAGAACTGACTCAGGACTATCTGGTCGACCTGCACAATGCCGTGGTCAACAACCCACTGGCCATGGCCTCTCAATTCCGCACCGAGCAGAACCGGCTTCAGAAAGGCGGTATCCCCGGCGCTGCCGGCGTGTCATACGTGCCCCCGGCGCCCGCGCTCTGCGCCGAACTCATGGACGCACTGCTGCATCTGGCCAACCGGCCGCCGGCGGGTCTCGATCCACTCATCCTGGCTGGGATCGTCTCCTTCGGGTTCGTCTTCAATCACCCCTTCATGGATCTCAACGGCCGGCTTTCGCGCTTCCTCATTCACCACTGCCTGGGTCAGTCGCGTACCCTGCCCCGGGGCTTCGTGTTGCCGGTGTCGGTGGCCATGAAGCGACATGAGGACCGCTACCTGGCGGCCCTTGAGTCCTTCAGCCTGCCGGCCCGCGAACTCTGTCAGGTGCGCTGGGCAGGGGATGAAACCTATTGGTATGACTGGTCTGCCGAGGCGGACAAGACCTTCCGCTATCCCGACCTCACCCACTGTATCGAGTTTACCCTGGAGATGGCAAAGACCGCGCTGGAAAACGACCTGCGGCGAGAGACCGAATTCCTGTCGGACTTCGATGAAGTCTACAGGCACATCGACGACCGCTGGGACATCCCCAACCCGGACCTCGCCAACCTCGTCCTCTTCGCCTTCCAGAACCGAGGTCTTTCCAGGCACCGCCGCAAGCAGTACGCCGACCGGGTGCCAGCCGCCGTGCTCGATGAGATCGAGGAGGCGGTTCGGGCAAGGCTGTCGGCGCGCGAACGCGGCGAGATCCATGCCCCTGATTAGTCGGCTACTCCGCAATCCTTGAACAAACGATTGACGAACTTTCGTCGTTGTCGTTGTCGTTGTCGTTGTCCGGATTTTCGATTACGACAACGAGCAAAACGACCGACCCGCTGACCCGGAGTCGGCCGTTGAGCCGGTCATGGACATTGGGAGGTTTCGACGGCGATCCGGATGCGCTGCTCCAACCCGGCAACGTCTTCCGGGCAGAGTTGACGGACGCGCTTATAATTCGCCGCGGCCTCCCGACCGAGCGGGTCACGCCCCTCACCAGCCGCGAACAGGACGCCCCGTGCCTTGGCATAGGGGTCGTAATAGGTCTCCTTGGGATTACACTCGGCCCGAATGGATTTCCAGGTCCAATCGGGGGGCAGGTCAGTCATCCCCGCAAGTACCCACACCTCGATCTCCTGCCACGCATTCTCCGCGATCAGGCAGGCACTGCCACCGAGGAATTGGTTTGCCTTGATCTCGAGGTTATCGAGCTTCTGCCGGCGCGTGTCCTGGCAGTCCCGATCCACGATCAACAGGAACAGGTCCACCATACCGCGACGGTCGTCGAGGATCTCTTCGATGCGCTCCCACTTCAGGGCCTGGCCGATCCCGGCGAGCAGGGGCTCCCAGCACATATCAACCCTGGCGCGAATACCAAGGTGCTTGAGCATGCGCTCGACCAGCGGCTTGAGGACGAATTGGTCCTTACGAAAGTCTTCCGGGATGATGAGCACCCTGACGCTCATTGCCCTTCCTCGACTTCGCGGTCGGTGGCTTCGTCCTCGTCCGGGCGGTTGAGGTACACGGCACTCTCCAGCCAACCGCTGGCGTGAAGCCGGCCCAAGTCCTTGCGCTCCAGTACGCGCTTGATGTCCGGAAGGTCGAGGATGCGGCGGATCTCGGACTCGCCTGTCTGTTCGTTGCGCACGAGCAATAGCGCTTGCGCGAGTTCCTCTTTGTCGAGGAATGTCAGCATGGCGGGATTGTGGGTGCTGCCGACCACTTGAACCGCGCGAATTCGACAAGCCTGCTTGGCCAGTTGCAGCAGCAGGTGCAGACGCGTCGGGTGTATGCCGTTGTCCAGTTCGTCGAAAACGAATAAGCGTCCGCTAATTGGGTTCAGCAGTGCCGCGGCAAACGCCAAGAAGCGGAGGGTGCCATCGCTCGCGCTCTGTGCTGAAACACGCTGTCCGTCGGATTCGACTAAATAGACCATCACGCGATCGGAGAATGCAGTCTCGAATGCAAAGTCGGTGACATCAAGCGGAGTCAAGGCACGGACCCATCCCAGAAGCGCTTGCTTGAGGTTTTCGTCGCCAGAGATGGCGTTAAGGGCGGCGGACAGATTCTCGCCGCGATCCCCCAGGACGGTCTGCCCAATTTGGGCGGGTTCTCGCATGGCATCCGGATCGAGATCCAGGAAACGGATCGCTCGCAATTCATCGACGACGGCCGCACTCGCGCGGCGCGAGGCCGCGGGTGCTTCCGGATCGGAAGCGATCTGAGCCACGGCCGGCATCAAGGACAAACACTCGGAGACTTGTCCATGTTTGCGATGACTGCCGCCGCGCCGGTGCCGGATGCGGATCTGGTGCGCGCTTTTTTGCTCAGGGGGATCGTTGGGGGCGTGGGAGTCCCACAGGTAACCGTATTTCTGGGCTATAAGATATTCTTGGGTTCTGAGATGCTCTTGGACTACCCGAGGGCCGAAGCGCCGGTCCGAGACATCGACGGTAATCGCGTACCACAGCCGTCGATGGGCCGTATACGCCGAAGCTTGGGGGACGATAGAGCATCCCAATGTAAACTGTGTCTCGTTGCGAAACGTGACCGCTCCCACGCCTCCCCGGATTCCCCGCCACTCCATCACGGCCGAAGGCCCGGACTTTCCTCCAAGGATCTCCGAAAACTGATAGCCGAGACCGACACCATGCAGAAACCTGAGCGCGTCTTTCAGGTTGCTCTTGCCGGAGGCATTTGTCCCAACAATCGTGGTCAAGGGCCCGAAATCCGCCTGTCCCTTCCGAAAGCTCTTGAAATTCTCAAGTTGAAGTTGCTTCAGCATTGATTGGTTCTCGGCTAGAGGATACGCACCCGAACACCCGCCTCGATCTGCTCCAGGAGCCGTTTGCGGATCTCGGAAAGCAAACTGTCCACCTCCGCCACACTGGTCAGTTCCCGATTACGCAATGAAAGGTCCACCTTGACGATGAGCGGGCGTTCGTCCCGGCTCAGGATCTCGTCCAGGGTCTCCATGGCGGTCTCTTCCGCCTGCTGCAGGGCGAGCAGGAAGGGGGACTCCAGGGCGGCCAGGGCGGGGGCGATTGCGTCCGCGGTGGTATCGGTGAGGGCCAGCGCGATGGGCCGCAAGACCTGATGCGACTGGTCGGCGGTGAGGGTGGCAAAACCGTCGCGCATCCGGACCCGGCCGCGAGCGGCCTCCGACTGCTGCTCCTGCCAGGCGAGACGACGCGCCCGCTCGGCGGTATAGGCGCCGCGGATGGCCTCGAGGTCCGGGGCCAGGGCGGCGATCTCGCGCCAGGGACGCTCCGCGGTCAGCTGGGCCGCCACCCGCTCACAGGCGGCCTCCACGGCGGAATCCAGGGCGCCGACCGCTGTCAACTGGGCGGCCTGGTGGTCGCGCAGGTTGGTCGCGGCGGTCACCTGGGTCACGGCCTGGTCGGTGAGCTCGGCCTCGAAGCGGTTGACCAGTTCCAGGCCATCACTCAGCGCGTCCAGGTGGCGCTTGACCTGCCGCACCGTGGGGCGGGTCTGGCGGACCTGACGGGTGCACTGCTCCAGTGCATCCTGGAGACGTTGCAGTTCGGCCGGGGGCTGGCGGACGCCGGGCAGGCGTCCCAACTGGGTGAGTACGGCCCGCAGGCGCTGGGCCTGGGTGGGGAAGAGGTTGGCGACCGCGTCGGCGATGGCGTCGTCCTGGCGACTGACCTCCAGGCCGAGGTGACGCTCAAAGAACTTGCCGATGCGCGCCCGGGACTGGTAGCCGATGTCGTCGTCCGCGGCGGCGAAGACGCTGGCGCGGCGGAAGCTGCGGTCCTTCTCGAAGAGGTCGCGCACCCCGGCGTCGCGCACGGCGGTGATCTCGGGGGTGCCCTCGGGCTGGATGCGGACCTTGCCGGCGCGCAGCAGCCCGGCGACGCACGCCTTCACCACATTGGGGGTATAGCCATAGGGGGGCTGGCCGAACTGGCTGAGCAGGGCGGTGCCGCCGAGGCCGCCCGCGGACTCGATGGTGTCCTGGACCCGCTTGGGGACCAGGCCCCCGCAGGTCGGCTCATAGCGGCCGTGGTCGAGTTCCAGGATGCCCAGTTCGCCGGTCATGAGCTTGGGCGAGGGGCCGGTGAGGTCGGTCTCCAGGAGCTGCATCAGCTCGCTGGGTTGCAGATCGGTGACGACGAAGTGCGGGTAGAGTTCGGGCAGCAGCCGGGTGCCGGCAGCCTCCAGGGTGCCGGTGAAGGCGGCACCCAGGTCCACGGGGGCGATGGAGCGGCCACGGAAGTAGAGGCGACCAGTCATCCAGGCGGTCGCCACCTGGTCGCGCACCGCCTGCTCCAGTTCCTCGACCCGGATCTCTTCCTGTTGCAACAGCATTTTGCGGGCGGCGTTGAGCGACTCCCGGCGGGGCTTGAACTTGCTCACCATGGCGCGCGAGCGGACCAGGTCGCGGGCCTTCTGGGTCAGGGCCTCAGTGTCTCCACAGACCCAGAGGAGGCGGTGCTCGAACCCGGACTCGGCGCTGCGTTTGACCCAGGTGCTCTCGGTACGCTCCTCGGCGGGCAGGAAGCGGAAGTCGACCCGCACCACGGCGTCGGAGCGCTGATCGCCGAAGGCCAGGTCGGCGTAGGTGCCCCCGTCCGAGAAGAGCCCCGCCCAGGGGAAGGGGCGGCCCTGGAGGCGGGGCCGGTCGGGGCCGGCGAGCAGGAGCTCGAGGGCATCCTTGACGGCGGCGGCGATGGTCTCCCGGGGGGCCGGGAGGTCGCGGCGCTCCCGCTCCCACTCCTCCCCGGCGCTGGACTGGATCTTGTAGCCGGTCTTCTCGGAATAGCCCAGGAGGTTGCGCTGGCGCAGCGCCTCCAGCGCGGCGGTGACCTCCGCCACCTGACTGCCCCGGTCGAGTCGGTCGTAGAGGCACTGGGCGACCAACCGGGCGTCGGTGGGTTGGTCCTCCTGGATCAGCTCCAGCAGGGCCACGGCCTTGGCGGCCCGCACGGGCAGGCCGTCCGCATCACCGACGCATTGGCTCAGGATGCGGGACATGCTCGCCTGGATGTCCGAGTCAAGGGCGCTGTGCTGGACCTCGTAGATGGCATCGAGCGTGACCAGGTCGCCTAAGGGCCGCTCCGCGAGCCGCTGGGCGCGGAAGAGTTCGCCGAGCATCTGGAGCAGGCCGCGGATGGCCTGGTCATCCCCCTGCACACGGCGCGAGCGGGTGCGCAGCGCGCTGGTGATCTGGAGCAGCAGGTCGATATGGCCGGGCAACAGGGGGTAGACCTCGACCAGGTCCTCGATGGTGGCCGACTCGCAGCCGTAGGCGAAGAGCTTAAGGTCCGCGCGATGGGCCTCGAAGGCGCGCCGCAGGGCGGCGTCGGCCGCGGGGGTCTTCTGGAGCAGGCGCTTGTGGACCACGTCGCGGATATTGGTCGGCGCCAGGTGGACACGCAGCCGGGGCGGGAAGCGGTCCTTGGCCCAGATCAGGAAGGACTGGTCGGCCTCCTCGTCGAGCTTCTGCTGGCCCAGGGCCAGCAGCCAGACGCGCCCCTTGAGGGCGGCACCCAGGGCGGTGGCGAAGGCGCGCAGGCGGTCCACCCGGTCCTTGCTGGACAGGACGTACTGGGACACCTCGTCGATGACCAGGAAGAGGGTCGCGTTGGGACGGCGGAACCGCAGCATGTCGCCGATGGCGCGCACCGCCTCCTCGGGGGACTCGTTGCGGATATGGGTCCCCGCACGGCTCTCGAACCAACTCATCGGGTCGGTATAGTGGTCCGGAAAGAGCCGCGACATCACGAGCGAGAAGTCCTCCTCCGCGAAGGGACGGTCCTTGACCCGTTCCCAGGGCGCGCCGAGGGTCTCGGCGGCGACCTGTTCGAAGCGCGCCCAGTCGCCGTTGCGCTCCAGCGTCAGCTCGAAATCGGCCACCAGCGGGTCGACCGGGCAGTACCCCAGGCGCCGCTGCACCTGGCGGATGACCGCCGAGTGGACCTGCTCGTTGTCGCGGGCCACGCTGCCCACGTCGAAGACGACCGCGAGGGGTTCGATCCGGCGGCGGAGTTGCCCCCAGGCCTCGCGCAACTCGGCGGCCCGGTCCGAGGTGTCCCGCCGCAGCCAGGCCTCGGCGAGCGCGGTGCCGTCCGGCAGGGCCACGCCGTCCAGGGCGAGCCCCAGGAGCTTGGCAAAGCTCGACTTGCCGGAGCCGAAGAAGCCGGAACACCAGATGTTGGGCAGGTCCGGGCCGCCGGGGCGGTCGAGTTCGGCGACGATGGCCTTAAGCAGTCGGACGTATTGCTCGTGGATGCCGTCGGGGACCCGGCGGTGGTTGGGGTGGGTCTGCGACCAGCCGCCGGTGATGATGTACTCGCCGACCTCGGCCGCGAGCTTCTCTGGGGTCTGTTCGTGGAAATAGACGACGGGCGGGATGTCGCGGGTGACGTCGGAGACGAACAGATCGCGGAGCCGGTCCCGGATCTGGTCAGGGGTCAGGGGGGCATCCGTCATGCGTAGATCCTCGGCCGATAGTCGTTGTCCGAGTGGAGCTCGCCCATGAAGGAGAGGCCGGTCTGGCCGATGCGCGTGCCCGGATAGAGCAGCACCACCGGCACATTGCCGGTGTTGCCGTCCAGGTGGCGCAGGAGGGCGGACGAGCGGAAGAAGGGGTAGAGGGCACCGGCGCGGCCGATCAGGGCCAGGGTGCGCTCCCCGCGGTCCGGATTGGCCGCGGTGAAGTCACGGATGAGGCGTGTGCAGTCGGCCGCGAGGCCGTCCGGGCCCTCGATCAGGGGGGCCAGTTTGGTCTTGAGGTAACCCAGGCCCCGCTCGCGCCCCTTCAGGGCGGCGGAACGCTCGCCCGCGATCACGCGCGTGGCCCAGTCGTCCCCCTGGGCGCGGATGCGCTCGAAGAGGAGCCGTTGCAGGCTGATCGACAGGACCACCCAGCCGTTCGCGATCAGGTCGGTGGAGAGTCGGCGCACCTCGCCGCGCAGCCTGAATTCATCGCCTGGCGCATAGTGCAGGATGGCGAAGCGGTAGTTGCGCATGGTGCTGATGCGCGGACCGTCCGGGTGGATCAGGTCCGCGCGCAGGGCGGTGAAGGCGCTCTCCAGGGACGGGCGGTCGAAGAGCGGCAGGGTCATCGCGAACCCCCGGCGGCCGTGAGGCGGGTCGGGCTGAACTCCGCCTCCGCCCAGGCGACCAGATCGGGATAGACCCAGCCGCAGTCGATCAGGTCGCCCTGGCGGCGGAATCGGAGCCCCGGCAGGGTCTTGAGCCGACTCTCCAGCACCGCACCGGCGAGCCCGACCGAGGCGAGGTAAGGGTTGGCGAGCAGGCTGCCCTCGAAGCGGGTCGCCCGTAACAGGTAGAAGAGGTACGCGAGCGACAGGTCGTCGACCCGCGGCCAGAGGAGCGGCCGGGGGTCGCGGGTCGAACCGATCAGCCCGGCGGCCAGGGCCGAGGTCAGGAGCTTGCTGGCGAACTGGACGCGGCACGCCATGCCCCAGCGCCCGTCGTCCTGCCCGGCGACCCAGTTCACGACCGGCCCGTGGCTGACCTCGACAGGTATGCGCTGGCGCCGCTCGACCAGGTAGTCGCCGGTGAAGCGGCGGTAGAGGGGGTCGGAGAGTTGCAGGTGCCAGTGGCAGAGGAGTCGCCGCGCCAGGGGGTCCATCGGCTCCCAGGCGCGCAGCGCCTGCAGGGCACCGGGAAAGGCGTCGAAACGCGCCCGGAAATTGGTCAGCAGGATCGAGGTCCGTCCCAGGCTGCGGGCCCCGAACCAGAATTGCTCGTGCGCCGTCCGGGCATCGACGGGACCGGGGTGCCCGGCCGAGTGACGCCAGTAGGCCCGGGAGTGCTCGACCTCCAGGGTGCACTTGAGCAAGCGGGTGTGCAGCCGGCTGCATTCCGTGGCGGTGGCACTCACTCGGGTCTCCGATAGTGAGGCAATGGATAGTGGTCCGCCAGGGGGACCAGGGCGCCGAGCAGCTGCCGGACCCGCCGGTCCAGCCCCTCCGGGGCCGGTCCCTTGATACGGCGACCCAGGGGGGTCGGTTCGGTCTCGGGGGCCTCGAAGGCGGCCAGCCAGCCGGCGAAGGAGTCGTGACTCCAGCGGTTCAGGATCACCTCGCGCAGGTCCGGGAGGGCTTCCAGCGGGCCTTGGCCGGAGCCTTTGAGGTCGCGGAGCCGTTCCTCGGCCAGTTCGTCGATGACGAAACCTTGGAAAAACAGGGTCAGGGCCGCGTCCGGGTTCGATCCGAGGGCCCGCATCGCCGCATCACGCCGGGTGGCCGCGGCGCGGGCGGCCTGGAGTGTGGCCCAGGCCCAGGTCGCGGGCAGCAGGACCCGGAACAGGTCCTCGCCGCCCAATTCGCCGGTCAGATCACTGTCCCACCAGCCCAGGCGGCGTTCTTCGCCCTTCTCCCCGGCCCAGGCGACCGCGATCTGGGCAGTCAGAAGCCCGTCCAGATCACCGCGCGGAACCACTGACGGGGGTTCGCGGTGCGCAAATTCGGCGACGGGCATTTCAGTGTCGGCCATGCTGTCTCACTGCCCTGCACGTGCGATGCCGGGCCTATGCTCCGCCAGCTCCTCGATCCGGCAGCCGAAGTAATCGCACAGCCGGTCCAGGTTGTCGATCGTGCAGTTGTAGCCCTTTTTGTTGACGATCTTGGACAAGGTCGTCCGGTGTATGCCCGTCTCCCTGGCGATCTCTTCCAGGGTGATGCGCCTCTCCTCCAGGAATTCCCGATCCGAGATTCGCTCCTTCAGGAAAAATCTGATCATCGCTGTTCCCGGTTACCCGTCGCCGTTTCTTTCTGTGTATGAGCGATCAATTGATGCGTACATTCTACAAACGTAGCCGATGTGCTGCAAATCGTGCTCAAGCGCCCGAGTAGCGCCAAGATCGCGATCACGCAAAGGGGAGAACTCAGCCGCGGGACGGCGATCGGTCCGCCGAGGGCGGCGGTACGCCAAATCGGGTGCTTCCTTCGAAGGGCTGCGCGCAACCTCAGCCCTCGATGCAGGCCAAGGGGTCCGGCCCGGCCACCGCCACCAAGCGGGCGAGCCCAGCGTCAGCGGCGCTCAAACGCCTCGCTCAGGCCCCTGCAGGCACCCAGCTCAAGCCCGCGACTGATCGATCTGCCTTGACCTAATACGTCAAAGCAACCGCCTCGCCGTCGGTCAACCAGGTCCGCCAATCGACCGCCAGGGCGCCCAGGCCGTCGGGATAGTTGAGGTCGAGGTAGCCCGCATCGTCGAAGGCCCGGCAACGGTGTTGCGCCAGGCTGTTCAAATAGGCACTGACCAGGGGGCCGTGCCGCGGGTCCTTCAGAAGGTAGTAGACCAGCAACCAGGCGCGGGGGTAGGCAATGTCGTTGCCGATGCGGTTCCAGTCGTCCCGGTCCATTGCCAGGAAGCGGCGCAGGGCCGGGAGGCGGCCGGAGCGGTGTAGCCGGGCGATGTTGTCCAGGTCCCGAACCGGCGCGGGGGCCGTGGCGTAGAACTGTTGGAAGCTGAGCCGCTCGGCGAATTCGGCCAGACCCTCGTTGAGCCACAGGGGGGGTCACCGAGCCAGTTACCGAGGGCCAGGTGGGTGATCTCGTGGCGCATCACCGCCATGGTGACCTCGGGGCCCATCCAGCGCACCACGGCCTCGTTGCCGTCGAAGGAATAGAAGCCGCTGGTGGTGGTGATGTTGAGCTTGTGGGGCTTGCTGTTCAGGTAGTCGACGAAGCGCCGTTCGCCCTCGATGACGGTCAGGCGGACGTGCAGCGGCTGCACCTCGTGCAAGGCCAGCCCCTTTGCCAGGAAGCGAAAGACGCCGTCGATGTTGGCCGGCAGGGCCGACGCGAAAGCGCTGTCCCCTGCCCCGCCGACGAAGCGGTAGTCGCTGGAGAACATCCCGACTCCGCCCTCGGCCGTCAGACCGACGACCTGGGCGTCCGTGCCCCGCGGTGGCTGATCGCTGAAGGCGGGCCTGCCGTCGGCATCGGTCCAGCGATAGACCTCTTGTTGGGTCTTGTGGGTCGGGTTCGCCACCCCGCTGGTGCGGCAGGGGTGACCGATGCCGTCCTGGGCGTGCCGGATGCCGTCTGTGGTGGGCAATGGCCGCGGCAGGAAATGGGCGATCTCAAACTCGGCGCCGAGGGCGGTGATATGCAGACTCCGGCCGCCAAGGCCCTGGGCCGCATCCCACAGACCGAGCATTTTTAAGGTAGCCGCGCCGCTGGTCCTCGGTGGATACCAGCCAGACCAGGGCCAGCGACAGGACGACCGCGAGGGCCAGACGCAGCACGGCGCGGAGCTGGCCCCCACCACCGGTCGCGCGCGCCCTCTCGCGGGTTTCCCGCGGGCGCCTGATGATCCTGGTCGCAGTGTCATGGCCATGCCCCTCGTTGCCTCCTTCCGGCGCTGATCATTGGTGCTCGGGTCGATAGCGGACGCCCAATACCACGAATCGTCCGTCCAAAACCGGGAAACCGGCCGCAGCATCCACGGCGGATCGGTGATCGCCGACGCCTCGCTGCCCGAGCGCCACAGCGGATTCGGGTCAATCCGGCCGCTGTCGGTCTACACTTCGCACTGCGAGGCTTAACGGCCTGTGCCACCTTGAAGGTCCAGGTGTGCCACCAATCTCGCAGACACACGGGACGCTCGTCGCGGCCGCGGCGACCCCGTATCCGCGGTCCACAGCCCAGGGGTGCGTACCATGCAGACCCTCAAGATCACGTCCTGGAACATTGAGAAGGCCCACGCCCTGGTGACCGGCGCGACCAACGCCACACAACTGGCGCGCCGGACACGCATCCGCGACACCCTCACCGCGATCGGTCCGGATGTGCTGTGTCTGGTGGAAAGACCCTGAGGTCCGGAGGCGGTGCAGCGCTTTGCCCAAGAGGTCCTGGACAACGCCTGGGTCCCGGTCCTGCTGGACGGGCCAGCGGATGCGCGCCAGTACGGGATCTCGGGGACCCAGTGGATCTGGTTCCTGGTGCGCCCGTCGCTGCTGGATCAGTGTCGGCTCCAGCATCCGTCGATGTGGCAGGCGTTTACCGCCCAGCCAAGTTGGACGGTGCATTACTGGGGCGAACTTGCGGCGGACACCCATCGCCACTACCGCCACCCCCAGGTGCTGGTCCTCGACCTCGGCGGGGGCGCGCAGATCGAACTGATCGGCCTGCACCTGAAGTCCAAGATCAACCTGAACAAGTTGGAACTGGACGCGGACAAGAACCCCACCGGGGCCTTCCTCGCCGAGGCGCTGCGGGCGCGGGTCGACCTGGCCACCGAGGCGCTGGACGTGCGCCGCTACATCGACGCCAAGTTCGAACAGAAGCCCGCGCCGGGTATCCTACTCATGGGCGACGGCAACGACGGCCCGGGCCGCGATTTTTTCGAGTCGCGCTATCTCTTCTTCGACCTGGTCAGCAACCTGCAAGGGGATGTCGTGCGGGCGGAGCGCTACTTCAACCATGCGCTATTCGACTTCCCGGAGCGGCTGCGCTGGACCGCGCGCTACGACGATCCTATCGGCCCGGTCAAGGCCGCAAACAACCCGCTCCTCATCGATCACATCATGATGAGCCAGGCACTCTGTCGCGGCCAATTGCCGTTGTTGCCCAGGCCCATGCCGGCGCCGTAGAGCACGAGGCGTACGAACGCGGCAACGCGGGGGCAACGGCGAGCCAACGCAGCAGCGACCATCGGCCGGTGTCTTTGACGCTGGTCGCCACCACCTGAGATGACCCTGCCATGACCAATGAACCAGCCCACCTCTTTGCGCCGCTGACGATCAAGTCCGTCA
The DNA here is from genome assembly GCA_964470155.1 of uncultured Lamprocystis sp. GTDB lineage: Bacteria > Pseudomonadota > Gammaproteobacteria > Chromatiales > Chromatiaceae > Thiodictyon. Next base: position 16,877 of record CAYYAY010000042.1, on the reverse strand, counting down.
CGCTGCGCAACCGCATCGGCGTGTCGCCCATGTGCCAGTATTCGTCGGACGACGGCACCGCGCATGATTGGCACCTGGTCCACCTTGGCGCCCGTGCAGCGGGCGGCGCCGGGCTCGTGATTGCCGAGGCGACGGCCGTTTCTCCCGAGGGACGGATCACACCGGGGGATGCCGGACTCTGGGCAGACCGGCACATCGAGCCGCTGACCCGCATCAACCGCTTCGTGAAGGGTCAGGGCGCCGTGCCCGGCATCCAACTCGCCCACGCCGGACGCAAAGCCTCGGCGGCGCGGCCTTGGGACGGTGGTGCCCATCTGGCGGATGCGGACGGCGGTTGGCCGACGCTTGCACCGAGCGCACTGGCTTTCGGCGCGGACCTTCCGAAGGTTCCGCAGGCGATGAGCGAGGCCGATATCTCGCGGGTTCGGGGCGATTTCGTCGCAGCCACCGAGCGGGCGCTGGCGGCGGGCTACGAGTGGCTGGAGATCCACGCCGCCCACGGCTACCTGATTCATGAGTTCCTCTCCCCGCTGTCCAACCAGCGCACGGACCGCTACGGGGGCACCTTTGAAAACCGGACACGCTTTCTCATCGAGACGACCAAGGCCGTCCGTGGCGTCTGGCCGGAGCGTCTCCCACTCGGCGTGCGGATCTCGTGCTGCGACTGGATGGACGGCGGTTGGGACCTGGAGCAGAGCGTCTCCCTCGCCCGGCTGCTCAAGACCGAGGGCGTGGACTTGATCGATTGCAGCTCCGGGGGCCTGGTGCCGCAGGCGAAGATCCCGGTCGGCCCCGGCTATCAGGTCCCCTTTGCCGAGCGCATCCGGCGTGAGGCGGGGATCGCGACGGCCGCTGTCGGCATGATCACGGCAGCCACCCACGCCGACGAGATCGTCCGCAACGGCCGTGCCGATTTGGTGCTGCTCGCCCGGGAGGTCTTGCGGGATGCGCAGTGGCCGCTGCGGGCCGCGAGGGCCCTGGGCCAAGCGGCGTCACTCACGCCTCCCACACAGTACCAACGGGCTTGGTAGCGGTAGCCGGTCCCGTCCCCCCTCTCTTGACAATTAACTCCGTGCCCGGAGGTAGTTCGGACGCGCGTTGAAGGCGGCGATCAGGACCTTCGTGGAAACACAATATGCAATACGAACGGCTTGGAGCGACCCGTTCCGTCGATAAGAAACGAGGTGATAAACCCCTCTTGCTGCATAATCAGTAACTGCTTGCGTGCATTTTGATTGAGCTTCCACACGCGATCTTGCGCCCCAATCGCCTCATACAACGCTATCGCATCTATACGATATACCAAGTTACTGCGTTGGCTTGCCAGAAAGCGATGTAGCGCTTTTCCGAGATCCGAGAGCTTTCTCCGCAGCGAAAAACTGATGAATGTTTGATAGTTCTCCAGCCACCGAGACACCAACGGATGAAACTGAACATAGTAGCAGGCATCTTTCTCTTTCGAGAATTCTGGAATATCAAATAGCGAGATTTTGACTCTCTTGTACCTCGACCCGTCCCGCACTTTGTCGAAACGCAACTGTAGCCCATAAAGATTCTCGATACTCTCACGCCGTCGCGCCAATTCTCGCCCACCCCATCCGTTTCGCGGTGTGTAACCTTGGATGGCAGACTCCAACTGTGATATCGTAAATACCACGACGTCAACTTGTACGCGTTCGTCGGTCGGCGTCGGGTCTTCCGTATCCAACCGCCGCACGGCTGTCGGCATACGATCGGCTGGCCCCATCAGCCTTCGCGAGCGCAAGACCATGAGTCCCAGCAGCGTATCTTCAGCGTAGATATTGAGTGCTGGTCCGGAGCGATAGACACCCCCGCCATCCCAAGACGACTTCAACTTCACCCATCCGCGCTTGAACATCTCGACCGCTGTTTCGCGCGTGACCGGGGGGAACAGCGGCAGCCTCGTGAGCGTGGTCGGATATTCGGACGTTGCGCACATTGCGGTCTGCTCGAGACCTCGCTGGCGTGCGATCGTCTCTAAGGCGGCGGTTCCTGCGTCGACCAATGTTTTGCTGGAGTGACCGCCTCGATGACGCTTTGCAGGAATATCTGAACACGCGTTTGCGCAATCCGTCGCCCCGCAGGGTTGGGTGTCGTTACTTTTCTTCTTCGCACGCAGTGTTGCATGGCGTTGTAATCGTTCCAAGGCATCTTGAAGCCCCTGTTGTTCTGGCAGCGCTGGCGTGGTCGAACAGTCCAGCCCGGCGCGCTCCCGCGCCATCTGCTCCATCTGCATCAGTCGCCGTGTCAGTGCGGTCGGCGAGGCTGCTGACGCTCGCTCGGCATCGGTTAGCCTGCGCGCATCCACGCCCTACCCAGCCCCTGCCTCAGTCACACGCGCCCTGACCAGACGCCCTGGCGCGACTTCGAAGGCCCGAGCCAAGTCGAACAGCCGCTCTAGGGACGGACACCGCTCCCCTCGCTCGATCGCGGAGATATAGCCCTGGCGCAGGCCGGCTTTCTGCCCAAGCGTCACCTGGCTCCACCCGAGGGCCTGGCGAACTTCGCGAACGTTGGCGCCGACAATCGCACCCGCGTCCTGGTCACTGGTGTTCTCGGAGATCATCCGGCACTCCATCTCATGGTGCTTAGTCCGCGTCGGTTGCCTGGCATTTTGATATGTTGGATAATGTCGAAGATTTTCAGAGATATGTTGAGGTGGGCTTTGTCCTTGTTCCTCCGCACGTTCCTGCATGGACCGTTTTCGTTCATGCTATGCACATGAACGAGACCAACGTCGTGGTGTTGAACGGTGCCCGGTTGAAGCAGGCGCGCAAAGCGGCTGGCCTGAACCAGACTGAGCTAGCCCACCGTTGCGGCGTGGTCCAGTCCCACATCAGCGGCATGGAGCGGGGCGTCCGAGCGCCGTCGATCGAGATGCTCGACACCTTGACGCAAGCCCTGGGCGTCAGTGCCCATTGGCTAATGGGGGGTGAGGGCGACGACACCCTTGCGATCACGGACGTCAGCCGTGAACACATCCTGGCGGATCGCAAGACCCCGGTCGGTCTCGCGAGCCTGGCCGGGGACGAGTATCTGTGCGAGCGCTTGCACATCCGCTCCATCGAGTGGCGCGCCTTGCGCTCGTTGCAGGCACCGAACGGGCTTACTCGGGAGGGGTATTTGGTCGTGCTGCTGGCGCTGCGCGGACACCAGGCGACGTGAAGCGGCCACGAAACCGTACCGACGCAGTCAGGCAGTGCTTGGCGTATTGTTCCGAATGCGAGCAATGCGGTTTCTAAGAGTCTGGGCAGCCTAGAGGCCCCCCGCAGGCCCGGAGCCCCACCGTGCCACTGCGGGGGCGTAGCGGCCATCGTCCCGCGGCCCGGCAGAAGACTGGGTTTGTGGCGCGTCTGGCGCAGCGGTTCACCGATCATCGGGACCCGGAGTTGTTTGCGAGGCTAGAACCGTAACCCGGCGGTCGGCGCTCCTAGGATGCTCCGCTGGATATATTTGTTCCAAACAAGCAAAACATTAGCAAAAACGTCGGAATCTGCGGCCAAGTTCCTGAGATCACTAGGTGTACTGATCTGGAGTGATGAACGTGAAAAATATCTCTCTAAGAGCTTGCATACTATCTTTTATGGAGCTATTGTGTCAAACTTGAATCGTGGAACCCCGGTAGACGCGCGTAGTGATAGATACGTTTCTGATCGATCTAGAGGAATGTGCCCGGCAACTCGGCGGAGTCAGCACGCGAACCGTGCGCCGCCTCCTAAACGAACACGATTTGAGGCCACAGAAAGTGGGGCGCCGACTGATGGTCACCACGGATTCCTTACGCGCCTACCTAGACGCGGACAATGCCGATAGCGATAATTCCGCGCGCGTGGGGCGGGATGTGCGGGAGACAAGTACATGCCGAAACGCAAACGCGGTGGGCAGGACGGCCTCTATCAGCGTCCTGACTCCGAAAACTGGTGGGTGTCTTTCACCAACGCGAGCGGTGAGCGAATTCGACGCTCTTGTGGGACGACGGACCGGAAGGAAGCCGAAGCGATCCTAGCCAAATTGCGCGTGGAGGCGCATCAGGTACGCCACTGGGACGCCGCGCCGTCGCGCACGTTTGAAGAGTTGATGGTCGGGTATCTACGGGCACGCCGTCACAAGCGCAGCGCCGCGACGGATCTGTTCCGAGCGCGGGCCTTGCGTGAACACCTTGGAGGAGCGGTCATGCAGGAGATCAGTCCCGCACGACTGCGCGTCTACATTGAGGCGCGGCGTGATGAAGGGGTGACGGATTCGACGATCAACCGCGAGATGGCGTTGTTGTCGGCGGCGATCAACTACGCCAACACGGAGTGGGAATGGGCGCTGCCAAACCCGGTGCGGGGACGGTTGCTCGCGGAGCCAGAGGGTCGGGTCCGGTGGATTTCGCGAGAGGAAGCGAACCGGCTGCTGGACGCGGCGAAAAAGGCTTTACGCGTACCTTTTCTAGCGGAGTTTATCGCCTTGGGGTTATACACGGGATGCCGCAAAGAGGAACTCCTCGGCTTGGAGTGGAGCCGCGTGGACCTGCGGGAGAATCTAATCCACTTGGAAGCACAGCATACGAAGGCTGGCCGTCGGCGCAGCGTGCCTTTGTGCCAGGGCGCGCGGGAGGCGCTACTGCGCCAGGCATCCTTCCGCGCTCAGAAATGTCCCGCCGCACCATGGGTATTCGTGAAGTCGAACGGGCAGCGGGTCGTCGATATCCGCGACGCCTTCGCCCGGGCGTGTCGTGACGCCGGGATCACGGATTTCCGTCCACACGACCTACGGCACACCTGCGCCGCCTGGTTGGTGACTGACGGCGCACCCTTGGCGGAGATCCGTGACCTTCTCGGTCATAGCACGATCATGATGACGGAGCGGTACGCGCATTTGGCTCCGGAGAACTTGCGATCGACGGTGGCCCGCTTCGATGCGTCACGTTTACGTCACGGTGCGGCCGGAGAGCTGGGGCAGCCACCCCAAAAAACGGGCGTAACGCCTTGATCTTAAATGGTGCGCGGAGGGGGAGTCGAACCCCCACGGGTTGCCCCACTGGAACCTAAATCCAGGGCGTCTACCAATTCCGCCATCCGCGCTGAACGGCTGTCCGTCGGAGGCCGCCGCGTGGCGGGTGCTCCGCTTGGGGCGGGGTCAGGAACAGTCACGGCTGGGTGGCGGTGACCGATCCGTCGTCAGGCAGTGCAGGGCCTGTCTGCGGGCCTATTCTACACCGGATGGGCGTTGCGCGAGTCCCGGTCGCAGTTCGCAAAGCCGGTGGATGCGGCGCGTGTGATCACCCTGTTCATCCATGGCACTGGAATCCGGCATCCTGCCGGAATGGGGCCGCAACTGAGGTGATTACCGGGAGAGGATCTGCCGACGTTCGGGGCCTTTGTCATTAGCCCGGCCACCGCGCGATCGGCACGGTCGTCGGTCCGCATAGCGGACCCTACAGCGGACCGTCCGCGGCTAATCGTGACTGTGCCCGTGGCCGTGCTCCACGCTTTCCGCGCAGGGGGCCGCGGCGGTCAGTTGGCCGCCCAGGAAGTGTTCCAGGGCCTCGCGGACGGTGCCGCGCGCACCGGTCGCGGCCTGGATGCCGGCCTGCTCGAAGAACCCGATGGCACGCCCGCCCATGCCGCCGCTCAGGATCACATTGGCGTTCTGCGCCTTGATGAAATCGGGGATCTGGCCGGGCTCATGCGCCTCGGCAAAGGGGTTGGCCAGCGACTCGGTGGCGGTCATCACACCGTTATCCATGTCCACCAGCACAAAGAAGGCCGCGTGGCCAAAGTGCTGGGCGACCAGGCTGTCGAGCCCGTCGTTGCTTTCCGCGGTGACTGCAATTTTCATATTAAAGTTCCTGATTAATGGAGTGTTCCAAGACCTCTGCCTGCACATAACCGCTGACGGTGATGGCTTGCGAGGTCACGCCGGGCACTTGGGCCACGGCTTTCTTGATGTCCACGGCCAACGGACAGACAAAAGACGATGGGCGAAAGGTGTAATGCACCCGCCCGTCCGGATCGGCCCGCACACCCTCCACCAGGCGCATCCGCACCACATCGGTGTTGGTTTCGGGATCGATGACCGACTGCAGCCGCGCGAGTACGGCCTGTTCCAAGGCGGTTTCCTTCATACCGGCGCTTCCAGGGACGCAAGGACAAGCTCCCAGACCGCGGCAATGGCGAGACTGGCCGGGGCCGCGGGCCGAAAGGCGGTCACGGCTTCCCCGGCCACCATGGCAGTGGCCACGGTCGCATCGAAGGGAATCCGGCCGACGGTCGCCACGCCGTCCGCGCGACAGGCGGTCTCGATCGCCGCGGCGCCCTCCGGGTAGATGTCCGCCTTGTTGATGCAGACCAGCGCCGGGACGCCAAAATGGCGCAGGGTGCCCAGCACCCGCTGCATGTCGTGCACGCCGGCCGCGGTCGGCTCGGCGACGATGAGCGCCAGGTCGGCGCCGGACGCCGCCGCGATGACCGGACAGCCGATGCCGGGCGGCCCGTCCACCAGCACCAGTTGCCGGTCGTCGTCCAGCGCGCGCAACCGCGCACGCTGTTTGACCAGGGTCACCAGCTTGCCGGAGTTTTCCTGTCCGGGGTCCAGGTTAGCGTGATAGAGCGGCCCGTAACGGCTCTCCGAGACATAGGATTTGCCCGCCACCTGCGGCTCCATGTGGATGCTCTCGGTCGGACATTGATAAACACAGGCGGCACACCCGTCACAGGCGATGGGGTCGACCATGGTCTTGCCGGTGCCGCCCTTGCCGCTGGCAACGACGATCCGCATCAGTGGCGGCCGTCCTGGGTGGCAGCCTGGGCCTGGCTCGAGGCACCGGCCTGGAACTGCACCAGCACGTCGGCGGCGGTGCGCGGCGCGTTGCCGGGCGCAAGATGCATGGCGATCCCCGCGGCGGACAGACTGGCATAGCCCTTGGGACCATAGGCCCCGCGACCACGCGCTGCAATAAAGTATCGGCAGGTTACAAGAGAACGCGCGCGCGGGCCGTGAAAATACGCAACGCGATCCTGGCCCGATTGCGGTGAAATACGACGGACGGACAGCGCCGGACACGGCCCATCCGCTGCGATGCCGGTTCGTCAGAGGACATGTCCGCAAATCTGGATAATTTTCGTAGGTTAATGTAAGATAATAGGTCTCTATACGGAACGGTTTTGAGTTTTCGGTTTTTCGTTTTCAGTTAAGGACTATCAGAGATTGGGTTACGAAAAACGAGAAACGAAAAACCAACAACGACGAGTATAACCATCTATTTTACAATGCAGTAAGGTTGTTCCATGCGCCCTGCCCCGTCTGCACCGCCCCGGCGGCCGACGACCCGCAATCTCGGTCCGCTGTTGCGGCTGCTCCGCTTCGTACGGCCCTACTTGGGGCGCGTGGTGATCGCCGCCCTGGCACTGCTGGTTGCCGCGGGGGCCGTGCTCGCGTTTGGTCAGGTGATCCGGGAGGTGGTCGACTCCGGACTCAAGACCGGCTCCGAGGCGGCGTTGAACGACGCCCTGCTGCTGTTTCTTACCGTGGTGCTGGCCATGGCGGGCGCGATCATGGTGCGCTCCTATCTGCTGAGCTGGATCGGCGAACGGGTCATTGCCGACGTGCGCACCGCCGTGTTCACCCGGGTCTTGAGCCTGGACGTGGGCTTTTTCGAGACCACCCGCACCGGTGAGGTCATCTCGCGGTTGACCTCCGATACCACCCTACTCCAGACCGTGGTCGGCTCCACCCTGGCCTCGGCCCTGCGCACCACGCTGCTGGTGCTGGGCGGTCTGATCATGCTGGCGCTCACCAGCCCCTGGCTGACCGGGCTGGTCATGCTCGGCACGCCGCTGGTGATCCTGCCGTTATGGCTGGTCGGTTACCGGTTGCGCCGCCTCTCCCGCGCCAGCCAGGACCGTATCGCCGACCTGGGGGCTTACGTGGACGAGGTGATGCACGCCATCCGCACCGTCCAGTCCTTCTGTCACGAGCCGATCGATCGGGCGCGCTACAAAGAACGCGTGGAGTCGGCCTTCGGCACGGCCGTGAAGCGTGCCCGCCTGAGCGCCGCACTGGCCGCCATCGCGGTCGCCCTCACCTTCGGCGCCATCGGTGTGGTGCTGTGGGTCGGCGGCCGTGAGGTGCTGGCGGGGCGGTTGAGCGGCGGTGAACTGTCCGCATTCCTCTTCTATGCCGTGTTGGTCGCCAGTTCGGTCGGGAGCCTGAGCGAATTGGCGGCTGAACTGCTGCGCGGCGCCGGTGCCAGCGAACGGCTGATGGAACTGCTTGCCACGCCGACACTGATCGAGCCGCCGGCGCAGCCGCGCGCCCTACCCCAGCCGGTCCAGGGCCGGATCGCGTTCGAGGAGCTCGGCTTTGCGTATCCCGCCCATCCCGACCTGCCGGTACTCAAAGATCTGTCGATCACCATCGCCCCCGGCGCCAAGGTTGCCCTGGTCGGCCCCTCCGGTGCCGGCAAGACGACCCTGTTCCAACTGTTGCTGCGCTTCTATGACCCGACCCAGGGCGCCGTCCGCTTCGATGGAGTCGACCTGCGTGAACTGGACCCGGCCGACCTGCGCCGACAGATCGCCGTGGTTCCGCAGGACCCGGTGATCTTCGGTGCCGATGCCTGGGAGAACATTCGCTACGGGTTGGACCGCGTGACGGACGAACAGGTCCGCAGCGCCGCCGATGCCGCCCATGCCGGCGCGTTTCTGGACCGGTTGCCGGACGGTTTCAATACCTTCCTCGGCGAGCGCGGTGTGCGGCTGTCCGGCGGACAGCGCCAGCGCATCGCCATCGCGCGGGCCATCCTGCGCGACCCGGCCCTGCTCCTGCTGGACGAGGCGACCAGTGCATTGGATGCCGAAAGCGAACGGCTGGTGCAACTGGCCCTGGAACAGCTGATGAAAGGACGCACCAGCATCGTCATTGCCCACCGCCTGGCGACGGTGCGCAAGGTCGACCGCATTCTGGTACTCGATCACGGTCGGGTGGTAGCGGACGGCACCCACGATGAACTGATGCAGCAAGGCGGGCTCTACGCGCGGCTGGCATCTTTGCAGTTTCGGGATCAGACGCTGGCCGAGGCTTGACCTAATCCAGCCGCTCGCCCATCGCCTCGAGTTGGGCATTGAGCCGCTGCAACTCTTCCTGCGCTTCGACCTGATCGGTCACATCGTACTGGATGCCGAGGTAATAGATGAGCCGTCCCTGGGGGTCGAACAGCGGACGAATGGTGAACCGATTATGGAACAGCGAGCCATCCTTACGATAGTTGCGCAGGGTGACGGTGACCGATTGCTGATCGCGAATCCCCGCGCGGATGCGCTCGATCTCGGGCTGGTCGCGGTCCGCGCCCTGGAGGAAACGGCAGTTGCGGCCCAGAATCTCGTCACGGTCATAACCCGTGATCAACTCGAAGGCGGCATTGGCGTAAACGATGGGATTGTCGGGCTGATCCGGGTCCGACAAGGTGACGCCATTGACGACGGTGTCGAGGATTTGGGACAGCACGAAGGGGATCGTGCCCTGGTCTTTTTCGGCTGTGAAGTCCATGTTTTACTCCTGTCGGTAGTGAACGGCTCAGTAAATTATACCCGTCGTTGTCGGTTTTTCGTTTCTCGTTTTTCGTAACTCAAGGTTTGATAGTCCTCAACTAAAAACGAAAAACCGAAAACTCACAACCATTCCGTATAAACAAGTCTATACAGAGTAATGGTTCTTAGTATCGTAATCGTCCGGCTCCGCCGACTGGCGCTCGACCAGTCCTTTGATGTTGCGTACGACGCGCTCCGTGCCTTCCTGAATGGTGACCCGGATCAGTTTTTCAAAAGGACGCATGTAGAATTCCAGACGGGTCAGTTCGAAGTCGAAAACGAGGTGGGTGTGTCCGTCGACCGGTGCCAGCCGGTAACTGATGCGAAACAGGTTCGTGGTCTCGGCAAACGCGATACGCGTCGGCGCCTCCAGGGCCGTGACCCGAAACGTGGACTCACTTTCGCGGCCCTGGTCGATACGCAGCTGGCGCGCCCGACTGCCGACCCGCAGCGGGCCTGCCGTCAACACCTCGAGTCGCTTGACCTCCGGGGACCACCGGGGATAGTTCAGGAAGAAGTCGCGGGCAACGTAAGCGAATACGTGCTCCGGCGAGCGTTCGATCAGGATATCGGCGCGGGCCTTGACCACGGGCATCAGTCCTCGGCGAGGTGCGGTGGCGCTTGGCGCACCGTAGCATCGCGGTACAACCGAGCGGCAGTTCAACCGGTCGAGCGGCGTCGGCCCCGAGCGGCATCCGCGCAAGAGTGTAACGTATCTCGGACCCCGCGGGCACTCCATGACCCTGGGCGGGGTGTGATCAGCAGTGATGGAGCCAGGGCTTTAGACACAATGGAGCCGGTTTGGGTAGCCAGCGGTCGCCCGACAGGTTATCCTGAACCGATCAGATAAACACTCGCCGCCGCGCATCAGCGGATTCGCGTTCAACCCCGTCGTAACCGTTCATCCGCAGGTTCATCGAGCGCGTGTCTCTGTCTCCAACCATCGACTCCGATGATCCGCAGGACGCGCTGCGCGCCGCGCTGGTCGCGTGCCTGACCCGATTGCGATTGCCATTGTTCAAACCAGTGGACCCGACAGCGGCAGCAGAACGTCGGTTGTGGCGGGCCTGCGAACTTTGCAGCTTTCTGGAGTATCGACTGGACGACGCGCCGGACCCCCGGTCGCTGTCCGATCAGGCGATGAGCGACTGGGCTCGGCGGGGATTGGCCCGCGGTGAGCGCATCGGCGATCCGACTGACCTGCTCGATTATCTCCCCTATTGGGTGATCGTCGACGGCCGATTGCTGGGGACGGTGGCACTGAGCATTCGTGATCCGGGTTGGGGCCAACCCAATCTCTGGATCGCAAGTCTCTATCTCTTCCGCGAGGCGCGCGGCAGCGGTCATGGCGCACGGGTGACCGCCGTGCTGGAGCGCATTGCCCGCGCCTTGGGGCTTGGCGGTATGCGCCTGGAGACCGACTGGCTGTGGCAGCGGGCCGTCCGGTTTTATCTCCGGCAAGGATTCTGGGTCGCCAACTGGAAACACGGCTTGAGCCTGGTGCGCCATTTCGACGATCCGCCCTACCGTCTGCACATCGCGCAGGCGCGCATGGCTTTCCTACTCGGTGACGCGGCAGACGACCACGCGCTCATCACGGCGCGGCGTCAGGGCGACGCGCTGGTGTGGGAGGAACATGCGCTCGCCGAACCGGCGTCCGAGGGGCACAAGGAACCGCGGGCCTGGGTCGCCCCGACCTTCGCCTTGTGGCTTGCGGTCAGCGGTTGGCCTTTGATCCGCGGCCCCGCGGATTGGGAGCGGCGCCTCCACTGGTCGGATCGCGGGATGCCCGAGGGACTCGCCTACAAGATCACCGTCTTCGAGGGCTACGCCCGTCACCGCGGTTTTCGGGTCGACACCCCGCGGATACCCGGGCTGGACTATCCGAGTTGGGAAGAACTCAGCTCCCCATCAGGATCCGGATAGGGTGTCGGTCCGCACAGCGGACCCTACTCGCTCTGCTGCACCACATCCCGCAAACGCTCGGACAGCCGGGTCAGCGCCGCGGAGCAGTCGTCCGGGCGCAAGGCCACTTCGATCACCGACGGGCCGTCGCGGAAGGCGAGCGCGGCACCCAGGGCCGTGTCGAAGGCGTCTTCCGTCGGGGCCGAGAAGCCGCGCAGCGGACCAAACAGCTCGCTCAGTCGATGGAAGCGCCAGTCGGCGATGTCGTTGAACGGTCCCTCCAGAATGAACCGCTCGGTGGTGTAGCCGCGATTGTTGCCGATGATGACGATGGGGTCCAGCCCCAGCCGGGCGGCGGTGGAGAGTTCGGTGCCGGTCATCTGAAAGGCGCCGTCGCCCACCAGCACCAGCGGGCGCCGCCCCGGGTTGGCCACCTGGGCACCCAGCGCGGCCGGCACCGCGAAGCCCATGGTGGTGTAATAGGCGGAGGCGAGAAACTCGCTGCGCGCATGCACCCGCAGGTCCACCGAAGCAAACAAGCAATCGCCGGAGTCCGCCACCACCTGCATGTCGGGGGTGAGGAAGTCGTTGAGTCGGGCCATCATCCGCGTCATGGTCATCGGCTGGCCGGGCTGCGGGAAATCAGGCGCGGTCAGCGGTCCGGACACATCCGGCAAGGGGCCGGGATGCGGCACGACGGCGTCGGTCAGGGCCGCGAGGAAGTCGCGCAGGTGGACATGGGGATAGCGGTGGCGATGGACCCAGACCTCCTCCTGACCCGCCCGCACCGTGCGCGCCGGGTCCAGCCGCGCGGTATTGATACCCAGGTCGATATCGTTGGGAGTGACGCCCAGGAGCAGCAGCAGGTCGGCCTCCTCCACCACGCGGCGGGCGCCCTCCGGACCCATGGCGCCCTCATAGACGCCCAGATAGCCTGGCTGACGCTCGGCCACGACCGATTTGCCGGTCAGGGTCGCGGCGATCGGCAGGTGCGCCTTGCGGACGAAGCCCGCCAGCAAGTCCTGGAGTCCGCGGCGGTGGAGTTCCACCCCGGCAAGGATCACCGGGGCCTGAGCGCGGCCGACCAGGGCCAGGGTCTCGGCGACCGCCTCGGCCAGGGCCTCGGGATCGCTGCCGGCCTCCTCCTCCGGTTCGTGGGGAATCGGAAAGGCGGGCGTGTCCACGCGGTCGCGCGGCAACTCGATATAGACCGGCCGGCTGTAGCGGCGGGCGGCATCCAGCGTGCGGTCGATCTCGCGCAGGGCGGTGTAGGGGTCGTCCAGAACGGCGCAGGCGCAGGTGATACGCTCGAAGATCTCGCGCTGAAAGCGGAAGGGGCCGAAGCGGTGATGCAGTTGCGGGTCGTCGCGCTGCTCCGCCACCCCCGGCGCGCCGCTGATGACGACCACCGGGGAGGACTCCGCGTTGGCGCCCGCCACCGCATTGACCACATTGAGCGCACCCACGCCGTAAGTGACGGCGAGCGCACCAAGCCCGCGCGAGCGGGCATAACCATCCGCGGCAAAGGCGGCGGTGTCCTCGCGGGTGGTACCGATGTGCCGAATGTCCGAGCGGCAGAGCCGGTCATAAAACCGCAGCACATAGTCGCCGGGGACACCGAAGCAGTGGTCGACCCCCGCTTCCTTGAGCCGAAGCAGCAGATAATCGCCGATCCGCGGCCAATCGTCGTGGGTGCTCGCCGGAGAGCGGGATGCGGTTGGGCTGGCATTCATGAGGGGGCATCCTCGTTGTTAGAGTCGTCGTTGTTGGTTTTTCGTTTTTCGTAAACCGATACTTGATCAATATTCACGAAAAACGAAAAACGAAAAACCGAAAACTCAAAACCGTTCCACATATGTTTAGGAACCGTTCGTTACTGCGGACCCACCGGACCACCGCCCACCCCGGTGCTCGCAACAGCATAACCGATCCCATCCAGGTCTTGCGGTGCCCGCAGCAGCGACGCGGTCAGGATCCAGTCGTCGATCTGCGCGGCTTTGCGTGCCCCGACGATGGCGGCGGTGACCTCCGGCCAGGTCAGGGTCCAGGCGACCGCCACCGCCGAAATCGTCACCCCGTGACGCCATCGTTCTGGGGTCTTCACCCATAGAACCAACCGCCCCCGCCGACCGCCCAGGCGCCGCAGCCGACGCGGCTGATCGCCATGTCGGTGTTGCTCAATCGTTGGGTAATCAAGTTCATCACATTATCCCGTATTAATAGTGGGGACACCATGGCTGGATCAGATTCTACTGGATCTTTATGAACCTGCTTGGCCAGGAGGCCAGGCGCGCACACAAAACACAGGTTGACATCGGAGAAAGTAAAATCTAATGTAAAACGGTAGCAGCGACACCAAAAAGATGTATTGTAAAGTAAGGTTTTAGTCGGGCACACACCTCAAATTACTGATTTTATTATATCATAACCGATGCGGTTCCGGGAAGGTCAAAAGCGAACCGCGAAAAACACGCATGTTCAATTGCAATACCTGATCTTGCGTGGGCAATTTTTAGATTCACGTTTCCGGATTCCGGAGAGAACCAGGGCGGTTTTCAGAACCTGGAACCTTCCAGCCTCGTTAACCCCCTTCGAACAGCTAGACAATCCAGCACTCATACCTGGGCATAGTAATGAGCGAATTTTGCGACTTCAACAGGCGGAAGGCATTAACTAACTTTGCGGTCGGCGCCGCTGCGATGGTAGCCGGGGGTACGGTTTCCTCGACGGCGACGGCAGACACTGCATCCAGACTGCTCACCGTCGGCGACGGGGGTGAGTTCCCCACGATTCAGGACGCGCTTGCGGTTGCCGCGGCCGGCGCGACGGCGACTTCTCCCTTTAGCGTGTTTGTTCTTCCCGGAGTATACGACTTACGTACCCTCGGCAGTTCGCTCACTCTTCCTCCGTGGGTCACTCTTGTCGGCACGCATCGTAAAGCGGTGGAAATCTGGTTGGCGGATGACGTATTCCTGGCGTTCACGAACAACGCCGCCATCTCGGAGATTACGTTCCGCTACCGCGGGAACAAAGCCGCACTGATCGGGAATCCAAGCGGTTTCCAACTGATCGAGCGTTTTGAGCTATCCAGAGTCACAATCCATGTCGAGGGCTCCGGGGCCGCAGTAGACCTGAATTACTGGGTTGAGAATGCGTTTTTTTACGATCTTCATGTGATCACGGAAGGTATCGGCATCCGCGTGAGCAGGGGTGGCTTGATTTGGTCTTACAACAGCTACGTAGCGCTTGTGGGCACCAACACCGGCACCTATCATTGCGGCTACTATCTTCCTGACTACACAACCAGGTTGTGGTTATATGGTGGCTTTGTTGGCACCGGGTATGGCTATCCTACCGTGAGCGATCCGGATCAGGACGTGATCGGCATCTATTGTGGCCCGGCCATGGATGGTCGGGTTCATTTGGATGGGGTTTGGAGCATCTGCCGGAACGATAACGGGGGCAGCGGACACAATGTGATCAACTGCGTGAGGAACGAGAGCTTGACCGCCGATGGAAGAGTCCGAGTTTTTGGTTGCTACATGCAGGCGGAGTCGGGCGACGGTCGCGTTACACCGGTCACCGTCGCCACCACCGGCGCCGGGCGATTTGAGAGCTATGGCAGTCGTATTCGCAATTTCGGCGGTCAATCCTACGGTGGTTCGCCGATCGGCGTATCGCGATACTCTACAGCCGACGATGGAATGATACTGATGCAGGAGAGCGGAGGCTTGATTTTGCTTGACGCGTCGGCCGGTCGGTTCACGTTGAATATTGGGAGCGACTGGAGCTTGCAAGGTGAGGTGTACATTTTCAAGAAAGTGGATGCTTCACGAAACAAAATAACTATTCAGGCAGTGGGAGTGTGGTCTATCGAAGGCCAGAAGAGAATGCAGCTAAGTAGTCAGTATCAAACCCTTAGATTGAGGCCAGCAGAAAACATTTGGTGGTTGGCCTGAAAAACCGGTACGTAAACCCCGCTGTCGCCGGATGAGATCAGCGCCACGGTCCGGCCCGCCTGGGCCAATTCGACGGCCAGGATGACGAAGCGTCCGGTGGCATCCAGTGCCACCACCGCGGGGTCCTGCTACTTGTCGCGCAGATGCGGCGCGATCAGCCGGACCAGCACGCCGATCGAGACGATGACGACGATCGCGGTGCCGTTGGCGAACAGGGCGGACGGCAGGTCGCGGGTCGGGCCGTCATAGCAGGTAGCAGCGCCGGGTGCCGCCGCCGCGGCCAGAGCCTGCGGTGCGTACAGGTGAGTACCAGGCAGGCGCTGCACCAGCGTTTCAGCCAATGTCACCGACCCTGTGCATAGCGATTGACCTCGTAGCGTGCGGGCAACACGAGGTGCACGTCCGGGGATGGTCGAGGTCCGCCCGCCTGTTCCCGCCTTGATGTCCGGCCTGCGCCGGACAACCCGGCGCCGCCGGCTCAGTTGTAGACCAGCTCCGACCAACGCTTCTCATCGATCAGCGTCTGCTTGCATGCCTTCCAGGCGTCGGCCGAGCCGGCCTGGTCCGCCATGACCTTGTCCAGGACGGTGGCGATGCGCCCGAGTCCGGCGACGAACACATGGGTCTTGGGGTCCTGAATCAGTGCCCAGGCTTCGGCCGCGTGCTCGGACAGTCCTTGCTCCAGGGCGTCGGAGGAGCGCATCAGCGGACGCTGGGCCAGCGACTTGAAGGCTTTGAAGGTGGCCTCGTCGTAATAGTCGGCGAGATCGGTTGCCTCATCGTTGGCATACATGAGGTCGAGTCCGGTCCGGCCGCCGTAATAGAGGCGGACCTGACCCTGCCAACCGCCGCGGCGTTCGTAGATGAGCTGCGCGAAGGCACGGAAGGGCGCGATGCCGGTGCCGGTGCCGATCATCAGCAGATTGGCGTTGCTATCCAGCGGCACCTTGAATGGACTGAGATAGGGCCCGCTGATCGTCAAGCGGTCGCCGGGCTTGGCATCGCAGAGATAATTGGAGGCGATGCCGGGGTAACGCTCGCCGCTCACCTCGTCGATAGAGAAGCAGCGGCGCACCAGGAGGTCCAAAGCGACGCCCGCATCCTGCGGCACACTGCGCGCATTGGCGATCGAATAGCGCCGCACATGATAGGGGTTGCCGAATGGATGGGGACCGGGGACAACCACCCCGATACTCTGACCCTCAACAAACTGAAAGGCCGGATCCAGCACCTGGACCGACAGATGGCGCACTTCATCGGCAGCGGCCGGGGTGATGCGCTTGCTTTCTTTAATGATCGCCTCAGTGGTGGGGCCGATATCGGCCGGCAGCTCGCTCATGCAGTGCTCCAAAAGGATGGTCTTGTCTATACCCGTCGTTGTTGGTTTTTCGTTTCTCGTTTTTCGTAACCCGATGTT
>CAYYAY010000041.1:0-53555 GCA_964470155.1 uncultured Lamprocystis sp. | reverse complement strand
CGGCCAATTGGCCGGGCGATGCGCACTGATGCCGCTCTTTGCCCGTGCGGATCAGGCCGGTTTCAATCCGCGCCCGGCCAATTGGCCGGGCGATGCCTACCGGGCGGATCAAGCGCGCGTCATGGGCGACCTGTTTCAATCCGCGCCCGGCCAATTGGCCGGGCGATGCGCTTGCTGCCTATATCGCTGGGATGCGCTACAGAGTGTTTCAATCCGCGCCCGGCCAATTGGCCGGGCGATGCTCGGTCTCGACGCCGTGACTGGCGCGGCAGCCCACTGTTTCAATCCGCGCCCGGCCAATTGGCCGGGCGATGCGCGGAGCGCGTCGCGGGCGTCGGCAACGCCATCAGTTTCAATCCGCGCCCGGCCAATTGGCCGGGCGATGCCGAAATAGAAAGCTAGTAGCTATCATCGTGGCATGTTTCAATCCGCGCCCGGCCAATTGGCCGGGCGATGCCCCAGGCGCTGCGCAAGTGGGCCGACCTTATGGGCGTTTCAATCCGCGCCCGGCCAATTGGCCGGGCGATGCAATCATCTACAGACCGCCACTACCGGGTCGCTCAAGTTTCAATCCGCGCCCGGCCAATTGGCCGGGCGATGCCTCAGGACCGTGATCGGCCGCTTAAAGTAAGCGCGTTTCAATCCGCGCCCGGCCAATTGGCCGGGCGATGCCGGGGCAAGTGGCACCCTGCCCCGGATTAACGCGGTTTCAATCCGCGCCCGGCCAATTGGCCGGGCGATGCATCTGCCCCAGGACACAACCACAACCACAACAGGCGTTTCAATCCGCGCCCGGCCAATTGGCCGGGCGATGCCATCTGCAACCATGGCGGCAGCAGGTACCCACCGGAGTTTCAATCCGCGCCCGGCCAATTGGCCGGGCGATGCGCGGGCACCAGACGGCGGCCGGGATGCGCCGGGATTGCGAGTTTCAATCCGCGCCCGGCCAATTGGCCGGGCGATGCCCAGCCGCTCAATGGCAAACGCCTGCATTCGATGGTTTCAATCCGCGCCCGGCCAATTGGCCGGGCGATGCCTGGAATTCCAGGAACGTATGTAATCAATGGCTTACGTTTCAATCCGCGCCCGGCCAATTGGCCGGGCGATGCCCATCGAGCGCCTCGCGTGCCCCGCGGCTCAGCGGTTTCAATCCGCGCCCGGCCAATTGGCCGGGCGATGCGTCCGCTCGTCGATAGAGGATCGCCCCCAGGAACGCGTTTCAATCCGCGCCCGGCCAATTGGCCGGGCGATGCCCACCCACACAGGCGCTGCGCCCAAATGCCCGATGTTTCAATCCGCGCCCGGCCAATTGGCCGGGCGATGCCGTTGGCGTCCTGCTGGATGCTGACATCGCCGATGGTTTCAATCCGCGCCCGGCCAATTGGCCGGGCGATGCACCGGTACCGACGACATGTTTATCCACAGCAATGGGTTTCAATCCGCGCCCGGCCAATTGGCCGGGCGATGCGTCAACGACGACGACGTTCTTGATCTCGCCGCCGAGGTTTCAATCCGCGCCCGGCCAATTGGCCGGGCGATGCCATCCTGTCCAATCGCACCGCCGATGTGCAGTTGGTTTCAATCCGCGCCCGGCCAATTGGCCGGGCGATGCCCAGCTTGTGCAGCATGTCTTCGAGCAGCACCGGGTTTCAATCCGCGCCCGGCCAATTGGCCGGGCGATGCCGTGGAACGCCTACCAGTGGGCCGACGCAATGATGTTTCAATCCGCGCCCGGCCAATTGGCCGGGCGATGCGGCACCCCGTAGCGGGTCCGGCGTTCACTGGTGGGTTTCAATCCGCGCCCGGCCAATTGGCCGGGCGATGCGTCGTTTCATCGCCGGTGGGCGATTGATGTTCGTGTTTCAATCCGCGCCCGGCCAATTGGCCGGGCGATGCTTACCGGGGTTGAGCCGGACCACTATTGGTTTGTGTTTCAATCCGCGCCCGGCCAATTGGCCGGGCGATGCCGCTGATGACCGTTGGCGAGATGCTGGTTGAACTGGTTTCAATCCGCGCCCGGCCAATTGGCCGGGCGATGCGAGAAACTGGTTGCCATTGACCGCGATGGAGTCAAGTTTCAATCCGCGCCCGGCCAATTGGCCGGGCGATGCCTCAGCGAGGCCATCGGGATTGATGCGATGGCAGAGTTTCAATCCGCGCCCGGCCAATTGGCCGGGCGATGCATGAGCTTGTCGATTTCAGCGCGCCACATGACATGTTTCAATCCGCGCCCGGCCAATTGGCCGGGCGATGCTCACGATGTCGGCGATCGGGGCGACGGTCGGCATTTGTTTCAATCCGCGCCCGGCCAATTGGCCGGGCGATGCTTACCGACTTACGCGCCCGCGCCAAACTCCCGGCGTTTCAATCCGCGCCCGGCCAATTGGCCGGGCGATGCGCTCGTATCGATTGGACAAGACCTCATGGTTTGCTGTTTCAATCCGCGCCCGGCCAATTGGCCGGGCGATGCAGCTGATCAACAGATGTTGCGTGAGACTCGGCGCGGTTTCAATCCGCGCCCGGCCAATTGGCCGGGCGATGCTTCAGCACGCCCGCGGAGGCCGCTGAAGCCCTGGCCGTTTCAATCCGCGCCCGGCCAATTGGCCGGGCGATGCCCGAGTTTCTTCGGCTGGGTGTGCCTGGCCTTCCGGTTTCAATCCGCGCCCGGCCAATTGGCCGGGCGATGCGATAAGATCATCTGGACTGCTAGAGCTTGATACCGGTTTCAATCCGCGCCCGGCCAATTGGCCGGGCGATGCGGGCTTTCGGCGGGGCTTTATCTCGGCGGTCAGTGGGTTTCAATCCGCGCCCGGCCAATTGGCCGGGCGATGCTACGGGTGAGTGCGGCGGGCGTTGCACTCATCCGGTTTCAATCCGCGCCCGGCCAATTGGCCGGGCGATGCGATGGGTCAAAGCGGCCTACGATTGGGGGCGCGGGGTTTCAATCCGCGCCCGGCCAATTGGCCGGGCGATGCGATGGGTCAAAGCGGCCTACGATTGGGGGCGCGGGGTTTCAATCCGCGCCCGGCCAATTGGCCGGGCGATGCCGGAGGAACATCCAGATGCTGCGAGCGTGCAGGGGTTTCAATCCGCGCCCGGCCAATTGGCCGGGCGATGCGTGGAACGAGGAAGACGTGTGCGACACGATCACAGTTTCAATCCGCGCCCGGCCAATTGGCCGGGCGATGCCCCCTCCATCCTCTTACACTCCAGCCATTGCAAAAGTTTCAATCCGCGCCCGGCCAATTGGCCGGGCGATGCTTTTTCTGCTGGCTCTTATAGCCCTTGATGACATCGTTTCAATCCGCGCCCGGCCAATTGGCCGGGCGATGCAATCCGTTGCTGATCCCCGGGTGAACATCTCGGGGTTTCAATCCGCGCCCGGCCAATTGGCCGGGCGATGCCGCATGAGGTAGGTCTCATCCACCACGCTTAGGTAGTTTCAATCCGCGCCCGGCCAATTGGCCGGGCGATGCCACACACCGATTGAGCTTTACCGCAACCGAGGACGGTTTCAATCCGCGCCCGGCCAATTGGCCGGGCGATGCCATATTCAGTCCGCATCCGTCCGATTCGCCAACAGTTTCAATCCGCGCCCGGCCAATTGGCCGGGCGATGCGTGATCGCCATGCCGATGGTTTCGACCACGGCGCGGTTTCAATCCGCGCCCGGCCAATTGGCCGGGCGATGCGCATAGACCGCTTGCACGCCGTTGATCGCCGTGGTGTTTCAATCCGCGCCCGGCCAATTGGCCGGGCGATGCAACTCGCTCACCGTGGCGCCGAGCGCCAACGCGATGTTTCAATCCGCGCCCGGCCAATTGGCCGGGCGATGCCGGGGGGCAGGAGTGAGTAGCGATGAGTGAGGAGTGAGTTTCAATCCGCGCCCGGCCAATTGGCCGGGCGATGCTTCACGCGCGTAACCTGCGGATTACGCGACGAAGTTGGGCGAGCTTGCGCGAACCGGGGGCCGGGCGCAAGTCGTGTTGCTGACTTACGGGAGCAAGAATTTTCCAAACTGTTAAAGATCATAGGTTTAGATCGCGCGCGAAACTACCGGGGTTTTGGCCGTTGCTTGGGGTTCGCGCGTCAAACGACGAGCGGACCATCGAAGTCCACGGAGCGGAAGGTTCCGTATTGTTTGACGCGCAGTTCATGTGGCCCGATGAGGCGGTAGAAGCGCAGATTGTCTTCTTCCAGGCTGATCTCCGCGAGCAGGGCGCGCTCCAGTTCCTCGTATTGCATCTGGTCGACCGTACACTCGAAGACGGATTTCTGGACGCGCTGGCCGTAGCGCAGGCAGATTTTCGCGGCTCGGCGCAGCCGGCGACGACCTTCGGGTGTTTCGGTGGAGACGTCGTAGGTGGCGATGATGAGCATGGAGTGTCCGGTGGCTTATTTTGCGAGATACGGAAGATAGCCGTCCAGATCGCCGCGCAGGGTACGGGCGAGAAATCGCGCTTGGATGAAGGGCAGCAAGCCCAAGGGGACCTTGGTGTCCAGCAGGGGATGGGTGACTTCTTCTTGTTTGCGTTCTTGCCAGGCGGTGACCACCACGCGTCGGCCTTGGTCGTTGAGCATGACGGCGCCGCCCTCGCGGTCGTCGAAGTCGCGGGCGGTGAGTTGGCCGCGGTTGATCAGGGTGAGCGCGAGCCGGTCGGCGAGGATGGAGCGGAATTCTTCCTGTAAATCGAGGGCCAGGGCGGCACGACCGGGCCGCACGACGTGCAGGAAGCCGAGTTGGGGATCAAGTCCGACCGTCTCGGCGGCGGAGCGACAGTCGTTCATGAGCATCGAGTAGAGAAACGAGATCAGGGCGTTGAAGCGATCACGCGGAGGCCGCTTGGTGCGTCCGTCCAGGGTGAAGGTGGCACGCGCCTGGGGTTTGACGATGAGGTTCAGGCCCGCGAAGTAGCCGCGGGCAGCCTCGCCCTCGATTCCCCGCAGGGTGTCCAGGTCCGGGGCCGATGGGACGGCGCGCAGGGAAGCCGCCAGGGCGTCGGCGGCGCGGGTGAGGGTTTGTATTTCGCCGGGTTCGGCGGTTTCACGGGCGCCGCGCAACAGCACGGACCGGCTGTTACGCAGTTTCCCGGCAACCACCGCGCGGGCCGTGACGAGGGCGAACACGGGGTCGATCGCCAGCCGATGCTGCGCCTGCCGTAACAGGATGTTGCCGGAGACCGGCCCCTCCAGCCTGGCCTTGAAGCGGCCGGAGTTATCGAGCAAAACCAGCGATTTGCCCTCTTCTGCCAGCCGGTGCATCAGGGCCGGCGAGATCATGACGTTACCAAAGCAGACCAAGGCGCCGATGTGATGGAGCGGAACGCGCAGCTTGGTCTCCCGCTCGACCTCGATGCGCACCGAGGAGTTGTCCAGGTGAACATAGGCTGGGGGAGTCATGACGTAGAGGGTGTTTTGAATGGTGTGCATGACGCTTCAGTCAGCTGGCGCTACATCGAACAGGGTGGCGAGCGCCGTAGCGTGCCGGGTATGGCAAGCGGCGATTTCCGGTTGGCAAATGGTGTGCAATGAGCATTCCCGGCAACGGTCGTCGTTGACCGGCGGAGGCAGTCGCCCGGACGCGAGCATGGCGCGGATGGCATCCGCGGTCTGCGCGACGAGTTGCCGCAGGTCCGCGCCGATTGTCACCTCGCGACGGCGATGGCTTGAGGCGTGATAGATGGCGCCAAGGGTCACTGGGCGCCCGAGCATCTCCTCCAGACACAGGGCCTGGGCGGCAAGCTGGATCTCGTCATGAACGGCAGCGCGTTTGCGCCCGTGCTTGAACTCCACCGGATAGGGTGTGCCGTCCGGATGGATCTCCACGAGATCCGCCTTGCCGACAAGTCCGAGCCGCTCGGACCACAGCGGCAGAGCGCGCTCCACCTTGACCCCGGCCTTGAGTTCGTAGCCCGGCTGATCCACCAGGTGGTGAACGGCCTGACCGCGGGCGGTATGGACATTGTCTTCAAAGGCTTGCTCCTGGTGGATCAAGGCGCATTGCCGGGGGCAATAGGCCCAGTGCTGGAGCGCCGAGAGCGGGACTGGGTCGGCGTCGGGCATGGACAGTTGTACCTCGATCATGGCCCGGTGTCCGTTCCCGGCGGAAGACGTCTGCGCCGAACGGTCTTACCGTCGAAGATGTGGAAATAACCGGACACCAACAACTCGCCCGCGTATAAAGACTCCAGCCATTCCGCGGGTTGCTCCGGCCGGTACGACGGCACCCGCAGCAGCAGGACCACCGGGGGCGGAACAAGCTGACGCTTGAACACAAGCTCTCCGTAGTCGTGATCAAAGGTGGCGAGCCATCGTCCCTCGCTCCAGGCGCGGGCCATCACATCCGGGTCTGGGGCGGTTGGTGAGATCTCCGCAATGGCGGTCACGTCCCAGCCCTGCGTGCGCAGGCGCAGTACGGACGGCATTGGGAAATTCTCGTTCAGCAGCCAGCGGGGTCTCATGCCGCTGACGCCTTGCGCAAGGCCACATAGTCTTCTTCGCGGAACACCTCGGTGACAAAGGCGATGGCTGCCAGCACATCGGCGCGCGTCACCCGTGGATAGGCGGCCATAATGTCCTCCAAGGTCCAGCCGTCGGCGAGGCGGTCCATGATAAGGTCGACGGAGATCCGGGTGCCTTTGATGATGGGCTTGCCAAACAGGATTTCCGGGTCGACGACGATGCGGTCTTTCCAGTCGGTCATGGTTTGCACCAGTTCAGCAGAGGATTTGCAGCTCGACGCCAGGGTAGGCGTCCAGTCGACCGGCGGGCGGTGCAGTGATCGCGTAGTCTGTGATGGACCGCGCCGGGGTCACCGAATCGTTACGCGTGACCTGGATCAGATCGAACAGCTTGTGGGCCGGGGCATTCCCCAGGTGGCTATCGTGCTTAAAGACATACAGGCCGCGTGTCGCCATCTCGCCGCGCGCGGCTGAGTGGTCGTGGTCGAACATTGTGGTGAGCGCATCCCACAACAGCTTGAGGTCATCCTCGCCGAACTGGGTTTGGGCCGCAAAATGGGCGGAGATGAAGCCGTGGGCACGGTACAACCCATAGGGCACGGTGAACTTGCGGCCCATGGTGCGGTTGTCGCCACTCTGTTTGGTGGCCTCGGCCTCGGTTGCCACGGCGCAGCGGGTGATGGAATGTTCCAGGGTGACGATCGGGTCTAATGAGCGGGCGAACGTGAGTTGCACGGGGCCGCGAACCTGACCGCAATTTGGCGCGGTCTTCAATGCCAGCACGGCGCCGAAGGTACGGATGTCGTAGAAGTCCGCGCACATTTGCACGCGACCGCGTTCTGTCTCTTCTTGTTTGGGTTTGCGTGCTTTGACGCTTTTCAGAGCCTTACTAATGAAGTCTTTTACGGGCTTGGGCGGGTTGGTCTCTTTGAGCCAGTCGGCCGCCTCCTTTTTGTCGAGAACGGCCGCCAGCCTGAGAATCGGGCGGTCCTCATCGTTCGTATCCCGCTCCATCCCATCGGGCAGACTCAACTCGTCGATTTGATCGACCAGATCGTCCGGGATCGGGTGTTCGGCATCCTGGCCCAGGTCGATACCCAGTGTCTGAAAAGCTGCGGTGTGGGCGCGGCCCAGGACGGCCTTTTCTTTGATATAGATCGCGTAACCCGGTTCAGAAGTCCCATCCGTTCTTCCCTTGATGATGCCGACGTAATTGCGGATTTTGCGTTTGATGGAGACGTCAGTGACCAATCCTTGACCGGTCTCGGTGTCAAGGCGCGGCAGGTTACCGGCATCGGGGTCGCCATTGGGGTTGCCGTCCTTGACATCGAACAGCAGGACAAATTCGTAACGATTGTTGATGCTCATCCGGTCGCTCCCTTAGCTGGCTGTTTTAAAAAAATCTTGGCGCTGGTGGTAGTAGCCGATCACAAAACGGCCCTGGTTCTCCAGCGACAGGGTGGTGTCGAACCCGCGATCACCATCGATGCCATCGTTGCAGATGGTTTGGATCAGTTTGTCGCGGTTGACGTACAGCCCCGGTTTCTCCTTGCGCAGTTTAGTCATGTGGTGTTGATTGCGTCGCATCAGGGTAGGAAAGACCGCGGATGGGGTGCTGGATGCCGCACCAAAATAGCTGTCGCGAATGGTGGTATTGAGGCCGGGGTTGGCGTCCTCCTGCACCCGTTCCAGCACGGCGAACAACCGCCCAAGGCGGTAGCCGGTATTGGTGTTGTTTTCGTCGAGTGCCATGTTGATCTCCCTGTCCTGACTTGGGTTGGCGTTGCGGGCGTGACGATTGAGCCACGCCTTGATGAGTGCGGCGCGGGCGTAAGGGACGTGGTCCCGGTGCTTGCCGGTCTTGCTGTCCTTCTTTGCCTGCTCGGCGCGGATGCGGCGCAGTGCGGCTTGCAACAGCGTTTGCGGATAGCGCGTGCCGGCCAGGATCGCCTTCATGAAATCCCCGCCCAGGTTGGGCGGCAATTTTTCCAGGTCATCCAGGGGGCTGACGGCAAGCAGCAGGGCTTTGAGTGACAGGAAAGGCCGCTCCACATACCTTGCTCGAACAATATCCAGATCTGCAAAGTGTTGGCGGATGTTGCCGGCCAGCGTACCTACCGTCGCAACATGCCAGAAGCGGACTGCGATTCGCGCGGCGTTGGGCGCGAGACCGAGCACGTAAAAGCGGGTTCCGTCGTCGTAAATGGCGGGCGTTCCGGCCTTGGGAGCGTCGAATAATTCCTTGACCGCGTTTACGCCCTGATCCGGGTCGCTTTCCGATGGTTCCGCGAACAACTGCGCGAGTAGCGACTCCATACGATTCTCTGATGCCGCCCAAAAAACGGTCGATGCATCGCCAACCTGCATGCGTTGCTTTGAACTTAATAAGTGATTGAGAGCCGTCGTATAAGCAAAGGCAGCGCGCTTGCTGACCGGGGCATTAGCTCCTTTTTCCCTGCCATAAGAACAAAAGGCCGAAAGATTGAAGGAGACGATGTTGGCGCCGCTGGTCTGAGAGCCCCATACCCCTTTGATTGGTGGATGCAACCGCGCGATTACATCCGATCGCCCAGTGATCAGACACAAGTCTTGGCCATTATCGCCTGACGCTGCGGGTTCGGTCACGGACAAGACTCCTGGATCACTGCAAACAGGACTCTCTTCTCCAGCGAGTTTCAAACTGAAGTTTGCGCCATCTGCGCTGAGTTGAGACCATAAAGGGTCGGCAAGGACAGCCCCGAAATCGCCGCGAGACAGAAATGTAAGTGCCGCGGAAACTCCGGCGCCGAATCGGACATCATCCGGTAATCGTTCGATTTCTGCCAGGAACTCACTGCGCATCTGCAATAGTCGCTCGCGATAGTGCTTTTCTTTTCCTTTCTGACGTTGTTCCACCAACTTCTTGGGATCGGGAAGACCAAGGATATACTCTGAGTTCCCCCAGAGAAGATTAGCGGCAACATTGACGGATTTCTTGACTGCTTGCGTTACAAGAAAGGGTTTACCACGCCTGAGCTTGCCTTCTCCCTGCCGAGTATCTTGGATATGGAGAAAGGTCCCATCGGACTTCAATACCAGCAGAAAGGGTAGTTCTTTTCGTTCGATCCCCAAACCAGGAAGGCTATCGCGCTTGCGTTCATAATAGTCGTTCAGCGATTGAAGAATCATCTCCGCACCTCGATTTCCTCAAGATCGATGACACCCTGCTTCATTTCCGCCCGGAAGAACCCGGAGGCCATCCCTTCGGCATAATCAATGTCATGCAGCATCCAGCCCAACACCGGGCTCTCGGGGATCGGCGGCTCGGCTTGTGCGGCGGCGGCGATGTCCTCGATCAGTTCGAAATGCGCGGAAAACTCCCGGCAGCCCAGATACGGCTGCCAGGCGCATTGCCCTTTGCGGGCGCGCCGCTGGAACATGGCCAGGTATTTCGCCGGATGCTCTGGTTGATTCTCTTCGGGTTCGGGTGGTTTATCGCCATGCAAGCCTGCGTAATGGTGGACGTGCCGGGATGAATCCACGACCGCGAACTCGGCATGGAGTCGATAGGCCACGTCGCGCAGGAAGAGTCCGGCGCGTTGCTGGCGATGGTCTTCGATGTAGAGTCCGCGCTCCCCGAGGCGGTTGGAGCCTTCAGTTGAGGCGACCTTGCCCACCTCATTGCGGCGCATCGAGATCCATTTGATGGGCTTCAGCACTTCGATCCGGGTAACGCGCCAGCGGATTTCGGGCTTCCACAGGACAGCCTCGAAGATCGCGCGGGCGGCGGATGGGGTGATCACGTCATAGGAGACGCGCTCGACCTTCATCTCGGGCCGGGTGAAACAGGCAAAATCGCCCCAGACCTTGAGGCAGAGTGTTTTCGGCATCGTCAAGCTCCATTCACACGATGAAGTTCCCGACCGCGGGCGTCACGTCGTCGGCGCCGCCGAGGAAACCAAGTTGCTTATCGTAGAGCAAATCGTTCTGTTGGTGAAGTTGATCGCCGAACAGGGCGCTCTCCTGGGCATAGAAACCGGGGAAGATCTCGATCACATCGCCTTGATCGATGAGGCGATCCAGGCAGTTGCGACGGACGTTGACGCTGTAGCGTTGCAGCTTGCGCATGATCCAGCGGTCGGGGCCGCTTGACTTGAGTAAGCGCAGCCACTTTCCGGACTCGCCCCAATTCACGATGACCGGCGCGCCGTCGTCCGCGATCAGGTGGAACTGCTCGGCGGCCGTGCGGAAACGCATCTCCAGTCCCGGTCCGCTGCGGAGCAGTCCAAGGATGTCGGCCTTGTCGAAGGTGTTCAGCGCGGCATACCAGAGCTTGAAATACCGCTCGAACAGGGCCGGGTTCAGTACCGGGTTGGGGTCGGTGGCGAGTAGTTCGCGGGTGGCTTGTTCGCCCTTAAGCAAGAGTCCCTGCGGGGCGGGTTCGGGTGCTACGAAGACCTGGACCAGGCCTTTCGCGGCATGCGCCCCGTTCATTAGACGCCCCTCCCGGTTACAGCGTCCGGCGGCCTGGGCGATCGAATCGAGCCCGGCCAGGGCCCGGAATACGACCGGGAAATCCACATCCACCCCGGCCTCGATGAGTTGGGTGCTGACCACGCGCAGCGGACGCAGGGGCACGCCGGCCTGCGCCCGTTCGCGATTGTCCGCCAGGCGGGCGCGGATCTCGGCGATCCGCTCCGCACGGTGGGCGCCGCACAGGTCGGTGGAGAGGTAGTGGGCGTCCGGCAGTTGTTGCGTCAGCTCACGGGCGTGCCGTTTGCGGTTGACGATGACCAGGGACTGCTCGTGCGTGTTGATCTGTCCGGCGAGTTGCTCCCAGGTCGAGGGCTCGCACGTATTCGGCCAGCGCACTTGTACCCGATCCAGGTCGCGGTAGAGATCGGCGGGGGCCTGCACCTGCGGACCGCCGTGCATCAGTTCGCGCACCGCGGGCAGGCCCGGAAAGGGTTTGCCGTTGATGTCACGGGGTGCGAAGGCCGGTTGCGTGGCGGTGCAGAGAACGAAGGTTACGCCGTAGTGGGTGCTGAGGGTGCGGATGGCGGCGAGACAGGGCTCCAGAAACTCTGTCGGCAGCAGTTGCGCCTCGTCCAGGATCACCACGGCGTCCACCAGATTGTGCAGTTTGCGGCAGCGGGAGGTGCGCGCCGCGAACAGGGACTCGAACAACTGGACGTTGGTGGTGACGATCAGCGGCGCGTCCCAGTTCTCAGCCGCCAACCGACCGCGGGGCGTTTCTTTATCCGGGTCCAGGTTGCTGTGATGCTCGACCAGATCCTCGCCGAAGATGCCGCGGAAAACATCCGCGGTTTGCTCGATGATGGAGAGATAGGGGATCGCATAGATCACCCGCCGTTTGCCGTGCGCAATCGCGTGGTGCAGGGCGAAAGCCAGGGACGAGAGGGTCTTGCCGCCGCCGGTGGGGACCGTGAGTGAATAGAGTCCGTTGCCCCGATCATCGGCCGCACGCGCGATGCACTGATCGAGCACGGCGGCTCGCAGCCGATTGACGGGGCTTGGTGTCGCCTGGGCGGCGAGGCGGTCCATGTGGACAGTGAAACGGGCGAGTAGCTCCGCAACCGACGGATGCGCGGCGCGGTGACCGGCCTGCTCCGGGTTCATGTAATTTTCGGTATCGAGGAAGTCGGCGTCCACCAGGCAGGAGAACAGCAGGCGCAGCCAGAGGTGGAGGTCATCCTGGCGGCCCTTGGGGCGGCTGGTCGGGCGCTGGCCACGCAGAATGGCGGGCGACGGCTGCTGATCCAGGGCTTCCTGGAGCCACGCGTTTCTTCGCGCCGCATCCAACCGCTGGAACAGGCTGGCGTTGTCTCCGTTCCAATCGGGCAGGCCGGCGTGGTGCCCCGCGATGAGGTAGGCCAACAGGCGCCCGGCGCCCTCGCCGAGTTCCGCTACGGCGTGAACGGCGCCGGCCGTGGAGTGGTCCACCCGTTGGCCGATGCCTTCCAGATGGGCGTTTTCGGCCTCGAAGCCGCTGGCTTTGCGGATATAGCTTTGAAACGCGGGGCGGTACTTGCCCAGGTCGTGCCAGCGGCCGGCAAGGTCGGCCCAGTCGTCCGCGCCAAAGCCGCGCGCGTAGCTGCTCGCGAGTGCGGCGACCCCGATCAGATGGTCCTCCAGATCGTGCGGGGGCCGCCATCGCCCGTTTTCGTCTTTCGCGGCATGCGCGATGGGTCGGTGATGCGCCTTGTCACCGTGGGAATGGCTGGTGCGCAGCGGTGCGGATGTGTGCATCGCTTGATCCTCCTTTGTGTATGATGCTGATCATAGCAGTAGGATGGTACAAACCACGAGCCCCCGGTTGGGTCGCGAACTATCAGCGTTGCGTGTTTCGCTCCAGCATCGGCGAGGGGCGCCGGGGCAGAGGCACGTTGACGCCCCCGGCAGCGGCAGGGAAACTAGCGGCTATCCTGCCTGCCCCGCCGACCGCACCCGGCTGCCGGCCGGGACGCGCATCGAAACCTCTGGAGTCGCTTACCGTGGAACGTCTGGTCGAACGCTTGTTGTATGGCAGCCGCTGGCTGCTCGCCCCGATCTATCTGGGGCTGTCGCTGACCCTGTTGGTTCTCGGCGTGAAGTTTTTCCAGGAACTCTGGCACCTGCTCAGTCACATTCTGGAAACGTCCGAAGAGAACATGATCCTGGTCGTGCTGGCCTTGATCGACTTGAGCCTGGTCGCGAGCCTGGTGGTGATGGTGATGTTCTCGGGCTACGAGAATTTCGTGTCACGCCTGGATGTCCATGAGGGTGACGACAAGCTGGACTGGCTGGGCAAGCTCGACGCCGGGACGCTGAAGCTGAAGGTGGCCGCGTCCATCGTGGCGATCTCGTCGATTCATCTGTTGCAGGCGTTCGTCAATATCCCGCAGATTCCGAACGATAAGTTGATGTGGTACGTGATCATCCATCTGACCTTTGTGGTGTCGGCGGTGATGATGGGGGTGCTGGATAAGATGGCCTTCGCCTCGCATCGCGGGTCCGGCGGGGCGGACGAGAAGCACTGAGGATCGCCATCGGTAAGCGCGCGATCATCAGGCGCTCGCCGGGGCGGCGCCGTAGCACCGTTCACGCGGCTGAGCCGCGGTCAGACCCGCAACTCCGCCTGGTGCGCGCGGATCCATTCCAGGGCCGCCTCCTCCCCGGACAAGGTTCGGCCGTCACGGATCCAGATTTCGCGTTTGAACTGTTCGATCTGACAGACCTGCTCCACCACCCGGTGCCGGCTCTGATCGCGGCCCGCGAAGCGGACTCCGACCTCGAAGCCGTCGGAGGCCGGGTGACACCAGGCGACAATGCCGTCGGTCTCGAAGACTGGTTCCACGATCGGGATCTCGATGTGGATGGCGGCACCCGCGTCGATGGGGATTGTCGAGATGAAACACAGACCGCCGCGGCTGATGTTACGCAGATACTCGCGGTCGCGGACGACATCGCTCAGGCGGATGTCGACTGGACAATCGGTCGGATGGCGGAGATAGCGACGCATGATGGCCTCCGGCCGGGGTTGGGTTGTTCAGTTGCCGGTTTCCATGGTCCCATGATCGGCGAGCGATGGACACTACGGCTGATTGACGGCTGATTGACGGCTGATTGACGGCTGATTGACGATTGATCGTCGGCCGAGCGCCGGCCGATCGCCGACGGGGCTTGGCGTCATTGTCTGGGGACCTGCTTGTCTGTTAACTAGCTTATCAATTGTCCGACGCCTTCTGTCAATCCGTACCATGAGCACCGTTGTCATCGCCGAGAAGCCCAGCGTGGCGCGGGATATCGCGCGGGTGTTGGGCGCCAACCGCGTAGGCCGGGGTTTTCTGGAGGGCAACGGCTACTGCGTGACCTGGGCGCTGGGGCATCTGGTGCATCTGGCGGAGCCGGACGATTACGGCCCGCCGTGGCAAGGGCGCTGGTCCGCCGGCCAATTGCCGATGATCCCGGAGCACTGGCGGCTCAAGCTCGCGCCCAAGACGGCGGATCAGTTCAAGATCGTCAAGGGGTTGATCAACGACCCGGCCACTGCGCGTCTGGTGTGCGCCACGGATGCCGGCCGCGAGGGCGAGCATATCTTCCGGCTGATCTATGAGCACGCGCGGTGCCGTAAGCCCTTCGATCGGTTGTGGGTGTCGAGCCTCACCGATGAGGCGATCCGCGCGGGCCTGCAGTCACTGCGACCCGGCAGTGCCTATGACGATCTGGCGCGCGCGGCGCGGGCGCGGTCGCAGGCCGACTGGCTGATGGGCATGAATCTGACCCGCGCCTACACGGTGCATAACCGGGTGCTGTGCACCATTGGTCGGGTTCAGACGCCGACTTTGGCGATGATCTGCGCGCGCGACGCCGAGATCGCGCGCTTTCAGAAGGTCTTTTTCTACGAGCTGGTCGCTCACCTGGCCGAGGGGTTCCGTGCCCGCTACAGCAAGGACGGACAGACGCGGATCGACAAGAAGGATGAGGCGGAACGGCTGCATCGGGAGCTGGCACCGCACCGGACGGGAACTGTGGTTGAACTGGAGCAGCAGGTCCAGCACAACCGTCCGCCGCCGCTCTATGATCTGACCACGCTCCAGCGGGATGCCAACCGGCGTTTCGGGTTCACTGCCGCGCAGATCCTGGAACTGGCTCAGGCGCTTTATGAGACGCACAAGCTGATCAGCTATCCGCGCACCGAGAGTCGCCACATCGGCGAGGACCTGGTGGATCAACTGCCCGGCATCCTGCACGGGCTCGATCATCCCCAGGCCCCGGCCGCGCTCGCCAGACTGAAGGCCGGTCACCGGCTGGGCCGCGCCTATGTGGATCAAACCAAGCTGACCGATCATCACGCCATTTTGCCCACCGGCCGGCGGGTGCCCGCGGGCTTGGACGGTCCGCTGCGGCGCGTCTACGACCTGGTGCAGACGCGGTTTGTTTGTGTCTTTCTGCCTGATCAGGTGGTGGAGGAGACCCGTGTCCGGCTCGACATTGGCGGGGCCGATTTCGTCGCCCGCGGGGCGCGGGTGATGGACCCCGGATGGACGGTCGCCGTCGGTGAGGGTGCGGGTGGGCCGGCCGCGGGGGCGGTGGCTGGAACGGGTCCGGCCAAGTCCGGCGAGGAGGGCGCCGCCGACGAGCCGGCCGAAGACCAGACCTTGCCGCCGCTCGCGGTCGGTCAGACGGTGCATGTGGATCGGCTCGAAGTCCGGGAGCGCGAGACCAGTCCGCCCCGACCCTACACCGACGCGACCCTGCTGGCGGCCATGAAGAATGCCGGGCGGACCATCGAGGATCGGGAGCTGGCGCAGGCGATGAAGGCGTCCGGACTCGGGACCCCGGCGACCCGCGCCGAAATGATCGAGAAGCTCATCCGCACCGGCTACGTGGAGCGCCAGCGCAAGCAGTTGCGCGCGACCGAAAAAGGCCGGGTGCTGATCGAGCGGGTCGCCCTGCCGCTCAAGAGTCCGGAGCTGACCGCGGCCTGGGAGCAGCAGTTGCGCGAGGTCGAGGAGGGCAATCGGCCGGTGGCCGCGTTCTATCAGGGCATCGTCGATCTGGTTCGCGACCTGATCCCCAAGGTCTGGGCGGGGCCGGCCTTCAGTCCGGAGCAGGTGGCCACGGCGCAGGCGGCCACGGCCGAGGGCACCCGGCCGGGCGCCGCCGCCCGCCGCGGCGCCAAGTCAGCCGCCCCGCGGGCGGCCGGACTGGGGTCTTGCCCGCTGTGCAAGCAGGGCGCGATTCAAGAGACTACGCGCGCCTTCGGGTGCAGCCGCTATCGGGAGGGTTGCACCTTCACGATATGGAAGACCATCGCCGGCTTGAAGCTCACCAAGGAGCAGGTACGCCAGTTGGTGGCGGGAGCCCGGGTCGGCCCGTTGGACGGCTTTCAGTCCAAGGCCGGCAAAGCCTTCAGCGCCGCGTTGCGGCTGGGTGAGGACGGCAAGGTTGTGTTCGAGTTCGGGCCGGCAGCGCCGTCGATCCCGGCTGCCGAATCCCCTGCGCAACCGCAAGCGCAATCGAGCGGGAGCGATGCCGCGGTGCCGGCCCCGATCGGGTTGGTTTGCCCCAAATGCGGTCAGGGTCGGATCATCCAGGGCCACCGGGGCTTTGGTTGCGACCGCTATCGGGCCGGCTGTGACTTCGCGGTGCTGCGCGAGATCTCCGGCAAGCAGCTGACCGACTTACAGATCGCCGCGTTGATCCGCGATCGGCGTACGCGTCTGATCAAGGGTTTCAGCGACGATCAGGGTCAGCGGTTCGATGCGCGGCTCGAATTGGATGATGCGTTCAAGATCCAGCCGCGGCGAACGGCAACGCAGGACGCTCCCCCGGATCCCGCGACCCGAGGCGCTTGCGTGGGAGCGGTCTCCGGCGATGACCGGGAATAAAGGCCCCGACCGCGTAACCGGAGTCCCTGCGCCGGAGGCATTCCATGGCGTTTCTAGGGTCCGGGAATTTCGTAAACTGGGCCTTGGTCATAAACTCGGCCATTGCGCGATCTGCACGGTCGTCGGTCCGCACAGCGGACCCTACGGGTCACGGCGTTACCGTAGGGTCCGCTGTGCGGACCGTCCGCGGCCTGACAGTCAATCGAACTCCGAACTCCGCCGCCTCGCCCCAATCAGCCGGCCACCCTCCTATTCAGCGCCCTCGTCTGCCGCGATATAGATAAACGTCTGTCCGCGGCGCAACACCCCAGCGAAGCCGTATGGCGTATCCCCGTTTCCGTCCGGCTGCGGCAGGTCGGCGGAGACCAGTGTCATCTCATCGCCGAATACCCCCTTGATGCGAACCGCGCAACCGCGTAGCAGTCGCAGAAACGCCTGACCGTCATCGAATTCCATATCAAAGGCATCGCGGTCGTCGGCCGGGTCGTCGGTCGCCATGTCAACGGACAGCGACTCGGCGATGCTGACGCGACTGCTCGTGATATTAATGCCATCCTCGGTCGGCGCTACGACGGTCAGCCGCTTGAGGGTGAAATCGGAATTCTCGATATCGATTCCGTCGTCGCCGCTGAACTCCGAGTGGATCGCCGCGATCTGCCATTCGCCGGCGGTCACACCGATCACGCTCAGGGCATCGATGTCATCGGCCTGCTCCTCGCGGATCTCGGATGCCGTGTGGATCCCATCATCTGCGGCGCCGGACCCTGCCGTTCCGTCAGGGGCCGTCGCGTCGTCCGCTGTCCCGGCGCCCTCTTCCGCGGACCTCTCCCGCGGAGGCATCGGAGGATCGCGGTGTCCGAGATAAGAGACCGAAATACGCGTCGCACGGAATTGCGAAGCCCGGGTCGCATAGCCGCTCGACACCCGATCCTTCTCCGCAATGGACGCGGAGCCCAGGAAGAACACACCCGCGTTGTCGGCGCGCGCCGCGACCCTCATGCGCTCATCACAGGCACGCACGGTCAGGGTCTGCGCAGCGAGCCGTGACCCCGTATCGAAGATCAGCGCCGACTTGCCCGTGATGTTTCCCGCCGGAGTGTGGAAATCGCCATTGTGGATCAAGAGTGTCGTGCCGTTACCAATGCTCAGGCGCACTCCGGTACGGACATGGATCTCACCCCGGACCACATAGATGTTGTTACTCGACAGATAGGTATCTCGGGTAATGTGTTCAGTGATTGCGACCATCGGCACCGCATGAGTCGGCGGGGTCGTTGCAGCGGCGAGCGCCATGACACAGCAGGGAAAGAGTAGCGACTTGGGCATGAGGATCTCCAGGATTGCAGAGGGGTTGGGGACGCCGCCGACCGCAGCCGCGGGTCCAATAAGAGCTTAGGTGATGAGACCCCCAACTCTTGCCCAGTGGTCCACCCTTCGCAGCATGCCCCGACCCGCTTTTGCGCTATCCGCGACAATACGCTCCCGTATCCGGTCGAACTCTCCGTCCCCGTGCTCACCGGCATCGATCCGCGCGCACGCCTCACCGCCTATGAAACCCACGGCGCCATCCCCCCAGACGCATCAAGGACGAACGCGCCCTACTCACCGACCGCGTCAGCGCCTTCGGTCCTTCGACGCTTGATGCTCGTTCATGGCCGCGCAGGCTCCATCGAATCCGGTTCGCCAGGATCAGCCCCGGCGCCTGCGTTCGCAGATAACCGCGCAAGCACGGCCGCCTCGATCGCATCGAGCGCCGCGGCCGGCACCCGCTCGGCGTACTGCTTGCGCCGGTGCTTGGACAGGCCGCGGTTCTGGAAAGCGAAAAGAATGAGGTTGGAAAGGTCCGTGTTGCGGATGTCCCAGCGGTCGTCGATTTGCCTGTAGATCGCATCGAAGTCGGACAGGAACGCGGTCTCCCGCCGCAAGTCGTGCTCCAGTGCGGTCTGTGCCATTTCGAGGGTAAACTCGACGCAACTGGTCAGGTCGGGATAGCGGAAAGCCGTGTCGGCCTCGGCGGACCAGTCATACCAGTACGCGTCGTCGCCGGCCCAATGCACCTGACAGAGCTCGCGCGCTGGCACGCTGAAGGACTGCAAGGCCGCCAGGTAGCGGTCTTCATGCCGATTCATGGCCACCGACACCGGCAGGACGAACCCCCGGGGCAGGGCGCGGGACTGACCCAGGCAATGGTGAATGAGGAACCGCGAGAGGCGGCCGTTCAGGTCCATAAAGGGGTGGTTGAAGACGAACCCGAATGAGACGACTCCGGCAAGTATGAGCGGGTCGAGGCCGGCCGGTGGCCGGTTGGCCAGATGCAGCAGCGCATCCATGAGTTCAGCGCACAGTTCCGGCGCCGGGGGCACGTAGGACACGCCGACAGCGCCGGGGATGCCGCCTTTCTGAAGGCGGTTTTGCTCGGTGCGGAACGCAGCGGCCATGGCCAGTGGGTTATTGACCACGGCATTGTGCAGATCGACCAGGTACTCCTGCGTGAGTTCGCGCGGGTCAGCGACGCGCTTGAGCAGCTTGGCGAACGCGGCCGCCTTGGAGGTCGAACATCTGCGCGTAGGCCGCGCCGATGGACACGTCGGCGGGGACTTCCAGTTGCCGGCCGGTCAGCCGCTCCCACAGATAGCAAGTCTTGCGGATGTAGGCGCCGTTCGGTGTCGCGGTGAACTCGGCCAACAGGTCCGCGGGTTCGACGCGGAGAGCCGCGCGGGCGAGCAGGTAGAGGTTCACCCCTTCGTGTTTCAGAGCGAAGAGCAGGTGCCCCAGAATCGTCGGCTCCGGCGCCATGCGGGCCGGAACCAGCATGACCCCCTCCGTCAGCCGACGCAGTGACATGACGCTGTCGATGCGCGCGTTCGGCGTGCCGGGGAAGATCGGCGCGCCCAGCCGGTCCGCCAACCAGGCGTAGCCGACCGGGCGGGTTGGGGTCCGTGGGGGATGTGCATGACTCAACTGCGGCGATCGAAACAGCATTTTTTTGACAGGGCTAAACTTTTATTCAGTCTAGCGGCTTGCGCAAGGTATTTTTTCAGTCCGGGTCGGTGTGTCCGTCAAGCCATCGTCTACGATCCCGACATCAACTATCCCTTAGCGATGATCAGGGCCATCGGTTCGATGCGCCGGACCGATCGTCAGATCAAGGAACTGGGCAAGCAGATCGGCGGCTTGGGCGAAAAATTCGGGAGCTTTACCGGGGGCCTGGCCCTGCCTTCCATGGAGAAAATCCTGCGTCTGCGCTTCGGCATGGAGGTGGTCAGCCCGAGCGTGCGGGCCACCAAGGATGGCCGACACCTGGAACTCGATGTTCTGTCATACGCCAACGGTCCGGTCAACGCGGCGTATCTGGTCGAGGTTAAAAGCCATCTGCGCGAGGAGGCCATCGGTCAACTGAAGGATATCCTGCACCAGTTTCGCGAGTTCTTCCCTGAGCATCGTGACAAGCGGCTGTTTGGTATCCTCGCCGCGGTCGACCTGACTGCGGCGATGCGCGAGCGAGTCCTGCGAGAGGGTTTCTATGCCGCACGGATTCACGATCAAGTATGTTTGGCAGTGTGCCAGCCTGACCCCGTTTTCTAGGGACATGCCACAAACGGCACTGTTATATTTGTGTAATAGTGCGTCTGGGATGTCCGCTCGGTTCCGATCGCTTTGAACGTCAGAGCCTTTGTGCTGCGATTAATGGACCAGTTGCCGACTTCACCCCAAAAATTTGTACCTTCGGTACCGCTGTGAGTAGATGTTCCGATTAACTTCGTGGAAGTCACGACGGTGCTGCCGAAAATCGGATTTATCAATCCGCTTGCCTCTACCAACTTGCCGGCGAATTGATAGTACGACGTGCCCACCGCCACAAAGCGGACACGAATAAGGCTGGAATCTGCTGCCCGCCAACATACATCGACGTTGGTCGGTGGGCTCCAAGGTGCGACGGCTGCGACGGCCGAAAGGCTCGAACCCGCCAAGCAAATACCGAGTGTTAGTCTTTGGAAACCGCCGAACTTTGGCTTGCGCACAGGTGCCTCCGCAAAGTGATGCCTAACCAGTCATGAGCGGGTGTGCTGCTCGCCCCCGATCATGAAAGTCTTTCAGCCTAACCGCGCGCGGGCCGGGCGCGCCAAAACGTCAGAGAAAAAAGAACCTTACCATAGCTTTAGCGCGACTTTCACGGTAACGTGTTCTAAATTGCATTAGCATTTTTTGGGTGTCAGACTGCATGCAGCTTAACACCCAAACATCCTACCCCGGCCGCATGTCGCAGAACGCCACACGGCCTGATGCCTAAGCTGCCGGGGCCGTAGGCGGCTGGCAGGGTCAGGCACGACGCAATGTCAAGCATCAAGACTTACCTGCCCATTCCGAAGCGCACAAGGGCGCCGCCAGCGACAGACAGACTGAAGTGTAGCTAGAACTGATCTGCAAACTGTGAAGGGGCTCACGTTTTGCCAACGAAAGCTCAGTCGTGAGTGTCGTCCCAGCCGATAGCGGACCGGCCGCACAGCAGACCTGACGGACCGCGGCCTTAGGCGATTTCCCGCAATCGCCTTACCAGACCGCGCAATCAATGGAATGGTGAGAAGTGAATGGTCGCTGCTGCCGTCTCCGAACAGGCTTATTGTCCCAAGCTCCCCGGCGCCTGCGGCAGCGCCGCTGCGAATGGCCCCTTGCCTCTGACCGGAGCCGGCGCCGTGCGCGCCGCCTCGTCGACCCACCCGCCGCCCATGGCCTGGTAAACACTGACCAAGGCCGACAGGTCGGCGGCGCGGGTGGCGGCCAGATTCAGTTCCGCCGGAAAGAGTTGCTGCTCGGCCTGGAGGACCGTGGAGTATGGGACATAGCCGCCGTCGAATTGAATCCGGGCGAGCCGCGAGTAGTCGCGCAGGGCCTGCACCAGTCGCGTTTGAGCTCCGACTTGCTCACCGAGCTTCTGACGCGCGATCAGTGCATTGGAGACATCGGCAAAGGCGCTTTGAATGACTTGCTGGTAGTTCTCTGCCGCCGCCCGTTGCTGGGCTTGGGCCTGGGCCACCTGGCCGCTGACCGATCCGGCGGTGAAGAGGGGGCCGATCACTGAGCCTGCGAAATTCCAGGTGTTGGCCGGGCCGCTGAACAGATCGGATAGCTCCGAACTGGACCCGCCAAGCGCCGCGGTGAGCGAGATGCTTGGAAAATACAGGGCTTTGGCGGCCCCGATCTGGGCATTGGCGGCGATCAGTTGTTGTTCGGCCTGGAGGATGTCCGGGCGCCGCTCCAGGAGTTGGGACGGGATCCCGGACGGCACCGCGGGTTGGCCCATGGTCGCGACCGTCAGACCGCGCTGGATGGGTCCGGGAGTGCGTCCGAGCAGAATCGAAATGCCATTTTCGAGTTGCCCGATCTGCTGTTCGATGACCGGGATTTGCGCGCTGGCGGTCTCGTATTGAGACCTGGCCTGGGCGACCTCCATTTCCGAGACTTGGCCGTATTTGAACTGGAGTTCGAACAGGCGCAGCGACTCCGCATAGGCGGCCTGGGTGCGTTTTGCGGTGGCCAGTTGCTCGTCCAGCCCAAGCAGTTGGATATAGCTGCTCGCCAGGGTGCCGACCAGTGACAGGATGACGCCGCGCCGTGCTTCTTCGGTGGCCAGCAGCTCGGCGCGCGCGGCCTCGGTCTGGCGGCGGATGCGGCCCCACAGGTCGATTTCCCAGGAGGCCCCGCCCAGCACGGTAAAGTTGTTCTGCGGGTTGGCGATCCCGCTCGGAACCGGGGTGGCGGTCGCCTCGGAGACCCGCTCCCGTATCCCTTCGCCGCTGTAATTTACCTGGGGGAACAGCGGCGCCCGCGCCTGGGTCAGCACGGCGGCAGCGGCCTCGACGTTGGCCGCGGCGATCTTGGCGCTCCAGTTGTTGGCCAGGGCGATGAGGATCAGATCATCCAGCACCGGGTCACGGAACTGGCGCCACCAGCGGGTGTTGGCCGTGTCCTGGGCGTCGGCGAACGCGAAGCGATAGACGTCCGGGGTATCGACCAGCGGACGGGTATAGTCGGGTCCGACCATGCAGCCGGCGATCAGGCCGGCGACCAAGGCCGCGATGACACAGACGATCAGGCGGCGCATGTCAGACCTCCTCGCGCCGCGCCTGGGGTGTCTGGGGGGCCGGTGCTCCGCCGGTGTTGACGGGCTGTGCCGCCCCCGGCTTGTCCGGGGCGCCCTGGGCACTGCCGAACAGCCGGCCGCTGGCGCTCGACAGCAGCCAGTAGAACATCGGGATGAAGAAGATGGCGATCAGGGTGGCGGCCAGGGTGCCGCCGATCACGCCGGTGCCGATGGAGTGGCGGCTGTTGGCCGAGGCCCCGGTGGCGATGGCGAGCGGCAGGGTGCCGAGCACGAAGGCGAAGGAGGTCATGATGATGGGCCGCAATCGCAGCCGCGCCGCATCGGCCGCCGCGTCGAAGAAGGATTTGCCTTCCTTGCGGTTCAGTTCCACCGCGAACTCGACGATCAGGATGGCGTTCTTGGCGGCCAGTCCGACCAGGGTCAACAGTCCGATCTGGAAGTAGAGATCGTTGTCCTGACCACGCAGGGCGATGGCGACCAGGGCGCCCAGAACCGCGAAGGGCACCGCCATCATGACCCCGACCGGCAATGACCAGCTTTCGTACTGTGCGGAGAGGATCAGGAAGACGAAGATCAGACCAAAGACGAAGGCGATGGCCGAGGTCGAACCGGAGCTGACTTCTTCGCGCGCCTCACCGGCCCACTCGTAGCCGTAACCCGCGGGCAGCACCTCGCCGACCACCTCGGCCATGGCCGCCAGGGCGGCGCCGGAGGAGACTCCGGCGGCCGGGCCGCCGTTGATGGCGATGGCCGGATAGTTGTTGAAGCGGGTCACCATGCTCGGGCCGATCACATAGCTGGTGGTGACCAGCGCCGAGAGTGGGATCATCTTGCCCTCCTTGTTCTTGACGTAGAACTTGCCGATGTCCTCCGGGGTCATGCGGTAGCTCGGCTCAGCCTGCAGGACGACCTGATAGAGACGCGAATCCTTGGGAAACTGGCTGACGTAGAGTGAGCCGAACATGGTCTGCAAGGTGTCATAGACATCCTGAATGGGGACACCCAGGACTTCCGCCTTTTCCCGGTCCACGTCGGCCAGCAACTGTTGGCCATTGGCCCGGACGGTCGTATTGAGCCCCGTCAATTCGGGTCGGGTCTTGGCCTTGGCGATGATCTCATCGACCAGATCGGACAGTTGCCCGAAGGTGCCTGAGCCTTGCTGTTCGATCCAGATCTGGAAGCCGGCGGTGACGCCGAGTCCGGGGATGGCGGGCGGGTTGACCGGGATCACCAGTCCGCCCTGGATGGGATAGAAGCCGCGCATGCCCGCGGCGATCACGGCGTTGGCGGACAGCGCCGGTGATTGGCGTTCCTCATAGTCCTTCAGTGCCACGAACAGCACGCCGAAGTTGGTCTGCATCTGGGAGTCGATCAGGCTGTAGCCGTCCACCTGGGAGATATTGGCCACCGCCGGATGCGCGCGCATCACGGCTGCCGCCTGGGTGCCGACCGTACTGGTCCGGCTCAGGCTGGCGGAGTCCGGGAGGAAATAGGGGACGAAGATATAGCCCTGATCCTCCTGCGGTACGAAGGAGGTGGGCAGAGCACGGAACATCCAGACGGTGGCGGCGACGACGAGCCCGAACACCAGCATGCCCAGCACCCAGTGGCGCATGATCCATTTGACGCCGCCGACATAGCCGCCGGTCAAGCGGTCGAAACCGTCATCGAACCATTTGAAAAACCCTTTCTTCTCACCGTGCTTGGCTTTGATGAGCAGGGCCGCCAGGGCGGGCGAGAGGGTCAGCGCGATGAGGCCGGAGAACACCACGGAGATGGCGATGGTGACGGCGAATTGTTTGTAGAGCGCACCGGTGATCCCGCCGAGAAAGGCGACCGGCACGAACACGGCGTTCAACACCAACACGACCGCGATCACGGGTCCGCTGACCTCATCCATCGCCCGCTTGGCGGCGGCATTAGGGGTCAGGCCGAACTGGACCATGTTGCGCTCGGTGTTTTCGACCACCACGATGGCGTCATCCACCACCAGGCCGATGGCCAGGATCATGCCGAACAAGGTCAGCATATTGATCGAGAAGCCGACGAGCAGCATACCGATCAGGGCGCCCAGGATCGACACCGGCACAGCCAGGGTGGGAATAATGGTGAGCCGCAGGCTGTGCAGGAAGATGAACACCACCAGCACCACGAGGACGACCGCCTCGAAGAAGGTCTTGACGACCTCGTCGATGGAAGCCTGTACGAACTTGGTCGTGTCCAGTGCGACCGCGTAGTCCAAGCCCTGGGGAAAGCTCTTGGACAGTTCCGCCAGCGTGGCCCGCACGTCTTTGGAGACCTGAAGCGCATTGGCGCCGGGCTGCTGATAGATGGCGATCAGGGTCGCGGATTTGCCGCCATACTCGGTGTTCAGGACATAGCTCTGCGCGCCAAGCTGGGTGTAGCCGACATCTTTGATACGCACCAGAGCGGCATCCTGGTTCTGAGCGCGCAGAATCATGTTATCGAACTGCGCGGGTTCGGTAATGGTACCGGTGGTAACCGGAATGGTCTGGGGCACCGGATAGGGGGTGGGTGTGTCACCGATGCGGCCGACCGCGAACTGCTGGTTCTGCTGTTTCACGACATTGGCGATTTCGTTCGCGGTGATGCCGAGTTGGGCCATCCGGTCCGGTTTCAGCCAGACGCGCATGGCGTATTCGGGAACACCGAAGATCGCGGCCTGATTGGCGCCATTGATCCGGTTGATGGTGCTCAGCACCTGGACGTTGGCATAATTGGAAATCTTGTCCGCGTCGAGACTGCCGTCGGGGGAGAAGAGCGCCAGCACCATCAGAAAGGTCGAGGTCTTTTGCTGGACGTCGACACCCTCGGCCTGAACCGATTGCGGCAACTGGGCCATCGCCTGACTCACCCGGTTCTGCACGTCGACCTGAGCCAGTTCGGGGTCCGTATCGATGGTGAAATAAACAGTCAGCGTATAGTTGCCGGTCGATGAACTGGTGGACGACATGTAGATCATGTTGTTGGCGCCGTTCACCTGCTGCTCGATGGGCGCGCCGACGTTCTGGGCCACCAGGGTGCCGTTGGCGCCCGGATAATTGGCGGTCACCTGGATCTGGATCGGGGTGATCTGCGGATATTGAGCGATCGGCAACTGCACCATCGCCACCAGGCCGGCAATAGCGATAACCAAGGCGATGACCGCCGAGAAGATGGGTCGGTCGATGAAGAAGTGGGAGAACATGGGCGGCTCCGGGGCTACTTCTTCTGGTCGCCGATCACACCGATGGGCCGGTGCGGTAGGGGTGGCGTCGGGGCAACGTCGGTGGTGGTCTCGGCTACGATCTTCACCGTCGCCCCCGGCACGAGTTTGGCCATCCCGTCGACCACCACGGTATCACCGGCCGCCAGTCCGCTGTCGATGAACCAATTGTTCCCCTGCCAGGGACCCACCTGCACCGGGCGGACCTGCGCCTTCTTGTCTTGGTCGAGCACGATGACGAAATGCCCCTTGGCGCCCTGCAAGACCGCCTCCTGCGGAATGAGGATCGCGTTCGGGCGGACCGCTCCTTCGATCCGCACCCGGACGAACTGTCCCGGCCGCAGGG
The DNA here is from genome assembly GCA_964470155.1 of uncultured Lamprocystis sp. Lineage (GTDB taxonomy): Bacteria > Pseudomonadota > Gammaproteobacteria > Chromatiales > Chromatiaceae > Thiodictyon. Next base: position 27,047 of record CAYYAY010000041.1, on the reverse strand, counting down.
TGGCATCCGGATTCGGCACCGTGGCGCGCATCAGAAAGGTGCCGGTCTGCACGTTGTAGTCGGCATTGGCAAAGGTGATGCGGCCTTGCTGCGGGAAGACGGAGCCGTCCGACAACACGACCTCGATCACATAGCCGTCCTGCTCCGGCACGCGCAGCCGGCCGCGCGCCTGCTCATCGCGAAATTGGAGCATGTCGTTTTCGGACACGCTGAAATTCACCCAGAGGGTATCGACCTGGGCCACGTAGGTCAGCAGGCTGTTGGCCGACGCGATGTAGGACCCGTCCTGCACCTGCGCATAGCTCGACAGGCCGGTCACCGGGGTGGTGATGGTGGTGTAGCCCAGATTGAGCTCGGCCTGCCGCACATCGGCGCGGGCCGTCTCGACTGCGGCCGCCGCCGCCTGCTGCTGGCCGGTGGCATCATCCAGATCCTTCTGGCTCAGGGCTTTCTGCGCCGTGAGCGGGCGGACCCGGGCCAGGTTGTCGTTGGCTGTTTGCAGGCGCGCCAGTTGCTGACCAAGGGCGCCCTTGGCCGCGTCCAGGGACGCCTGAAAGGGCTTCGGGTCCTGCTGGAACATGACATCCCCGGCCTTGACCAGGCTGCCCTCGGTATAGACGCGCTGGTTCAGGAAGCCGTCGACGCGCGCCCTAATCTGCACCTGGCGGGTGCTTTCGGTCTGGCCCACGTATTCGAAGGTGACGGGGACGTCACGCGGGACGATGCGCTGTACCGTGACCGGTGCCGGCGGGCGTTCCTGTGGCTTGGGCGCCGGTTTGTCGCAGCCGGACAGAGGGACGAGTGCGATCAGGGCGATCAATATCCAGCGCATTCCAAGCAGCCTCCTGTAGAGATCGAGCGATAAGTTCGACACCAGACCCGCAGCGAACCGGTGATCGGCCGCGCCGGGTCGGAGGCGCTGTCGTGGCGGCAGCGCTTGTCGTGGGCCGCAGATGGATGGGGTCGGGTTCGCCGCAGACCCGGCATCTTCGCAAACGCATCTCGTGCCTGACAAGAGGACGCCCGCATCGCGTGGCAAATGCGTTGCCGCGGCGCTGGACTGGCGGAGCAACCGCGATGCGCGATGGGCGCTGCGTTCGCGGCGGTTGACGATGGCTCGGCTGTTCGGCTAGAGCGCTTGCGCGGAGGCTTCGTGCTTGATCAACAAGGACTCGATGCGGGTCAGGCGGTCCTCGATGCTGAGCGGCAGGGCCTCGGTGAGCAGCTGCGGGGCCTGCGCGGGTGCTGCCAACCCCGTGAACATGGCGTTATCGGACCACCAGTCGATCCCCATCTCGCGGGCTTTGTCCACCGAGCACACCACCAGGCGCAATTGAATGGTGAGCAACTCGATGTCGACGAGCTTGATGCGAATGTCGCCGGCGATGACGATGCCTTTGTCGAGGACCCGCTCGAGCAGATCGGCGACGCTGGTGCTGTTGGTGGAGTGCGTGAGGGTGGCGCGTTGAATAGACATGATCGTGTGCTTCTTAGCCCGGAATGTTCCACCACGGAGGACACAGAGATCACAAAGTATACCCGTCGTTGTTGGTTTTTCGTTTCTCGTTTTTCGTAACCCGATGTTCGATAATCCTTAACGAAAAACGAAAAACGAAAAACCGAAAACTCAAAACCGTTCTGTATAACAACTGGGTTTACGGGGTGCCACGCGTCCGGACCCGGGCAACGGTTGGATGCCGTGTCACCGTTTGCCGCGGCCGGGGGCCCTCTCCCTGGACCTCCGGAGGGCGGCGCCGCCGCCGCGGGTCCGGACAACCTCTGGGTTGCGCGTTGGGCGCAGCCAGTGCCTGGACCCTGAGAGCCGGCGCCGTGATCCGTCGTTAGCGATCACCCACTACAGATCGGGAGTGAACTCATCTGCCGCATTCCGTGGCGGCGGCGGATCGTTGGCGACCACCGGCTCCACCGGCTTCGGCATGGCTTCCTTCGGGGCAGCGGCCTTGTGCTGGGCCTTGGGTGCGGGTTTGGCCGCGGCCTTCGGGCTGACAGCGGGTGCCGGTGCGGCCGCCGGCTTCGCGGGCGCGCCGCGCCAGGCTTGACGGGCAGCGCTACGCTCGCCGGCAAAGTCGCCGACCAACTGCTGCGTCTGTTGCTGGATATCGGCGACGGCGTGCACGATCTCGGAGACGAAGGACTGGCCGGCGGCCTTGACGTCCATCGCCATCACACCGCGGGCGTGCCGGAAACGCTCCTGCATCGTGGCGACGTCATCGCGCATCGCGGCGGCGGCTTGCTCCCGATCGGCGCGCGAGGTGGCGGCGGTTTCGGCGAGCATGTCCCGGACGGCCGCTTGACGGCTGGCGGCCGCGACGCGGATATCGGCGACGGCACCGCCGAGGCGGGCGAGGAAGGCGTTGCGGTCGGCCCGCGCGGCCTCGGCCATGTCCGCATGTTCATCGCGGAAGTTGGCCTGGAGTGACTCTACGCTGTTCTTCAGATTACTGATGAAGGCGTGCGCGGCGTCGTTGACTTCCTGGCGGGTATCGGCAATCAGGGTTTGGCGGGCGATGCGATCGGATTGGATCTCGTCGCGCAGCCGTCCCATATCTTCGGTAAAACGGCCCATTATCTGCTCCTGTTATCACGTTGCGGAATCGACCCCGGAGCAGGCGGGTCCCCGCGCGGCCCAATTACCGGGTTCGGCGCGGTTTGCCACCTGACCCGGTGGGAAGTGTCGCTCGGGATCGATGCTTAATGCACCGGAGCGACACCTCCAAGGCGCGAGACGCTCGATCAGGCCGGAGCGGCTGCCGGAGCGGTGAGGCCGATGGCCTCGGCATACTTCAGGTAGGTCTCGACCGACGCGATGACCACACGGGCTTCAACGGCGAGCAGCTCGATACCGACCAGGGAGACCTTCAACCACGCATCAATCACGATGCCTTTGTCGAGGATGCGGTCAACAACTTCGGCCAGGCTGGAGGAATCAGTAGAGTTGGCGACTTTTGCCATTTTCGTAGACCTCTGAACGTCGAAAAAATTGCACTCGATGTGCGCTGTTAGCGACCTTTGCGGGTACCGGCGGTACTGCGCGCTTCCATTCGCACCGGACCTCGCTCGTTGAGTCGACTGGCCCGCCGATACTGCTGACGGGTCTGAAGGCTCTTGGGTTTGGCATCCTGCCTTGTGGTCGCTTGTCATAGTTAATGCATCGGCTGTGCCAGGTTTCGCGATTTCGAATGAAGGACCCCGCTCACTCATGAAAACAGTTGCTTGGCGGAACTGATCCGAGGTCTCGTGGTGCACGCCAGGGGGGGTGATCGGGAAATTGGTGGAAGTTTGGTATGGAATGGATTCCATAACCCTGGTAACGGCTCCTTAGTTGATGCTGGATAGAGCCTTCGGACGTTATAGCCGCGGACGGTCCGCACCGCGGACCCTACGGTAACACCGTGACCTGTAGGGTCCGCTGTGCGGACCGACGGCCTTCAGGCCGTCAGGGCGAGGCGCCGCACCCCGCCGAAGTCGGTCTTGCCGCTGCCGAGCTTGGGAATGGCGTCGACCCGCCGGACCTCCGCCGGGATGCTCAGTGGGTTCACCCCGGCCGCGAGCAGGCCACGGCGCACGGCCTCGGGGTCGAGGTCCGCCGCGACCAGGAGCAGAATGCGCTCGCCCTTCTTCTCGTCCGGCAGATTGACGGCCGCCAACTCCAGTTCCGGTTGCGCCAAGACCCGCCGCACCTGCTCCTCCACCGCGCCCAGGCTGATCATCTCACCGCCCAGCTTGGCGAAGCGTGAGTAGCGGTCGACGATGGTGAGAAAGCCGTCCGCGTCCAGGTGCCCTTTGTCGCCGGTCTTGTACCAGCGCATGCCGTCCAGCACGACGACCGCCGCGGCGGTCTTCTCGGGGTCCTTGAGGTAGCCTTTCATCACCTGGACCCCGCCGATCAGGATCAGCCCGTCCTCGCCCGGCGGCAGGGTGGTGAGGCGCTCCGGGTCCACCACTCGGAAGCTGGTACCGGGCAGGGGCATGCCTACGGTGCCGGGCCGGGAGCCGACCTGGACTTTCCAGTTCTCAATGTCCAGGGTGTCCGGCACATTTACGCTCGCCACCGGGGTGGTCTCGGTGGCCCCGTAACCCTCGTAGATGGGCCGCTGGAACTTGAGCAGGAAGGCGTCGCGCACGTCCGGGGCGAGGCGCTCGGCGCCCGCCACCACCACCCGTAGTGAGTCCAGCATCAATGGATGAACTTTTTTGTTGCGGGTGTAGAGCCGCAGGAAGGTCGAGGTGCTGCACAGCACGGTGGCGCGGAAGCGGGCGATGGCCTTGGCGGTGCCGGCGGCATCGGTGGGGTCCGGATGACAGACCATCGGGATGCCCTCCACCAGCGGCAGGAAGGTGGTGACCGTGAGCCCGAAGGCGTGGAAGGGCGGCAGATTGGCCAGGATCACATCATTGGCCTGCGTATTGAGCACATCCGCGATCTGCCGCAGATTGGCCATGATGTTGCGGTGGGTCAGCTCAATGCCCTTGGGCGCGCCTTCGCTGCCGCTGGAGAAGAGGATCGCGGCGGTCGCATCAGGACTGGTCTTGGCAGTGACGTGCTGCCCGAACAGGAGCAGCAGCAGTCGCGTGGGCAACAGGATGGCCAGGGCCAGCATCGCCAGGGACTCCAGCGTGCCGATCCGGGCGCGCAGGTCTTCCATGGGATGCAGAGTGACCTCGGCAAAGGCGCTCTCGAGATCGATGCCGCGCCCGGCGAGCCGCTTGAGAAAGAGGTCCGCGGTGATCACGTGCCGCAGGCCGGCGGCGTCGACGGCGGCGCGCAGCGCCTCCGGGCTGGCCGTATAGTTGAGGTTCACCACCTGCTTGCCGGCGAGCAGCGCGGCCAGGTTGGCGATGGCGCCGGCGGCGCTGGCCGGGAGCAGGATGCCGATGGCGGGTTCCGGGGCCAGCCGGCGGATCCGGCCGGCAAACAGCAGGACCGCGGTGATGAGCCGACGGTTGGTGAGGGTGGCGCCGGACGCGTCGATCACCGTGACCCGGCCGAGGTCGCGTTTGGCGGCGGCGAGCCAGGCCGCCGGCAGGCTGGGCAGGCCGGCGACATAGAGCTGCCAGGAACTGACCGACAGCTCGAATACCGCCTGCTTCACCCGTTCGGCACCCGACGCCAGCGGCAGCGGGGCACCGAAGGCGACCACCACGTCCCGCACCCGGCCCTCGCGCCGACCCTCCCTGAGCTTGGCGCTGGCGTAGGAGAACCAACTGCCCCAGAGACCGCGCATATAGAAGGGGACGATGCGCACGGGCCCCCGCGCCGGATCGACCTGGCTGGCCGCCAGCTCGAATCCGCGCTTGAATTCGGAGAGCTGACCGTTCTTGCTGATGGTTCCCTCCGGGAAGATACAGACGACCTCGCCCTGGTCGAGCAGCGCGGTGACCGCCTGGATGGCGTGACGGCTGCTGCCGCGCGAGATCGGCACGACGCCGAAGAAATTCAGGAAGTGCTTCAGATACCAGCGCTCATAAATCTCCCGCTCCATCACGAACCGCACCGGGCGGGGGCTCGCCATCTGCACCATGGCCCAATCGACCCAGCTGATGTGATTGCCGAGCAGCAGAACCCCGCCCTGCGCCGGGAGATGATTGAGCCCGATGACCTTGAGCCGGTAGCGGGTAGCCATGGCGCGCGCGACCATGAAGCGCACCAGCGACTGCGGGAGCTGATAGACGGTATAAACGGCCCCGACCAGGGCCACGACCGCCAGGGCCAGCATCAGGCTCAGCCCGCCCAGCTCGGCGCGGGCGGCGGCCACCGTCAGACCCAGGAACAGCAGCATCCAGATATTCTGAATGAAGTTGCTCGCGGCCAGCACCCGGCCCAGCCCCTGCTCGCCGGCATTGAACTGGATCAGCGCGTTGAGCGGGACCAGGAAAAACCCGGCGAGCACGCCCAGCAGCACGAAGTTGAGCGCATGCGCCCAGACGGAGCCCAGTTCCGGCAGGACGAACAGGGCAATGGCGATGCCGAGCGCGCCGATCGGCACCAAGGCGGTCTCGACATGGTCGCGCGAGACCCGGCCGGCGATCACCGACCCCAGGATGATACCGAGCCCCGAGCAGGCCAGCAGGCCCTGGATCACCACCGTGTTGGTTTCGCCCAGGGACTCTTTGGCGAAGGCCGGGAACACGGCCAGCATCACCTGCGAGATTGACCAGAAGACGGCGAGCCCGATGATGGACAGCCAGATGACCCGGTTATCCCAGGCGGCATGCAGGTTGTCCTTGAGGTAGCGCCCGCTGCCGTACTTGGCCCAGTTGAATGACATCGCCGCGCCTGCCACGGTCTGCGGCAGCCGATAGGAGAGACCCACCTCGATCAGTGAGCCGAGCACCAGCAGCCAGCCGGCCGGGGCCACCAGCTGCATAACCTCGCCGGGGGTGGCGTAGCTGTGGCCCGCGAGCCGGCCCTCGAACAGGATCGAAAAAAAGAAGATCCCGGCCAGGATCGCGGTGGTGGTGGTCGCCTGGACCCAGCCGTTGGCCGCCGCCAGCGCCTCCTTGCCCACCAGTTCCTTGATATAGCCATATTTCGCCGGTGAGTAGACGGCACTCTGCACGGCCAGCAAGAAGGTCATCCCGAAAGCCGGCCAGAACCAGCCCAGATAATAAAAGACGGTGATGGCCAGCGTGATGACCACCGCGGCCCAGGCCGAGAAGCGCATCACCCGCGCCTTGGGGAAGCGGTCCGCGAGAAAACCCGAGGGTGAGAACAGCAAGACAAAAGGCAGCAGGATCAGCGCATTGACGATGGCGGTCAGCAGAATCTGCGCGTCACCGTCATAGGTCTTAAACAGCGTATTCTGGATGACGATCTTGTGCCCCAAGTCCACGAAGGCATTGAGAAACATCATCCCGATGAAGGGCAGGAAGCCCCCGATGCGAAACAATCGGTTCATGGCTGAGGCTCCGCGTGTGCCCGGTCCCCGAATTGGTCGGGGACCTGGGGTGCTGGTGAAGGGGCAGGCTGCCCGATGCGGTCAGGATCGGTGCTATGCTAACGTGAATCCGCCGCAGCGGGCGTATCCTCAAAAAATCGGGTGATCGCGCGGCCGGGCTTCGCGGCGACGAACGGGGTAGTGCCCCAATCTGTGGGAAAAAGCTGGCGCACGTCTGTGATTCTGAGAATGGCGACCCGACAGTCCAGGGCACTACCTGCAAAGCTTTCCATAATTGTTCCGTTGGTTTTTAGACCCCGATTGCGTTCCCATACGCCGGCGGACACCACTCATCGTGTCCGTGAAATGCGCTCCCGCAAATCAGGAGGCGGGTCGGATTTCAGGTAACGCTCGCCTTGACGGGTCAGCCTTCGACCGGCAGTCGAGGTTTCGATCAGTCCGAGGCGGACGAGATATTCGGCGGCCTCAACAAAATCCTGTGGATGCGCGAGGCCAAGGGCCTGGCGTAGGGTGGGCTCGGATGCGGTTCCTTGTTGCTTGAGGTAACGCAGGAAGCTCAATGCCAGCGAATCGAGCCCATTGAGGTCAACGCCCTGCTCGTCATAGAAACTTGCGATATTCCCCTTAGTCATAAGGGCAGCGGTTTCCTTTAAGGACGGCTCTTTACCCTGCGTCTCAATCGCCCGGCTGAAAAAATAGGGTAGCAATGTATTGGCTAGTTCCCGCACGCTGCGGCGTGGGTTACAGCGATTGCGAGCGGCAATCTCGTAGCAGGCGTCCCGCTCCAATTCTGCGGCATCGAGACATTCTTTCCCGTGCAGCCAGACGATTCCGGCTAGTTCATGCAGGGTGTAGGGACGCAGCCACGTCTTATTTGGGCGGCTCTGGAACGCCTCCGAGAGTTGTCCAGGATCTGTGGTCGCCAACAGGAAGATGACTTGAGTGAAATCATAGTTGCGGCCGTCCACCGTGGTCACGCGGCGATCATCCATGGCCGAGAGCAGGACCGTTGCCACTGGGCGCGCAATGCCGTGTACTTCATCAATAAACAGAAGTGAACGACCGACTCGAACCGCCTCCCCAGTCTGGGTTTCAGGCAACAGCCGACTTTCGTCCAGAGGTTGGGTCAAATCCGCGGGGCGGCGCAGCGTGGCCCCATTGAAAAACACAGGCGTGTAACCGAGCATGTCGGCGATCTTGTGGGCTAGCGTGCTCTTGCCGACCCCCGCCGGTCCGACGAAAAGTTTGTCCGGAAAGCGTGTGCCAGTGGCACGGGAAAATACCGCCTGTTCTACCAGACGCGACACGGCGGAATCCTGCCCGATCATGCCGAGCGTATTGACCGCTGGAGGCCAGGGTTCGGGAGTCTGGTCAGCGTTTCCCGGACCTTCGACTGGAGCAGGAACCCGCCCAGGCGTCTTATCCATCCATTGTGTTGCCGCGGATTGAATAGTCTCCGGTGGTGTTGTCTTGGATGAAACCACCTCCGGTGTCGCTGGCATTGCATCGCAGGTTGATTCAGCCCGCGCGATTTCAGGAAAGACAGTCTCCTGCGGCTGTCGACCCTGGCCAGCAACGGGCTCAGGCGCAACTGCCGACGATGCTGGACGACCTTCCAGAAGGTCTTCCACCTCGGGCAGTCCCAAAGTCCGGTGGACCATGGGCCAGTCTCTTTGCGCGGGAAAGTGCTCTTCGCTCCCGCGGCCACTCTGCCTCAACAACACACTGACGATGCAGCCGGAAAGCCGTACCGTGGGTCGGTGAGCCGGGTCGCCGCCGAATAATTCCAGCAACCAGCCGCCCCAACGGTGACGATTTTCGCGGTCCAGCACGGCGTCGTTGGTTCGCGTCTGGGCGGCGCGGGCCAAGGTCTGCTTCAGCATCTCGCAACGCGGGACGGACAGCGGACTGGGCGGCGCGCCGACGGCGGCGGCGAGCCCATCGGCAACCGCCTCAAGGGTATTACCGATCTGCGCCAAGGCATGGAATAGTCGTGTTGCGGCATCGTTGAGGATCTCGCTGTTCGACGCCTTGACCTCAACCGCCATGAGATCGAAACCACCGTCCCCGGTCGGGTCCTTCCAGAGCACGAGCAGGTCGCAGCGCTCTCCCAGCCGATGAGTGCCGGTACGCAGCCACAACTGCGCCAGCCGGTGATCGACCCCCAAGACCAAGGCACCTGGGTAGCGATGCTGGAAGTCCCGCGCGGCGAAAATGAGGCCCGCAAGACCGACGACCAGTCGCTCGTTGGGCTTTCCATCCTGCTTCTTGATCAGGGAGAGAAGACCACCCCCGAGCAATCTGGCGCCCTGGTGGAGCAGTCGCTCCATGGCAGGTGTTTGGAGCGTCAGGTTGCACTTGGCGAACACCTGTCGCATCAGGCGGGCAAGCGGAGCGAAGTCGCGTGCTGCCAGGAATGTGTCGCGCAGCCCCTCGCGCCGCTCCCAGATCCGCACCGATCGCATCCCGGCCTCGGACGGTAACGCCCGGTCCGCCAAGAATAGCCAGGTAGCCGCAGGCTGGTCGCCTTGAAGCAGGGCGTCAACCGTATGCGCCAACCCCTCAGCATCGGCATAGGCTTGGATCGTCACATCCCGTTGGTTACCCTCCAGTTCTTTCATCAACTCCAGAAATTCGCTGAAAGGCGATTCCCCCCGCTGGGGGAGCAACTCGATACGACCAGAGTGCCGATCCAGATGCACGTCGTAGCGGACGCAGAACGGACTCATCGGCAACATCTGTCCGAGGGTGCGCTGGCGCAGTTGGATCGTCGACTCGTCGAACAGTGCGACCAGATGACTTGGCCGGTCGCGCAACCGTTTCACGACGCTCTCAAGGGTGGGCGCCGGGCCTGGCTCGTGCTCATGGACGCGCAGGGTCAGACGCCCGTCAGCGATCTTCTCCTGGACGTCATCCTCCTTCGCGGTGTCGCTGAAGCGAAGGCTGTTGCCAAGCCGATCCGAATGTTGACCACTGGCGTAGATGTCCAGGCAGATTGCCGGCAGCCGCTGACCGCCGCGATAGCGAGGGTCCTTGAGCAGGCGAACCAACTCAACCGTCAAGTCGGCGCCGGCCGGTGGGTTGACCGCCGCGACCCGCAAGGGAAAGGGGTGGTTCGGATGGTGGATGACGAACTGATCCAGCGCCTCGCGCAATCCTTTTAGTCCATCGGGACCCGAGCACGCGTTGCTCAGGTTCTCGAATACGGGAAGCCCGGCGATCTGGCGTGTGTAGGGGAGGAATTGGCCCAGCCCGCGTCCTGCCGGTAAGCTCGACAGGCGTACAACAGAAAGGAACTGCTCTGGACGCTCCAACTCTTCTCGAATCGTATCACGCTCGTCCGAAGCCAACTCCGTGCTATGAGACAAACCACGCAACAGGGTCGATAACCGCTCATTGCGCCACAGGTGCAGCGGATGGGTCGGAAGCAACACCGTCTTGGCTAAGGTCTTGCCGTCCGCCATCTGCACCCGCAACTGCACCATGTCGAGCACAAGCAGCGTCTCCAGGGCTGCCCGCGCCCAGTCCGGGCTCTCGGACGCCATGACGCGATAGTGCTCCTGAGTCTCCCGATAGAGCCGGGCAGCCAGAAACAGGTAACGCCGCACTTGATCCAAGACATCCGGACGACCATCAAGCCAATGACGGGCGTGAAAGACCAGCTTACCAAGATGCGGCAACAGGCTGTTCCGCAACTTTCGCAGTTCTCTCCATGTGTCACCCAGTTGCGTGTGGGCGCCAATCAGCCCCGGCAGATCCCGATCCCAGTCATCCAAAATGGCTTCCAGTGACAGGGCTTCGCCTTCGACGACGATCACGGCGCCAGGGTTCACAAAGAGCGGCGTACCGTCCGCAGCCGCCTTTAAGGCATGCTCGACATCGGTGTCCTGGGTTTCTATCAAGCCGCCCCAGCGATCTTCAGTGCAGAAGTCCCGAACCCAGCCCATAACGACGGGATTGATCTCCAATACCTCTTCGATTCGCTTCCCGCAACTCGGGAGCGTGGTCTCCAACTCGACACGATTCGTCCCCTCCCGCTCGGTAATCTCCCATGCTCGATCCAAGGCGTCGGCGATGGCCGCCAAATCGTCCTCCCGTCCGTCGAGCAGCGCGTCCGCGGACTCGCGGGAAAGCACCGGATGTGTCACCGAAACCGCGGGGTCCATCTCTGTTTCGCTATCGCCCGTTTCACCGTTCGGATCGCCCGTGACCTCATCACTCGAACGGGTCGCCGGCTCGTTTGAGTCTTTTTGCGGACCCACTACGATCAAGGCATCGGACAGGTCCAGCGGCGATTCGCGCCCCTGATAGAGGGCTTGAAGATAACCCTCGACAGCGCAAACCGCAGACGAGACCCTCCCCTGTCGCTCGGGGTCGCGATACTGTCTTCTTGCCAGATCGCTAAGGAACGATGCACGTAAAGTACGAATTCGGCGCGTGGTTTCCAGATTGGTCTTCAACCGCCGACCTAGCTGGTCCTTTCCAAATAGGTCTCTGTCCTGCAGTAGTCCCAGGGACGGCAAAGCCATCCACGGTGCATGATTACCGTGCGCCGGTCGCAGGCTATCCCACCGCGCCAGGAAGTCTGCGCAGGACTCCAGCGAGAGAAGAGGCTCTAACCCAGGCGCGTCGAGCAGCTCCAGGAGCAACTGCCGATGGATATCCGGGCTGTCCGGGAAGCGGTTTCTCAGTCCGTCGCGGGCATCCACCAGCAGCGCTTGAGCCAAGCTGGCGGCAGATGGTCGTTCGTAGTGGTCAAGCGTATGTACTCCAGCATTGTAGCCCGCGGCCAACGCCAGGGTTCGCGGGTGCCGATCTCGGTCATTGCGCCACTCGGCAGCCAGATGCAAATCGTCGGCGAAGGCGCGAATACCGGTAAGTCCGCCTTTGGCACTCAACAGTTCCATGTCCGTCGGATTGACCCCGAAACCGGCCAGCGCGATTGAGAAATCCGAAGCCGTGGCGACGAAACGCGCATCTCCAGCGAGTTCGCGGAACAGGAGCGGCACGTCGATTGGCGGAAGGCCCTCGCAAGCGAAATCGTTGCAGGTCGATACGCGACTCGCGATCCAGCGAGCTAATGCGAGAGCAGTGTACTCCTGTATATTCATAGTATTAAATTAGATAGCATCCCGATTCAAAGAAAACAGCACGAGTCCGTCGGATGGTTCCCATGCGAGCCCTAGGTGAATGGCCAAGTTCTTGAATGCCAGCCGGTTGGCCCGTAGGTCCGTATCTTCGTCTAGCGGAGCATAGCCACGCTTGCGCAACACTGCATGATCGCTGGGCAACAAGCCGAATACTAGGCGCCAGCTATTCCGCAGGCGCTCAGCGACCTCGTCCATCGTCGCTACCTCATCGCGATTGAGAATGCTCATCAGAAGGACCCTCATCGTATCCGGCTGTGGCCGAAAAAATTTATTCGACGTACCACTGCGCGGTTGTACCCAACCGATGCGCACAGAAAGCTCTCGAAAATGATCTTCAAGATCTCTGGTGATTTTTGCTTCCATGGAGTCGAACGCGAACCGATCTTCCTCGGAGACGTCTTCGTCTGCTGTCTCCAACCACAGATGCAGGCTGCGACCGAACAGCCCCAGATGACGAGCGTAGCAAGCAGCGGCCTGATCGCTGACTCTAGGCCTGCTGGCCCCCGCAAAATCCGCGAAAAGAATAGTTTCTACGCAATCAGGAATATGCCGCAACTGATAAATCAACAACCATGATCCTACCGCGATGATGAGATACCTCAGGGCATTTGAAGTTGGATTGTCCCGCAGGTGCCACGCCAAACGCCAGAGCGCCTCCGTTTGGCTGTTCATTAACCGAGAAACCGTGCTTAGGTATTCCTGTGAGGGATCACCGCATAGACTGAGAAGGTCGTGATCGAACTCTCGATCCTCGTCCTCAACCAGGGGAGCCCCAAGGAGCGCTGCGGTACTGGTCGCCTGCTGAACAACGACTTTTGCATCCCTAAGAAAACACTGTCCAGCCTCGCTTTCATTAAGAACCAACCAAAAAAACGCCCCCGCATGGCCATGGATCTCCGCTCCGTTTGTCAGGTAAGAAAGCGAAGGGGTGCTATAATCACTACCGAAGCTAGAGCGCGGCGAAAAGCTTGGATTGAGAGCGCCGTCGTTGTCGAGCGCAGCATTAAGATGTTGGCGCAGCAGTTTGAAATCTGCAAGTCCCACATCTTCCCTCAGAATGGTCTTGCCAGCGGAAAATAGGAGCGGATACAGATTTTCTGCAACATATTGATCACCAGGACGCTTTTCAGCCGCTACCGGGTTTGCGGCCTTGTTAAGCCACTCCAACCTTCGATATCGGCGAACCAGGGCAAGGAGAAAACTCGTGGCGAGGTGCACTGGCTTCATGCGAAATGGCTGATAGCCGAGCGCCCGTTGGTGCAATCTCTTGATGCGGCTACGATCCGCTTTCGTGCTTTTCTTAACGTCAGCCATGTTTAAGGATTCGTTCGTAGCGTTTGTGATCGGGGCTCATTTCGATTTCCAGTAATTCGCTGCGCCCGAGATGGGCCGATAGGATATGCCCGTCCGCGATTGTGTCCGCTCTATCCAGCGCCTCCATAAAGGCGTCCAGGCGAAACGCATCGCTGTCAGGAAGAAGCTTGCGTGGCAGCCCACGGCGTAACCTTTGCAGAGTTTGGAACAGCGGGAAATCCACCTTTAACCTCGCCAGGCTAGCGTTTCGACCGACGTGCTGAAGGACTAGGTGATCCGCATTGTAGTCAGGTAAGGCGGCTCTTACGGATCGCGGTACTTGCGGATGCAAGAGTTGCAATGAGTTTCCCGGAACGAAACGGTGTGCCAGGAACGACAGTGTAGGCTGCTCGTGGAATCGGTGACCATTCCAAACATAGAGGTTATCTTCGCACCCTCTGAAGTCCTTTATGCAGAAGGCACGATTGATTCCGTGAATGAGGCTACGTTTTACGCGAAGAGCCTGAATGTCGTCGGCATCCAACAACAATCGAAACTCTTTGGCATCAGGGTCTTCAAGGGAAAAACACACCTCGCCGTCAAGGTGCTCGAAATAGAAATTGCGTTTCAACCGCCGGAACATCTTAAGATCGGGGCGGTCCGCTATCCCGAGGACAGGCACTCCAAATCTCCAACCACCGACTAGTTGTTCACTACACTCTTCCAACAGCATGTCATATCGCGGATGACTGTACTGTGCAGGGTCGGCGAAATCGATTGATTTACTGAGACCAAATCGGGATGCCTGTGAGAACAGCACTTCAAAATACCGGTATGGATGCCCATCCCCGATGGGTGGATTGATGTCCCCACGGTAGCCGATAACCATCCTTGCCAACAATATCCAGAGTTCCCGCATCGTTACCCTAATGCCAACATCAGCGAGTCGAGCGAATAATTTCAGCAAGCGATCTCGAACCATAGGGTCGCGCAATCTAACCAGGTTGTCTATTCCGGTTTGCGACAGACCGGAATTTCTTATATGCCAGCAGGGGTCACTCACGATACGGTCGAGCATCGGCCCAGCAATGTCGCGACCCAGTGGATTGCGAAGGCTAAGATCAATGACCAGCAGGTCTTGCTTATCCTCATCGTTGAGTTCAGCGTCACCATAAACGAGGCGGGTCCGACAGTGCCGTTCAAGTTGTTGAGCTAAATCTGGTAGCGACTCCTGCGCCTTGGCCCGTAGAAGGTAGAGCGGATACTCATTGATTGCGATACAGAAAGGAGCACCGGCATTGAGAGCCGCGCGCCAGCGATCAAGCACCGGTGCAATCTGATTTCGGCGCATAGCAGCGGTCGCGTCGCGCTCGACAACCGCGCCGAGCGCCCGAAGTTTCGGCTCCAGTCGGCGTAGCACATGGGTCTTGCCGTCGCCTGCGTTGCCAGTGAGGAATATACTCTTGCTGGGCGACAGGTTGTCCTGAATGAAGGATTCTATCGCGACATCAATATGTAAGCGGTCAAGCTCTTCATCAGTAAGACTATCGGATGCGGTCTTGGGGCCAGCCGCAGCGAGTTGGTACCAAAGCCCCGAGTGTCCCTCGGACGCTGCAATTGCGAATTCCCCAATGACCGGTGTGTTGGTCGAGGATATCGCCTGCGGCTCCTCGCCGGTTTCGGTTGGCAGGTAATCGCTGACACACCATGGCTTGGTAGTCATCAACGCGATCATGCTCGGTGTGTGGCGAAGCCTTGTCACCAGCCAGCGATTGGCCCAGTGCAGGGCAATACGTTGAGTGGCATCTCTGAAAGCTTCCGGTGCGACTAGATAGTCAGGAAGCTGCACTAGCCTGGCGCTAAGGAAATCCTTCGCTTTACTGGTCAGGCTCGCCCCATAAATCAAGCGCGGGCGCTTATGCAGCATGACGACATCGGGTGGGAATCCTAGCTTGGTGAGGCTTGCCGTCAGTAATCTCAATTTCGGGCTGGGGCCTTCGCCGAAAATGCTGTTGACGTCGTCAAATCCTTGGTGATGATGAAGGAAAGCTTCCAGGGCATGACGGGTGTCGTTCATGAACTGCAAAGTTCCGTAACCCGCCGTAAGACCCAGTTTACGGAGACGCAGTTCCTCTTGCTCGGCGCTGATGATGCCGGCCGGCAGTTTCAGCCGATGATATTGGCTGCTGCCCTGCGCATACAGACTCGTCGTGGCGAGATAGACCAGGGTGTTGTCCCGACGGACCTCAGCGTTTTTTAGTTGGGACGAGATGATGGATGGCCCAGGATATTGGTGGCGGTAGTCGTCGGCGATCTCCGGGGAAAAGAGAAGTAACGCGGCCAGTTTACCGCCGAGCAGGTGGTTGTAAGGCGGGACAGCGCCGCAGGTGCTCACTTCCAGGATGCTTATCCCGGCGTACCTGCTTTTCAATGCGTCGAGAACCGTTTGCAGTGCAACGCGAACCTCTTCGCTTAACGAGGCGGTCTCTACGCGTGCGGGGTCCGCCAAATCGTCATGTCGCAATCTGAGCGTCAGACGCGCCTGGAGCAGGTCGGCAAGCAATGCCGCACGCTTACGCGCAACCAGGTGGCGGCGCGCCTTCTGCATGCCTGGTTTTTTTCCCGGCTTGGACTCCAGATCAAGTACGTCGTCTGTCACCGGCGGGTGATCGTCGTCGGTGATCTCCATTTCAGCGTGCAAGAGCGGGGCGTCGACGCCCCGGCGACGAGCGAGTTCCCGCAGGGTTTCGTCTCGCAGGTGATCGAACTCGCGTGCCTTGCGTCGCAGGCGCGCGATGATTGCCGCATCGGGCGCCTCGGCTTCAGCGTCTTGTACTAAGCCCTCGATTTCAACGTCGGCAATCGCTTCGGCGATCCGCGCTTGGAGCCACTCGTATTCTTCGTGGAAGCGTCGTGACGCGGTTGCATCTTGGATGCGGCGTATCAGGGCGGCGCGGCTCCACCCGAGGTCTTCCTCGCGCAGAGCGCCCATTTGGAGGGCGGTATTGTTCAGTCCGATGATCCCCATTACGGCATGGCTCGGGTGCGCCGCGTCCCGAATCAGGTACAGCAGTTGACGGCCTGGGGTGGTGAACTGGGGGATGGACCAAGTGCAACGGAAATAGCGCCAGATCTCCCGCAGGGATAGCCCGGTATGAAGGTCTGCACCGTCCCTGGTGACCAACTGAAGGTAGGGCTGGATAGGCAGTTGCCCGTAATCCTTCTCCCACGGGCCATCCCGTTCGGCGGCCAAAAGGCGCGAATGCAATGCGTTGCCATCGGCGATCAAGCTGGTGATCGGCAGTGCCCCGGACTTAGCGCCCGGATTTTCCATGCGTTGAACAAAGGCCCGAACGGCCTTATTGCGCAGTTGCGCGTCCACCGCCGGACGGAACAGATCACGGGTGCGGGACTTCTCCCTCAGGATCTCCTCGGCGGTCAGTCTGACGGTGCGTAACGGTTGACTGTGCAGTTCGATGCCATATCCTGCCTCGTGAACTTCCCAGCCAAGGCGCTGCAAATCCAAGAGTACGCGCACAGCCGCTTCGTAAGTGTCCCGCTGCTGGGCATCTCCTTGGTTATAAACATTATTCCAAAAAATCTCGGCATCAAGGAGACCCTGTCGGTCTACTTCGGCGCATTCGGCGTTGCGAGCGAGGTGTCGCGCCAGCGCCAGGAAGCGCTCGGCATTTGCGCCGTCGAGCGGAGGACGTATGGGGACGATCATGAGTTTAAGGTTCCACTCGGGAAATGCCAGGAGAAGGTCGCCGATCGGTGTGCGATCAGGACCTAGGTCTTGGAGCGACAGGCTCGCTTACCGCCTGAACAGGACCTCCGCGCCTACACGATTGCTTCGTACTCATACCGCCAACTGGGCTAGCGCATCATCGATCCTCTCGGCCGCGCCAGACACGCAGCACAACAACCTATTCATTGCGTACAGTCCAGTCACGAGGTCGCTTGTCTCTGGAAGCCCCCGACAGTCTGGCCGAGCTCGGGCTGATCCGTCAGAAGGCGGATGATCCGGCCAAGGCGATTGCTCGCCTGCGCGGCGGCCCGCAGATCGTGCCTGGCGATAAAGTCCCGCGCGCTAAGGGTAAACCGAAGCCGCATCAGGGGGGTAGCTTGCGCTCTGCCGCGCTTTCAGCAGGGGGACCCCAAATGTCGATCCAACCCAAGACCACATCACCCGCGCTGACCTCCCCTGCGTCGACCTGCGCCAAGGCCGCCCGGGGTTCCTCTAGGCGTTGGATGCGCTGTTCCTCGCGGCTCAGCTACTCGCGCAGGGCGTCATTGATGACCCACCCCTTGACGCGCCGCAGGCGCGTGACCGGAGAATCCAACCGTTTCATCAGGTCGTCCGGGACGCGGACGTTGGGCATCCCCATCGGGGCTCTCCTCGCGGACGTAATGCACCGGATTATACGTCCGTAGCCGGTTGATGGCAGTGCCTACCCGCGTCGAACAGCAGGGCGCCCTTGAGCAGGAAGTGGTCGGCATACCTGGAGTTGCCCAGGAGGTTCGGATCATTCCGCCCTCATTCGCCCAAAGAGACACGCGATAACATCTGTTTTTCGGATCGAACGTGCTCGTGGCAGTTGGGATTCGCGCGGCTTCTCCGTGCCGCGCAAGGGATCTGCTCACGCCGCCTTTGCCCCACCGACCGAGACGCGAATCTGAATCTCCTCCCAAGGGACCCAGACCAACCCTTCGGCGTTCTTCTCCACAAGCTCCAAATCCAGCAACTTGGTGGTGTCGGTATGCACGTTGCTGTAGTTTCGCCCCAGGTGCTTGGCTAAGGCCGCAATCGACACCGGCCCCAACCCCTTGAGCGCATCCAGGAGCGCGAGGCGCGCCGGGGTCAGTTCGCGGAAGATCTGGGCCGCATTAGCAAACCCCAGATGGTAGTCCGCTTCCGGCACGGTCTCCCCCGCATCAACCCGCCGGGCGACCGCCAGCGCCTGCTCCAAGTAGTCTCCCCGCCGGGGGATCTCGACGATTGCTCTAGACATAGCCGTCTCCTGCCAAGCGCCGGATATCGGCGCGAAAATCCTCCACGAGTCCAACCAGCGACCGGAACGGGTAAGGCGTCTCCCGACCACACTCATGGCGATGGTCGCCCTTACCCGCCTCGTTGTCGTAGCGTACCAGGCAACGCCCATTCCGACCGCAGTAGAGTCGGTACTTGAGCCCGTGGGGGCGCTCCGCCGTGGCCGTCGGCAAGCGCCACACCACCAACTGCACCACCGTGCCGTCCGGCCATGCCTCTTTCGAGTCGATGATGAGCGATGCCTTCATGCTATTGCATGGTAGGCCATAGCCCCAGAACTAGGCAACGGTCCTGTTCGGGGGCCGCACGTTGGGCGGTAGGAAAGGGCAGGGCGGATCCGTCCTACCCACGACCTCATGGTTCAAACATCGGGTGGAAACCGGTCCGCACCTAGCGCAACAATTTCAACGCCGGGTGCGCGGATGCCTGGTCTGCGGCGGCGGTGTTGCAGCCCTACCATTGTTAATCCGGCTTCCAGGCTCGAACGTAGACCGCACCATCGAGAGATGGAGTGTAAGGCGTCAGCATTGCGTGCCGGGCAAACCTCGCCAAGTCCATCTTGACGTTTCGGGCGACTGAGCCCAAGCTTCTGCTCGTCATGAATTTCGAGTGGGACTTGGACAAACAACGCACTAACCGCTGCAAGCACGGCATCGAGCGTGCGGACGCCACCGAGCGGAAACAGTACGGGACCTGAGCCATGACCAAGACCTATGACTTCGGTGTCGGCAAGCGTGGATCGATCGCCCCGCCGGCATCCGGTCAGACCCCCATCAGCGTTCGCCTCGACGACGAGGTGATCGACTGGTTCCGCCGTCAGGTGAATGACGCTGGCGGGGGCGACTATCAGACCATGATCAATACCGCCCTGCGCGAGCACATCCGGCGCCGGGAGGGCACCGATCTCGTCGACACCTTGCGCCAGGTTATCCGCGAGGAACTGCGCGCGGCGGGTTGAGCCCCCGTAGGTTGCCGTGAAAGTCGGGCGGGCGCAGAGACAAGAACAATCCTCGCGGTCTCAATGAGACACGATAGGGGTACGGCGGTGGCCGGGCCTCCGGCGCTCGGTCAAGCACCACCCCCGTGGGTGCCTATAACTTCGCGGCCTTGGCGCGGCCCCCTAAGCATAGCCCAACTTTCATGGGCGGGGGCGAGCGCCCCGATCATGACCGTTGGGGTGAGGGACGAACCCCAACATGGCCGGCCACCGATGGTTGTTGTTGGGGTTCCTTCGTCACCCCAACCTACGGAATTTCAATCGGGTAACCAGAGCGAGTTCAGGATCTCACCGGCGACCGACCAGATACACTCATCCGGAAAGCAATCGAGGCCGGTTTCCGTGACCGCGAGCGCAATCCCCTTTGTCCATGCGAGAGCGATCCAACGTAACTCTGTCAGCTTGCCCCACAGGCGGGGCGACTCGTCCAGGGCGTAGGCGACTTCCTTGCGCTGGGCCTTGATGGTCTTGTCCCAGCCGGCACCTCGGCGTTCCGGCTGATATTTCCATTTCAGCAAGACGACCCGCTTGACTATTCTTGCAGGTCGGTCATTGAAGCTATCGCGGAACAATCGCCGGTGCTTCTCGTCTAGACTCTGAGGCAACGACGGCCGCCGCGCCTATCGCTGATCGATCAGAGGCCCGCGGCGGACATTTTTCCATGATCAATCGGGGGGCAATTTATGGCCGATTTTCTGACCTGGCGCGATGAGTGGCGGACCGGCGTCGACTGGATCGATGGTGATCACCGGGAACTCGGCGCTTTACTGAACCAACTGGTCGCGGTCAACGAGCGCGCGGTTCGGGGTGTTCAGCCCCCCTACCCGGGCGCTGCGAACGGCGGAGTCCTCGTGACCTTGGACACGCTGATCACGCTCACGCGCCGTCATTTCGTTGCCGAAGAGTCGTTTTTGCGGGGTATCCGCTTCCCTGGCTATGATGCCCACCGATGCGAGCACGAGTTGCAACTTGCCGAGTTTGTCGACCTGCGCCGTACCCTGGGCGAGACGCCCGGTCAGTTTCTTGGCGCCGAGACGGTGCAGGACTTCAAGCGCTGGTTCTTCAACCATGTGATGGCCGAGGACCGCGACTATGTGGATTACTATCAAGAGCATTTGGCCCGCGGCGCACAGCGGCGGGCGGACTCGGCGCGGCGCGGTTGAGCGCGGTTGCGGCGACTCGTACCCGCTGCGGCGTTGCGACACGCGGGCCGAGGGTCCGGCCGCGGCGCTCCCCCGCAACGATCAATTCACTTGAAATAGCAATAAAATTATATAATATTAGAGTTATCTAATATTTGTTGGTGGGATCACCATGCGTCTTATCCATCCCGCGGTTGTGCTGACCACAGTGTTCTCACTCGCAGCCTGGGCGGCGGACCCGACACCGGCGGTTCAACCGGACCAGGAACGGGTGGCCGCTCAGACGACCGCAGAGGATCAGGCCGGCCTGGCGACCGCCGCCGCCGAGCGGCGTACCATCCCCCGCGAGTATCGGCTGGACGGCGTGGTCGAGGCGGTCAATCGCACCACGGTTGCGGCTCAGACCCAGGGTCAGGTCCAGGAAATCTTCTATGACGTGGACGACGTCGTGCAGAAAGACGCGGTGATCGCCCGCATCAAGGATACCGAACACCGCACCCGCGTCGCCCAGGCCGCGGCCGACGCCAAGTCCGCCGCCGCCCAGTTGCAGCAGGCGCGCGACGAGCATACGCGGGTCGCGGGGCTCTATCAGAAGAAGAACGTGTCCGACTCGGCCATGGATAAGGCGACCGCCGATCTGGCCAGCGCGCGGGCCGCCGTGGAGGCGGCGAACGCCCGTCTGGAGCAGGCCGAGGAGCAGTTAAAGTACACCGAGGTGCGGGCGCCTTACTCGGGTATCGTCACCCATCGTCATATGGAGGTGGGTGAGATCGCCAGCCCCGGCTCGCCGGTCATGACCGGCATCTCGACCGATGAGCTGCGGGTGATCGTGGACGTCCCGCAGAGTGTGATTCCGGCGGTGCGCGCGGGCGGAGCGGCGCGGGTCTATCTGCCTGACGGTCAATTGATCGAGACGCGGGCCATCACCATTTTTCCCTTTGCCGATCTGGAGTCCAATACCTTCAAGGTGCGGATCGAACTGCCCCGGGAGACCCCGGCGCTCTTTCCCGGCATGATGGTGAAGACCGGCTTCGTGGTCGGCGAGCGGGCTGAACTCACGGTGCCCAAGGCGGCCGTGGTGCATCGCTCCGAGGTCACCGGGGTCTACGTGGTGATGGCCGATGCGCATGTGCATTTCCGGCAGGTGCGGCTCGGCCGCACCCTGGACGATGCCTACGTGGTGCTGTCGGGTCTTGGCGATGGCGAACGGGTCGCCCTGGACCCGATCGCGGCCGGGGTGGTGCTGAAGTCCCAGGGCGCGCAGCGGCACGCCAAAGACGGGAGCGCCGGGCATGACTAACGAGGCGGTCGGACTGGGCCTCGCCGGGCGGATCGCCGCGCGCTTTCAGGCGACCGAGATCACCCCGCTGCTGGCCCTGGTGGGGCTCTTGCTGGGGCTCTTCGCCGTGCTGGTCACGCCGCGCGAGGAAGAGCCGCAGATCAATGTCACGTTCGCCGATGTCTTCATCCCCTTCCCCGGGGCTTCGGCGAGCGAGATCGAGCATCTGGTGGCCGGCCCCGCCGAGCAGGTGCTCTCCGAGATCAAGGGCATCGAGCACGTTTACTCGGTCTCCCGTCCGGGGATGGCCGTGGTCACCGTCCAGTTCAAGGTGGGCGAGGACAACACCGATGCGATCGTGCGTCTGTTCAGCAAGGTGCAGAGCAATCAGGACTGGCTGCCGGCGAACCTGGGCGTCGGGATGCCGATCGTCAAGCCCAAGGGTATCGACGACGTGCCCATCATCACCGCGACCCTCTGGTCCAAGGGCTCAGGCGCGGACAACGGCAAGGGCGCCTTCGAATTGGGTCAGGTCGCCCATGCCATCGAGCAGGAGATCAAGCGCGTCCCCGGCACCCGCGATGTCTATACCCTGGGGGTGCCGCGGCAACTGGTGCGGGTGCTGTTGCAGCCGCAGGCGCTGGCCGGGTACGGCGTCGACCTCGCCGACCTGCGCCGCGCCCTGCAGGCAGGCAATCTCAATGCCGATAACCTGACGATCACCGCCGACAACCAGGAGGTGCTGATCCAGGCCGGGACCTTCCTGTCGAGTCCCGAGGAGATCGGCGACCTGGTGGTGGGTCTGCACGCCGGCCGCCCGGTCTATCTGCGCGATGTGGCGACCATCGAGCGCGGCCCCGAGCAGCCGGAGAGCTATGCCTGGCTGGGTGCTGGCCCCGCTGCGCACCAGGTCGGGGTGGACCTCAAGGGCACCACCCCGGCCGTGACCATCGCGGTGGCCAAACAGGAGGGGGTGAACGCGGTGGATGTCGCCCAGCGTGTCATCGACCGCCTGGAGCAACTGCACGGCACCTTCATCTCCGACGACGTCGAGGTCACGGTGACCCGCAACTATGGCGCCACCGCCGACGCCAAGGCCAAGAAACTCATCACTAAACTTGCGTTCGCGACCGTCTCTGTCATCCTGCTGGTGTGGCTGGCGGTGGGCTGGCGCGAGTCGATCATCGTCGGCGCCGCGGTGATCGTCACCCTGGCGCTGACGCTGTTCGCTTCCTGGGCCTGGGGTTTCACGCTCAATCGCGTCTCGCTCTTCGCGCTGATCTTCTCGATCGGCATTCTGGTGGACGACGCCATCGTGGTGGTGGAGAACATCCACCGGCATATGGTCATGTCGCGGTCCCGACTTCTGGACCTGATGCCGCGGGCGGTCGACGAGGTGGGCGGGCCGACGATCCTGGCCACCTTTACGGTCATTGCGGCCCTGCTGCCGATGGCGTTCGTCAGCGGCCTGATGGGGCCCTATATGTCGCCGATTCCCATCAACGCGTCCATGGGAATGCTGATCTCGCTCGCGGTCGCCTTCATCTTCACACCCTGGATGACCAACTTCATGCTCGGCCGGCGCCATGACCAGGCGCTGGCCGCGGGCCAGTTGCCTGATCATGGGCACGGCACCGACGGCGGCCGGCTGGCGCGCCTGTTCGGGACCGTCATCGGCCCCTTCCTCGCCGGCCGCCGGGGCCACGTCAACCGCTGGCTGCTGCTGCTCGGCATCCTGCTGCTGATCGGCGGATCCCTGCTGCTCGTGGTCAACCGGGCGGTGATCCTCAAGATGCTGCCCTTCGACAACAAGAGCGAGTTCCAGGTGGTCCTGGACATGCCGGAGGGGACCAGTCTGGAGCAGACCGCGCGGGTGCTCGACGAGATGGGCGAATACCTGGCCACGGTTCCCGCGGTCACCGACTATCAGGCCTATGCCGGCACCGCCGCGCCCATCAACTTCAACGGCCTGGTGCGCCAATACTATTTGCGTGAGGGTGCGCATCTGGGCGACCTCCAGGTCAATCTGGTGGACAAGCATCACCGCGACGAGCAGAGTCATGCGATCACGCTGGGGTTGCGTGACCCGCTGCAAACGATCGCCCGGCGGCACGGCGGCAATGCCAAATTGGTCGAAATCCCGCCGGGACCGCCGGTGCTCTCACCGCTGGTCGCGGAAGTCTACGGACTCGACTACGCGGGTCAGATCGCGCAGGCGCGCCAGGTGCGTGCGGCTTTCGCGTCGACCGCCGATATCGTCGATGTGGACGACTCGGTGGAACATCCGGCCAGGAAACTCGTGGTGGAGATCGACCGCGCCAAGGCGGCGCGCCTGGGTGTCACCCAGGCCAGTGTCGCGCAAGCGCTCTCCACCGTTCTCAAGGGCGAGGATATGAGCTTCCTGCATGGGGCCAACGTCAAATATGCCGTACCCATTCGGGTGGAGTACGCCGAGGCCGACAAGGCTGACGTGGAGCAGGTGCTGGCCCTGCGGGTGCGCTCGCAAAGCGGTGCGCTGGTGCCCCTGTCGGAGATCGTCAGCCTGGTGGAGACCTCCCGCGCGCCCAGCATCTACCACAAGGATTTGCTGCCGGTGGTCTATGTCACCGGCGACATGGCCGGCCCCACCGACAGTCCGCTCTATGGTCTGTTCGCGATCGCCGCCAAGGTCACCGACCAACTGGGTCTGCCGCAGTGGTATACCCAGCAGCCCGGCAATCCCTATGAATACAGCATCAAATGGGACGGTGAGTGGCAGGTCACCTATGAGACCTTCCGCGATATGGGGATCGCCTACGGCGTGGGTCTGATCCTCATCTATCTCTTGGTAGTCGCGCAGTTTCGCAGCTATCTGGTTCCGCTGATCATCATGGCGCCCATTCCATTGACCATCATCGGCATTCTGCCCGGTCATGCGCTCCTGGGTGCCAAATTTACTGCCACGTCCATGATCGGCATGATCGCGCTGGCCGGTATCATCGTGCGCAACTCCATTTTGCTGGTGGACTTCATCAACCAGCAAGTGCGCGAGGGGCGGCCGTTCGCCGAGGCGGTCATCAACTCCGCCGTGGTGCGCGCCAAGCCGATCGTGTTGACCGCGGTCGCCGCCATGGCCGGCGCTGTCTTCATCCTCGACGACCCGATCTTTTCGGGGCTGGCGGTCTCGCTGCTGTTCGGACTCTTCGTCTCCACGGTACTGACCCTGGTGGTCATCCCGGTGGTGTACTACGGGGTCATGTTCAAGCGGGTGGAGTGGATGCGGACGGCGACGGGGTCCTGATCATCGTGCCGGCCGTAGGAAGATCGGGGGTCGAGGCGTGCTTGACGATCCACCCGCGGGAACCGTCGAGGAGCAACCCATTACGGTCAGACGGTCTCCACCTCGAACCCGACCAGGGTCCGCTGCGTCTGGCTGAACTCGATGCCGATCAGGTGGATCGGCTGGCCCAGTGACCGATATTTGTCGGCATAGCGCCGGTCCTTCAACTGCTGCAAGGCCCGGCCGGCGGGCGCCTGTTCCACCACCTTGAACTCGAATAGCCAGATCTGGGCGTTGAACTTGAGCGTCAGGTCGATCCGGCCCAGGCTGGTGGCGTCCTCCGCCCGCAGATCCAACCCCAAGGCCGCCAGATGGCTGTAGAAGACGCTGGCATAGAAGCCCTCGTAGCGGGCCAGCGGGTGGCCGTCGTGCCACTGATGAGGGATCGCCGCGAACAGGCTGGCGAGGTGGGTGCGCAGGGCGGCAAAGTCGCCCGCGACCAGCACGTCATAGAGTCCGCTGGCCAGTTCGCTGGCTTGCCCCGGCTGGCTGACGAAGGCCTTGGCCAGGCTGTCGTTGAGCGCCATCTCCACCTCCAGGTTCGGATAACCCAGGGTGTATTCCAGCCGGGCGCCGATCCGCCGGGAACCCGTGAAGGTGAGATAGCCGGTCTGCCACAAGAGGGCCTCGGGGGCCAGGCGGTCCACGTCGAAGGCCGAGAGCAGGGCCTCGTCGGCCCGCAGGCCGGCGAGTCGGGGGGTGTAGAAGCCGCGCTCGGTCAGTTGGTCAACGAGAAAGGTCGGGGTGCCGGTCTCGAACCACCAGGTGCGGAATTCCCGCTCCTGGAAGAGCAGCAGCAGGTCGAGCGGGTTATAGACCGCCTCCCCCATCCAGTTGTAGCCGTTATACCAGCGGCGGATTTCAGCGCGGTCCAGACCGGGCAGTTCGGAGGCAAAGACCGTTTCCACATCGGTCTCCGTATAGCCGCAGAGGGCCGAATAGTCCGCGGATACGGTGATGTCGCGCAGGTTGTTCAGCCCCGAGAAGAGACTGACCTTGCTGAATTTGCTCACCCCGGTGAGGAAGACGAAACGGATGTGCGCGTCGTTGTCCTTAATGACCGAGTACAGATTGCGCAGCCCGTCGCGCATGGTCCGCGCGGTCGCGGGGTCCGTCAGGTGGTCCAGGATCGGCTTGTCGTATTCGTCCACCAGGACCACGACCCGTTGGCCGGTGGCGGCATGGGCCCGTTCGAGCAGTTCCGCGAAACAGGAGACGGCGTCCGCGGTGTCGCGGCAGGTCAGTCCGAGCGCCCGCTGGTTGGGGTGTAGAAGGTCCAGGACCCGCCGGTCCAGGTCCTCGGTATCCCGTACCATCCCGCCCCCGAAGCTGAAGCGGATGACCGGAAAGCGGGTGCCCCAGTCCCAGTGCGGATGAATCGCCAGCCCCCGGAACAAGGGCTCGTTGCCGGAAAAAAGCTCCCCCAGGGTATCGAGCAGGAGCGATTTGCCGAAGCGCCGCGGGCGGGAGAGGAAATAGTGGGTGCCCTCGTCAGTCAATTGCCGGATGAAGCCGGTCTTGTCCACATAATAGTGATCGTCCTCGCGGATCTTGGCGAAGGTCTGGATTCCGATCGGCAGTTTGCGGCGATGCAAGGTGGCTCTCGGCATGGCGGAACAAGGAGGCGATCGACCGCGGGATCGGCGGTAGCACAAGGATGGCAGGGTTCGCTACCGATCCTCGCGGGTGTGCCACAACCGCAGCACAGCGATTGTACCGTCCCGAATTTCGTAGCGTATCTCATAGTGCCCAACGATCATCCGGCGGACATCGCGTGGCTCGAACTCTTCCAGCTTTTCGCCGATCCGCGGATTCGCCGCCAGTCCGGCCGCCGCGGCGGTGAGTTTCTGCACCGTGCGTGCTGCGGCCGGCTTGTTCACCAGCGCAAGGAACTCGT
>CAYYAY010000040.1:0-53608 GCA_964470155.1 uncultured Lamprocystis sp. | reverse complement strand
GATAGTCCTTAACTAAAAACGAAAAACCGAAAACTCAAAACCGTTCCGTATAATTTCCGACGCGCCACTACACCCAATACACCGTGCGGGTCATCAGCCGCGAGGTCAGACGCATGGCGGCCCGGATCGGCGACGGCAGTTCGGCCCCGCCCGCCGCCTTGGCGACCTGGGCGTGGTGAATCTCGTCCGCTTTCATCTGCTCCAGGATCGCGCGGGTCCGTTCATCGCGCTCCGGAACCTGGTCCAGGTGCTCATCTAGATGGTCTTCCACCTGGCGCTCGGTCTCGACGACGAAGCCCAGGCTCCAGCGATCCCCGGCCAGCCCCGCCGCCGCGCCGATGGCGAATGAACCGGCGTAGAAGAGCGGATTCAGCAGGCTCTTGCGATCCCCCAGGTCGGTGAGCCTGGATGCGCACCAGTCCAGGTGGTCGTTCTCCTCCTGGGCCGAGCGTTCCATCCGTTTGCGCGTCTCGGGCAGCCGCGCGGTCAGCGCCTGCCCCTGATACAGCGCCTGGGCGCAAACCTCGCCGGTGTGGTTGATCCGCATCAGTCGTGCCACATGTCGGCGCTCGTGCTCGCCGAGATCCGCGTCCGCGAAGGGTGCTGCCGGATTCGGTCGCTCAGTGGTCCGCGGTTGGCCGAAGAGTGTGCGCAGGGCATTGTCGGCGCTCAGGATCATGCGGTCGATCGGGGTGTAGTCGCGGGTCGTCATAAAATCATCCGGGATTGATGCTGTGAACTGATGCACAAGTTTGGGCGGTCTGCACGTCGGGTTCAATAGGCATCATCTGCCGCGCCAACAGCTCGACCGGATGGCAGACCTCGATCGCCAGCCCGGCCTCCTGCATCCCGGCGATCAAGTGCAGGGCGCAGCCGGGGTTGGTGGTGACGACCAGGTCCGCTCCCGCCGCGGCGCTCGCCGCAACCTTGTCGGCGAGCAGTGACGCGGCCATTGCCGGCTGCTGGATCAGGTAGGTGCCGGCGGCACCGCAGCAGGTCTGGTTGTTCGGGAGCGGCTGAACCGCGAGCTCCGGAATCCGCTGCAACAGCCGATAGACCGCGGCGTTACCCCCGAGCAGGTAGCGATGGGAGCAGGGTTCGTGGACCAGGACCCGCCGTCGCAGCGGCTGGAACGCCAGGGTCTGCAGCGCCGGCAGCGGCGCGAGCCAGTCGCAGAGTTCCCGGGCGTCGCCCGTGCCCGCGGCCTCTCGCAACTCGGCGACGCAGGCGCTCGCCAGCCCCACCAGCGGCGGGTCCTCCGGATGCCGGGCACAGGCGTCGCGTCGGCGGTCCGCGGCCGCCGGCAGGCCGTTATGACGGTGGATGGCGCCGCAACAGGCGGGGGTGGTTGGGATGCGCACCGCAAGATCGAGCCGATGCAGCAGGGCGCGGGTGGCGGCGATGGCGCGTCCCTGGGCCAGCCCGCCCATGCAGCCGACGAAGATCTCGAGGTCGGCCGCGCCGCGGTCGCCCGCGGTCACCGGTGCGGTCGCCGCCGGGATGGCCCGCGCCAGCCGGTGCAGCGGGCGCAGCGCGGGCCAGTCGGCCAGTCCGGTCCGTTCGACCAGCCGCGCCAATCCGCGCTGCCGGTAGAACCGGGTCGCCCACGCCAGGCGGTCGGTCAGGCGCGATCGGGTCAGCAGCCCCAGCCAGAGCCGCAGCCACCCCCGGCGCAGCGGCGAGCCGACGGCGGCGCGCGCCGCCTTGGCGCCATCGGCCAGCCGGCCATACTCCACCAAGGAAGGGCAGGCCGACTCGCAGGCACGGCAGCCCAGGCAGCCATCCAGATGGCTGTTCAGGGCGGGGCTCAGGGCGAGCGCCCCGCCGGCCCAGCCCTGGATCAGCGCGATGCGCCCGCGGGGCGAGTCCGCCTCGTTACCAAGCTTGGCGAAGGTCGGGCAGACGGGCAGGCACTGACCGCACTTCACGCACTGATCGGCGAGGCCAAGAAGTTGGTCTGGAGTCACATTGGGTCCAATGGCAGGTTTGACGCTTGCAGAGCACAAGGATGAGGATCAACAGACATGGTAACCTTCCCGTGCGTCCGTTGCTGCATGAAGGACGCGCTCCGAACCGTCGTATTCAGAGGGGAGGTCCGCCATGTCCTATTACCGGCATCATGTTTTTGTTTGCACCAACCAGCGCGAGGACGGGCGTCAGTGCTGCGCCGCGTGCGGCTCTCCGGCGCTGCGTGATCACTTGAAGCGCCGCACCAAGGAACTCGACCTCACCGGGCCGGGCGGCGTGCGGATCAACATCGCCGGCTGTCTCGACCGCTGCGCCGAGGGTCCGGTGCTGGTCGTCTACCCGGAGGCCGTCTGGTACACCTATGTGGACCAGGAAGACCTGGAAGAGATTCTCACCGAGCATCTGGTCAATGGGCGGATCGTCGAGCGGTTGCGGCTGCCCGGCTGAATCCGCACCCTCAATCAGGGGTTGCGCACCCCCGTTCAGTCCCGTATAGTTGGCGGTCTTTCACGCTTCGGCTCAAAGAATTCACGCCTGCGATGACTGCCGGGATTAGCGCCGGGTGGTCGCGGGAGCGCGGTACGGGGAATATCGGATCATGATGACGACTGTGAGCACCAAACCGGCGGAAGTACGCCGCGCCTGGTACCTGGTGGACGCCGAGGGCAAGACGCTGGGCCGTCTGGCCAGCGCAGTGGCATTGCGGCTGCGCGGCAAGCACAAGCCCCAGTACACGCCCCATGTGGATACCGGTGACTTTATCGTCATCGTCAATGCCGGTAAGGTTCGCGTCACGGGCAACAAGCTCGAGGACAAGATGTACTACCGCCATACCGGCTACGTGGGTCATCTCAAGTCGACCAACCTGGGCACGATGCTGGAGCAGGCGCCCGAGCGTGCCATCCAGATCGCCGTCAAGGGCATGTTGCCCCGCGGCCCGCTGGGCCGTGCCATGTTCCGGAAATTGCGCGTCTACGCCGGGGCCGAACACGGTCACCAGGCCCAACAGCCGCAGATCCTTGAACTCGATTGCTAGTTATCACAAAGGTTTAGGAACAGGACCATGTCGGAGACTCAATACGCCACCGGACGCCGCAAGACTTCTGCAGCGCGGGTATTTCTGACCACGGGTTCGGGCCAGATCTCGGTCAACGGCCGCCCGCTCGACAAATTCTTCGGTCGCGAGACCGCCCGGATGGTCGTGCGTCAGCCCCTGGATGCCGCTGGTCTGCTCGACCGCGTGGACGTCAACGCCACGGTCGTCGGCGGCGGCAACACCGGACAAGCCGGCGCCATCCGGCACGGCATTGCCCGCGCCCTGGTGCTTTATAACGAAGAACTGCGTTCGCCCATGCGCCGCGCCGGGTTCCTGACCCGCGATGCCCGTGAAGTCGAGCGTAAGAAAGTCGGTCTGCACAAGGCGCGCAAGCGTCCGCAGTACTCCAAGCGCTAACCCGCTTGGGTGGCGCGTGGCGGGGTCGAGCGGCCCCGGTCACGCGTCACCTGTTACTCGCCGGTTTTTTATTGGGGGATCGTCCAGCGGCAGGACTACGGACTCTGACTCCGTCAACCTAGGTTCGAATCCTAGTCCCCCAGCCAAAATAATGACAAGGGCTTAGCCGCGAGGCTAGGCCCTTTTCGTTTGGGGTCTCGGGTGCATTTCGAGCGAGTCTGCTTCGAGCCCCCACTATGATGATTTGACAAGGACGCCCGAAGGGGATTACAACCATGCATATTCACAAGGCTAGTTATCGAATTGCATGGATTACATCCCCCGTCTCGCCGAGCACGCCCTCAAACGCGCCTTGGCCCGCTCCCCCGCAGCCGTCATCCTGGGGCCGCGCCAGTGCGGAAAATCGACCCTGGCCAAGCGCTGGATCGGCGACTCGGACGCGGTCTATCTGGATCTCCAGGACCGCGCCGACCGCGCCAAGCTCGCGGAACCCGAACTGTTCTTCGAGCACCACCGTGCCCGGCTGGTCTGTCTCGACGAAATCCAACTGGTGCCGGATCTGTTCTCCGCGCTGCGCTCCGAGATCGACCGGGACCGCCGTCCGGGGCGCTTTCTGATCCTGGGTTCCGCCTCACGGGACCTGATCCGACAGTCCAACGAAACCCTGGCCGGGCGGATCGCGCAACTGGAGCTCACGCCTTTTCTTCTCCCCGAGATCGCGGGGGTCGCCGACTGGAAGGCCCTGTGGATTCGCGGCGGATTCCCCGACAGCCTGCTGGCCGCCGATGAGCGCGACAGTCTCGACTGGCGCACCGATTTCGTCCGTACCTTCCTCGAACGTGATATTCCGTCTCTGGGATTCGTCATACCGCTGCCGCTCATGGAGCGTCTCTGGCGCATGCTCGCGCATTACCACGGGCAGACGGTCAATTACAGCAAGCTCGCCGGGGCGCTCGACCTCTCGGTGCCGACACTCAAGAAATACCTGGCGGTGCTGGAGCAGACCTATATGCTCCGCCTGCTCGCGCCTTATGACGCCAACCTGAAAAAGCGTCTCGTACGCTCGCCCAAGATCTATGTGCGCGACAGCGGTCTGCTGCATAGCCTGCTGGACATCGAGTCCTTTGATGCCTTGTTGGCCCACCCGGTGGCCGGTGAATCCTGGGAAGGCCTGGCGATCGAGCAGTTGCTCGCGGCCATGCCGCACTGGCGGCCGGCGTTCTTGCGCACCGGCAATGGCGCGGAGGCGGACTTGGTGATGGAGCGCGGGCAACGGCGGCTGCTCTTTGAAATCAAGCTCTCCAAGGCACCCCAGCCGTCGCGCGGATTCTACGAATTGATCGACGATCTGCGCCCCGAGTCCGCGACCGTGGTTGCGCCGGTCGATGGCCCCTACGAGCAGCGGCGCGGTGTCTGGGCCATGGGACTGAGCGACGCGCTGGCGCGCTGGGGCGATGGCGTCGCGAGTGGTTGAGGCCCGTGGTTGGAGCGCGAAGCGGTTCTGAGGTTATCGCCCATTCATTTGATATCAAGTAGAAGATTTTTTCAGATTACTGCCAGCAGTTGTCTATAATTATCTTTAGAGAATATCCGCAGGAGGGCTTAACCGTGGATACAGACTGGCTCAACGACGCAAGAAAAATTAAATAAAATGGGGCTGAGTCCTCAGCAGCTTTGCTATGTTGCAAGAGAGCAAGATCCATCTGAAGTCGATTACTTCATTACAGAGAAATTTCCTCTTATACAGAGACTTGCGGAACGCATGGGTGCTGAAATCGCATTTGAAGACGAGGCGGGTGTTGATATGAGCGAGCACGCAGGCCATACGTGGGGCCTTGTTGGTCAACCCCCGACTGTTGTCGTTTCCGGGCAACGGGGAAAATTCAATGTTCTTTCGCTGGTTACTAATGAAGGCACTCTCGAGTATGAGGTGACCGATGAACGCATCAATTCCGATAGGTACATCGACTTCCTTGCCAAGGTTCTTGAAGGCCGGAAGCGGCCCCTTATTGTAGTGCTGGACCATGCGCGTCAACTCAGGCGGCGGCCAGCATATTCCAAGAGTGATTTGAGAAAGAAGTTGCAGAGTGCGCTCATGAGCTTGCGGGAAAATACTAATCGAATCGTCTCATTTTTTCAGTTGCCGAATACTAGGTACGCAGCAAGCTGTAACTAGCTTCTTGATATCAAATGGAGGGGCGATATCAGGTAACCCTAATTCATTTCTGATAATCGATCATGACGGATCAACCAGTTGAATCAGTTCACCCAGCATGACGGCGTTGAGTGCCGGGCGGGCATACTCCTTTGGGGCCTTGGTCATAAACCCGGCCACCGTGCGCTCTGCACCGTCCTCGGTCCGCACAGCGGACCTTACAGGTCAAGGTGTTACCGTAGGGTCCGCTGTGCGGACCGGCGGCCGTGCCGGTCGCGCGATGGCCGGGTTGATGACCGAGGCCGCGATGCGCCTTCAGTCGCACCGATTCGCACGCAAGTGCAACTGAAGGCGCATCGACACTTACCGGTATCCAAAATGTCGGAAATCGTCTAAGGTCTCAAGCTAGGCAGGCATCCTTGAGCAAGGCCAGGCCAAGCTCGGAGCGAATACCATGCGAGATACTAAGGTCATTTATCAGGACATCCCGAACCATTGCGCTCTATGGGTCTCCTTGCACCGGGATGCGACCTGCCTGGGAAAGCACGCGTTCACGGCCACTCATCGCGGCACCATCCGTCGGCACTATCTCGAGCGTGGGCGGCGTATCTCCGAAGATGAGGCTCATGGGATGGCGTACGAGGTTTGGTGGGATGTCCGAATACTGGGAGTAGACCCCAGGGTCGGATTTCACGTGCTCCCGGCCCCATTTGCTGCGACCGCTGGCGCAAGCCCTCTGCCGACGGCGCCCCAACCGGCAAAGAGCGCCGGGCGGCCCCCCGATGTCGCCCGGAGAAACGTCGGCAATACGGATCGTGTGATCCGCGCAAGTCTCGGTGTCTTCATGATCGTCGGTGCCGTGCGCAGTGGCGGGCTGGGCGGGCTGATCGGCGCGGTGCTGCTCGCCACCGCTTACCTCGGTTTCTGCCCAGCCTATCGCGCCTTTGATTTCAGCACCCTTAAGGACCACGGCACGGCCAAGGACGAAGCTCCCGCGACCAACTAGGCCGCGGCGGCCCCCCGGTGGCCTGCCGGAAGGGGGCCGCTCGCAGCGCTGGATGAAGGGGGTGCTCGTGCCGACGGCTCAGTCGGCAGGCGGGGGGAGATAGGTTAGCAAGGCCGCATACAGGACCTCAGGATCGACCGGTTTGCCGATGAAGTCGGTCATGCCCGCCGCCAAACACTGCGCCCGGTCATCCAGGAACACATTGGCGGTGATGGCGATGATCGGCACCCGTGTGCCGTTGGGCAGTTGGCGGATGTGTTGCGCCGCTTCGAGCCCGCCCATCACGGGCATCTGCATGTCCATCAGGATCAGGTCATAGTCGCTGCACGTCGCCCGCTCCAGCGCCTGCACTCCGTTGTCGGCCGTGTCCACTGTCAGTCCCAGATCGGCCAGCAGATCCTGCATGACCTCCTGATTGATCGGTTCGTCCTCGACGAGCAGGAGGCGGGCGCGGGTGTGTCTGGTGCGCAGTTGGTCCCAGGCAGAGGGCGCGCCCGGTTGCGGTGCCGGGGTGACGGCGCGCTTGGTCTTCGCCAGGCGGAGGGTAAACCAGAAGGTGCTGCCCGCCCCGAGCGCGCTATCGACCCCCAGGGTGCCGCCCATGAGCTGCGCCAGCCGTCGGCTGATCGCCAGCCCCAGCCCCGTGCCGCCGTACTGACGCGTCGTCGAGTTATCGCCCTGCTCGAACGCGATGAAAAGCCGCGACTGATCGGCGGCGGCGATGCCGATGCCGGTGTCCTGTACCTCGAAGCGCACGACCACGGCCGCGGCGTCCTCGTCGACCCGCCGCGCGCGCACCGTGATGGACCCGCGTACCGTGAACTTGGTTGCGTTGCCGACAAGGTTGAGCAGAATCTGTCCGAGCCGTCCGGCATCGCCTTGCAGCGACTGGTGCGCCAGCTCGGGGGGAATGTCGATCACCAACCCCAGCGCCTTGTCGGCCACGTCGTGGCTGATCAGGTCGTACAGGTCGGCGAACACATCGTTCAGGTTGAACTCCGCTGTTGCCAAGCTGAGGCGGTCGGCCTCGATCTTGGAGAGGTCCAGGATGTTGTTGATCACGGTGAGCAGACGCTGGGCGGCGCCGCCGACTTTGTGCAGCTGATCGATCTGCTTGGCATCGGTGGCGCGACGCAGCGCCAGGGTGTTCATGCCCATGATCGCGTTGATGGGCGTACGCAGTTCGTGGCTCATGTTGGCGAGAAAGGTGCTCTTGGCCCGGCTGGCCGTCTCGGCCTGCTCTTTGGCCAAGGACAGCTCCGCGGTGCGGGCCTGCACCAACTCCTCAAGATGCTCGCGGTGTAGCCGCAGTTGCTGGTTGGCCTCCTGCAGCCGCACGCGGGCCAACCCCGTCTCGCCGATCAGCTGGGCGAGACGGACCAGGAAGTCCATCATCGACCGCACTTGCTGCTCGGTGAAGATGGGCGTTTGCGCGAGGGCCTCCAGATAGGTCCGCGCGTCGAAACCGAATTCCGCAGCCTGTCGTTGAAAATAGGCGATATCCG
Source organism: uncultured Lamprocystis sp. (assembly GCA_964470155.1). Lineage (GTDB taxonomy): Bacteria > Pseudomonadota > Gammaproteobacteria > Chromatiales > Chromatiaceae > Thiodictyon. The sequence continues at coordinate 45,521 of CAYYAY010000040.1, read as the reverse complement.
GTGGTTCGAAGAAGAACTGCCCGGTGAATAAATTCGCGACGTGTTCACCGCAGACATGGATCGGGACCGCGACGTCGACCAGACCATTCCGACAGCGATAAACGTTATAGGGCTCCCCGCTGTGCAGGCGCCCGGCGAGGACGGTATCGCTCTGGCGGCAACGCGCAGCCGTCTCTGGATTCACGCGATGGAATTGGGTACAGATCCGCTGCCACCCCGTGGCGACAAGAATCGTGCCCTCCAGATCGAGGATCGCCGTCACCGCGCCGGTCAACTCCGTGAAGCTCGCGCAGAGACCCCGCAACGCGCCGATGTCGACCATGTCCACAAATTTCATCTCGATTTCTCATGTGCGCCCTTGGAAGGAACCGGCAGAACATCGCAGCGGACTTATTCTACGCTGAACGCCGGCCGGTTCGTCCCGGCGCCGGTCGGCAGCCCGGAGGCATCGTTATCGTGCGTCCGCGCGGCCATGATCGAGATCAGGCGTCACGCAGCACCACCGAAGCCCGCACCGTATTTCCGTTGCCCAAGTACTCCAAGGTGTCGAAGCTCATTGCCCGGGCGATCGCAATACCCCGGCCGTGCGGATCGAAGGCGCGCTCCGGATCGAACTCGAGATAGGCGTTCCAGGCGAAACCTTCGCCTTGGTCTTGAACGGTGAGCAGGATGGCCTGCGGGGTGCGCTCGAATCGGATCGCTACGTGCTTGTCGGCGTTTTCCGGCAGCCGCTGGCGGCGTTCCCGCTCGGCGGCGAGATCGCCCTCCATCAGGAGCCGCGATTTCTCGGCATAGTTGATCCCGAGATTGCCGTGCTCGACGGCATTGATCATCAATTCATGCAAACCGAGCGCAACCCGGTCGGGTTGCGGGCAGAGTCGTGCCAGCAGACCGGCGAGGGCATTGACCTCCTCCAGCCGGCGGTAATGGAAGGTGGCCGTTGCCAAAAAGCGCAACGCCTGCTCGGTCTGCCTCGCGCTCTGCTGCACCTGTCGGTATTGACGGGACTGGTCGACCGCGGCCCGGACGACGACCAAGAGCAATTCGATCTGCAACGGCTTGGTCAGGTAATAGTAGGCACCGGCCTGGAGTCCCTCCAGAATACAGGTTTTGTCATCCATGGCGGTGACCAGGATCACCGGCACCTGCGCCGTCTCCGGGCGGGCGCGCAGTTTACCCAGCAAGGTCAGACCGTCCATGCGGGGCATGCTGCGGTCGAGCAGGATAGCGTCGAATTCAGCGGCCGACTGCCCGATGAGGTCCCAAGCCGCCTGACCGTCCTCCGCCAGCGTGACCCGGCATCCGTGCTCGGTGAGATTGATGGCGATCAGGTCAGCGATGATGTCGTCGTCTTCGACCACCAGGATACATGCGTTCTTCATGGCAATGGTTCCCGTTGTTGCTGCTGATTCTGGCGCTGATCCCAATCGTCTTTGATTGCGAGGATGCGCGGCAGACAGCCCTCGAACGCGGCGACCAGGGACGGATCGAAATGACTCCCGCCACCCGCACGCAGGGTCGCCATCACCTGTTCCAGGGGCCAGGCATCCTTATATGGACGTTTCATGGTGAGCGCGTCGAAAACATCCGCCACGGCGACGATCCGCGCCGATTCCGGAATGGCTGTTCCGGCAAGTCCTTCCGGATAGCCGCTGCCGTCCCACCGCTCGTGATGATGGCGCGCAATCTCGGCGGCCAGCCGGAAGACCGGTGCGTCGCTGCCGGACAGGATCTCGAAACCGATCGCACAATGGGTCTGCATCAGTGCCCATTCGTCGGGGTCCAACTTGCCGGGCTTGCGCAATACCGCATCGGGGATGCCGATCTTGCCGGTGTCGTGCATCGGTGCGGCCAACTCCAGCAGGTCGCAATCCGCCTGGGACCAGCCGATGGCGGCGGCCAACGCACGCGCGTAGGCGGCCATGCGCCAGATATGCACGCCGGTATCGACATCGTTATAGTGTCCGGCCTTCCCGAGCATGAAGATGGCGTCGCGGTTGCCCTTCTCCAACTCCCGGGCATGCACCAGCGACAGGTGGGTACGTACCCGTGCCCGCACGATCCCCGCGCTTACCGGTTTGGTCAGATAATCGACGGCGCCCACGGCGAATCCGGCCTCCTCGTTTCCCGCCTCCGACAAGGCCGTGACGAAGATCACCGGAATGTCTTCAGTCCGCGGATCGGCTTTGAGCGCCCGACACACCGCGTATCCGTCCATGTCGGGCATCTGAATGTCGAGCAGAACGAGCGCGGGCCTTTGCTTGCGCGCCAGACTGATGGCCTCAGGGCCATTGCGCGCCATCATCAGGCGGTAATCGCCTCCCAGGATTGCACGCAGGGTGGCGAGATTAGTGACTTCGTCGTCGACCAACAGCAGCGGGCTATGCATCATGGCGCAGTCTCTCGCTTGATCTAAAATCCTGAAATGACTCCGAAAACAATGTGCAAAACGCAAAGCAAAACGAAAAACCGACGCCGACTCCCGGTGGCCACCACCGAAGTCAACACGTAACGGTTGGATAAACTGCGATTTATATTCTTCTAATACTGTCCGTTTTTCGCTGACTGATGGCTCTGTTCGCGCTGTTATCGGCGTCGAACGCGATCACCGGACGCAGGGGCGAGTTTCAGGCCCGCCCGTCGGTTAGGTCTGGATATCAGGTGCGAACGCTATCAGTCCAAGTCACGCATCAGGGCGCGGATCACTGCCTCGGCCCCACGAAAATCGAACTCGCTCAACAGTGACCGCACGGTGGCCAGGGGCGTGGCGGCAACCAGGCCCGACAACGGCGCGAGCAGCGATTCACAACGGTCGGGATCGTTCTGGTCGAGCGCAAGCAAAAATCGATCCAGCAATACACGCGGACTCGCGGGTTCGGTATCGGCAGACCTCGTGACGGCAGCGGGCCGCTCGGCCGTCAAGCGACCCGCGATTCCGACGCAGACTTCGTCGATCGCCGACTGTAAGGCCGCGGCCAGTGCGTCGATCGGCTCGTCCCCCCTGAGCCGCCGTTCCAATTGCCGGCTGAGATCCAGCACGCGCGGCAACGCGAGACTACCCGCTACCCCGACGAGCTTGTGGGCAAGCGCCCCGGCCGCGGCCTGGTCGCCGTCATGGCAGAGGCGCGCGATCTCCCGCCCGGCGTCGGCGTAGCGGGCGACGAATTTGTCGAGATAGGTCAGGTAGGTCTCGATTTTGACCCAGTGGTTGAGCGCGGCCGCAAGGTCGATGCCGGGCCGTGCCGGTGTCGCGGTCGTCGCTGCCGCGGTGCGGGGGGCGAGGGGCGGTTCCGCCACTGCCGCGGCGGCACCCGACGCCGTGGCCGCGGGCGCACGCCGCCGGCCGGTCCAGTGCCGGATGAGGTCGATCATCCGGTCGACCTGGAACGGCTTGGCGATGAAATCGTTCATGCCGGACGCCAGGGCGGCATCCCGCAGTTCCTGGAAGGCACCGGCGGTGAGAGCCAGGATCGGCAAATCCCGCCAGCGTGCGTCCGCACGCAACCGGCGGGTGGTCGCGTAGCCGTCCAGGCGCGGCATCTGCACGTCCATCAGCACGATGTCCACCCCGTCCGGATTGCTCTGCAACCAGTCCAGGGCGACCTGGCCGTCGCCGGCCAGATGGACGATGGCCCCGTCGTCTTCCAGAATCTGCTGCGCCACCTCCAGGTTGATGTCACTGTCATCGACCACCAGGACCCGCACGCTTGCCAGGCGCGGCCGGTGCACCGCCATCGGCATGGGTAGCGCCAGTGCTCGTCCCGGTTGGCGTCGGCTCAGCGCGTCGCCGATCGCGTTGTACAGGGCGGAGGGCGTGACCGGCTTGCTGAGCAGAGCGTCGACTGCGGCGAAGCCGGGCTCGCCCAAGATCGCGTCACGTGAGTAGGCGGTGACCATGATGATGATGGGCGGTCGCTGCGATTCATCGATCCGCTCTCGCAGGGCGTCGCGGATCGTCTGAGCGGTGGTCAATCCGTCCTGCCCAGGCATTTGCCAGTCGAGCAACAAGGCGTCGTAGCGCTCTTGCCCATGCAGCCGCGCTAGGGTCCGCACCAGGGCGTCCGCGCCTGAGGTCACCAGGTCGGCGGTCCAGCCCAGGGCGGCGGCGGTGTTTACCAGCGCGGCGCCGGCCGCGGCGCTGTCCTCGGCCACCAGCAGGTGCAGTCCAGCCAACTCCGGCGGGCTGGGTTCCGCGGGTTGATCGCATCGAAACGGCAGCACGAACCAGAACTCGCTGCCCTGGCCGGGCACACTCGCGACCTGCAACTCGCCCCCCATCAGTGCGACCAATTGCCGGCTGATGGTCAGTCCCAGTCCGGTGCCGCCGAAGCGGCGAGCGATACGGCTGTCGGCCTGGCTGAACGGGGCGAAGATCTGCTCCTGCTGCTGCGTGGAGATCCCGATGCCGGTATCGCGCACCGCGAACCGCAGCCGCACGTCCGCCTCCGACTCCGACTCCGGCGCCGAATCCAGGTCGATGCGCAGTTCCACCTCACCGCATTCGGTGAACTTGACGGCGTTGCCGAGCAGATTGATCAACACCTGTTCGAGGCGTCCCGCATCGCCGATCAGTGTGTCGTAACGCCAGGAGGAATGAGGGGAAATGACCAGTTCCAATTGCTTGTCGCTGGCGGCCGCGCTCATGATGGCGGCGAGATCGTCCAGCACCGCGGACAGCCGGAACGGCGCGGACTCCGTCTCCAGCCGTCCGGCCTCGATCTTGGAGAAGTCCAGGATGTCGTTGATGAGTGTCAGCAGCGAGCGCCCGGCGTTGCGCACCTTCAGCACCAGGTCCAGCGCCGTCGCTGCGAGCGGCTGCCGCTCCAACAGATAGCAGAAGCCCAGCACCGCGTTCATCGGCGTGCGGATCTCGTGGCTCATATTGGCCAGGAACGCGGACTTCATGCGCGTCGCCTGCTCGGCCAGGGCCCGTGCCTGTACGAGCTCGGCCTCGGCCGCTTTGCGTGCGGTGACATCGACATAGGCGATAAGCACCCCATCGTCCGGATGCGGGTAGGGCATGGCGCTGACCGAGATCCACCGGATGCCATCGGGCCGGACGATGCCCATTTCCACATCGCGCACCGTCCGCCCCTCCACCGCGGCGCGCACGCCGGCGAATTCCGATGGCGGCATGGGGGTCCCATCAGGACGGATGATCGCCCACTCCTCGCCATCATAGGTCCGGCGGAACTGTTCATCCCGCGCGATCCCCAGCAGGACTTCCGAGGCCCGATTGCAGTCGACGATCTGACCGGCACTGTCCGTGACGGCGATCCCGATCGGCAGTAGGTCATACATGGTGCGCAGCTTGGTCTCGGAGGCCTGAAGCTCCGCGGTTCGTGACGCCACCAATTCCGCAAGGCGCGCCTGCTGGTCCTGCAGGGCGAGCTGCGCCTCCCGGGCCTCGGTCACGTCGTGAATACTCACGACCACGCCCAGTACAGTCCCATCGTGCCCCCGGAAGGGGCGCACGTCCGACTCCAGGTAGCGCTGCTTGCCATCGGCGGGAGTGATAAGACTACTGAACCGCTGGGCCTGGCCGGCCAGCGCGGACTCCAGCTGCGGGCCGATCTCCGCATAGTCCTTCGCCCCCACCACCTCGCGCGCCAGGCGGCCTTGAAGGTCCGCCGGAGTCGAGCGGCGCAGCGCGGCATAGGCCGGATTGACCACCCGATAGCGCAGGTCCCGATCCAGGAAGACCAGCATCTCGCTGGAGGTCTCGACAATCTGCTGATAGCGGAGCAGTTCCAGCTCCGCCTGTTTGCGCTCGGTGATATCGACGACGATGCCGATATAGCGCTCCAGCTTACCGCTGGCCCCGGCAAGCGGCCTGCCGCGCGACATCAACCAGCGTTCCGGCTCCCCCGTGGGCCGATTGACACGCCATTCCAGCTCGAATTCCTCACCCTTCGACGCCGCTGCCGCCAGCGCGGCGGCGGCACGTGCGCGGTCGTCCGGATGGATCGCCGCCTTCCAGGCCGTATCGGAGGCTTCGCACTGGCCGGGCACCAGGCCATAAAGCCTGTACAGTGACCTGGACCAATAATGGCGGTCATCCTCGATGCTCCATTCCCAGGTGCCGGCATGGGCCGCGTCCTGCGCCAGCGCCATGCGCTCGATGTGGCGCGCGATCAACTCGACGATCCCCCGTCGCAGCTCGCGCGCATGCTCGATCTCGCAGTCCAGCCAGGGGCGGGCCTGTCCGCAGACCGTCTCCTGCCAGAGTGCGAAGGAGGTGCGCGGCAGCAGACGCCGCTCGCCGTCGCGTTCGTCGATCTCGATGGGCTTGTGCGGGTCGCCGGCCCAGTGGACGGTCTGCAGCCGCTCGCGACGAAACCACATCAGGCATTCGGGCCCGGCATGGGACAGACGCACTGCCAGCAGGCCGCTCGCTGCCGCCTGGAAAACGTCTGCCGGCGGATAGTCCAAGGCCAGGTGATGACTCGCATAATGAAGTTCGTCGCGGGTTGCCAGCCAGTCCGCCAAGGCCCGGACCGCGGCCGCGGCGGGCGTATGTCCGAAGAGATTAAGACGGTCTTTGGTGAGCAGCGCAGCGCCGTCGGCATCCATCGCGGTCAAGATTTCGGGTCCGATGTCGTCGAGTGCCCGATCCAGTGCCCTGGACCTGAGCACGACATCGAGCAAATGCGTGCGCGCCGCACCCAGCCGGAGCCGATAGGCGTAATGTTCTTCAGTCTCCTTCGCGCCCATCAGGAGCGAGATCATGTGCGCGAAGGATTCCACCGCAATGCGGGTTTCGTATGGCAGGTATTTCGGGGTCGCGTGGTTCATGCACGAGATCAGGCCCCATAACCGGCCATCCTTGAGCAGGGTGGTCACCAGCGTGGCCTTGACTCCCATATTTCTCAGGTAGACGGTGTACATGACCGAGACGCTACGCGAAAAGGAGTGGCCTGCAGCCGTTGAAGCGTGTTGTAGACCTCTTGGTAGAGGTTGGGCGCGCCGGTGCGGGCGTGCTCGTCGAGTCGCTCGAACTCCAACAGCAAGAGCCCGTCGGCGCGGTTACCGAACAGGTGAAAGAACTCGTCCCGGGCGGTCGTGCGCACCGCCATCAGGTGCCGTAGCGTACGCGAGAGGTCAGGGGTCGCCAGTCGCGCGCGCAAGGCGGCGACCGTCTCGGTCCCGAGCAGGACCTCGACCCCTTTCCCAAGGAGCATCGCGGGCGGGAGACCCAGGTAATCCCCGGTGTTGGCGCTCGCCTGGATGATCCGCAGGTCAGGTTCGTGCAGCACCAGCAGCGCCCCGTGCGGTTGGATCGCGCCGGCGTACTGGATCTGCTCACGGTCGCAGTTCGTGAAATCCACGGGGGTCGACATGGTGGGTGGATGTGAAGATGCCATGTGTTGCCTGTCGGCGTGCTACGTAAAACCGGCGGGTCGTCAGCCGCGCGCATCGCGCCTGGTGGCCGCGTGACCGACGAATCGGTTTGAGTCCTAAAGGCGTAGCGCCTCGGAATTAATCTCCGCGCTGATCCAGTTCCAGTCCGGCCGGATCCTGATGGATAGTGATGTCGGCGTCCGGCCACTCGGTATGCAGGACGTCCTCCACCCGATCGGAGGTGGCATGCGCCTCCAGTAGGGAAATGTCGGGGTCGAGTTCCAGGTGGAGTTGGATCACCGCGATATGGCCGGAACGGCGGGTGCGCAGGCCATGGACGCCGCGGACTCCCGCGACCGTGAATGCCAATGCCTTGATCCGCTGCCGGTGCTGCTCCTCGATTTCGCGATCCATCAGCAGGTCGACCGCCTCGCGCGCGATCTGGATGGCGCTGTATAAGATGTAGACGGCGATCCCGAGCGCGAAGAGCGGGTCGAGCCCCGGCCAGCCCATGACCGCGAGGATCAGGGCGAGGAGGGTGGCCGAGTTGGTCGCCAGGTCGGTCGCGTAGTGCAGCGCGTCGGCGCGGATGGCGGTTGAACCGGTCGCCCGGATGACCCGGTGCTGGAAGACGAGCAGCACGCCGGTGGCCGCCATCGCAAAGAGCATGACGCCGATGCCCACGCCAATGTCCGACAGGGGGGCCGGGTTGACCAGCCGATCGACCGCATGCAGGGCGAGGAACAGGGCGGACCCGCCGATGAACGCGGCTTGTGCCAGTCCGGCCAGGGCTTCGGCCTTACCGTGCCCGAAGCGGTGGTCCTTGTCCGCGGGTTGCAGCGACCAGTGAACCGCCAGCAGGTTCACCAGGGAGGCTCCCACGTCCATCAGTGAGTCGATCAAAGAGGCCAGGACACTGACCGCGTCAGTGACCAGCCAGGCGGCCAGTTTCGCCAGGATCAACAGGGTCGCGGTCGCCACCGAGGCGTAGGTGGCGAGTCGCAGCAGGCGGGAATGCTCCTGGTGCGGCGTCATGGCTGGTGCGGGGCAATGGGTGGCATGACGAACTCCTAACAACTCCTGCGGATTTCCACGGTTGGGGATACTATGCCGGGCGTTGGATAATGTCGAGACCGTCCTTGGTCATCGTGCGACCATTGGCGCCAAACGGTCGGTTGATGACCGCTCGCCTTTGCACTGTTTCGGTCAGGCCGCCGCGGGGGTAGTGTCGCGATTGTGCACCACCTCAACCGATGACGGGAGTACAGATACCTGGACGCCTTCGACGAGGCGCTGGAGCGCACGTCCACGGCGCATGCCCGTTGGTTCACCATCCCCTGCGACCACAAATGGTTCCGTAACCTGGCCGTCGCCCGTATTGTGCTCGATGCCATGGAGGCGATGGATCTGCACTACCCCGAGCCGACGGTCGACCTCGAACAGATCCGCCGCGAATACCATGCGGCGGCGGGCGACGTGCCGGCGGGCGGCACGGGCAAGCAGCGCTGATGCCGACCTCACATCAGATAGCGGACCCAAACCCAGGCGATCAGGAGGGTGCTCAGGGCCACCGGCACACCCACCTTGGCAAACTCCCGGAATGAGATATTGAGGCCCCTCGCATTGGCCGCATCGACCACGATGATGTTCGCCAGGCTGCCGATGACGATGAGATTGCTGGAGAGGCCGCTGGCCAGCGCCATCAGGGGTCCGGCCGCGGGGTCATTGGCATAGGGCAGGAGCAGCATCACGGTTGGAACGTTCGAGGTGATGTCGCTCAGCACGGCGCTCAATACGAAGAGCACGTCACTGTGCTGGAGGTTGAATCCGGCCGCTTGCAAATCGCCGACCAGTTGCTGTGGAATCCCGGTATTCTGGAAGGCGCCGTTGACCATGAAGAGACCGACGAACAGGATCAGCAGCCCCCAATCCATACGATGCAGCATGCTGCGGGACATGAAGCGGGCATTGAACAGCATGAAGGCGCCGGCGCTGGCCGCCACCAGGCCGCGACTCCACTCGGTGAAAATGAAGGCATAGAGGACGAAGCTTAAGACCAGTAAGCCCTTGATGGTCTCCCACCGGTCGAATGGGGGCGCCGTCGAGCCTGCGGACGGCGCGCCGTTGTCCGCCGCGCCCGGCTGCTGGAGTTGCCAGTGGGCGCGGTAGAAGACCACCAGGGCGAGCCAGACGACGCCCAACGACAGCAGGGCGGGTACTGCCGCGTATGCCATATAGTGGACGAAGGAGAGTTGCAGTCGCTCGCCGATCAGCATGTTCTGGGGGCTGCCGATGAGTGTCGCCACCGCGCCGGCATTGGCGGCGAAGGCGATCGCCAGCAGGAACGGCACCGGATTCAGTCCGCGGCGCAGACAAATGGACAGCACGACCGGGGTCATGGCGACCGCCACCACATCGTTGGTGAGCAAGGCGGACATGACGCCAACCAGCCCGATCAGCAGGGCGAGCAGGATCGCTGGCCTGGTCTGGACTGCGCCGACCCTGGCCGACACCGCGCCATAGAGCCCGGACAGCTCGAACTGGATCGACAGCAGCATGAGCCCGAACAGCATGCCGATGGTGCCGAAGTCGACGCTGGCGATCGCTTGCGCCTCGGTGAGCTCGGCGGCGGCCAAGAGCGCGATGGCGCCGCCCAAGGCGATCGCGGCGCGGTCCACCTTGAGCCACGGCAAGTGGCCAAGCATCATGCCGAGATAGACGACGACGAAGATGATCAAAACGATGGACATGAAGCAACTCCGCGCGGGTGCGACTGTAGGTGGCGAGTCAGAAATGGATTGTTATTACCATAGTGATAGGTTCGGCCGATAAACGGGCGCGGGTTACCGCCTGACGCGGTGGATTTCGCCAAGGGGTTCGGCAACGCGTCGGCCTCCGGTCGAGTCGCCCCGGTCGCCGGCAGGTCGAACCGGTGTGGGACTCTTCGAAAACCGCCTCAGGGCGTCACTTTGGTTTCTTCAAGCCGCGCCGACGGCCTTGGTAGGCGGCGATTTGTTTGATGATGTCCTGAAAGGGCAGGGCGTCCAGTCCACCGAAGCGGGCCAGCGCGGTGCGGACGGTGTCGCGGATATCGGCGATGCGCACGGGGATGCGTTGGTCCGGCGTCAGCGCCGCCTGGAGTCCGCGCAGGCCGCCGACCTGGATGCGCATGGCCTTGGCGTGAGGCAAGGCGTCGGCGCCGGGCATTGCGTCCGCGACGACGGTCTTGAGGGCGAAGCGGGCCTGGCGCCGCAGGGTAGCCAGGAGTTCGCTGCAATCGGCCAGGGCCGCGTCCGCCCCGCAGTGGACGCCCTCGCGCTCGGCAATGCAGAACTTTTGCGCCAGCGAACAGGCGCCATTGTTGGTGAGGATGGTTTTTTCGAACACACAGGCGCTGGTGTTGACCGCTCGGTAGGTGTCGCGAAAGGCGTCATTGTCCATGGCGGTTCCGGCTCCCGCTAGTCGGCGTTGGTGAAGCGCTGGATTTGGCGCCGATCGCGCTTGGTGGGCCGCTCGCCCGTGGCATCGACAGGTCCCGCCGCGCGGCGCTGGCGCAGCAGGTCCCGGCGCCGCACCACGCTGGACTCATCCTCGCGGTACAGCAGCGCGGCCTCGCTGGCGGGGCGGCGTTGATTGCTGACCGCCAGTACCTCGAGGTCCCAGGCCAAGGAGTCTTTGTGGATGGCAAGCCGGGTGCCGGCACGGATGCCGTGTCCGGGCTTGGCACGTTGGCCGTTGACCTGGATTTTGCCGCCGGTGATGGCCTCCACCGCCAGGCGGCGCGTCTTGAAGAAGCGCGCGGCCCAGAGCCATTTGTCCAGGCGGATCGCGTCGGGTGGCGCGGTGCTGTTCATCGCCCGAGCAGCTGATCCAGTTCGCCCCGCGCATCCAGCCGGACCAGATCGTCATAGCCCCCAACGTGCCGGTCATCGATGAAGACCTGGGGAACGGTGCGGCGGCGGCTACGCTCGACCATGATCCGCAACTGGTCGCGATCACCGTCGACCCGAATTTCGGCGAAGTCGACCCCTTTGGCATGCAGCAGTTTCCGGGCGCGGGTGCAGTAGCTGCATAGCGCCTTGGCGTACATCACGATCTGGGGCATCGCAGCGCTCCCTGTCGTTGCATCTTGGTTGATGGTTCGCGGTTGCAAGTTGAACGGCCCGCGTCGGCATTTTGTCCGGAATCTTGAAATCTGGTTGCCGCGCCCGGAATACAATTGTCCCAAGGCAGACTGTCTCTGCCAAGGACCACACGAGTGCAGCATGTATCGAGACGCCCCCCATCCGACCCGCCTGGAAGATTATCGCCCGCCGGAGTTTCTGATCGACCAGGTGGACCTGCACTTCGACCTGGACCTGGATCGCACGCGGGTTGCGGCTCTGCTGGCGATCCGCCGCAACCCGGCGGCGACCCGCGGCGACGGCAGCCTGACCCTGCAGGGTGAGCAGTTGGCGCTGGATCAGGTCGCCATTGACGGGCATCTCCTGACTCCGGCGGAATATCGGGTGGACGCCGAGTCCCTGACCGTGCTGCGGGTGCCGGATCGCTTCCGCCTGCTGACCCGGGTGCACATCCATCCGGCCCGCAATACCGCGTTGGAGGGACTTTACCAGTCCGGCGAGATGTTGTGTACCCAGTGCGAGGCGGAGGGCTTCCGGCGCATCACCTATTTTCTCGATCGGCCGGACGTGATGGCGCGTTACACCGTGACCATCGAGGCGGACCGTGTTCGTTTTCCGGTGCTCCTGTCCAACGGGAATCCGCTCGAGGCGCGTGATCTCGAGGGCGGCCGACATCGGGTCCGGTGGGAGGACCCGTTCCCGAAACCGAGTTATCTGTTCGCGCTCATCGCCGGGGAACTCGGCGTGATCGAGGAGACCTTCACTACCGCGTCCGGCCGGCCGGTCGGTCTGCGCATTTATGTCGAGCCCCAGAATCTGGACAAGTGCGGTCACGCGATGCGTTCGCTCAAGAAGGCGATGCGCTGGGACGAGGAGCGCTACGGCCGGGAGTATGACCTTGATCTGTTTATGATCGTGGCGGTCAGTCATTTCAACATGGGGGCCATGGAGAATAAAGGGCTCAATGTCTTCAATGACAAGTTTGTCCTGGCGCGCCCGGAGACCGCGACCGATCAGGACTTTCTGGGTGTCGAGGGGGTCATTGCCCACGAGTATTTCCATAACTGGACGGGTAATCGGATTACCTGCCGCGATTGGTTTCAATTGAGTCTCAAAGAGGGCTTCACGGTCTTCCGCGATCAGGAGTTTGCGGCCGATATGGGCTCGCGGGAGGTCACGCGCATCAGTGACGTCCGCACCCTGCGTGCGGCGCAGTTTGCCGAGGACGGCGGGCCGATGGCCCACCCGGTACGACCGACATCCTATATCGAGATCAACAATTTCTACACCTCGACGGTGTATGAGAAGGGCGCCGAGGTGGTGCGGATGCAAGCGACGCTGCTTGGCCCCGAGGTCTTTCGGCGGGCGACCGATCTTTACTTCGAGCGGCATGACGGTCAGGCGGTGACCACGGATGACTTCGTGACCTGCATGGAAGACGCGAGCGGTCGGGATCTCACGCAATTCCGACGGTGGTACGCGCAGGCGGGAACGCCCCAATTGCGGGTGAAAGGGGAGTATGCCGCGGCGGACGGCAGTTATACGCTGACCGTGCGTCAACATACCCCGGCTACACCGGGTCAACCGCAAAAGGGGCCGCTGCACCTGCCGCTCGCGGTCGGACTGCTGGGTCGGGACGGTGAGGCTTTGCCATTGCGTCTCGATGGCGAGGACGAAGCCGTCGCCACGCGCGGTACCCGAATATTGGAGGTCCGCGCCGCACTGGAGCGGTTCCGTTTCGTGGGACTCCAAGAACGGCCGGTCCCCTCCTTGTTGCGTGGTTTCTCCGCCCCGGTCAAGCTGCAGTGTGACTTCACCGACGACGACTTGCAGTTCCTCATGGCGCATGATACCGACGGCTTCGCCCGTTGGGATGCCGCCCAGAGCCTGATGCAGCGCATCTTGCTCGGCCTGGTGGCGAGTCCGCGCCAGTCGGTTTCGACGGCCTTCTTTGGGGCATTTCGTGACACCTTGCTGGACGCCCGGGGCGAGCCGGCACTGCGTGCCGAAGTGTTGACCCTGCCGGGGGAGTCCTATCTGGCGGATCAGATGGCGGTCGTGGACGTCGACGGTATCCACCGGGCCGGCGAGTCGTTGCGCCGTCGCATCGGAGAAGAACTCGCCGCGGACCTGCTGTCTGTTTACACCGCCCAGGCGGAGTCCGGACCCTATGCCTTCACGCCGCAGGCCATCGGTCGCCGTGCTCTGAAAAATCTGACACTCTCCTATCTGATGGCGGCCGATGTGCCGGACGCCGTGACACTGTGCCGCGACCAATTCGCCGCCGCCCATAACATGACCGATGTGATGGCCGCGCTGCGGCTGCTGGTCGACCACGGCGGTGCCGCGGGAGCGGAGGCGCTCGCCGCTTTCTACGATCGCTGGTCCGCGCAGCCGCTGGTCATCGACAAATGGTTCAGTATTCAGGCGACCAGCAGCCGCGCGGATGTTCTGGAGCGCGTCGCGGGGTTGATGGCGCACGCTGATTTTTCGATGCGCAATCCCAACCGGGTGCGCAGTCTTATCGGCGCCTTCTGTACCGCCAATCCGGTGCGCTTCCACGCCGCGGATGGGGCAGGCTACCGTTTTCTCGCTGACCGTATCCTCGAATTGGATCCGCTGAACCCGCAGATCGCCGCGCGACTGCTGAAATCGATGAGTCGTTGGCGGCGCTATGATCCGGCCCGCCAGGCCCTGATGCGCGCTGAGATCGCGCGTATCCTTGCGGTCGATGCGCTGTCGAAGGATGTCTATGAGGTGGCGGCAAAGACCTTGGAAGACTAGCCCGGGATGAGGATTGGCTGCGGGAGTCTTGATCATTAAAACTGCGGCAATGACGCACAGAAAGCGACAAAGAGCGCGCACAGATGAACACCGATGTTTTCTTCATCTGTGATCATCTGTGACATCTGTGGCTAAATCCGGGCGATTACTTAGCCGGAACGGGCGAGCGGTCGCCTGCAAAACGATTGCGATTGCTCAAGCGCCAAAGAACGTGCGAGCCAGCAGCGTGATCAGTTGGCTGAACGAGCGCACCGTTTCAAGCGGAACGCCCTGTCCGCTGAGGCTGCCGCTGAGCTTGGTGTGCATGGGCAGGCGCTCGGTCTTGCCGTCCACCGGCGTCTCGACGTACATGCCCTGGTCCATCGTGATCGCGCCGCTGAGACCGTCTGCCGCCGCGAACATGTCGCCGTCCCCGGTCGGGGCGGCAAACATGGCATCATCGCTCGCCGTTTCGGCACTGGGGAGCGTGAGGACCAGATTGTATTGGGTGCGGTCCTTGACGCCGGGGACCTCGACCCACGGCATGTTCCCTTTCAAGGCATAGGACTTATCGCCGCAGGTGGCGGTCAGGTCCATGAACCAGCTCTTCGATTGGTAGGCGAAGGCCATACTCCCGCGCCAGGCACAGCCCTTGTCGCTGGCAAAACCGGCCGAGGGGATGAAGAGATCGGGGATCTCGACCGTGTCGACGCGGGTATCGACCATGGTCCCGGCATCACCGACCGTATCGCGCAAGTGCTTGAGGATCGAGTCCTTGAGCATTCCGGCAGTGGCTGATGGATTTTCCGGCTTGAGTTTGACCATCCCGGTCACGCTGCTGGACGATGCCGGAACTTTACCGACCGGGAGATAGGTCACCAGAATTTTCGACATATCCGTTGTCCCATCGGTCTCGACGACGAATCCGCCCGTATACTGGGCACGTGGGAAGCGCTGGTTGGCGTCGCGCGGGTTGATGATGGCCCCGTTGCCGGAAATCGCGCATTCCTCATTGCCCTTGACCAACCCGCCGAGCGCGCTGGTACCGGCTCTGCACTCAAGGTTGAAGGTACTGATCACCTGACTATCGGCCAGTCCGATGGTGAATTTATCGCGCTGTTTCGCATCCTTGAGCGAAGGCATGTTCGCCTCACCGGTGAAGGTCACGATGGCGGGCGCCGTATCGGCCGCCACGACCGGCGGTACGGACAGACTCAGCAGGGCTGCGGCCAAGGCCGCGGGTAGGGACCTGATTGACATGAGATCGACTCCTGTTGTGCTGCATGGTTTGTTCGGTCCGGGGCGGCCCCGGCAGGTCGTGCAAGGACCCGTCGCGGGTACCTCTACTCAGGTTGGTCGGTGCGGCTGAGCGCACGCGCAGCGGTTTTTGGCTCCGACCTTCCTTCCGGGCGTCCGAATGCTTACACTCTTCGAAATGATCGAGGCGTGAGTGTTGACTCCAGCGATCGTTCAGGATCGCATTCGGCAACAACAGGATAGCATCGGTCCGCGCGCACTGCTGTTGGTTGTCGTTCCGCCTCTTGCTGAGGCCGCTTCGAGACCGGGAAAGTCACCCTGGAGGATGGACCGAGCGCACCGATGCCCATCCCGCCCATCCGCGCCGACCTTCGTAACACATGAAACATCTCCTCGCCTATCTTGCCGCCCTGGCGGTGGTCTGTGTTTGGTCCGGGTGGATCACCATCTCCCGTTACGGGGTTCAGACTGAGCTGCAACCGGCCGACATCACCCTGCTGCGCTACGTGACGGCGCTGATCGGGGTCTTGCCGCTGGTGTGGCGGCACGCGTGGCGGCGGTTTTCGATCGGTCAGTATCTGGTCGTCGGACTGGGCGTCGGCTTTCCGTATACACTGTTTTCCTTTTACGGGCTCAAGGTCATCGGCGCGGCCCATGCCGGGGTTCTGGTCAACGGGCTGTTACCGGTTTTCGGCGCGCTGGCGGCCTGGCTGCTCTTTCACCAGACGCTCTCGCCGATCCGCTACCTGGCGATCGGCATCATCTTTGCCGCCAACCTGATCATGGCCGGCGGCGCCACCTTTTCGGTTGAGCATGCGCTGGGAATCGCTTATCTGCTGGCGGCGGCACTCTTCTATACGGGGCACATGACCGGCATACGCCAATGGGGTTTCGGCTGGCGGGACGTGCTGGTCACGGTGCCGGTGGTCAATGTCCTGCTGTTCTTGCCCCTGATGGCCGTGTTTCCCACGGCACTGGCCCAGGCAGCGCCGGCGGATATCGCCATCCAGGCGCTATACCAGGGAGTGCTCGTCAATATCTTCGCGTTGATGTGTGTGGCCTACGCCATCAACCATCTCGGCACAATGACTGTTTCATTGTTTATGTCCGTTGTGCCGGTGACTACCGCCATACTCGCCTGGGTGCTGCTCGGCGAGGCCTTGAGCATCAATGAAATGGCCGGTATCGTCGGCTGTTCGCTGGGGCTGATGCTGTACGCACGGGGACGCTGGTGGTGATTACTGGCGCATGATATAACTGGTTTCGTGTCATTCGCCCCTGCCCCTTTATTAGGTGGTCTTTATGTACCAGCCCGAGAAGGTCCCGGTCGTCGTAGCATTCGGTTTGTAGGTCCCGCTCGCATCGTTCATGACGATCCCATATGCGGGGTCCATGATAATCAGCTTTTTCGTATTGGCGCTATCGTACCAGTCTACCAACACGAAATGCGCCCCGCCGGCGGGCCACGTAACATGCACGACGATCGGGCGCTGGTGTGTCGCGCCGGTCATGATCGTCGCGATATTGACCGACTGATTGAGGGTGTTGGTTACGTGGCACTGATTCAGGATCGACTGAATGTTGTCCATGCCGGTGCCGGCCGCACCTTTGTCGGTGGGCACCACGCCCGGCATCACCGACTTGGCGCCCATTGACTTCAGCTTGTCCTTCATCGACGGAGTGTAGCTTTGGCCGGAGCCCTGCTTTGACAGCCCCTTGATCGCCGATTCGGTTGGCTGACCGCCCTGGCACCGGTTGCTCACCATTGCCGCGCACGCCATGGCGCAGGAGTATCCATCGTCCTGCATGCAGATATCGTAACCGTACTGATTAACCCATCCCATCGTCTTGCCCTCATTATTGATTTGCGGGAAGGGTCAGCGTCTGAGGTATCCCCACGAAATATCGCTCCAGATCATGCCTCGGCACTGCCGCCGACCCGTTGCTTGCCCGCCAGATCCTCGCCGCACGCAGCGAAGATCAATGCACTAGCCATAGTCCAAGTCCGATTCGACGGCAAGTCCAGATCCGACATCCGTGCGGATGCGCTTCAGCCGTCGAACCCGTAGGTGAACCCCGAGTCGGCCGCCCCGATCGCAATTCGTCCGATGGCTTTGCCCGCCATCGTCCGATTCAAAATTTCCCGACTGATCGCCGGCAAAACCGTATTGGTGAGGATGGCATCCACCACCCGCGCCCCGCTTTCCACCTCCGCACAGCGCTTGGCGATCAGTTCCACTACCGCCTCGTCATAGCTCAGCACGGCGCGATGATTGTCGGCTATCCGTCGCACGATGCGGTCGAGCTGGAGCCGGATGATGGTCCCCAGCATCGCATCACTCAGCGGATAATAGGGAATGGTGACGATACGGCCCAGGAGCGCCGGGGGGAAGGTCTTGAGCAGCGGGGCGCGCAGCGCCTGGGCCAGCCCTTCGACATCGGGCATCAGGTCCGGGTCCCGGCACAGGTTCATGATCAAATCCGTGCCGGCGTTGCTGGTCAGCAGGATGACGGTGTTGTGGAAGTCGATATAACGGCCCTCGGCGTCTTCCATCCAGCCCTTGTCGAAGACCTGGAAGAAGATCTCATGCACGTCGGGGTGTGCTTTCTCCACCTCGTCCAGCAGGACCACGCTATAGGGCTTGCGGCGCACGGCCTCGGTGAGGATGCCGCCCTCGCCGTAGCCGACATAGCCGGGGGGTGCGCCCTTGAGGGTGGAGACCGAATGGGCCTCCTGGAACTCGCTCATGTTGATGGTGATGATGTTCTGCTCGCCGCCGTAGAGCGCCTCGGCGAGTGCGAGCCCGGTCTCGGTCTTGCCGACGCCGGAGGGTCCGGCGAGCATGAAGACGCCGATTGGCTTGTTGGGGTTGTCGAGCCGGGCGCGGGAGGTCTGGATGCGCGCGGCAATCATATCCAGTGCGTGGCGTTGGCCGATGACCCGCTGGTTGAGTGTCGCGGCGAGGTTGAGCACGGCTTTCACCTCGTCCTTGACCATGCGGCCCACCGGGATGCCGGTCCAGTCGGCGACCACCGCGGCGACCGCCTGGGCGTCGACGCCGGGCAGGATCAGGGGGCGCTCGCCTTGCAGCGCGGCAAGTTCGGCCTGGAGTGCAGCCATCTTCTCCAGTGCCGCGGCGCGCTCGGCCTCGGTGAGTGGCGCCCCGGCCTCCGGGGCGGCGCCGGTCGCGGAATCGGCGGCTTGTTCAAGGGCGCTGCCGGTGCCTTCGACCGGGGCCGTGGTGCCGCGCAATTGGGCGCGCAGTTCCAGGATCTGGTTGACCAGGGCCTGCTCCGACTCCCAACGCGTCTTGAGCCCGTCCAGACGCTCTTGTTCGACGACGAGCTTCGCGTTGGCCGTCTGGGCACGCTCGGCGGTGGCGACACCGACGGCCGCCTCCCGGCCGATGATCGCCAGTTCAGTGGTCAAGCCTTCGATCCGGCGTCGACAGTCTTCCACTTCAGGGGGCTCGGACGACTGGCTGATGGCGACCCTGGCGCAGGCGGTATCGAGCAGGCTGACCGCTTTGTCCGGCAGTTGGCGTGCCGGGATGTAGCGGTGTGAGAGTCGCACCGCGGCTTCCAGGCCCTCGTCCAGGAGTTGGACCTGGTGATGTTTCTCCAGCGTCGAGGCGATGCCGCGGACCATGAGGATCGCTTTCTCCTCGCTCGGCTCGTCCACCTGGACGACCTGGAAACGGCGGGTGAGCGCCGGATCCTTCTCGATATATTTCTTGTACTCGGCCCAGGTGGTGGCGGCGACGGTGCGCAGGGTCCCGCGGGCGAGCGCAGGCTTGAGCAGGTTGGCCGCGTCGCCGGTGCCGGCGCTGCCGCCGGCACCAATCAGGGTATGGGCCTCGTCGATGAAGAGGATGATCGGCTTGGGGCTGGCCTGGACCTCTTCGATGACCTGGCGCAGGCGGTTCTCGAATTCGCCCTTCATGCTGGCGCCGGCCTGGAGCAGGCCGACGTCCAGGGTGCGCAGGCTGACCTCCTGGAGGGGCGGGGGCAGGTCCCCGGCGGCGATGCGCAGAGCAAAGCCTTCGACCACCGCGGTCTTGCCCACCCCCGCCTCGCCGGTGAGGATGGGGTTGTTCTGACGGCGGCGCATGAGGATGTCGATGAGTTGGCGGATCTCCTCATCGCGCCCGACGATGGGGTCCAGTTCCCCCTTGCGGGCCCGTTCGGTCAGATCCACCGAGAACTGCTTGAGGGCTTGCTGTTTGCCCATCTGGGCCGGGGCCATGGCGTCGCTCGCCTCACCCGGTGCGGCACCGCCGCCCAGGTGAAAGCCGTCGCTCGCGGCCATGCGCTCCTCCGGGGAGCCCGCGCAGATCTCGGCAAAGCGGTCGGTGAGCGCGTCCGCCTGCACCTTTTCGAATTGACGGGAGATGCCGGCTAAACTGCTGCGCAGCCCTTTGGTCTTGAGGATGCCCACCATCAGGTGTCCGGTACGCACCTGTGACTCGTTGAAGAGCAGGGTGGCGTAGGTCCAGGCGCGCTCGGCGGCTTCTTCCACATCGGAGGACAGGTCCGAGATGGAGCGGGAGCCCCGCGGCAGCCGGTCCAGCGCCTCGGTGAAGTCACGTGCCAGGCCCGCCGGGTCGAGTTGGAAGCGGCGGATGATCCGGTGCAGGTCCGAGTCCTGACCTTGCAGCATCTGATTGAACCAGTGCACCAGCTCCACGTAGGGGTTACCGCGCATCTTGCAGAAAACCGTGGCGCTTTCGATCGCCTTATAGGCGAGCGGGTTGAGCTTTCCGAACAGTGCCGCGCGGTTGATCTCGGACATGGGCTGGCTCCTGGAGCGTTGGTAGAGTGCTAGAGCGTTGGGCTTAAACAGCGATCATGGGTCCACAGAGCGGGTTTTTCGGCGATCCTTGGTCCGCGCAGCGGACCCTACGGGCGCAGGGCATGTGGATCGAGCTTGAGCTCGTCCCCGTCGCGGCCGAGTGCGCCGCTGCTGAGCCAGGTGGTCCAGCCCAGGCGGCTGCCGACACCGAGTCCCAATCGCGGGATGTCGGATTGCGCCAGGACCGGGTTGAGATCCCATGCGAGCGCGTCGCCCGCATAGTTGCGGACCACGGCCTTGACGCGTGCCAGGGCCGTGCCGCCGGGCAGCAGGTCCAGATACGCGGGGAGCCGCAACGGGCCGATGCGGATACGAAACTTGGATTGATGGTCCCAGACCCGCCCGCCCAGTGTCGTGGTCAGGCCCAACGCGGCGTTGTCCGGCGTCGCTCCCAAGCGCAGCCGGCAGTTGTCGGGCAGCGTCAGCCAATGGCCGATCCACTCATCGATGCGCACCGGTAGACCGAGGAGGACGCCCAGGATGGACTGCAGCCCGTCCGCGTGGCGGGTTTGGCAGGAGAGATGGCCGGTGAAATAGCGCTTGGCCAGATCCGGCATGGCGTCGCGGTCGCGACAGGCGGGCAGGCCGGTCCCGCTCAGGGTTCCCAGATAGAAACCGAAGCGATCCTCGTGCGGACGGTCGAAACTGACCGCCGGCTGGGCCTGGGCCCAGGCCCGGTAGAGCAGGGTGAGCATCCGGTGATTGAAGGTGTCGAGGAACCGCGCCAGGGTCGGATCGGCGGCGTGGCGTTGCCGCTCGCGGACATACTCGGTGAGGTGCAGGGGCAGCGGGCCGTTGGGTCCGAGCAGACCCATGAAATAGACCAGCAGGCGCGGCGGCAGTCCGGCCGCGGATTGGTGCAGAGCGGCCAGTTCGGCTGGGGCAAAGCGCAGTGACGGCTGTTGTCCCAAGCGCACGGGGTCATCGGCGGCGCGCGGCGAGGCGCCGATCCGCGGGCGATCCGGCTGGAGGCTGTCGAGCCGCCGCAAGGTGTGACGGAATCCATGATTCCATGGCGCTTGGGCCAGACTGGCCAGCAATTCGGCGCGTTGACGCGCGTGCTCCCGTGCCGCCGGGTCGGGCGCGCTGACCGGCGCGGGCGCGGTGTCGGTTGCCCGTTCGGTCGGCGGACCGCGGTCCGGTTCGCTCACAGCAGCGGACGGCGGCCGATGGTCGCTGGCCATCGCATCAACTCCCCGCGGTCGGCACGCAGGACCGTCTCGGTGAATCCGTTGATGGTGCAGTAACGGGCAAAGAAGCGCTCCAGCACCGCTCCGAGCAGGAAGGCGCCGGTGCCTTCAAAGGCGGCTTCATCGCAGTCCAGGGTGATCTCCAGCCCACGCGCATAGGTCACCGGGCGCACGCCGGGCAGGCGCCGGACGATGCCCTGAGAGGAGACCCGGCGGATACCCTCCACCTGTTTGCGTCCTTCGGCGCTCGCAATCGCGCCGTACAGCGACAACAGTTCGCGCAGGGCCGCCGCGCCCGTGCCGCCGTCCGAGTCGGCGATCGACAGATAATTCAGCGACAAGTGATCGATCAGCCGCCAGGCGGTGTCCGCGTGGGCGTGCGATGGCCGGGGCTGGGTGGGTCCGGCGCGGACGCGCACCGCGCGCACCGGTGCGCCGGATTCCAGGGTAAAGTCGGTGTTACCCGAACCAATCGGCAGGTACAGCGGCAAATCCCGATTGGTACAGAGCCCGGTCAGCGCGAGCTGCCGTAACTCGGCGGACCAGGGGGCGGCGGCCGCGTCCGTCAGGTTCACGAATAACTCGCTGCCCACATAGCTGGAGCGGGGTCGCTGGTGTTGCGGGGTGGTGGACTGGCGACGCGGGACGCGCTGAACACTGTAGTAGGCCGGTCGTTCGTCCCCCGGACCCGGTTCGGCCGGCGCGTAAAACGGCCGAAATTCCCGTGCGACGGTCGTGCTCGATCCAAATCCCGTGACACTGTCCACCCGATAGACCTCGAAATCCGTCGGACGGGTGCGGTCCGGAACGACATGGTAGTCGGGGCCCTGGTCGTTGATATGGATCCGATCGAAACGTTTGGGAAAGAGGTTGATCGCCGGGGTGCAGTGGAGTGCGAAATTGGTGGCGTCCAGCACGCCATCCAGGGTCGGGGAGCGCTGGCCCAGGAGCAGGATCAGGTCGATTTCCGAAGCGTTCGCGCGCGCCACGGCGGGCCCCAAGCCGTCGATGGCGATGCTCAAAAAGCGCTGTGGAAAAGCGAAATATTCGTGGAGGTGGCGATACCCTTGGAATGACGCCGGGGCCCTGGGTAACAGTGCCTCGTGCTCAGCGAACCCCAGCGGGCTCAGCACGCTGGCCGGGAGGGTCTCGATCCAGGGCACCGGTCGAGCGGTCGGCTGCACCAGCACGCCGACCGTGTCGCCCAACAGCTGAGCGTAGAGTTCAAAAGGCAAGCGGTCCGCCCCCTGCAGGAACAACACCAGTCCGAACCGCTCCGGTCGGCCGGGGGCCAACTGGGAGAAGGTCAGATTTCCGGTGGTGCGCAGGCGCAGCCGGATGCCGGCCTTGCTGCGCTTGAGCACGGCGAGGTCGGCGCGGGCGACGGGTCCGGTGTGGCTGAAATATTCGGCTGCCGTGATCTCCATCGGCCAGAGCCGCACCGCGTGGGCGGTTCGGTACTCGCACGACGTCTGCTCACCTTTGCCGAGGTTGCCGCGCAACACCGTGTCGCGCGGGACGTCGAAACCCTCGGCCAGTGACCCTTCGTCCAAGTCGGGCTGCAACTCGACCACGGTCATCGACGGGGTCGGGGCCAGATAATGCGGATAGATGACTTCCAGCAGGTGCTGGGTGAAGGTGGGGAACTCGGCATCGATCTTGAGTTGGACCCGTGCGGCGAGGAAGGCGAAACCTTCCAGCAGCCGCTCGACATAGGGGTCGGCGCACTCGAAACTTTCGAGCCCGAGGCGCCCGGCGATCTTGGGGAATTCACGGGCGAACTCGCCGCCCATCTCGCGCATGAAGCGCAGTTCGCGGTTGTAGAATTCGAGCAGACGTGGGTCCATGGTGCCCGCCTCAGCCGCCGTCGCTGATGACCCGAATGTCACCGATGTCGAGGTCGATCTCGGTCTTGAGATAGAGCCGCAGCGGTACCGGCTGCGCCCACAGATCGCCCTCGATGAGAAAGGTCATGGCGTTATGGCTCATCTGCTGCTCGTTCACCTCCAGGCGGACTTTGAGCGTATGGCGCAGGATGCGCGGTTCGAAGTCAATGATCGCCTGGCGCAGGGTCCGTTCGAGTGCGCCGGCGTCGGTCCCCGACAGGGTCATGCCCGACAGGTCCGGCATGCCGAAGTTGAGAACCGAGTTGCCGACCAGGGGGTAGGCGTCGAGCATCTGCCCAGCCGCCAGATGCGTGGTGTTGAGCAGCCACCCCAGATCGCGCAGCACCGCCTCGCGCAGTCGCGCCTGCCCGAAGACGCGCTGCTCGCGCGACTCCTGGGTCTTTTCGGGCTCGAGGTCGGTAAGCCGGTCGAGCAGCGACGGCTGCAGCCGTTCTTTGTGTGACAGCTCAGCCAAGGGTGCTGTCTGCGTCCGCGACGCCGTCGGCATCCGCCGCGCCGGATGTCAAGACGATGGTGCGCACATCCATCAGCGGATACTCCCCGCCGTCGGTATAGAACATGCGTTGTCCCTGACCGAAATAGGTCTCGCCGGGTTGTTCCAGCCAGGCGGTCTTGCGGCCAAGGCGCAGTTCGGGGTCCGGCAAAGCCTCAGTACCGGGGTAACGGCTCGGGATCAGACCTACCGACTCGCCGCCATTGGCCCAGGTGAAGTAGGCCGGAGTCCATACCAAATCGCGCAGGTCTTCCGGTTTTTCCAGTCGGATTCTGTGGATCCGTTGGAAAGGAATCCAGTAATAGCGTCCGTTGACGATGGCCTCCAGTACCGGTCCCAGACGAGCGTCACCGTCCATGATCCACTCGAAGGGTACGCCGTCGATCGTTCCCGGTGTGCCCGGTGCCTGCTCCAGGGCACGATCACGCATCGCTCTTGCCTGTTCGCCGGCGCCCTGCGCGTCCAGGCGCTGGGCTTCGATCAGGAGCGCGAACCAGGGATCCGGTTGGCCGAAGACCAGGGGTGAGCGCCGTCCGGCGAAAATTTCGCCGCGCAGCACCTCACAGTGCAGGGCTTCACGGTAGGTCTGGACCATGGCCAGGTTGGCAGCATCCAATTCGCCGGCGACATTGAGCTGATTCAGCGCCCGCTCCCACTGTCCCGTGAGCGCCAGGAGTTGGAAGAGGAAGACGCGATAGCGCGCGTTTGCAGGCGCTTTGCGCACCTGCTCCTGAAGCTGACGCAAGGACTCTTCCGGGTCGCCCTCGCGCCACCGGTCTTCGGCTAGCATACGGTTCTCTCCAGGCAGGTACGGAGGCCAACCCATGGCCCTGCGCGTCCGCGGAACCCCGCGAACGGCGGCACGGATCATTACACTGGGGCAGGCCGCGCCCCGCGGCTACTTCTTGAGGTTCTTCGCGATGTCCCAGCCGTACTTGATCGCGGCCTCCGCGGTGCCATCCTGCTTCTGCGGCGTGTAGTCCACATCGACTTCGGCGAAATTGAGGCTGATGTTCTCGGTCAGTAGATCCTGACCACCCGAGCCGCCCGTGCTGTAGGAGGTCACGATCACCTCGGTCATCTTGATCAACAGGTACTCCACGGGGCTGTCGCCGCCGGCCTTGCGCACGGTCAGCAGGCCATCTTTGAATTGTTTCCCGTTTGAACAGTACAGCATCAGAACCGGCGAGGCCTTGTCGATGTATTTGGTGATCGACAGGTCCTGAATCGAGACCTTGCCCGCACCACCGCCGCCGCCAACGTGCATCGAGCCGGACTGGCTCATGCCCCAGGACCAGGCAAGAACATCGATTTCTTCCGGGTGCTTGGAGTCTTGAGACTCGCCCTTGACGCCTTCGAGCTTGAGAAACATGTCGACAGCCATCTGCTTGCTCCCCTATCAGTTGCTTGATCGAACCGCGCACCCGCATGTCGCGGGTCCACCAACCGCCGAGCCGTCATCGCATGGCAGGAGCCGATGACGGGATGTTGCCTAACCGCCCTTCGCCGACGGCAGCTTGGAGACCAACCGCAGTGAAACGGTCAGGCCTTCGAGCTGGTAGTGCGGGCGCAGGAAGAACTTGGATGTGTAGTAGCCGGGGTTTCCTTCCACTTCCTCGACCACGACCTCGGCCGCCGCCAGCGGACATTTGGCCTTGGTGTTTTCGCTCGAATGTGCCGGATCGCCATCCACATATTTGAGGATCCAGCTGTTGAGCCACCGCTGCATGTCCTCGCGTTCCTTGAAGGACCCGACCTTGTCCCGCACGATACACTTGAGATAGTGCGCAAAACGGCAGGTCGCGAACAGATAGGGAAGACGGGCGGCGAGGTTGGCGTTGGCGGTGGCGTCCGGGTCGTCGTACTCGAACGGCTTCTGCAGGGATTGCGCGCCGATGAAGGCGGCGAAGTCGGTGTTTTTCTTATGTACCAAGGGCATGAAGCCGTTCTTCGCCAGTTCGGCCTCACGTCGATCGCTGATGGCGATCTCGGTCGGGCATTTCATATCGACACCGCCGTCATCCGTGGGGAAGGTATGGCTGGGCAGCCCTTCCACCGCACCGCCGGACTCGATGCCGCGGATGCGCGAGCACCAACCGTATAACTTGAAGGAGCGGTTGATGTTGACCGCCATGGCGTAAGCCGAATTCGCCCAGGTATACTTGCCGTGCTGTGCCCCCGCGGTGTCTTCCTCGAAGTCGAATTCATCCACCGGATTGGTCTTGGCACCGTAGGGCAGGCGGGACAAAAACCGAGGCATGGTCAAGCCGATGTAGCGCGCATCGTCGGACTCGCGCAACGAGCGCCAGGCCGCATAGTCCGGCGTCTGGAAAATCTTGGTCAGGTCGCGCGGATTGGCCAGCTCCTGCCAACTGTCCATTTGCATGACAGTGGGTGAAGCGGCGGAGATGAAGGGGGCATGGATGGACGCGGAAATCTTGGCGAGTTCCCCAAGCAGTTCCACATCGGGTGGGCTTTGGTCGAAATAGTAGTCGCCGACCAGACAGCCGAAAGGCTCGCCGCCGAACTGGCCATATTCTTCTTCATAGAGTTTTTTGAAGAGCGGGCTTTGGTCCCAGGCGGTGCCTTTGAATTTCTTCAGGGTCTTGTGTACTTCCTGCTTGGAGATGTTCATGACCCGAATCTTCAACATCTCGTCCGTTTCGGTGTTATTGATGAGATAGTGCAGGCCGCGCCAGCTTCCCTCGAGTCGCTGGAAATCGGCATGGTGCAGAATCAGATTGACCTGCGCGGTGAGTTTCTGGTCGATCGCCGCAATCATCGCTTCAATGGTGCGAACCGCATCGTCTGAAATGAGCGTGGTCTGAGCCAGCGCCTGGGAGGCGAGGGTGGCGACCGCGCCTGCGACGGCTTCGCGGGCGCGGTCGGTGCGGGGTTTGAATTCCTGATTGAGCAGCGCGGCGAAGCTGTCGACCTCGATGGTGCCGGTCCGGCCCGGCGCGCCGCCCGCGGATTGGGTGTCGGTCTCAGCCATCGGGTTAACCCTCCGCCGTCGGCGGTGCGGATGCCGCGTCGCCGGCATCGGTCGGTTTGGGTGCGGCCGCCAGGGCCTGCAGTAAGGTCGGGTCTTTCAGCACCTTGGCGATCAGTTCCTCGGCGCCGCTCTTGCCGTCCATATAGGTCAGCAGATTGGACAGTTGGTTGCGTGCCTGGAGGAGTTTGTTCAGTGAATCGACCTTGCGCGCCACCGCCGCCGGAGCGAAGTCCTCCATCGATTCGAAGGTCATCTCCACGTTGAGATTGCCCTCGCCGGTCAGGGTATTTGGTACCTGGAAGGCGACGCGCGGCTTCATCGACTTGAGTCGCTCATCGAAGTTGTCGACATCGATCTCGAGCATCTTGCGATCCGCAACCGGCGGCAGGGCCTCGGCGGGTTTCCCTGACAGGTCAGCCAGGACGCCCATCACGAAGGGGAGTTGAACCTTCTTCTCGGCTCCGTAGAGTTCGACATCGTACTCGATCTGCACCCGCGGAGCGCGATTGCGGGCGATGAACTTTTGACTGCTCTCTTTCGCCACTGGGCTTCTCCTCTAAAGGTCGTCTAAAGGGGCGCGGTCACCGCGCGGGCAACCCGGTTTATCGCGCTGGTTAGGGCTTATCGGCGATCCCGCATACCTTCTCGATCTGCGGCAGAGCATCGGGAGCGAGATCGCGCAAAATGTCCACGAAGTTCCCGGTCGCCAGTCGCCGCGCCCGCTTGAGCAACAACGGCACCGGACTTGACGGCTCGCAACGTGAATAGTAGTCGCAAATGAGGTCAAGCGTGCGCACGACATCGTCGCGGTTGCCGATCTGCCCCGCTGCGCGCGCTGCCGGGGCCGCCGTGCCGGAGGCGGCTGGACCCTCGGGATTGGTCTGCATCGGTGCCGCCACCTCCGCGGCCGGCTGGCGAGGTGCCAAATGGGTCTGAAGAACGGCGTGGATCTGCGTCAGCAGACCGGCGAGCGGCGTGAGATCGGGAGTTTGCGAGGCGTCGACCTGTGCGGCCAGATCCTGGTTCAAAGCGCGCAGCGTCGTACTGGCCGCGTCGGCGGCCGCGGTCACCGCGGCCAATTCGGCGAGGTCACATTCCTGAAAGGCGCCGTCGATCGCGGTCTTGTCCAGCGGTTTGGTATTGGGACGGGCCTTGACGCGACCCTCCGCTATCTCAATGTCCCGCCAGGCGACCGGGCCGAATACGCGTGAGCGAATCAGCGGAACGGCGCGTAGCTGGGACAGCAGGGTGTCCGGGTGGGCGAGATCCGCCACCACGTTCATCCGTTCCATCGGGTCATTATTGTCGCCGGCATCCAGTGCAGGGTAGAGATCCGCCCAGAAGCGCTCGACCAGACCACGCATCAGTTCAAGCCCGGCGTGCAGCCCCGGCAACCCGTCCCTGTCAAGCAAGCCGCGGGTGATCAGCACCGCAACCCGCAGGTTCTTCGAGCGCAGCATCAGGGCCTTACCCAAGGCCAGGACCTGCCGCCAGTCCGGCTCGCCGGCCGGCACCAGGGTGCCGCCCATCTGCTGCTCGGGGGTCCCGGTCGCCGCCTCGGTAAGGGCGCGGAAATCCGGATCGTATTCCAGGTCTTCCCCCGCGGGTTGGGCCGCGCAGACCGGTGCAAGCAACGACTCGATATCACTGGTGCTCATGTTCGGTATCGCTGACCCCATTGCCGGTGCGGCAGTCGTAACATGACGCACCTGCCGTGTGTAATACCGCTGAAGTGTAGCCGCAGTGACGCGGTTGTGCGTCCCCTGATGGCTGAACGGATGCGCCGACCGTGACGTGTCGCTCATAGGGGTCAGGTATAGCATTCGGACGTGATAACCGGACGTAGAGGCGGGTTTCAAACCCGCCCCTACACGAAGGTCTGTCTGGATATCAGGTACTCAGGCTATACAATGCCATCCACTGGGATAGTACGCTCCGATCCGGTGACGTTCAATCGCTCGGAACCGTAGGAAACCGCCTTGCCGACCTGTAGGAAGCGGCTTACCATCGCCGTCATGGTACCCCCTGGCGTGACCCAGCGCGGGCCGGCGGGACCTTGATCGTCGTTCCCGCCGAAGCAGCGGCTGCCAGCCGCTGTGAAGCGCCAGGATGGCGTTTCTGCAAGCATTGATGACCAAGGCCGCCCCCAGGAACCAGCCATCGCACCAGGCTCCCGTGACCAACAAGCAACAACCCGCCCGTGACCGCCTGGCCGGAGTGCTCGGACGCCAGGCCGCGGTCAGGGCCGCGGACCTGGCGCAGGCGCTGGGCGTCAGCGTGACCACGCTGCACCGGCTGATGCAAGAACGCGCCGAGCCGATTCTGGTTGCGGGTAAGGCGCGTCGGACCCGTTATGCCCTGCGGCGGGCCGTGCGCGGGGATCCAGGTGAGTACCCGCTCTACGCCGTCGATACGTCGGGACTTGCGGTGCGGGTGACCCGTCTGACAGCGGTTGCCCCTGCGGGGTGTTGGATGTCACTGGATGGGACGGACTGGCCGTTGGTCGACGCGGCGCGCGCGGGTTGGTGGGAGGGGCTGCCCTACCCGTTGTACGACATGCGCCCGCAGGGCTACCTGGGCCGTCAATTGGCGCGCGCGGTGCATCGCGCGTTGGCCGTGCCCGACAACCCCAACCATTGGAGCGATGACGACATCCTGTTCGCACTGAGCCGCATCGGGTCGGAGATGAGCGGCAACCTGATTCTGGGCGACGGCGCCTGCGAACGCTGGCAACAGGAGGGTCTGGTCGAGACCGAGCCCTTGTCCGAGCATGGGACGGCGGCCGCCTATGTGCAGTTGGCTGCGCAGGCCGTGGCCGCCGGGGTCCCGGGATCGAGCGCGGCCGGCGAGTTTCCCAAGTTTCCGGCGCGGCGCGCGCTGGCGGGCCGCCCGACGCCGCATGTCCTGGTCAAGTTCTCCGGTGCGGATGATTCGCCGGCGGTCCGGCGCTGGTCGGACCTGCTGGTATGCGAGCACTTGGCCTTGGAGTGCGCGCGCACCCTGCCGCAGGTCGAGAGCGCCTATAGCCGCATTCTGATCCAGGGCGGTCGGACCTTTCTCGAAGTGGAACGATTCGACCGGCACGGCCCCCGGGGGCGCAGCCCGCTGTGCAGCCTGGAGACACTCAATGCCGCCCTGCTCGGAATGGGCACCCAGGACTGGGCCAGGCTCGCCGACGGTCTGGCGGCGGCGAACCTGCTGGGGCCGGAAGAGGTCGAGCGCATCCACCGTCTGTGGTGGTTCGGGCGGCTGATCGCCAATACCGACATGCATCTGGGCAATCTCAGCTTCCGGCCGTCGCGCGGGCGCCTGAATCCGGCGCCCGTTTATGACATGTTGCCGATGTGTTATGCCCCGCTGCCGGGCGGGGAACTCCCGGTGCCCGAGTGGACAGCGCCGCTGCCGTTGCCAAGCCAGCGGGACCACTGGCTGGTCGCCTGCCGGGCGGCGGTGCGCTTTTGGGATCAGGTCGCCGCGGATACGCGTATCGGGGCGGCCGTGCGCGGCTTGGGGCTTGCGCATGGTCAAGGGTTGCGTGAGTTGGCGCAGCGGGTCTAGCCGATTTCAGTCACATCCTGTCCGGCCTCGTCCGCCTGCCACGGCCTGTCGGCACACCGTCAGTCGGCGTTGACGCTGACCATCCAGGAAACGCCGAACCGATCGGCGACCATGCCGAAACAGGGGGACCAGAAGGTTTTGGCCAGGGGCATCTGCACCTGCCCGCCATCCGACAACGCGTTGAATATCCGCTCTGCTTCGGCCACGTCGGTGAACGCGAGCGAGAGTGAAAAACCTTGGAAAGCGGCTGGCCCGGTGCCGGCGCCATCGGAGGCCATCAGCCGGGCGCTGCCGATGCGAAAGTTGGCGTGCATCACCTTCTTCTCGGTCCCGGGCGAGCACATCTCGGGTTCAGGGCTGTCCTCGTAGCGCAGGAGCATCGTCACCTCGGCACCGAGCGTCCGGCCGTAGAACGCGAGCGCCTCCTCGCAACGGCCCTCGAAGAACAAATAGGGTTCGACTTGCATGCTGATTTTCTCCGTCCGGATCTTTGGGTGGTTTGCTGCGCAATCATGCACGCGGCCTGGACGCACGGCAACCGCGTGGGAGCGGTCTCCGGCCGCGATGGGGTGCCGCGGTGATCTCCATGGTCGCGGGTACAGGGGAATCGGGGGCTAGAGTCGGTTTTCCATGATCAGAAACCAGGGGCGTCGGGGCACCGGCTGCAAGTGGCCTTGGCCGTCCAGTTCCAGGGTCGTCCTGGACACTGAATTGCGGACGTTGCCGCCGATGACGTCCAGGGTCTGGCCGCTGCGGCTGACGGCCAGGTCACAGTGCAGGTTGGCGCCCTCGAGCGCGCGCGCGCTGGTGTAGCCGCCGATGGTCGCCGGGCGTGTGAAACCCCGTGAGGCGCAGATCAGATCGCCCGGCCGGGGGCTGTAGTCCGCGATCCGGCGGGGAACGAACCAGCGACCCGGAAAGTCGGCCTCGTCGATCATACTGGCCAGGTAGACCCAGTGCGCGGCATCGCGGCGGAACTGGGCTTGCGGGACACCGGCGCTCTGCATGACGTAACTGAGAAAGGCGGCGGACCAGGGCTGTTTGCAATCCATCCCGTTCAACCCGCCTTTGCCGGCGGCACGCCAGTAAGCGGCGACCCGTTCGCTGCTGCTGGTATCGTCGTCCTCCCAGGTGCCGACATGCGGGATGCTCTCCTCGCTTCCCCGCAACAACACGGTTTGACGATTGAAATAGTCCCACTCGCGGGTCGCGCGGGCGATGATCGATTGCCGCAGCGCCGGGTTGGCGCGCGGCGGCACGCCGATACGGCGTCCGTTCCAGGTCCCGGCGTCGCCGCCGTCGGGCCGCTGGGGAGGGGCTCCGCAAGCAGCCAGGAGCAGACAGAAGACCAGGACCGCGGCCAGCTTGGGCCGGATCTGGGCGGTGGTTGGGATCGGCACGAGAACACTCCTGTTGAGTAATGCCGAGACTTCGGGTGCGCTGAAGAACGCGGCAGGTGAAGCGCCGGGCAGTGGCGGTGAACGCTAGCGCGGCGGGCGGCGGGCCTCGTGGAACCAGGGCCGGTACTCCTCCATCCGCGCCCGTTGCTCGGCGGGCGCCTGACGACGGCAGGTGGCATAGTCCGGGGTCTGGGGCGTGGCGCCCCAACGCCGTTCGATGCAGTCGTTGGGGTTGTATGCGACCTCGAGCCCCGCGCGGCGGGCATAGATGTCACGCAGGCTGAGCCGCCAGGGGCTGCCGTCGCCGCGGGTGTAGGTGGTGAACTGCTCGTCCAGGCGGCGGTCGTGGAGCTGCGCGATCCGCGCGGCGGCGCCGGACGCGCTGTCACCGCGCAGGACATAGAGGTCCGGATAGCGGCGGATGCGCTCGGGCAGTTCCGCCAGCACATTCATGGCGATCAACAGGCGCATGTCACGCGACGGGGTGGCAAAATCCTCCCAGGGGCCGGTGGTCTCGAAGATGGCGGGGCCGCTGGGCATGGGGATGATGGTGCCGGGGTGGGCGCGCAGATAGGCCTCGCCCTTGTCCACCGAGTCCACCCGGGTCTGGAGTTGCTCCATCAGGGCCGCCAGGGTGGACGCGTAGGCGGCTTCGGGCGCGAGTCCGTCCGGGTTGATGAGCCGCTCCATACGGGCGTAAAAGTCCGCGGGTGTGAGTCCCGCCTGCTCGGTGGAGTAGGGCGGCAGGCCGTCGCGGCCGGTGAGCGCGGCGTTGGGCAGCAGCCGCGCGCCCCCCTGGGCGGTGTCGCTGCGCACCAGCGGCCGGAATTGCTTGAAGCCGGGGCCGGCGCTCGGCGTCTGGGCGAACAGGAAGGTGCCTTCCCAGAAGCGTTTGCGGGCGACCGAGTTGTCCGGCTGGGCGTCGACCGCGAGCAGCAGCCCCGGCTGTCCCGGCTGTTGAGCGATCCACTTGGTCAGGACCATGACGTGTCCGTAGGGGTCCGCGTAGACGGTTCCGGGCCAGAGCGCGGAACGTTCCAGCGGGACCGGGTAGAAGTCGGTCGCCTCGTCGCGCAAGCCGGTGCGCCCGCTGCCCGAGTGGACCGTATCCATGATCCGCCGCGTGACCCCGCCGAATGCTTTGGCCGATGCCGGGGCGTCGGCGAACCCGCTGTCGATCTTTGGACTTTCGCAGCGCGGCGCACCGTTGCGGCTGCCGCGGTTGCAGGGTCGATAGGCGATCGGCAGACCGAGCTTCCAGGCGAAATAGGCGCGCAGGAAATAGGGCAGGTCCGCGCAGTCCGGTTCGGCGGGCAGGCGATTGTCCTCACTCGCGCCGAGATAACCGTGCAGGAAATTACGCTCCGGGTCACGCAGCACCGGGGCCAGCGAGTCGAAACTCAGTGACTGTTTTGGCAGGGCGTCGAACAAGCGTTCGATCCACACGGCATAGAGGGCCTGGGTCGCCAGGTCCCAGTCCCCGGTTCCCTGTGCCGCGGCACCGCCGCCGACCTTGATCTCGGCACAGGCGACACCCCGGCCGCCGCGCGTCGCCTCGGCCCGATAGGTTCCGGTCGTGGGCCGAAACACATCGCCATGCAGCCCCCAGGGTGGTCCGCCGTAACGGACCCCGCGCAGGGTGGTTTGGCTGCCCGCCGGGTCAGTGAGCAGGAGTTGATCCAAGGCCCCATCGGTCGCGACCGCCAGCACCGCGAACGGCTCCCCCACCGCGGGCCGCAGCGGGGCGGTCCAGACCCGCGCCTGATCGCCCGGCCGACAGGCGGTCGCCGCGGCGGCGGGGTCGCAGAACAGGAGACTGGTCGTCGCCAGGACGACGGCCAACAGGGACAGGACGAGTGAATGTGGTGACATCGCAACCAAGGGTGAGCCCGTGCCAAGGTCTGGTGAGTGTATCTGGTCGGCGCCGCCGGTGCGACCGGACGGGCGCGACAGGGGCACAATCGGCGAGTAGTCGGTCCGAGTTGTGGTGTGGCAACGTGTCGCCAACGTTGGTGCAATAATTATGATGAATCACCTGAGCCAGACAACCACAACGGCCGCGGACCTGACCCCGCGGCGGGGATTGCGCAGATGTTCAAGGCAACCGGCTGGGTCGGCGGGCAGGAGTCCTACGCCGTCATCCAGGAGACGGTGAAGGACAAGTACAAGGCCAACGGCCACATCGCCGGCCACGAGTCCTTTGCCGAGATCTCGCGGATCGGCAACAAGCAGTGGCGTTTGGCCGGCAACATCGGCGGGCACGAGTCCCACGCCACCATCACGCAGACCGGCACAAACGAATGGCGGGTCTGTGGCCGGCTGTGCGGCCACGAGACCATCGTCACGCTCACCGGCGTCGGCGACGGGCAGTGGCAACTCTCCGAGATTGTCGGTAGTCACCAGGCGTCGATGACCATTCGTCGCGCCTGAGCGGGCTCGCATCTCAGGTCGAGACGTCTCAGGGTGCGTTGTCAGGCCCTCCTGGCCTGACACCGTCAGGGCTGGAAGCCCTGGCTACGCACATCTGGCGGCCCGCAACGGGGCAATGTCCTCGGCTGTCAGTGCGGGCGCGTTGACACTCGCGAGGACTGCATTGATGTCCGCGATCGTTAGCTTTCCCGGTGCCGTGATTTCGATACCGATCGGTTTTCCCGCTTCGGTGTAGTCGATGATCATGCCGACCCCAGCCGGTAGCGTGCGTCGGCTCCGATCGCCGGGGGAGCGGGACAGATACAGATAGGCGGCCAATGGACGCCCGTGCCGAAAGGTCACTTCAAGATACGGCCATTTCATGTGATTCGCCACCTTCCGGCAGGCATCGGCGAGCAGGATCGAGCCCAGGCCCGTCCCCTGAAACGCAGTATCAACCGCCAGTCGACCAAGCAAGGCCACGGGCACCGGATACCGGGGCAGTTTGCGCGCCAGGTCTGCCGGAAGGTCTGAGCAGTTGACACTGCCGGCGCTCAACGCAAAGAATCCCGCGAGACGGCGCGTATCGTCATCGGGCGTGGCGATGAAGACCCGCGCGATGCCCCGTTTTATATCCTGCGACGCGAAACGACGGACATCGTCATCAAGAATAGCTTGCCCGCAATGAACGGCCCCGGTATCAACCGCCCCATCCAGCGGGCGGATACGGTAGCCGGTCATTGCCGGACTTGTTCGGCATGACGGTCGAAGGCACGAGCCAAAGCCGCGTTGGGCTCTACAGGTCCATCAAGGGCGGCCAGAAAGGCTTTAAAATCGATGGCCGTCAGGGTAATCGACTCATTCGCCTGCACGACTTCCTCGGCCGAAGCCAAGGCGTGGGACAGCACGAAGTCGGACACGCTGGTCTGTGCGTAGGCCGCTGCCTTATCGAGTAATTGCCGCGCACGGGAGTCGCAGCGGATGTTGAGGCGGCCGTCTTTGGTTGTGGTGGTGCTCATGCGAGACTCCAGGGACTGAATCCGGAAAATTGTACTCCAGTTGTCAGTACACTGCCGGGCCTTGGCCGAGTGGGTCCCTGATCTCGATCCGGCGGTGCTGGAGACCTATCGGGGCGCCTCGTCAGAGCGCGTCAAGGTGATCGTGCTGAAAGAGGAGAAGGCCCAGCGTGCGTCTCCTACGGTTCAGGGCTAAGCGCTGATGATCGACAGCGCGTCTTGTTTCAGCTCATCCATCTTGAGTAGTGCTGCGAGCTCGGCCTCGTCGTGTCGGCCCTCGAACGCCTCCAGGGAGGCTTGGCGTAGCGCGGAGGGCAGGACCTGGAGATATACCCGTCGTTGTTGGTTTTTCGTTTCTCGTTTTTCGTAACCCGATGCTCGATAATCCTTAACGAAAAACGAAAAACCGAAAACTCAAAACCGTTTTGTATAACTCTCGATCTTCTGGATCTTGTCGTCACGGCTCTCGTCCAGCTCCCCGATCAGGATCAGGGCCTCGGCATAGCGGCCGTGTTCGATGTGTTCACGCAGTTGCAGCAGTTCGTCCATCGCGTCCCCCGCCGAATCGCCGGGAAATCCGGCGACAGTACGCGCAGATCTTAGGCGATTGCCGGAATATCCTAGAGTAGATCGCGAAGGATTTTCGTTTTCCTAAGTGCTTCGACGTGCTGCGCGATGCGCATGGCCACGCTTGGCGCGGTCGACATTTCTGTCGAGCCCGCTCGTCTTCGTCGAGGTCCAGGCTCGGCGAAAAAAACTAAATTATTGAAAGAAATCAGTATTTATTGTGGTACGGATCGTGCTAAAGGGCTCATGACAGCAGCTCGCTGCACCCCACGAGGACTCTGTGATGAACCTGAAGTACCGTCTGCTCCCGCTCGCCCTGACCGCCGTCCTGGCCGCCGCGCCCGCCCTGGGTGCCGGTCCGCGCGGCACCCGCCCGGTCCTGCCGACCGTCGACGCCGCCGAAGCCGCGTCATTGACCTTCATGCGTGAGGAGGAAAAGGTGGCGCGTGACACTTACCTCGCCATGGAGGCACGGTGGGAGGCGCTGCCGTTCGCGAACATCGCCCAATCCGAGCAACAGCATATGGATGCGGTGAAGAACGCGTTGACCAAGTATGCACTGCCCGATCCGGTCAACCCGGACCTGCCCGGTGTTTTCGGCAATCCGACCTTGCAGCAGATGTATACCGATCTGCTCGCCCGCGGCGAGACCTCTTACCTTGAAGCCTTGCGCGTCGGCGGGTTGATCGAGGAGGTCGACATCGAGGATGTCCAAGACGCCATGGACGCCACGGATAACGCGGATCTCAAGACGATGTACGGCAATTTGCTGCGCGGTTCACGCAACCATTTGCGCGCCTTCGCCGCCGCGATCGAAGCCCTGGGCGTGGTCTACGAGGCGCAGCACCTGGACCAGGCGACCGTGGACGCGATCATCGACAGCCCGATGGAGCGCGGCGGCATGGCGGGCGTGCCGGCAACAGACCGGGTGCCGGCGGCGCTCGCTGATCGCGAAACCATGGCGCGCGGCGGCGCCGGCCAGGGGAGCGGCCAAGGCAGCAAAGGCAAAGGCAAGGGAACTTGCTCCTAACGCGCTTGCGTCCCGCGGCGGCCGGGTCCTGGTCTGATTCGCGCTCATTCGCAGCGAGCTGCTCCGACAGCATCAGCCCTCGGGCCGCCGAAGCCCGAACTTACCCATCTTGTAACGCAGCACCCGTTCGCTGATACCGAGTACGTCGGCGGCACGGGTCTGCACCCAGTCGGTCTGGTTCAAGGCCGCGATCAGCAGGTCGCGCTCCAGACTGTCCAGCCGTTCCTGCAGCGGGCCCGGCTCAGTCCCCTCCGCCTGGCGGACCTCATCGGGCAGATCCGCCGGCTGCAAACGGCTGCCGCGGGCCAGGGTCAGGCAGCGCGCAATGATGTGTTTGAGTTCGCGCACGTTGCCCGGGTACTGGTAGCGCACCAGCAGGTCCAGCGTTTCCGGGGCGAACTGTATGGGGCGGCGCGCGTACCGGGTGACGAAGTGATCGATCAGTGCCGGGATATCCGCGCGCCGCTGACGCAACGGCGGCACGGTGATGTCCAGGACATTGAGCCGAAAATAGAGGTCTTCGCGAAAGGCGCCGGACTTGGCCATCGCCTGGAGGTCACGGTTGGTCGCGGCCACCACGCGGGCGTTCACGGCGATGTCGTGCTCGCCGCCGACCCGGCTGATGCGCTGCTCCTGCAGGGCGCGCAGGAGTTTCGACTGGAGCGCCAAGGGGAGTTCCCCGACCTCGTCCAGAAACAGGGTGCCGCCCGTGGCCTGCTCAAAGCGTCCCCGATGGTTACGGTCGGCGCCGGTGAAGGCGCCTTTTTCGTGTCCGAACAACTCGCTCTCGAAGAGATTCTCCGGGATCGCCGCACAATTGACCTCGACGAAGGGCGCCGTGGGCGTCGGTCCGAGCAGGTGGATGAGACGGGCGATGAGGTCCTTGCCGGTGCCGGTCTCGCCCTGAATCAGAACGCTCCAAGGGCTGTCCGCCACCCGCCGGACCAGCGACAGGGTGTCCTGCATCGCGGGGCTGGAGCCGATGATCTCCAGCGGCAGGGGGCCGGATTCCAGTGCCTCGGTCACCCCGGCCACGTCCTCGGCCACGGCGAGGTCCAGCTCGATCTGCTGGATCTTCTGCCGCAGCACCATCAGGTCCACCGGCTTCTCCAGGAAATCGTCCGCGCCCAGCTTCATCACGTTGACAGCGGTTTCCACCGCGCCATAGGCGGTGATCATGATGGCGCGCACCAGCGGGTTGCCGGCCTTCATGCGCGCCAGCACCTGATCGCCGTCCAGTCCGGGCATGCGATGATCCAGCAGGGCGAGTTGGACGCATTCGCGGCGAAACAGGGTCAGCGCCTCCTCCCCGTCGGCGGCGGCCAGCACCCGATGGCCCTGTTTCTCCAGGAAACCCGCCAGCAGTTCACGCTGCATCGGGTCGTCGTCGGCAATCAGAATATTCATTTTGATCGGATACTACCTTCGTCGGATGAACGCGACGGCAGCGTGAGCTGCACGCGCAGTCGACCGGGCCGCGGCACCTCCAGCGTGAGGCTGCCGCCGTGGGCGAGGATGATGCGCCGGGAGATGGCGAGTCCCAGCCCGGTGCCCGCGGTCTTGGTGGTGAACCAGGGCTCCAGGAGGCGCTCCACATCTTGGGTTGGGACCGTTAAGCCATCATTGGCCAGCGCCAGGTGGGCGCCGTTGGCGTCGGACCAGACCTGGATCTCCAGTATGCCGCCGCCTTGCGCCTCCAGCGCGTTGCGCAGCAGATTGTCGAGCACCTGCCGCAACAGGTCAGGGTCGCCCAGCGCCCAGGTGGCGGGGCTCAGGGTGAGTTCGAGTTGGAGTCCGGCCGCCGCGATCCGCTGCCGGTAGAGACTCAGTTGATCGGCGAGCAGCGCGTCCAGCCTGATCCGCTCCTGCCGCGGCCGCAGCGGTCGCGCATAGTCCAGCAGGCCAACGACGGTGCCGTTGGTGCGGCGCACCGCGGCCAGCACCAAGTCCACCAGTCGACGGTGCTCGGCGCTCAGTTCGTCCGCCTCCAGTTGCAGGCGCTGGAGGCCCATCGCCATGGCGTTCAATGGATTGCGAATCTCATGGGCGATGGCGGCGGCGGCCCGACCCAGGCCCGCCTCCTCGCGCTGCCGCGACAGTCGACGTTCATAGTCCAGACGCTGGCGCTCGTGGGTGCGCTGGTGACGGATCAGCACCCAGGTCCCGACACCTCCGGCCAGCGCCAATACGACGACGAACCCGAGGAACTCCCACCACAGGCGGGCGCGTCTGGTCAACAGCGGTCCGGCGTCCAGTTCCAGGACCAGACGTGCGCCGGCGACCAGGGCGCTGGCTTGGGCCACGCTGGTTCCGTCCGGACGCTGACGCAGGGTGACCGGGAGTGGGTCGGCGCTGGTCGGGGGCGCGGCAGCGTGCGGCTTGCCCTCCAGCCGCACCGCCATCACGCCGGGCAGGTCGGCGACGGCCGCCAGCGCCTGAGGCAGTCCGATCGCCGCTTCCAAGGCTTCGGTCTGGCGACTGTCCATGCCGACCAGGACACAGCCGCGGTTCGCGTCGGGCGCGACCCCGAGCGCGAGCGTGTGCGTTTCGGCCAGGCGAATCAGGCGGTCCAGGCGGGTGCAGTCCAGCGTCTCGCCCGGCTGCCAGTCCTCCGGGCCCTGAATCGTCGTGCCGTCGGCGCGGACGATGCGGATCACGGACAGTCCGGCCTGGTCGGCGAAGGCACCCAGTTCATCCGGTCGAAACGGTGCGATCTCGTCGAGATAGTCGACGAAGCGCGCCGAGTTGCCGAGAAAGCGCGTGAGGATGGCAGCGCTGACGTCCTCCGCGACCAACGCGCCGCGGGCGTGCAGAATCACCGCGTCGGCCAGCAGGTGCGCGCGTACTCCAGCATCGTCGAGAAAAAGGCGCTGCGCCTGTCGGGTCTGCACAAAGAACCAGGCCAGCACCAGCGTGAAGAGCAGGCCGAAGACCAGCAGATGCCCCAGCCAGGGTGGCGGCAGACGGCGGCGGTTGGGTTCAGCGTCCACCGCGTCCTCCGCCGAGGCCGCGTTGAGCGCCGTGCATCAGCCGAGCGCGCACTCCGGTGCGGTCACGCGCGATGCCGTCGCGTTCGAGCGGGACCAGCCGTGCATGCGTCCAGGGGTCCGCGTCCCCAGGCGCGGCGGCAGGCCATACCCGGACCCGTTGGCCCACGGTGATCCCAGGTGGCAGGCGCTCCTCCTCCCCAAGCGGGATGACCACCCGCCCGGTGGTGCCCCCCGTGGGCTCCTCCAGGGCCAGGGTCACCTGATCGGGCGCAATGGACAGCACCCGCGCCAGCACCGGGTCCGGTGCGCCGACGGCGGGCCCGACGAGGGTCGCCGTGGCGAACCACAGGCCCAGCGCGGCGTGCCGCATCAACCTAAGGTTAAAAAGACCAGGAGAGGCCACACTGGGTCACCTGCTGTCGAAACGACCGTGTGGCGATCGTGGATTGGCTGTCGATCCAATCGAGACTGCAAAATAAAGCGGCCTGATCGATGGTGCGTCGCAGGGTCAGGCCGGCGGCGACTTCGTTATCGACCCGTTCCTGTTGCTGTGGTGCCCGGTCATAGGCGGTGCGCGACCAGCCCAGACCCAGTTCCAGCGACCAAGCGACCGCCGGTTCAGCGCGGATCTGAAATCCCGCGCCGCTCCGGACATAGGCATCGACGGGGACCGGCGAGTTGCACCGGGTGAGGGCGGCCGACAGCACGCTGGTCAGTGTCGGCGACCAGGCGTGGGTGACATCGATTCCAAGTCCGGACAGCAGGTCGGTGCGGCGTACCGCCAGGCCGCCGCGGGCCCGCCCGGACTGGCCCGCCGCCGGGACGCCGGGACCGGACCCGGGCCGTCCGGCCCAGGGCAGCGATGGATAAATGTATCCGAGTTGGCGGACCTCGGCGGTGAGGTCGAGCGCGTCGCGGGCGGTCAGAATCCGCTCATAGCGAAGCGTCAGCGCCGCCTCATTACGCGCATCCGCCGGCACCAATGCATCGCGGTAGGCGGCCACTGCTGCCGATACGGTCAGGACACCGCTGTCACCGGGCCATGTACCAGACCAATCGGCATTCAGCGCGAAGCGGTAATTGTCGTTGGCCGCCTCGTAGTCGGTATAGAAGCCGCTCGCCCCGAGGCTGACATCGGCCCCGCCCAACCCGATCGGCTGCACTGCCGCGAAGACGTAGCGCGCAAAGGCGAGCCCGGTTGGCGCATGACTTTGCGCGGGGTTCGAGTCGTAGCCGGCGGAGACGTCGCCCTCCAGTTCTCCGCTCAGTGGAGCAGCCGGGAGCGGCCCGGCCGCAAGCAGGACCAGCGGCAAGACACGGCGTCGCGCGTGCGTGCGCCGGGCGGCGTTTCGGTTGGATTGCGCGCGCTGCGGCACGTGAGTCCGTGTCGCTTAGCGGCCGGCGATCGACGGGGCCGAATTGTTTCGACTGCACTCAGAAACGATCAGCAGGCGCCGTTTCGGGTTCTTGCTTGGGGCACGACGCGCGGCGCCTCGGTGTCGGCCGCGGCGTTGATTCTCCAGCTGCTGGGGGTAGTGCTGCAATCTACGGATTCGCAAAGTAGGAGAAGAGACGTAACATTTTAATATTAAAAGATTTTAATGTCAATGACCCGGTTGCCCGAGAGACCCTGAGGTCCGCTGTGCGGACCGTCCGCGACCGGACGGAACCCCGTAGGAGCCCGCTTGCGGGCGACGGGTGGGGCAGAATGACGCGATTCCGGCAGGTCACGTCGCCCGCAAGCGGGCTCCTACGAAGTGCGGGCGGGCGCGCAGGGCCTCGTCAACGTCCGAAGCGTCGCCCGCGGTGATCGCCGCCGGGCCGTGCCGTGCCCGACGCGCTAAGATGGCCAGGCCCCCGTCGCGGGTGGTCGAATGCATTCTCCGTCGTCCGTCACTGATCGCGCATCCACATGGCCCTCTCGCTCAACAAGCCCAAGCTTCTCGGAGCAGAGCGGTGACGAGGCCGGGGAGCACTTCACGCCCCGCGAGGTCATCCGGCTGATGGCCTGGGGCGGCAAGGACGGTTACGAGAAGGAGGCCCGCAAACTGGAGCGCACCCGCTACCAGGATCGCGCCTGGATCGAGGCACGCTACCGCGACGGCTGGGCCGAGGGCTATGCCGACGAGCAGGTCAAGGTCTTTGTGCGCGAGTCGTTCGCCTATCACAAGGTCAGCGTCGTCTTCTGGCAGACCGATGAGCAGGACCAGCCCGCCATCGTCACCGAGCCCTACCAGAAGACTTTCAGCGCCGCCAACCTCAAGAAAGAACAGGAGTTCCACGCCAGCGACCTGAGCTTTCGCGTACGGCTGATGGCGCAGGGCGAGGAGCAGACCGTCGCGTTCACCGTCACACCCAAGGACAACGCCGCCAAGAAGTTCAAGGAGGCACTGGCCGGCGCGGACGAGACGCTGGCGGTCGAATGGACCCGCCGGCACTATGTGCAGGACGACGAATACATCCCGCACGGCGAGGACATCGCCGCCTTTCTCACGCGCGAGATCGCCAAGCCGATCATCCGCTGGGAGGAGACGAGGAAGGACGGCAAGTCCATCCTCGGCTACGAGATGTTGCCGAACAAGTATTTCTACCGCTACCAGCCGCCCACACCCGCCAGCGACCTGCTGGCCGAGTTCTGGCGGTTGGAGAAGGAGGCTGAGAAAATGTTGGAGGGACTCGCCCGATGAAAGCGCCTGCCGCCACCATCCTGGCCATCAGCGCCGACTACCTGCAGTTTGTCGAGGACCCGCCGCCCGGCTCTGGTATCTGCGCGCCACCGCCCGTTTCGGCTGGTCGCGCAATGTGCTGCTCAACCAGATCAAGGCCGGCGCCTTCGAGCGGGCCGTGACCGAGAAGAAGACTCACAATTTCGATCTCGCACTGCCGGAGCATTTTGCGGAACAGGCCGATGAGATGCTCAAGAGTTCCTACAGTCTGGATTTCCTTGGACTGCGCCGTGCCGTGAAGGAACGCGAACTCGAAGACCGGCTCATTTCCCGCCTGCAAGCCTTCCTGCTCGAACTCGGCTAAGGACGACGTGGAGGTCGAGTATGCGCTGCGTACCAAGGGTAATCCCATCGGCGTCGCGGTCTAGGAATTGCAGTCGAAGTTGCCTGGCGAATTAGATGGCAAACTGCCGACTGCCAAACAGCTTGCGGATGTGGTGCGGATTGAAATGGAGCAACGAAAATGACCACGGCCCTGTCAGGTGACGTTTGGCTGGATAGAATGCCGAGCGATTGGAAGTGCAGCCGCATTCGCAACGTGGCGGAACTCTCTGCGAGTTACTCCCAGACCCGGCCCGCAGCCGACGAACCTTGCACGGTCGTTCCGATGGAGATGCTTTCCACCGATGGTGTCATTGATGCTTCCAATCAGCAACCGCTGGAGGACATTGCGACGGGCCTGCCCCTCGTCGAGAAGGGTGACGTTCTCTTTGCGAAGATCACCCCGTGCATGGAAGACGGCAAAGGGGCTTTTGTGCGGAATCTGCCGACACGCTACGCCTTTGGGAGCACCGAGTTTCATGTGCTTCG
This sequence comes from uncultured Lamprocystis sp., assembly GCA_964470155.1. Classification (GTDB taxonomy): domain Bacteria; phylum Pseudomonadota; class Gammaproteobacteria; order Chromatiales; family Chromatiaceae; genus Thiodictyon. The sequence continues at coordinate 2,093 of CAYYAY010000040.1, read as the reverse complement.
GGCGGGATGCAAGGTCGATGGCCAATTTCTTTATTACGCGACTGTCAATCCTGTTTACCGGGCCTACGCGGCGGAGAACATGATTGGAGCCGCTGGTCAAGAACGCGTGTCATCGCCTTTTTTGAAGGATACGCGGCTGTTTCTCCCACTGGTGCCGGAGCAGCGGCGTATCGCCAACTATCTGGATGCGAGTTGCGCGGCGGTTGACGCGGCGGTGGCTGCTAAGCGCTGCCAACTCGAAGCCCTCGACACTCTTCGCAAATCCATCATCCAGCGGGCGGTGACACGAGGGATCGCCGAGGGCGTCGGGCTGGAATCAACCGGCAACGCATGGATGGCACAGGTTTCCATCGGTTGGACACTCGTGTGCCTCAAACGTGTCGCCGCAATTCAAGGCGGCCTCACACTCGGCAAACAATATGAAGGTCTGCTGTTTGAGCGGCCATACTTGCGTGTCGGCGATGTTCAACACGCTCCGCGGCTAGCGCCGCTGCCGACAAGTTCGCCAAGAACCGCTTCAGCGTCCGCTCGCATTGTTATTTCGGCGACGCCAATCACGAGATCGATTTCGTCCTCTATCTCAATGGCCTGCCCATCGTGGCGCTTGAGCTGAAACACGAAGACCTGCCTCGCCCTGCACGCGGAGATCCTCGCCGCGGGGGTTTTCACCCAGCAGGACGCCGGCGACCTGCTCAGCCTGATCGAGCACGGGACCGATGCGCGGGTGCAGTTCCAAGTGAATGCACTGCGCACGCGCTTTCAGGCGCGGCTGGCCGATTGGGACGGGCGCAAGGCGTTCGTGGCTCTGCTGGCGCGCTTCGTCAGAAGCTTCCATTTCCTCACCTGTTTTTTCACCTACCCGGCGGCGATCGGGGCGTTCGCCACCTTTGCCGACTATGTTGGTCCGCAGCTCGTCAAAGCAGGGAGCGTGTCGGAATTGATGCATTACGCGGACCGTAAGCAGGAGCATTTTCTCTGCGCCAGCATCAATGGCGCAAATGAGATCCTGAACATCCGGGTGGTGTCGATCGGGCTGATCGACCGCAGCCCAGTGCATCCGCGCGAGGTCTTCGCCGACGCACTCGCTGACCGGGCGTCCGCTGTCATCGTCGCCCACAATCACCCCAGCGGCGGCCTTGAACCCTCACCGGCTGACCTCGCCATCACCGCGCAACTCAAGGCTGCCGGCGCCATCCTCGGCATCGAACTGCTGGATCACATCATTTTTAACCGGGCTGGATATTTCAGCTTCCTGGAGGCGGGAACGCTGTAGCCTCAACCCTTCCCTAAGACGCGTTGCCCTTCAGGAGCGTACCCGCGACGAGCAGCAGCAGGCTGACCGCCATCCCCGCCAGAACCCATCTGGTGGAGGCGTAACCGCGTTCGACCGCGGCCCCGATCACGGCGAGACGCTGTTGTTGGGCCGCCTTCAGGTTTTCCAGGTCGCGTTGCAGGAGTGCGAGTTCCAGCGCCTTGCCCGGGTTGGCGACGATGATCTGCTCCAGCCGCTCCTGGCGTTCCGCGAGGTCATTGAGCAGCTTCTGGCTCTGCTGCTGTTGGAGCGCCTGCTTGGTGTCCTTCGGCAGGGCGGCGGCAGTACGCAGGTCGGCTTGGAACGACTGCAGGTCGGCGGCGAGCTTTTCAGTCTGGGCGCGGAGACCGGCTATTTCGGCCTGAACCTGCGCGGGGGTGGCCTGGCCGTCCATTGCGGCGACGCCGGACAGGTCGATGCCGCGCACGGCGCCGATGAGCGCGACCAGGGCGACGACGCAGGCGAGGACTCCGGCAGCCAGACTCAGTTGCTGGGAACGCGGGCGATTTTTCAGCGACCTGAGTGTTGCGACGATCGCAGAGGCCATGGTTGCTCTCCTTTCAGTGGTTCGGCTAAGAGACGCGCCATGCGGCCGCGGCGATTATACTGAATCAGGATCGGTCGTTGGTGTTCGGTGGCCGTGCGAATGCGCTGTAACGAAATGTACCAGACCAATCGGCGTTCAGCGCGAAGCGGTAATTGTCGTTGGCCGCCTCGTAGTCGGTGTATACCCGTCGTTGTTGGTTTTTCGTTTCTCGTTTTTCGTAATCCAATGTTTGAT
>CAYYAY010000039.1:0-56499 GCA_964470155.1 uncultured Lamprocystis sp. | reverse complement strand
GACCTGTAGGGTCCGCTGTGCGGACCGACGACCGTGCCGATCGCGCGGTGGCCGGGGGTATGACCAACGATCACGCCGATTTCATTCTCATTCATTTCAGTTATCTCACGGAGACGCGGAAATGTGCTGGAAAAAAGAAAGAGATGCTCTCACAAAGGCACAAAGACACGAAGAAGAAAAGAAATAAAAGCAAAAAGCCATGACCGTATTCTCTTCTTTGTGCCTTTGTGTCTTTGTGAGAGGACTTCTTCTCTTTCTTCCGTGTCTCCGCGAGGAGGGCCGTAGGTTGGGGTGACGAAGGAACCCCAACGATCTGCGGCAGGGGATGTTGGGGTTCGTTCCTCACGGCAACCTACCGTGCTAACCGGCGCCCTCGGCATCAAGCACGGTCTCACTCCAATCGAATGACAAATCGGCCAGCGGCTCCTGGATCAGGGCGCCCTGCACATAGTTCGCGCCGCTCGCCCAGATCGCCCCGACCCGCGTCGGGTCGTCGACGCCGCCGACGATCACCTCGGCCCCGGTCTGGTGCAGGCGCGTGATCAGCCGGACCAACGCATCGGGTGCGGATTGATGGAGCGTGGCGGCCGCGATCTTGACCAGCGGCGGTTGGAGTTCGATGACGAGATCCCTGGCCGCGGCCGTCAGATCCACGTCCAGCAGGCAGACTTTGATGCCAAGCTTGTGCAGCATCCGCAGCAGGATGGCGCTGTCATCGGGGCGCCGCAGCAAGTCGGCGAGCCACACCTCGATGATCGGACGCTGCTGCGTCAGCCCGGCCGCGACCAACTGGTTGCGGAACCAAAGCACCCAACCGTCGCTCGCCAAGGTGTCCAGGTGTTGCGGGATCAGGAGCCGCAGCTCCGGATGGGTGGGCGCCTGACCGACGAGTGCCGCGAGCGCCCCCAGCATCAGCCACCGGTCGATCGCGCACAACCGCCCGCCGCGCGCGGCAACGGCCAGATAGTCCGCATCCGGGATCAACTCGGCATCGCGCTCGAGCAGCCGCAGGCGCACCTCCATCAACTGCGGACTCGGTGACTGGACAGCGACCAGCGGTTGATAGAACAGCCGAAAGCCGCCATCCAATTCGACACCGCCCTGGTCGCCACCGGCCAGCGCGCGGTCGATCAGCGCGCCGATGCGCTGTTCGTGCAGCGTATCCCCCGGTCCGGGCACGAAGGGCCGATACAGGACCACGCGGTCGCCACCCGCACCCTGGGCCTGTGCGCAGGCCTTCTCAGCGCGCGAGATCACCGTGATGGCATCGCCGGCGGCCGGGTGAAAGAGCCCGACGCCGATGCTGACGCTGACCGTCAGTGACTGACCGCCAATTTTCAGCGGTGCCGCGGCGACCGCGGCGCGTAGCCCTTCCGCGGCAGCCAGCAGGGCGTCGGCTCCGGCACGACGCAGCAGCACGGCATGGCGATGGTGATCCAAGCGCACCGCCAGCTCGCCGGACGCCAGCCGCGCGGGGATCATCGCCCCGGCGCGCGCGCGGACCAGTTCGGCCCCGCCGGTACCGATCCGCTCATCAATACTGCTCGCCCCGTCGAGCGCAACCAGCAGCAGGCCGTTGCCGGCCTCGCCGATGCCCGGCTCGGCGATGGCGCGCTCCAGACAACTCACGAAGTAATGGCGCGACGCCAGCCCGGTGACCGGGTCCAGGTGCTCGGCCAACCGCAGCCGGCCGCGGATCGCGCGCGTCGTTTCCAGCCGCCGGGTGACGGCCTTGACCAGGACATCAGGACGAATCGGCTTGGCGATGAAGGCGTCACCGCCCATGCTGAGCGCGTCGCTCTGCCGCACCGGATCGCGCTCGCCGGAGAGGAAGAGAATGGGAACCGACGCGAAGGCCTCGTGCTCACGGATGATCGCGGTCAGCTCGGCCCCGTTGGCTCCGGGCATATTGAGGTCCATCAGGATCAGCTCGGGCTGGAAGTCCTCGATCACCTCCAGCACCCCCAAAGCGTCACCCTGGGTGCGTACCGTACAGCCGGCCACGCTGAGGATGCGCTCGACCAGGAGCGCTTGCACGGCGTCGTCTTCCACCACCAGCACCCGGCCCCAGGCGGCCGTGCGCGGCGCGCAGAGCGCGCGCAGCCGTTCCACCAGTTCGCGGCTCCCCACCGGCGCGGTGAAGAATGCGGCGGCCCCGGCGCGCAGCGCTTGTAGCCGCAAGACGATGTCCTTCCGGTGCGCAATGACCACCAGATTTCTGAGCGGCGGCCCGTCCCCTGCCAGGTCCGCCATGAACGACTGAACCGTCTGGTCGGGCGCAAGCAAGGCGCTGTCCAGGATCAGCGCTGTCCACTCGTGCGCGGGGCACTGGGTGCGCAGATCATCAAGGTCGGAACAGGCTGTCAGCCGCAGGCCTTGTTCATCAAGTAAGGGACGGAGGCGATGCGGCAGCCCGGCATCCGCACCGACGTAGAGGATCGTTTGACTGGTCTGTTCACTGTCACCCGGCTGATCTTGCATGGCGTCCTCCTGCCGTCCGATCGATTCACTGCCGAACCTTGGACGACGCGTTGCGATTGTTCCCGTCATGGGCTTCCCCGCATGCCCCGACGCCTGATCGACGCGGCATGTGTCGCGCGTCTCATCCGCGCCCGACGACCCTTGCCCCTGGCGCACATCGGGGTTACCTTGCCTGGCGAAAGCAGTGCCCGACCGCGCGCGGGTCAGGCGCCGACGGCAAGGCCGGCGTTCGCCTGCTCGGAACAGGCAGGCCTGGTCGCAACGATCCGCTCAGCCCCCTACACTATATAGACCCTTTTTGGTATGCGTTTTTTGGCTCCAGTTCCGCTTTCGTGCGTGCCGCGAAGCACCGAAAACGCACACCGCAGACTTGTTCTTGACTCGCTACGTTCCTAATCTCCCCGAGTAAGCCGCCATGACGTCTGCCCACCACCCGGAGTCCGCGCTCGACGACCTGGCCGACCTGGACCTGGAGCACTGGACCGCGCGCTATGCCGAGTTCGCCGCGGCCGCCCGGACGGCCCTGTGCCCCTTCGTGCTGGTGCGCATCGGCGGCGAGCGCTTCGCCGTCGCCCTGGATGACCTCGACGAGGTCGCCTGTGTGATGACCGGCATCGCCCTGCCCCACGTGAACCCCCTGATCCTGGGGCTCGCCAATATCCGCGGCGAGTTGCTGCCCCTGCTCGACACCGCCGCCATCCTTGGCGTTGCCGCCGGGTACCGGCTGGGCACCGCCAACCGGACCCTGGTCGTGCGCGACCGACGGGGCCGCCGGGCCGGTCTGCCGGTGGATGGCGTGGAAGCGGTGGAGGAACTGGACCCGGATCTCTTCCAGACCATAACACGCGGCGAATCCGCGGATCTGGTCCGGCGCAGCGGCTTGGCCGAGCATCGCGGACGCGCCCTCGCCCGGCTCGATCTCGCACCCTTGCGCGCGGGCAGCTTCAGCCATTTTTAGCCCTTTGTCCGCCGGGGACTCTGTGGCAAAGTAAGGACTCGTTTACAAATGGCCCGGTCGCCCGCTCCGCTCACCTGGCCCTGCAGCCAGGGGCGGGCGCGGCCGGATCCGTAATGAGGCGATTGCCAAGGCACGCACCATGAGCGCCGACCACCAGAGCGACAGCCACGCAGATTTGAGCCGTGATCCGGGACACGACGAACCGCGCCACGAGGGACGCACCGGCGAATTCGTCGTTCCGGAACCCGACGGGGTGCACAGCGGCGTGCCGTTCGGGGACCTGGCCGGGACCGTGCCGGCCCATTATGCGGGCGGCGTGGGGGGCCGCCGTGAGCCGGACGAGGGCCGCGGGCGCATCCACTCCGGCGGCGGGGGCAGCGCGGGGAGCGGTGGCGGCGGGCGGGCCGTGCTGCGGGGCATGAGCCTGAAACGCAAGCTTAATCTCTCGCTCGGGCTCCTGACCCTGGTGATCCTGGTGCTGGGGTTGGTCGCGGTGCGCACCATCCACGGAATCGCGTCCGACGGCATCCCCGAGTTGGGCCACCACGCGAATCTGGCGCGGATCAGCGAAGCGGTCAAGAGCGCCGTGTACCGCATGAATCTGGCCCAGGCAGACTACCTGCTGCTTGATGACGAGGGGGCGCGCGATCAGGTCACGCGCCTGGCGGCGCGGGTGCGCGAGGAGATCGCCGGGCTCAAATCGATGGCGGCGACGATCCAGTCCACCAGCGACGGCACCAACATCGCGACTCGGCAGACCGCGCTGATTGATGCACTGGACCAGTTCGAGGCGCGCTTTGCCGCCCAGATCAAGACCGTGGCCGCGCTTCGGCAAGACCAGCAAGCGCGCGACGCGACGGTGGCGGCCGGTGAGCACGCCCTGGCCGAGCGTCTGGACACCCTGATCACCCAAACCCAGGAGTTGGCTGCCGCGGCCTGGGGCAGGGCGAACGGTGCCGCCGCGCCCATATCGGCCGAGGGCGGCGGGCGGGCCGACCTGGCACGCGCCCTGGATCGTTTCACGGCCGATCTACTGCGGGAACGCGTGGCGCTCCAGGTCTTCTTTGACTCCCACGATCCACTGCTGCAAGACAGTGCCCGTACGGCCGCCGCGGAACTGGCCGCGCAGTTCGACCAGCTGCGTGCACCACTCCAGGCGGCCGGTCTCGGGGACGGATCGGCGGAACTGCGCAAGGCCTTGGCCGCCTATACCGCGCAATGGCGCGAGACCAGTACGCGGTTGGCCCGCGCCGACAGCGCGGGGCAGGATTTCACCGCGCGCATCAAGACCGAACACGAGGCGCTGACCGGTGCAACCGGGGAGATTGTCAGCTTGGTCGAAACGCTCACGACGTCCGCTTGGCGCGACATCGCCGCGGAGAGTGCGCAGCTGCAAGCGACCGGCGAAGGCGCCCTGTGGTTGGTCGGCGGCGCCGCCGGGGTGGGGTTGGCGGTGGGCCTGCTGGTGCTGCTCACGGTGCCGCGGCCCATCGTGGCCGCGATCGAAGCGCTGATGGCCGGTTCGCACCAGATCGCCCGCGGCAACCTGACCGACACGGTCGAAGTGACCAGCCGCGACGAGCTGGGCGCCCTGGCGGACTCCTTCAATCAGATGCGCGAGAACCTGCTCGCCCTGGTGCAGCGCATCCAGCGGGCCAGTGTGCAGCTCTCGTCGTCGATCAACGAGATTCAGGCCGCGGCCACCGAGCAGGCGGCCTCCTCGGCCCAACAGGCGAGCGCGGTCAATGAACTTTCCGCGTCGTTGAATGAGATGTCCCAGAGTGCCGCCACGCTGGTCGCCTCCTCCGAGACCGTCGGCCGCAACGTCAACGAGATCGCCGGCATCGTCACCGACAGTAACCACAAGTCCACCCAGATGATGGCCTCGATGGACGCCATCGGCACCTCCACCCGGCAGACTGCCGAGCGCATCAAAGCCCTGAACGACAAAATGGACGACATCAACGAGGCGGTCTCCACCATTTCGATGGTGGCCGACCAGACCACGCTCCTGTCGCTGAATGCCTCCATCGAGGCCAACAAGGCCGGCGAGATGGGCAAGGGCTTTTCAGTCGTCGCCCAGGAAATCCGCCGACTGTCCGACCGTTCCATCGACTCCGCCGGCAACATCAGCGGCATGGTGCGTGATATCCAGCGGGCGACCGAGTCCTCGGCGCTCGCCATGGACAAGTCCTCGGAGGAAATCCACCACGGGGTCGCGCTGGTCGGCGACTCCAGCCAGGCGCTGGCCGCCATCCATGGCGCCATGGAGCGCATCCAGGAGCAGATGACCATGATCCTGGAATCGGTCCGCGCCCAGGCGGAGTCGGCGCGGATGGTCCAGACCACCTCCACCGAGATGCTGTCCTCCGCCAACATGGTGTCCAAGGCGGCCGGCCAGACGCGCTCGGTGACCTACGAGCTGAACGCCATGGCGACCCAGCTGGCGAGCGCCGTCTCGGTCTTCCGCGTCTGAATGCCGCCGTGGAGGCACTCCTCTTCACCGGCGGCGGCGGACAGTACCTGGCCCCCTTGGCGGACCTGGACGAGGTGCTGATGCCGGCGCGTCTGCGCCCCCTCGCCCAGGCACCGAGGTTCCTGGTCGGGGTGCTGGACCTGCGCGGCGCCACCCTGCCGGTGCTCGATCTGGCGGAACGCTTGGGACGCCCGGGTCCGGCGCCCGCGGTGAACCAGGGTCCGGACTGTCGGCGCTGGCAGCGCGGCAACCGCATCCTGCGTTGTTCCGCCGCCGGGGTATCCCTGGGGGTGATCGTGGAGTCGGTGACGGGGATTCGTACCCTGTCGGCCGACGCCTGCCGCGAACCGGTCTTGGCCGCGGCCGGCGTCCCCGCCTTTCTCGGCAACCTGTGGCCGGTGGATGGCCGTCTGACCCAGGAACTGCGGCTCGCCTGCCTGCTCGAACCCGCGGAACTCGCCCTGCTGCGCGGCACCGCGGCGGACCGCCGATCATGAAGGATCTCACCGAGATCTTCCGCGCCGAGGCCGACGCCAACCTCAAGGAGGCGACCCGGCTGGCATTGGCCTGCGAGCAGGGCCCGCCCGGCCGGGCCGACATCGAGGCCATGATGCGGGTCTTTCATACCCTGAAAGGGGCCGCCCGGGCGGTGCGCTTCGATCAGGAACGGGAGATCGCCCATCGCCTGGAAAACGTATTCCACGCGATCCTGGACGGCACCGCGCCCTTCCGCCCGGCGGTCGTGGATCTGTGCCTGCTCGCCATCGACCTGACCCGCGCCACCCTGGAGGCACGACTGGCGGCGCTCGCACTTCCCGACCTGACCGCCTTCCTGGCGCGGCTGGACAACTACCAGTCCGCCCCCGGCGACGCCGCACCGCTGCCGGACCCGCCCGCACCGCCATCACCCGCCGCGGCCGACGGGGTCGCCGGCCTGGACCTGCTGGCCATCTTCCGCCTTGAGGTGCAGGAACAGGTGGCGCAGGCGCGCGCCAGGCTAGCCGACTTGACAACCGATGCGGAGGCCTGGGATGCCCACCTGCGTCGGGTCTTTCACACGCTCAAGGGCGCGGCCCGCGCCGTCGGCTGCGATCCGGTACGTGAGTTGGCCGGGGCTCTGGAGGACCTGGTCCGCGGGGAGCCGGAGGCGGCGGGCGGCACCGCGGTTCCGCCATCGCCCGATCGGATCGCGCTCATCGCTTGCGGCCTGTGCTGGATCGAGACGGTGCTGGAACGCATCGCCGGGGGCGCCGAGCCCCCGCCGCTCGCCGGTTTCCTGGAGTCGCTCGCCCGCTACCGGGAAACCGGCATCCTGCCCCCGTGCCGCCCGCCGACGGAGCAGACCGCGGACCAGACCGCGTCCCCGGCTGTCAGCCCTGCGGCCGCCGGGTCGACCGCTGTCGCCGCGGTCAACCCACCGGTCGCCGTCCCGTCGGAGCCGATGGTCAGTGTCGCTGAAGCGTCCGGTGCCCCAGCCCCCGCCGACTCCACCGGGAAGCCGCCCGACGCGCCGCGGGCCGAGCCCGCCCCGGCCACACGGCGTCAGGCCCGGCTCGACTATGAACAACTCGACCGGCTGCACCGGCTGTCGGGCGAACTGACGGTGGCAGTCGCGGCCCTGGCCGGGCAGCGTCACCAATTGCGGGTCCTGTCACGGACCCAGGCCCGCGCCGGGGCCCAGCTCGAACGTCTGGTGGCAGCCGCCCTGAGCGAGGACCTCGACCGGGAGACCCAGCAGGAGACACTGCGCCAAGGCGCCCAGCGGTTGTCGGCCGGCGCCGCCGCACTCGACGTGCTCACCGCGGCGCACGACCGGATGGAGGGCCGACTGCGGCATCTGGCCGACGGCCTGGCGGACCAGGTGACCCAGGCGCGCCTGGTGCCGCTGGGTGATCTGCTGGACGACTATCCGCGACTGGCCCGCGATCTGGCTCTGGAGCTGGGCAAGCGGGTCGACTTGCAACTCGACGGGAGCGACAACCGCATCGATCGGGCGGTGCTGGAACAGTTGCGCAACCCCTTGCTGCATCTGCTGCGTAATGCGCTGGATCACGGCCTCGAGCCGCCCGCGGCGCGCACCGCCCAGGGTAAACCGGCGAACGGGCACATCCTGGTGGAGGCACGCCAGTTGGGTTCCCGAATGCGCATCCGGGTGGCAGACGACGGCGCCGGTATCGACCAGACGCGGCTCGCGGCAGCCGTGATCGCGGCCGGCCATACCACCGCCGCGCTCTGGTCGCACATGGGGATCGAGGAGCGGATGCAGTTCCTCTTCCTGCCGGGTCTGAGTACCGCGGCCACGGTCTCAGCCACCTCCGGGCGGGGCTTCGGGCTCGATATCGTCAAGGCCGGCATCGAGGCCGCCGGCGGCACCGTCGGCGTGCGCAGCGAACCCGGCCGCGGCACCTGCTTTGAGCTGCTGGTCCCCTTGAGCCTGTCGCTCACCCGCTGCCTGCTGGTGGTGGGCGGACGCCACCCCCTGTTCGGCGATCAGCGCTACGCCTTCCCCATGGGCGAGGTGGCGCGGGTGCGCCGCCTGGCCGCCGTCGACCTGCGTGAAATTGCCGGACGGTTGGCGGTGCACCTGGAAGAGGAAACCCTGCCCTTGGTCCAGCTCCATGCCCTCCTCGGGCTGGCGCCGGTCCACGCCGACCTGGAGCGCAAACACCTGCTGGTGCTGGGCGAGGGGGATAGCCGTTGCGCACTCCTGGTCGAGGCCGTGGTGGACGAGCAGGACATGGTGTCCCGGCCGCTGGACGAACGCCTGGGCAAGGTCGCGGAGGTCTCCGGACTCACCTTACTGGAGGATGGCGGTCTGGCCCTGATCCTGGATGTTCCGGACCTGCTGCAACACCTGCACGACGGCGTCGGGCACCTGCATCCGGCGGCGGCGCGCGCGGTACCGACGGCACCAGTGCCGGAGTTGACGCCGGGTCCCGGCCGGACCGCGGCACCGGCGGACACGACACCGGCCCAGGTCCTGGTGGTGGAAGACTCGGTGACGGTGCGGGAGGTGGAGCGGCACTTCCTGGAGCAGGCCGGCTATCAGGTGACCACGGCGGTGAACGGGGTCGATGGGCTCAACAAGGCCAAGGCGGGGGATCACCGCATCCTCATCACCGACATCGACATGCCGCGCATGAACGGACTGGAACTGATCCGCACCCTGCGCGGTATCGACCGCTTCCGCCGGCTGCCGATCATCGTCGTTTCCTATAAGGACCGCACCGAAGACCGTGACCGCGCGCTGGAGGCGGGTGCGGATCGTTATGTCACCAAGTCCGAGTTCGACACCGATGCCATGTTGGCGCTGGTCGCCCAGCTGCTCGCGGCGGACAGCGCCGGCGCCGACCCGCCGGCGCCGCGGCCCGCCTGGACCCCCGGTCGCGCACCATGAGTACCACGGCCCCGCGGACCGCGGATGCCGTCGTGCCCCCGGCCGGCGTGGTCATCGTCAACGACTCGCCGGTCGCGCGGGCGGTCACCGCGGCCGTCATTGCAGCCGACGGCGGCTTTCGGCTGCTCGGGCAGGCGACCGGCGGCCTGGCCGGCGTGGAATTGGTCTGCCGCCTACGGCCGCAGTTGGTGTTACTCGATCTGCACATGCCTGATATCGACGGGGTGGAGGTCACCCGCCGCATCATGGCCGCCTGCCCCACGCGTATTCTCATCTCCAGCGCGACCATTCGCAGCAATACTGCTTATCTTTTCAACGCCCTGAAGCAGGGCGCGCTGGACTACACCCATACCCCGAGCCTCACGGCGCGTCCGGGCGAGCGTGTGACCCGCGCCGACTTGCTCACCGCCGGCACCGGCCTGTTGCGCAAGATGCGCACGGTGCTGAGTCTGCGGTCCGGTGCCGGCACGGTCGCGGCGGCGCCGCCGCGACCGGCCGACGGCGCGACCCGGCCGGGCACCGCGACCGCGCCGGCCGCGCACGGCAGGCGACGTGGCGAGGTACGGGTCGTCGCGGTCGGCAGCTCCACCGGCGGGCCGAGCGCACTCGCGACCCTGTTCGGCGCCCTGCCGCGCGGGCTCCCGGCGGTCTATCTGGTGTCACAGCACATCGACCCGGAGTTTACCGAAGGACTCGCGCTCTGGCTGAGTGAGGAAACCGGACACCCGGCGACGGTGGCCCGGGCGGGTGAAATCCCGATCCCCGGTCATGTCTATCTGGCCTGCGGGGGGCGCCGGAACCTGATCCTGTCGGCGGGCGGGCGACTTCAATACGAGTCCGCGGGCGATGCGGTCTACTGTCCCAACATCAACCGGTTGTTCGCGTCGGTCGCGGCCGCGGTGGCCGCGCCGGCGGCCGGTCCGCGGATAGCCCTCCCGACCGCGGCTGAAGCACCGATCTGCGGCGTGGTACTGACCGGACTGGGGGACGACGGGGCCGAGGGTCTGGCCCTGATCAAGGCCGCCGGCGGCCGGGTGCTGGTGCAGGACCCGGCCACCGCCGTGGTGGACGGGATGCCGGGTGCGCCGATCCGCCGCGGGATCGTCACCCATGGCCAGGCCCTGCCGGAGTTGGCACGCCTGCTTGCCCGCTGGATCGAGGACGGGCGATGAGCCGCGGACCCAGGCCGCCACCGGCCGCGGATACGCGTCCGGAGTCGCCGGCAGGATGCGTCGCCGCGCCGCTGCGCGACTGGATCCGCACCCACACCGGCATCAGCATCACTGACCAGAATCAGGCCCCGGTCGAATTGGCGGTGCGCCTCGAGGCCGAGCGCCATGGGCTGGACCCGGCACTGTATCTGCAACGGCTCTTGAGCGGCGGGCTCCCGCCGCAGGCCTTCATCGACGCCGTCGCCACCAACGAATCCTACTTTTTTCGCGCACTGGAGCAGATGCGGGTGGTGGTGACCCGGCTGATCCCGCAGCGGCTGGCGCGGCGGCCGGGTCAGCCGGTGCGCATCCTCTCGCTGCCCTGCGCCCGCGGCGAGGAGCCCTTCAGCCTGGCGATCCTGTGCGAAGAGCACCGCATCCCGCCGCAGTCCGTCCAACTCGTCGGCGGCGACATCTCGGCGACCTGTATCGCGGACGCCGGCCGCGGACGCTACAGCCCGCTGGCCCTGCGGCGCACCGACCCGGAGCTGGCGCGGCGCTGGTTCTCGCCTGACGGACCCCGTGCCTGGCAACTGGAACCGGCCCTGCTGCCGCGCGTGGAACTGCGCCGACTCAATCTGCTGGAAGATGCCGAAGTCGTCCTGGCCCGCCGCTTCGATATCGTCTTCTGCGAAAACCTGCTGATCTACTTCGACCCCGAGACCACCGTCGACGCCTTGGCCGTGCTGGGCCGGCTGCTGGTCCCGGACGGCTGGCTGTTCGTCGATCATGCCGAATGGAATATCCCGCGGGGCACTTTCCGGATGCAGGAGTTCGACGGTTGCGTCGGCTTCCGTCCGCCGGGTGCGCCGGCCGCGGGCGAATCCGGACCCGCGCCGCGTACCGGCCGGGTCGCGGTCGCCGCTGCCCCGTCCCGCGGCGCGTCGACCGCTCCGCCAACCCGGAACCCGACCCCAGCGCCAACCTGGGCCAGTGGAACCGCCGTGTCCCCGGTGTCGCGGCCGCTGCCGCGGCCGGCCCGGGCCGCCGCGGCGGCGCCGTTACGCGGATCGGCGCTGACCACCCACTTGGCCCAGGCCCAAGTCCATTACCGCGCCAAGCGCTTTGCCGAAGCCTTGAGCGCCTTCGACGCCGTCCTGAGCGCCGATCCCGGCCACCCGCTCGCCCGGCTCGGCAAGGCGCGGGTGCTGGCTGATTGTGGTGAGGATTTCGAGGCGCTGGAGATCGCTGAATCACTGCTCCATGGCGCCGCGGCCGGCGGCCTGAAGCTGGCCCCGGCCGATCAAGTGGAAGCGCTGGTCCTGATGGGCCTCTTGCTGCATAAAAAAGGACTGAAGGACCTGGCCCAAGGCTATCTGCGTGAAGTCAAGCGGCACGACCCGCATCACCCCAGCCTGGGACTACTGCAACCGCATCGACCAGGAGACGCGGATGCCTGAGGAAACGCCTTTGCAGACCCCGTTCCGCGTCCTGATCGTCGATGACTCACCCACCATGCGGGCGGTCTGTACCCAGTCGCTGACCCAGGCCGGCTTAAGGTGCGCGGCGGCGGACGGTGCCGAGGAGGGTTATCGGATGCTCGGTGAGGCGCTGGCCGCGGGTCAACCCTTCGACGGACTCCTGCTCGACTGGCTGATGCCGGGGATGAACGGCTGGGAGCTGCTGGAGCGTATCGCCGGGGAACGCCGCCTGGACGCCCTCGCGGTAATGATCTTCACCGAACAGCCCGACGACCGGGCCTATCAGCTCGCGAGTCTGCGTCCGAACAATGACATCCAGCTCAAGGAAGATCTGACGCTCCTGCCCTATCGGATGCGTAAGTTTCTGACCACCTACAGCGAGGCCGGCGGCATGGGCGACTGGCGCGCCCGCCAGCTCCTGAAAAGCCGCGAACCGCTGGGCGGCTCCATTCTGTTCGTGGACGACTCACCGACGGTCTGCGCCAAGTACGGCGACCTGCTGCGCAACAACGGCTATACGGTCCTGATCGCCGACTCCATGGCCGCCGCCCTGGAACTGGCGCGCCGCCACAAACCGCAGCTCGCGGTGGTCGATTATTTCATGCCCGGCGGCAACGGCGACGCCCTCTGCCGGGCACTGCTGGAGGATGACCGCACGCGCGACATCACGGTGGTCATGCACTCCCAGCGCAAGGAGGTCATCGAAGACGCCCTGGATGCCGGCGCCATCGATCTGATCTGGAAAGACGACCCGATCAACATTTTCCTGATGCGCATCGCCTCCATCATGCGCACCCTGCGAGCCAACCGGCAGGCCAAGGACCTGGACATTCTGTTCGCCGCCACCCAGGCCCTGGATATCGGGGTCATGTCGGCGACCCCGGAGGGATTCAAGGCGTTCAATGCCACCATGGACCGGTTCGCCCGCGAGTGCGGCGGGCTCGACCGCTTCGACCCCCAGGGTATCGCCGCCCTGCCCCATCGCTGTACCGACCGGGATGGCCGGCGCCGCGCATTCAACATCCAGAACGTCGCCGGGGAGAGCGGCGGCCGGGTGGTGCTGGTGCAGGACGTAACGGTGAGCGCCGATCAGGCCGAGGTGCTGGAGCAGGCGCGCGACCAGGCGGTGGAACTGGCCAATGCCAAAAGCCAGTTCCTGGCCAGCATGAGTCACGAGATTCGGACCCCGCTGAACGGCGTCCTGGGGATGCTGGAGCTGCTCAAGGGGACTGAACTCAGTACTGAGCAGATGCATTATGTGGACACCGGCATCAACTCGGCCGAAGGGTTGCTCGGGGTGATCGGCGACATCCTGGATTTCTCCAAAATCGATGCCGGCCGCCTGGAACTGGAGCGCGCCGCGTTCAACCTCCCGGAGCTGGCGGAAGAAGTGATGCAGATGCTGGCCGGTAAGGCCATGGGCCAGGGTCTGGAGGCGATCTGTCACGTCGAGCCCGAGGTACCGACCGCGGTGGTGGGGGACCCCACCCGGCTGCGCCAGGTCCTGATCAACCTGATCGGCAATGCCATCAAGTTTACCGAGTATGGCGAGGTGGGGTTGCGGGTCTGGCTGGACGATCCGGACCCGCTGGCGCCGCGGATCGGCTTCGCGGTCTGCGATACCGGGATCGGCGTCGACCCGCAAGCGCGGGCGCACATCTTCGAAGCCTTCCGGCAGGCCGACAACAGCACCACCCGGCGCTTCGGCGGCACCGGTCTGGGGCTGGCGATCAGCAATCAACTCGTCGAGATGATGGGCGGCACCCTGGACTTGGAGAGCACCCCTGGTCAGGGCAGTACCTTCAGCTTCGTCATTCCCCTGGAACAGGCATCCCCCGACGCGGCGGCGCCGCCCTGGCGGATGGCCGATGTCAAGGCGCTTGCCGGACGGCGCGTGCTGATCGTCGACGACAATGCCACCAACCGGCTTTATCTGCACTGCATGTGCCGCGCCTGGTCCATGATCTGCACCGAGGCGGCGGACGGGCCCCAGGCACTGGAACTGCTGATCGCCGTCCCCGGCGCCGGCCCGCCGTTCGATCTGGTGCTCCTGGACCGCAGGATGCCGGGGATGGATGGACTCGACGTCCTCACCTGGCTGCGCGCGGACCCCGGCGGTCTCGGGGTCCGGGTGGTCTTGCAGACGTCCATGGACGAGACAGGCGAGGCACGGCGCGCCCGCGACCTCGGTGCGGATGACACCCTGGTCAAGCCGGTGCGCCGCCGCCTCCTCCTGGAGACCCTGTCCCACCTGTTCGGCGGCGGTCATGCCGACCCGGCCGAGGTCACACGCACCCCGGCGCGCATCCACCTGGACGGCTGCCGGGTGCTGGCGGTCGAGGACAATCACGTCAACCAGATGGTGCTGCGCGGGATCCTGGAGCGGTCCGGCTGCACGGTGCGGATCGCCAACCACGGCGCCGAGGCACTGGACATCCTGACCAGCCAATCGTTCGATATCGTGTTGATGGATTGCGAAATGCCGGTCCTGGACGGACTCTCCGCGACCCGCGCGCTGCGTGAACGCGAGCGTGCGCAGGGCGCGGGTGGGCCCCATCAGGTGGTGGTCGCACTCACCGCCCATGCATTTCCGGCGGAGCGCGACCGCTGCCTCGCCGCGGGCATGGACGACTATCTGCCCAAACCGATCCGCGCCCCCGACCTGCTCGCCACCCTGGACCGCTGGTGGACGCGGGCCGCGCCGACCGCGGCGGCCGTGACCGCGGCATCCCCCATCACGACAAGCGTGGCACCGACACTCGACCGCGCGGTCATCGCCGACCTGCGCGAGGCCATCGGCGACATCACACCAGTGATCGAGGCCGCACTCACGGACCTGCCGGAGCGATTGGCGATCCTTGGTCGCGCCGTGACCGACGCCACGCATGACAGAATCAACGCCGAGACCCACGCCCTGGCGGGTGCCTGCGGCAATCTGGGAGCACAGGAGGCCGCCCGACTGGCGCACGCACTGGAAACCCTGAGTCGGTCCGGCAACCCCAGCGACTCCCCCGGTGGCGCCCCCGAACTGTTCGCCGCGCTGGACGCCGAGATCGGACGGCTGCTGCCGACCCTGGCGGCCTTGCTGGACGAGGAGACCGGGGCGGTCAGCATGGCGTGATTCCGGCGACCTTGGCGCTTCGTCCGCGGCGAACGGATTGGCCTACTCGCGTTGCCTACCATTCGATTGCAGAAAACTGCATCGATTGTTCAGTTCCATCGCAGCCCGCAGGCTGGGGCCATCTCCGCGAAATTCCGGTGCGCCCGGGCGATCAGTGCATCGCGCAAGGTCGACCGTGCCGACGCGGGAATGGACAGCACCTCGCCCGCCCGCCACGGCACTTCGCTGAGTGCCGGACAGCGCGACTGCCCCGGCAGATCCCAGGTTTCCAGATAGAAATCGACCTTGCATGGCCGATCGCTCAAGCCCAGATGCGGTACGGCAAAGGACTGTGCGGTGATGGCGCCATGCAGACTGGTGCCGATGAACAAGGTCGCTTTGGCGATGGTCAACATGATCTCGCAGAGCGAGGCGTCCGCGCTGACGACTCTGGCCGGGCTGCGCAGTTTCGCCTGAATGGTGCGCAACGCCAGCTGGTCATCGAGCCCGACATAGCGGCCAATCGGCAGCAGCACGACGGGCAAGCGGTACTGCGCGTGGATCGCTTCAAGCGCGGCAACGATGGCGTCCAGATGCGTGCGCGCATAGCGCTGGTTGGACTGGAAACACAGGTAAGGTCCGGCGTCGAGCAGAACACGCAGTGCGCCCGAGGCCCGCGTCTCCAGCCAGGGGATCGCGCACTGCTCCGACATCAGGATGGCGCTATCCGGGGCGAGCACAACGGGCAGACGGCTTTCCAGTGGCGCAAACAGGCGCTGCGTCTCTGCATCCCTGACCGACAGATAAGCCGCCTGCCCCAGCCGGTTCAGGGTCTGTTCCTGCACGCGCGGCGGTAGCCGGGCGAACTCCGAGCCGCCGACGGCGTTATAGGCGACTTTGACCGGAACGGGAAAATCCTGCGGACCCGCCACCCATGGGAAGGGCGCACGGCCGCCGCACGAACGGCGGCTCAGCGCATTGACGGCACTTTCACCGATCAGGCGCTGCAGGTAGTAGAGCGCGGCATTGCCGGTCCGCCCCAGCAGGTTGGCATACATCGCACTCCAGTCGACACCGATGGTGCCGCCGCCGGCAAAGATGACGACCGTGCCGGGGGCAAGCGCACCCGGCCGGAAGAGCGCTTTGAGTGGGCGCGTCGCCATCGCCCCATAGCGTCTGAAGTCGCTGCCGATGAGCGCATGAACCGCGGTGAGCGTCCCCGGACTATGCACTGCCAGTTCATTCCCGACGACGATCGGAAACAGCAGATCGCCATAATTGAAACGGTCAAAGGCACCGAGCAGAATGGCCGTAGGTTGGTCGCCGCGGATCATGATCGGGAACCTTTGTCTAACGCTTCAGGAAGGCCCGGGTACTCAGCCACTGTTCGGCAAAGAAGACGCGCAGAATGGCGAGATAGATCATCAGCCCGGCGCCGACCTCGGCAACGAACCGGACCGCTGCCGGTGCGCCGGCTACCAACAAGTGGACGCCGAGGACCCCGGCGGCCATGCCGGCCACGCCGAGCACCGCCGGACGCAAGCCGCGGGCAATGCGGCGAAACGACGTGTCGATCGCTTGCTTAGCCAACCGGATCGTGACCATGGTGACGATGGGTTCGGCAATCAGCACGGCCAGCACCAAGCCGATGACTCCCTCATTGGCGCCGATGAGGATCAGGGTGAAGAGCAGCACCCAACTCACCAGGGTCGATCGTAAGACGAGACCGGGATACCCGATACCGCCGAGCACCTGCCGGAGGAATGACGTGAGCCCTCTGAACGGCACACTCAGCGACAACAGCGTCAGCGGCACGATGGCCGGTGCCCATGACTCTCCGAACAGCGTCAATACGAACGCATCGGCGACGCAGGCCAGTCCGATCATGAGCGGCAGCAGCGCCAGCGCGGCGATGCCGATTGCTTTCTCCAGGTAATACGCAACCGCCGCGGGCTGGCCCTGAAACTTCGCGAACGCGGGGAAAACGATCGGGTTGATGACGGCCGAGATCTTGGCCAGCGGCAACAACGCGAATTGCATCGAGACAACAAACAGGCCCATCGCTTGGGGCCCGAGCCGGGGCCCGGCGATCAGCACCGGAAGCAGGTTGGCAGTGATGCTGACCGCGCCGGCGAGCGCCATGGTCCCGCCGAACGCGAGCATCCCGCGCACCGGGCGGAAGCGCAATGACGGCACCACGAACCAGGGCTGCATGACCATCAGGATGATGGCCAGTAGCACACGATGGGTCAGGACGCCGATGATCAGTGCCCAGACCCCGGCACCATAGACGGCGAGCAGCAAGGTCGTCATGGCGGCCGCGACACCGGCGGTCAATTCGGCGAAGGCTTTGAGCTTGAATTTGAGTTCACGGTCGAGTAAAGCGTCCGGAATCACCCGGAAGGGAAACAGCAGAAAGACGAATGCCAGCACCCGCGCCAGGGGTTCGAGACGGGGTTCGTTGAAATAACCGGCGATCAGTGAACTGCCGAAAAAGTAGGCGAGAAACAGCAGACCGTTGACGAGCAGCAGCCAGCCGAACGCACTGCGGACTGCCTCCCGCCCGAGCGTCTTGGTGTGCACCAGTGCGCGTTCCAAACCAAAGGTACTGAGCAGAAAAAGAAACTCCAAGGGCGTTTCCAGCATGGCGTTGAGGCCGTAATCGCTGGTGCTGATGAAACGCACGACGACGATGGTCACAATCCAGCTGATAGTCTGGGCGACCAGGCGCAGCAGCGTCGCCCAACGCAAACCCGACAGGATGGTGTCGATGAGCGCGGCATTGTCCTGATCGCGTATCATGTGAATCCGCCGCTGAGTTCCATTCTTGAGTGACACGCCCGACCCCATCGCGGCGGGACGCCGCTCGCACAGGGTCGCTGCGCGACTTTCACGGTAAAGCTTCGACCTCCGGTTTTCTTGTGGCCGGAACGATGATCAAGGCCCCCCGGCGATCTCCAGGGTGGCGACGGTTCCCAAGGCGGCGCGGATTTCCTCCAGTGTGATGGCGCGCGCCCGCCACATGTCGTCGAGCATCCCGAGGCAGGTGAGACGCATAACATTGGTGTCCGGACCGCGCAGCCAGAGATGATAGCCCTCCTGAATCAGCGGTGTGCCGCCGCCCCCGTCGGTCGATTGGGCAAGTTGGAAGCGGACCGGCCCGGGCCGCTGGAGGCGCGCGACCTGGGTCCACAGGTTCTGCACGCGGACGATCCTGAAGGTCTGGGGCGCTATGGTCTGGGCGCCCTCCCGTGACATGGTGCGGACCTCCAGCCCGCAACTCGGCCCCGCGTTCGCCCCGGCCGGTCGGATCCGGCCGCTCAGGAAGAAGATCCGGGCACGATCCTGAGGCACCTGCACCGGCCGGTTCAGGGTCAGGGTACTGCCCGGCGGAATCGCGGCCCAACCGCCCGCCGCGTCCTCGCGCACCTGGACCGGGACACAGCCCACCAACAGCGCAGCCAGCGCGACGACACCGAACGCATGGAAATATCGCCTGTTCATCGCTCACCTATACCCGTCGTTGTTGGTTTTTCGTTTCTTGTTTTTCGTAACCCAATGTTTAATATTCCTTAACTAAAAACAAAAAACCGAAAACTCAAAACCGTTCCGTATACATTCAGTCCAGACTCACCCGCACCTGGGCCACCACCGCGAGCGCCTTGGCCGTGGCCGTGGCGATGTCCTTACCGCGCGCCAGGGCGACACCCATGCGGCGGCGCCCGCGCACTTCGGGCTTGCCGAAGAGGCGCAGATCGGTGCCCGGCGCCGCCAAAGCAGCCGCCAGGTTACCGAAGCGCGGCTGATCGGATTCGCCCTCGACCAGAAGCGCCACTGAGGCGGCCGGGCCGAGTTGGCGGATTTCCGGAATCGGCAGCCCCAGGATGGCGCGTACGTGCAGGGCGAACTCGGACAGATCCTGCGAGATCAAGGTCACCAGACCGGTGTCGTGGGGACGCGGTGAGACCTCGCTGAAGATCACCTCATCGCCACGCACGAACAGTTCCACACCGAAGATCCCGCGTCCGCCCAGGGCCGCGGTGACCCGGCCGGCGATCTCGCGCGCCCGCGCCAGCACACCTGGACGCATCGGCTGCGGCTGCCAGGACTCGCGGTAGTCGCCGTCCTCCTGACGGTGGCCGATGGGTTCGCAGAAACTGGTGCCGTCGCGATGGCGCACGGTGAGCAAGGTAATTTCATAGTCGAAGGGGACCAATCCTTCCACGATGACGCGTCCGGCGCCGCTGCGCCCGCCGCCTTGCGCATAGTCCCAGGCCGCGCCGATCGCATCGCGGGTCCGCACCAGGCTCTGGCCCTTACCGGACGAGGACATGATGGGCTTCACCACGCAGGGCAGACCGATCGCCGCGACCGCGGCGGCAAAGTCGTCCGGGGTGTCGGCGAATCGATAAGTCGACGTGGGGATGCCCAACTCCTCCGCAACCAACCGGCGAATCCCCTCGCGGTTCATGGTCAGTTGCGCGGCACGGGCGGTCGGAATGACGGTGAAACCCTCGGCCTCCAAGGCCACCAGCGTCTCGGTGGCGATCGCCTCGATCTCCGGGACGATGTAATCCGGCCGCTCCAGTTCGATCACGCGCCGCAATTCTGCACCGTCCAGCATGGAGAAGCTGTAGGCACGGTCGGCGACCTGCATCGCCGGGGCATTGGCGTAGCGGTCGCAGGCGATGACTTCCACGCCCAGGCGTTTCAGTTCGATCACGACTTCCTTGCCAAGCTCGCCGGCACCACACAGCAAAACCTTGGTAGCGGTGGCAGAAAATGGGGTGCCAAGCGTCGGCATGAAGCGCTCTCCGGTTGATGCAGTCCGTGGGTCACGGACGATGTGGGACGACACTGTGAGACTACGGCGATTGGCGGGGATTGCCTAGGGCTCGATGCCCAGGGCGCGCAGCCGAGCGGCCAGACGCTCCGCCCGATCGTGCTCCTGCTGCGCGCGCTCCCGCTCCTGCCGTGCCTGTGCCGCCTCCTGCTCGGCCCGAGCGGCGGCCTGCTCGGCCCGTGCGTCGGCTTGGTCGGCCCGCGCGTCGGCTTGGTCGGCGCGGCTGCGCTCCTGCCGCGATTGCGTTGCTTCCTGGTCAGCGCGTGCGGCCTCCCGCGCGGCGCGTGCCGCCTCCCGCGCGGCGTGCGCAGCTTCTTGATCGGCACGTGCACGTTCCTGCCGCGCCTGCGCAGCCAGCTCCACCGACGTCCGGAACGGCCGTCCCTGCGGATCGAAGATGTCCAGGGATGCGCCGCTCAAAGCGAAACGGATGCCAAGCCGCGGGCTGGTCCAGCCCTTGATGTGCGACATGCGGTGTAACCGCCCGCTCTGGCGCAGCCAGACCTCCAAGGTGTTGGCGGGCGGGTCATAGACGTAATATTCCTCGACCCCGTAGGCGTCGTAGAAGGCCAGTTTATCGGCCATTTCCTTGACGCTGTTGGCCGGCGACAGGATCTCGAAAACCACCTGGGGAGCGATCCCGCCCTCTTCCCATTGCTTGTAGCAGCGGCGAAACCCCTTGGGTCGGCCAAGCGCAACCATCACGTCCGGAGCCAGCGGTCCGGTGACCCGGCGGTCGGGCACCGGGTACCAGAAGAGGTTACCGGCGACAAAGACCGCGGGATCTGCAGCGAAGAGGATTTCCAGATTCTCCTTGATCTTCACCAACCATTCATACTGCTGGGTGTTCTCCGCCATCGGTTCGCCGTCGCTCTCCGGGTAAGGGTCATCGGGATCGAAATGCGAGAGGGGATTCATCGGTAAGGTCCTCCTCAGGGTTAGTCGAGCCGGTAATGCTTTTCCACCGCCTCCAGCACCTCCCAGGTACAGGCGAGTCCGGCCGGGAAGCGGATCAGATCGCCGCGGCGGAACTCCTGGGGAACGCCGCCCTCGGGGGTCACCAGAAAGCGGCCGCGCAGGACATAACAGCTTTCCTGCTGCGTGTAACGCCAGGGAAAGATCGCCGGCTCCCGACGCCACAGGGGCCAGCCCTCCACGCCCAGAACCTCGAGTTTGGCGGGGGATGGTTTGTGTTCCACCAGGATATCAAGGTCGTTCATGAGGGTGCACTCCGCCAGCAGGCGCGGCACTGACTGCCGCGCGGTGTGTAGAATAGGCCGCGGGCGACTACCGCGGCCGGTTGCCCGGCAGGTTAGACGGCACCCCACCGACGCCGCAAGGGGAAAACCTGCGCCTTGGGCGATTGCCGGAGCGTCCCGGCCGCAGGCTCCGGCGCGGCCGACCGGGCCGATCCTCGGCTGCCACCTTGCGAGCGCGCGCGACCGGCCCCAACGACAGGTGGGCGGCCCCAACTCAACCCGGTTCTTGTGCAGTTCCGACCGCTGAAGGACACTGAACATTATGACTGAACGACTCGACGCTCTTGCAACCCGCCTCGGAACGCTGCTCATGGCCCGCGGACTGCGCCTGGTCACGGCAGAGTCATGCACCGGGGGCTGGGTCGCCAAAGTGGTGACGGACGTCGCCGGCAGCAGCGCCTGGTTCGATCGCGGCTTCGTCACTTACAGCAACGCCGCCAAGGAGGCCATGCTGGGGGTCCGTCCACCCACCCTGGAGGCCAGCGGGTCGGTCAGCGAACCCGTGGTCCTGGAACTGGTGGCCGGGGCCCTCGAACGCAGCCAGGCCCAGGTGGCGGTGGCGGTCAGCGGCATCGCCGGACCCGGCGGCGGCAGTGACGACAAACCAGTGGGGACGGTCTGGTTCGCCTGGTCGATTCCGGATGGCCCGCCCTGGACGCGCCGCCTGCAATTCGCCGGTGATCGCGACGAGGTGCGCCATCAGGCGGTGCGGTTCGCCCTGGAAGGCCTGATCGAGCGGCTCGCGGGTCAGAGCCGGTCGGATGGCTGAGCAGTCAGGACTCAAGTTCTGTCAGGCGTGAGTGCGCTGTGCGATAATCATAGACTTTCTAAGCTCTGGACACCTGACGCCGACGCGATGGGCGCACGCGGTGCCCGGATGAGGACCAACGGAGACCCGATGGACGAAAATCGCAAAAAGGCTTTGGCCGCGGCCCTGACCCAGATCGAAAAGCAATTCGGCAAGGGGTCGGTGATGCGCATGGGCGACGTGGGCGCCGTGCGCAACGTCGATGTGGTCTCCACCGGCTCCCTCGGCCTGGATCTCGCGCTCGGCATCGGCGGACTGCCGCGCGGCCGGGTCGTTGAGATTTACGGACCGGAATCCTCGGGCAAGACCACCCTCACCCTGCATGTGGTCGCCGAGATCCAGAAGCTCGGCGGCACCGCCGCCTTCGTGGATGCCGAGCACGCGCTGGACCCCGGCTATGCGCAGAAGCTCGGCGTCAACATCGACGAGTTGCTGGTCTCGCAGCCCGACACCGGTGAACAGGCGCTGGAGATCACCGACATGCTGGTGCGCTCCGGGGCGGTCGACCTGGTGGTCGTCGACTCGGTCGCGGCCCTGACCCCCAAGGCCGAGATCGAAGGCGAGATGGGCGATTCCCATGTCGGGCTGCATGCGCGCCTGATGTCCCAGGCGCTGCGCAAGCTCACCGGCAACATCAATCGCTCGAACTGCCTGGTCATTTTCATCAATCAAATCCGTATGAAAATTGGGGTAATGTTTGGCTCTCCGGAAACCACAACCGGCGGCAATGCCCTCAAATTCTACGCCTCGGTGCGGCTCGACATCCGCCGCACCGGCAGCATCAAGAAGGGTGACGAGGTCATCGGCAACGAGACCAAGGTCAAGGTGGTCAAGAATAAGGTCGCGCCGCCGTTCAAGCAGGCCGAGTTCGATATCCTCTACGGCGAGGGCATCTCGCGCGAGGGTGAGATCGTCGACCTCGGCGTGGCCGCCGGCATCGTCGACAAATCCGGCGCCTGGTACAGCTATCAGGGTAACCGCATCGGTCAGGGCAAGGACAATGCGCGGGTCTTCCTGCGTGAAAACCCGGATCTGGCCAAGACCATCGAGGCCCGCATCCGCGAGCAGATGCTCCCGCGTCCGGCCGATGATGCGCCTGCCGCCGATCCGCTCGAGGCCGAGGAGCTCGAGCCCTGAGCGCACACGCCCTGACCGCGGCGGATGACGCGCCGACTCCCGCGGCGACGAGCGAGGTCGAATCCCGCGCGCTCAAGCTGCTTGCCGCCCGCGAGCACTCGCGGCTGGAGTTGGAACGCAAGCTCGCGGCCCGCGGCTACGCGAGCGCGCTCATCGCCGCGGCACTGGACCGGCTGGTCGCGCAGGGGGCGCTCGACGAGGCACGGCTGGCCGAGGTCTATGTGGCCGAGCGGGCACGCAAAGGCTTTGGTCCGCTGCGCATCCGCGCCGAACTGCGCGACAAGGGCCTGTCGGACGCGGCCATCGACCCCCGGTTACACGCCATGAATGACGCTTGGCCGGCCTTGCTGACGCAGGCCCACGACCGGCGCTTTGGGCCGGCCCCACCGACCGATCAGGCCGACCTGGGTCGGCGCGGGCGTTTTCTGGAAAGCCGCGGGTTTCCCGCCGAGCTGATCCACCGCCTCCTGCGTCGGCACGACTGACCGATCCGTTTCCGCGGTCCATTCGAGTATTCCACATGACCACCAGTTCCGACCTGCGCGCCAGCTTTATCGATTATTTTGCGCACCAGGGCCATCAGCCGGTCGCCTCCAGCCCGCTGATTCCAGCCAATGACGCCACGCTCCTGTTCACCAACGCCGGCATGGTCCAGTTCAAGGACGCCTTCCTTGGCCGCGAGCGTCGTCCCTACACCCGTGCCGTGACCTCACAGCGGTGTGTCCGCGCCGGCGGCAAGCACAACGATCTGGAGAACGTGGGCTACACCGCCCGCCACCACACCTTCTTCGAGATGCTGGGTAACTTCAGCTTCGGTGATTATTTCAAGCGCGAGGCCATCCACTACGCCTGGGATTATCTGACCCGGGTGCTGCAACTGCCGCCCGAGCGGCTGTGGTTCACCGTCTATACCGAAGACGACGAGGCCGCGTCCATCTGGCTCGACGAGATCAAGGTCGATCCGCAACGCTTCTCGCGCTGCGGCGCCGCGGACAACTTCTGGTCCATGGGCGACACCGGTCCCTGCGGCCCCTGCTCCGAGATCTTCTATGACCACGGCCCGGCGATTGCCGGCGGACCGCCCGGCTCGCCGGACGCCGACGGTGACCGCTACGTGGAGATCTGGAACCTGGTCTTCATGCAGTTCAACCGTGCCGCCGACGGCACCCTGACCCCCCTGCCCCGGCCCTCGGTCGACACCGGCATGGGTCTGGAGCGCCTGGCGGCGGTCATGCAGGGGGTGCACAGCAACTATGATATCGATTTGTTCGTGAAGCTGATCGCGGCGGCTGCCGCGATCACCGGGTGCGCGGACCAGGCCGACCAATCCCTGCGCGTCATCGCCGATCACATCCGCTCCACCGCCTTCCTGATCACCGACGGCGTCACCCCCGGTAACGAGGGTCGCGGCTATGTGCTGCGCCGCATCATGCGCCGCGCCATCCGCCACGGGTATCGTCTGGGCTGCACCGCGCCCTTTTTCTATCGGCTGGTCGCGCCGCTGGTCGCCGAAATGGGCGACGCCTATCCCGAACTGCGCACCGCCCAAGGCCAGGTGGAGCGGCTGGTGCGATTGGAGGAGGAACGTTTTGCCGAGACCCTGGCCAACGGCATGGGCATCCTCGAAACAGCGATCGCCGGACTGGCCGATGGCCGCATCCCCGGTGAGACGGTCTTCAAACTCTACGACACCTACGGTTTCCCCACGGATCTGACCGCCGATATCGCCCGCGAGCGCGGCCTGACCCTCGACATGGATGGCTTCGAGCACGCCATGGACGCGCAGAAAGACCGCGCCCGCGCCGCCAGTCAGTTCGGAGCGGGCCAGGATGTCGCCATCGACATCCAGGGCCAGACCGAATTCTGCGGTTACGACTACCTGCATGAGACCGCCACCGTGGTCGCCCTGTACCGGGACGGCCACTCCTGCGATGCTCTGGAGGAGGGTCAGGACGGACTGGTCATCCTCGACCTCACCCCCTTCTACGGAGAATCCGGCGGTCAGGTCGGCGACCGCGGCTGGCTCACCGGCGAGAGCGGGCGCTTCGAGGTCGCCGATACCCAGAAAAAGGCCGAAGGCGTCATCTATCATCTGGGGCGGGTCGTCATCGGCCAGCTGCGGGTCGGCGACAGCGTCGCGGCGCAGGTGGATGACGCGCGGCGTCATGCCACGGCACTCAACCACTCGGCCACCCATCTGTTACATGCCGCCCTGCGCCGGACCTTGGGTGATCATGTACAGCAAAAGGGCTCGCTGGTCGGCCCGGAGCGTCTGCGCTTCGACTTCTCGCACTTCGAACCGGTCACCCGCGCGCAACTGCTCGAGATCGAGCGGCTGGTCAATCGCGAGATCCGCAAGAATCATGTGGTCGAGACCCGAATCATGGATCTGGAGGACGCCAAGGCGACCGGCGCCGCGGCCCTGTTCGGCGAGAAATACGGCGATCAGGTACGGGTGCTGCGCATGGGCGATTTCTCCACCGAGCTCTGCGGCGGCACCCACGTCAAGGCCGTGGGCGATATCGGTCTGTTCAAGATTGTCGGCGAGGGCGGCATTGCCTCCGGCGTGCGGCGTATCGAGGCCATGACCGGCGCCGGCGCGCTGGACTGGGTCGAGGCGGATGAGGACCGGGTGCTGCGCCTGGCCGGCCTGCTCAAGGGCGGACGCGAGGATCTGGACGATCGGGTCACGACCCTCATCGAGCGCGGCCGTGCCTTGGAAAAAGAGTTGGATCAGATCAAATCACGGCTGGCGAGTTCGGCCGGCAAGGATCTCGCCTCCCAGGCGGTGGCGGTCGGCGCGGTCAAGGTCCTGGCGGCGCAAATCGACGGCATCGATCCCAAGGCGCTGCGCGAGACCCTGGATCAGCTCAAGGATCAACTCGGCTCCGCGGTCGTTGTCCTGGCCAGCACGGTGGACGGCAAGGTGAGCCTGGCGGCCGGCGTCACCAAGGACCTGACCGATCGGCTTAAGGCCGGCGAGCTGATCCGCGAGGTGGCAGCAAAAGTCGGCGGCAAGGGCGGCGGACGGCCCGACATGGCGCAGGCCGGCGGAACCGACCCCGCGGGTCTGCCCGCGGCCTTGGGGCTGGTGGAGGCTTGGGTCCGCCAGCGGCTGCCTGACCGGCCTTGATCACGGTTCCGGCCACGCCGCATCCGCGGGTGGGCCTTGGTTATAAACCCGGCCACCGCGCGATCTGTACGGTCGTCGGTCCGCACAGCGGACCCGACGGGGCGGCGGTCCGCGCAGGGGCGGCGGTCCGCACAGCGGACCCTACAGGGCACGGTATTACGGTAGCGTCCGCTGTGCGCACCGTCCGCGGCTGACATACTGACTCATTTTCCGTTGCAGCAGAGACTTTGATGGCTTTGATCGTACAGAAATACGGCGGCACCTCGGTCGCCAACAGCGAGCGCATCCGCGCCGTCGCTGACCGCGTCAAGCGTTGGCGCGACCAGGGCAACCAGGTCGTGGTGGTGGTCTCCGCCATGTCCGGGGAGACCGACCGGCTGATCGGGCTGGCGAAGCAGGTCCAGGAGCAACCGCTGCCGCGGGAACTGGACGTGCTGCTCTCGACCGGCGAGCAGGTCACCATTGCCCTGTTGACGATGGCGCTGGATGCCCAGGGCTGCCCGGCGCGCTCCTACACCGGCGCTCAGGTTCACATCCTGACCGACAGCACCCACAACAAGGCGCGCATCCGCGACATCGACGCGGCCCGCGTGCGCGCCGACCTGGATGCCGGCCGGGTGGTGGTCATCGCCGGGTTCCAGGGCATTGATGCGCAGGGCAATATCACGACACTCGGGCGCGGCGGCTCGGATACCTCGGCGGTCGCCATCGCCGCCGCCATCAAAGCCGATGAGTGCCAGATTTACACCGATGTGGACGGCGTCTACACCACCGACCCGCGTGTCGAACCCAAGGCGCGCAAGCTTGATCGCATCACCTTCGAGGAAATGCTGGAGATGGCGAGTCTCGGCTCCAAGGTCCTGCAAATCCGCTCGGTGGAATTCGCCGGGAAATATCGGGTCCCATTACGCGTGCTCTCCAGTTTCGATGAGGGCGCGGGCACGCTGATCACATTTGAGGAAGACACCGTGGAAGACGCCAAGATCGCCGGTATCGCCTTCAGCCGAGACGAGGCCAAATTGACTGTCCTGGGTGTGCCGGATCAGCCCGGCGTCGCCCACAAGATTCTCGGGCCGATCGCCGATGCCAACATTGAAGTCGACATGATCGTCCAAAACATTGCACCGGATGAGACCACCACCGACTTCACCTTCACGGTGCACCGCAACGACTTCGACCGCGCCCTAGACTGCCTCAACAAAACGGCCGCGACGCTGTCGGCACGCCAAGTCCTCGGCGACAAGCGCATCGTCAAGCTCTCGCTGGTAGGCGTGGGGATGCGCAACCATGCCGGCATCGCCAGCACCATGTTCGGCGCCCTGGCACGCGAGGGGATCAACATCCGCATGATCTCCACCTCCGAGATCAAGATCTCGGTCGTCGTCGATGAAAAATATCTGGAGCTCGGGGTGCGCTGCCTGCACGACGCCTTCGAACTCGACCACCCGAATCAGTCGGCCTGATCCGTTGGCGTGGGCGGTACAGGAAGCGCGTCACGCGTTTCAGGGCCTAAGGTGATTTATTAGGCTGAAAGACGTCATGGAATTGCAGCAAAAGCTTGGGCTCAGCCTAAGCTATTGTTAGAATCCCAAGTGGGGGTTGTGCACCCCCTGCTTGGTCTGGGTGTGGTTGGTGCCCGCGCAACCGGGCGCGGATGATTGCCGCGGTTACGTTCGGGCGCACCACGTATGTCGGATAAAGGAACGAAGGGAGAAAGCAACGATGTTGATCTTAACTCGCCGCGTCGGCGAGACCCTTATGATTGGTGACGAAGTCACCGTGACAGTCCTTGGCGTAAAAGGTAACCAAGTGCGCATCGGCGTCAACGCCCCGCGGGACGTGGCCGTGCATCGCGAGGAGATCTACGAACGCATCAAACGTGAGCAAGCGGAAGCTGGTCACGGGCCCGCGCCCGGCACCAACGAAGAGACCGCCGCGCCGGATTAACTGGTAAGCGAACTCTGACCGCGTTATAATGTCGGACTCGTATCATGCGAGTCCGATTAAGCTCGGTTGGCGATGGTTCGGATCATCCGGAATCCACCGCCGCCGCAGGACTTATCCGACAAGGAGACGGCAAAAGACACCGTCGCTGCGAGTCGCAAAGCAGCGGTTACCGCGTTGGTTAAAAATTTTTTTGGAGAGATGGCCGAGCGGCTGAAGGCGCTCCCCTGCTAAGGGAGTATGGGTCAAAAGCCCATCGAGGGTTCGAATCCCTCTCTCTCCGCCATTTTTAATGGTCCTGATACCCCCTGTCCAACCGAACCCCTTCCCGCACCGGACGCTGACCGCGATGCCTGGTGTGCCGGGCAGCAGTTCCAAGTTTGGGCAGCGTCGCGCGACCCCTGTGGCGGGTCCCTGACACTGGGCGGCGCACCTTATCCAACCGACAACGAAGCCGGTTGCGCAGGGTGGGTCAGCGTAGCGCATCCACCATCGGTCCCGCCGACGCTGCCATGCCGGCTGCTGCTGCCCAAAGTTCAAACGACCGGCGCGCGTCCTGGTTCACACAAGATCACCGCCAGCCGCTGTATACTCCATCAAGAACAGCGCAAGAGTAGTCCGTTCGCCCGTGATCGACGCAGCCGCCGTTGGCTGAGTCGAGGCTTAAGGCGTCCGCTCCGTCCGTCCGAATTTCGTGAAAGTCCGTCGGAAATCGGACCCACGGCCTGACGGATGGAGGTAGAGTGATGATAGGAAAGGTATTCCCTGACTTTCTCCGGATCCAAAATGGATGATGGTGATGTCGAACTGCACAGAGGCCTTATCGCGCCACGACGCCGGCAGCCTGCCGGTTGTCGCGTCGTTGCGCCCGTCGTCCTGGAGGAAACAGCGACCCACGCGTCCGTTCCGCCATCGACCTGCGCTGATCCCTGACAGCCGGGGTTTCTCACTCTTGGAAGTCCTGGTCGCAGTCATCGTGCTCGCGGTCGGGCTTCTCGGAATCGCCGCCCTGCAAGTCTCTGTTTTAAAATCCAACGACAGCAGCCGTTTTCGCAGTATCGCCAGCTTTGCCATTGCCGACCTGATCGATCGGGTGCGTGCGGACCCAACCGCGCTCCTCACCGACTTGAAGGCGTCCATCCTTCAAGGGACCTGCGGCAAGGCTGAGGACGAAGGCGAAGGCGACGAGGAAACAACACCGCTCAGCCGCTGGGAGCGGGATTTCTGTGCGCTGGGATTGCCGCCGCCCGCACCCGGCGCGAAATCGAAACCGGTGGATGGGCTGACCAGGGACTCGGACCATGCGATGGAGATCGATTGCAAGACCGCCGGAGGCTGCGGTGTCGGAAACTGCGAGATTATCGTCCGCTGGGATGACTCACGCAGCGATCCCGGAAGCGCGTCCAAGAGCAAGACGCCGCTCAACACCGCCTTTCGCGTCTGCACGCGCCTGCCGGTGCTTTAGCAGGCACGGCCTTGGCTAAACCGACGTCAGGTGGCAACGCGTCCGGATGTTCACTTTGGGAAATATGTCGATGATCCGTCCTCCCCGCACAGCACAGGTGGGTCCACCCGGCCGCACCCAGGCACGGAACTGTCGGTCGCCGCGGCCCGCGCGCGGACTGTCGCTGATTGAAGTGCTGGTCGCGATGGTGCTCGGACTCTTCCTCCTCGCCGGAATCATCCAGGTGCTGGTGTCCGCCCGCACCGCCTATCGGCTGGCCGAAGCCCAAGCCCGGACTCAGGAAAACGGCCGCTACGCGATGCAGTTCCTGGCCCGCGAGCTGCGCCCCAATCGGAGCCCGGCTTGCCGCAATATCGCACACGACGAGTTCGAAGGGACGCTTAACGTGCTCGCCTGCGCGTTGCTGGCTGACGTCGCCAACTGCACCGGCACGGCAAAGATCGGCACCAGGGTAGCGCTTGGCTATAGCCCATCGACCAAACCGGGTAAGGCCGCAGAAGCACTGACCGGCCTCCCCGCGGCGGCGCAGACCGCGGTCGGCGAGCGCTGGCTGCGCGGTGATGTGCTGGTCTCCTGGGGCACCTTCAGCGAAGGTTTCTATACACAGAATCGCACGATCAAAGAAAAAACCCCCGCGGCTCTTCAGAAGGCACTCAAAGATCCCATTGCGCTTATTAGCGGGGTCACGCCCGGTGATGTCAAGGCCGCGGGAATCACGGCCGGCGGTCTGGCGCTGATCACCGACTGCGAGACAACCGATCTATTCGTGGTGTCGAGCGAGAAGGATGACGATGATCTGCCGATACTGCCGCTTGGTCTCCATCCGGACCTGAACATGGCCTTGACCAAATTACAGGGCAGTACACTGGGCATCGGCAAAACGATCCGCCCCCGCGTCTTTCCTTTCGATTTAAAAGTTTACTTTATCTGCTGCGTCAACAAGCAAAACGGCAATCTTCAAGGCGGCGACGTCGGCAACGCCAACAACTGCATCACGGACCCCGTGACCAACCGGCCATCCTTGTGTCGCTGGTCTGCTGCAGCGGGGGATACCCAATCGCTGACCATGGACGTGGCCGACCTGCGCGTCACCTACGACGGCCAAGACGGCGCGACCCGGTTCAGCGAGCCCCCGGCGACGGTGACCGCGAATAACCACTGGGGCCGCGTCGCCAGCGCACGGATCGAACTCCTGGTGACAAGCGATGACGAGGTGCGCGGGGCGGATACGCTGCCGGCGCTGGCCGCCCCGCACAGCCCGCGCGGCCTGGGCCAGGACCTGAAAGCCGATCGGCGCCTGTATGAAGCCTTCAACGCAACCGTCGCCATTCGCTCACTGGCCCCCTGGTATCCTCCCGCAGAGTGATCGCAATGCTCCAGCACCCAGCGCCACCCTCGACCCAAAGCCGACCCTGGACCAGGGCCGCCTTGCCGGGCAACCGCCGCACGGCGGCAACCGCGACAACCGGCACCCCGGCCGTGCTCATCGTTCCGGCCAAGCGGCAGCGCGGTACCGTGTTAGTCGTCGGTTTGCTGATCCTGGTCGTCATGATGCTGCTGGGGTTGAACAGTATGCAAACCTCCGTTCTCGAAGAACTGATGGCCGGCCAGTCGAAGCAGCAGAACACCGCCTTTCATGCCGCGGAGGCGGGAATGCAAGCCGCATTGAGTTATCTGGCGGCGCTGCGCAAACCCCCGCTGGTGACCGCGAACGGGACTGCGCATGTGTGGCCGGGTTGCCAGGTAGCGGATACCAGTTGTGCTTCGACCATTCCCGGCATCATCGCGTCATGGAAGAACTTCGACCCCGACACCGCGGGAGCGAAACTTGAGGGCAAGGCCATGAGCGTCTTGGATGACGTCGACTGGAGCATGAATGCCGCGGAGGTGGAACCGCATTTCGTGATCGAATCCCGCTATGCCCAACCGCTGGAGTTCGAGGACGCGGCAAAACGCAAGGGCTATCACTTTTTCACCGTCGCGGCAGTCGGCCTCGACCCCGGCACCAACTCCGGGGCGGTGTTGCAATCTACCATCACCAAACTCTTTCCGTGACCCGCAATGACCGGTTCAGAGGATCGCATCATGTTGAATCAGCGGCTCTTCAATTCACAGACGCGCCCGCGCCGCTTGACGCGAGCCCACCGCCGGGGTCTGAGCAGGTGGCAGGCCGCGTTGCTCTGTCTCTTCACCGTTTTGACGGCAGGAGCGCTTCCGGCCGCCTCGGATAACACGGTCGACATCGCCGGCGCCCCCGTCTTCTTGTTGTCCGGTACCCCGCCGAATGTGATTTTGACGATCGATGACTCCCGAAGCATGAATCAGGCGTTTTTGCCCGATGATATCTGGGGCACCGGTGACGCTCAATCGCAAGCGAGAATCGACCGGCAGGATACGGCGGCGCTCACCAATCGGCAATACTATGACCCGGCAGTGACCTATCTTCCCCCTTTGCGCGCGGATGGAAGCAGCCTGGGTCATGCGGAGTTCACCGGGGCACGCATGGATGCATTGGCGGCGGCTGCCGCATGTGCGGGCTGCGTGGACGGCACCGGCAACTGCGCTATCGGATGCAATGCCACAGACGGCGTATGCACACCGAACCTCGGTAAGCAATACGCACCGGTCTGGAACCTGACGCCTTCAAGCGGTCAAGCCTGCAAAGATTGGGCCGCGGATGAAACCAGCCCGAAAAAATATTCGGAATTAAAGAATTTTTACTCGGCGGATGTTGATCACCCGGACTTCGAGGACTTCAAGAAAAAAACACCACCGGCGGATCTTGGCGCCGCATGGGCTTGGCGCTGCATCAAAGAGACGAAGGACTGCCCGGCCTTCTACCACCGTTATAGACTTCCCGCCGCCGGCGCAGAACCAAACCCCACGTGCGCTGCCCTTGACCTTCAGCGGATATCAGCAGCGGCCTTCCCATCCGAGTGTCTGGAACGGGTGATCGTCGGCGAAGACGCCGATTTGAAAGTGGTTCTCGACAAGAACAAGAATAATATTTATCCGGAAGTACTGCGCGACCGCCAGGCCAAGCTTAAAGACCCGGATGAAGCACTCACCGAAGGTGACCTGGCACGGCGGAATTTCGCCAACTGGTTCAGTTATTATCGCACCCGTTTGCTCGCCACACAGACCTCCGTCAGCCGCGTTATGGCCGGATTCCCGGAGCGCCTGCGGTTGGGGTACCAGGGCTTGACGCAAGGTCAGTACCAGGAAGGCGACGACGCTTACACTAAGCTGGCCAAGACGTTCGCCCGTTATGAACCCGACCCGCAACCCGACGCAACGCCTGAGCCGACGTCCAGGCTGCCGTTCTACCAATGGCTCTATCCAAAGCGCGCGGAACAACAGACTTTTACGCTCAGTGCCGCGCTGCGTGCCCATGCGTTCTGCAGTTCTGAACAGGCGTATCTCGATTATCCGCAAGCAGCGCCCGACTCGCTCAACAATCCGGAACATGGGTGTCGGAAGAATTTCCATGTGATTTTCACCGACGGCTACTGGGAGGACTTAATGCCGAAGAAGACGCCTCCCCCACGCGGATTCGATCCACCAAGTTGGCTGGAGAACAACGACGGCAAGAAAAATGACCTGCCGCCGCCAAGCCAGCAGTCGTATGGCCGAACGCAAGGCATCACCCAGTACGACCCAACAGCGGACTACGCCAGGATTTTTCAGGACCAGAATACGGGCATGCTGGCGGACGTCGCCTTCTATTCCTGGATCACTGACCTGAGGCCCGATCTCGGCATCGACAAACACGCCGTGCCAATCATGATACGCGCGGTGTCCGGTACCCCGGAAGAGGTTTTTTGGAATCCGCTGAATGACCCGGCGGACTGGCAGCATCTCAACACCTTCACGGTCGGCTTCGGTGTTGCGGGCAACGTGCACTATCCAGAGGGCGATTACAAGACCAATCCTGATGGCAGCCCGTGCACGAATCCGGACGGTACCCCCTGTACGATCGTCAAGAACGGTTTCCCAGGAGAGTATAAGGCCATCGGCCTGAGGTCAAGTGGCTGGCTGTCCGAGGAGATACCGGTTCCGGTCAAGGTCGACGACACCTGGCATGCCGGAATCAACGGCCGCGGCGGCTACCTGAATGCGGGCGACCCCAGTGAGCTGGCAACACACTTCCAGGAGGTCTTGAATCTCATCGGTACCATGGCGCAAGACAGTTCAGCCGCGGCTGCCGCGGTCAATACCGGCAGCACCGCGAGTAAGGACATGGTTTATCAGGCCAGGTTGAATTCGGCGGGTTGGAGCGGTGATGTCCGCTCCTTCCAGGTCTCCGCCGGCTTGGGTAATCCGCCCTGTGCAACGGTGGAGGTCGTGCCCGGACAACTCTGTCAGGATCCGGCCAGCGGGGATTACTACCAGTCGGCAGCGGACGCCCTCCGCGAAGCAACGCACGACACACGACTGATCATCACCGCCGCGCCATCAGAGACAACGAAAGACCAGGAGGGAGTCCCATTCAGTTGGGACGATTTGTCGGATATCGGAAAGCTCGATTTTCTCACAGGTGCCGGATTCACAGGCAATGATCCAACAACAGCCACTAAAGAACAGAAACTGGAGGCGCAAGCACGACTGGCTTATGTGGCCGGCGACAAGACCTATGAGGTCGATGACAAAATCTACCGATTCCGGACCCGCCCGCTGCTGCCGGTCCCGAACAAGGTCGCGGCATGCAAAGACCCGGCGAGCAATCCCACGGCATGCACGAACCTGCTGGGTGATTTCATCAACTCGGCGCCGGTCATGGTCGGACCGCCCGCGTTCTATTACAACGCGACGGACTATATCGCCTACAAGGAGAAAATGAAGGATCGCGTCGCACTGGTCTATGCCGGCGCGAATGACGGCATGCTGCATGCGTTCTATGCCGACACGCTCGAAGAGGCATTCGCCTTCATCCCACCAGTCCTCATGGAGCAAGAGGCTGCCCGCGGCCCTAACGCTAACGGGGGGTTGCACCAACTAACCCTTACCGACTATTCACACCAGAACTATGTGGATGGCCCTATCGCCACCGGCGATGTGAAGTTCAGCGACACCTGGCACACGATGCTCGTCGGTACACTCGGACTAGGTGCCCAGGCGCTCTACGCCCTGGACGTCACGGATGCACCACCCACCGCGGCCAGCCTCGAGTCGGATGCCAAAAAGCTGTTTCAATGGGAGTTCACCGACCGCGGAGACGGTGATCCGGACCTGGGCTACGTCTTTGGGCGCCCGGCCATTGTTCGCGTTCGCGCGAAGCTGGCGGGGGCCGGCAGCGAACCGATCTGGGTCGTCATTACCGGCAACGGCTACAACAGTTCCGCGGAAGACGGGAGTCGCGCCGCGGGCTGCGATGCCCCGGATCAGGATCAAGCCGGCAAGGCCCCTTGTGGACAGGCGGTGCTCTATGTCATTGCGATGGATGACGGGCGAGTGATCAAGAAGATTGAAACCGGGGTCGGGCGCCTGAATGACCCCCTGAATCCGTCAAACGATCCAAGCAAGGGGCGCTCAAACGCCCTGGGGCAAGCCACTGTCGTCACCCGTTCGATCGAGAGCGGCGATATCATCGCTGATTTTGCGTACGCGGCCGACCTGTTCGGCAACCTATACCGCTTCGATCTCACCGGGAACAGCGACGAGCCGGCAGTCCGTACGCTGTTCTCCGCCGTCGATGCCAAGGGAATCGCCCAACCGATCACCGCCCCGATCGCGGTAGCCCCTCACCCGCTGGGTCTGGGCACCCTGGTCCTGTTCGGCACCGGAAAATATCTTGATCTCGCTGACATTGATGCGAACCCCGAACCGCAGGTTCAAAGCTTTTACGCCATCTGGGATATCGGGTCGAACACCCAGAAAGCGGTAAGCCGCAAGGCGCTCTTGGCGCAGAAATTCCTGGAAACCAATCTCCGCATGACCACCGGCGAAGGCGCATCGATCGAGGAAGTCACCCGCGGCCGGACCAGCACGACGAATTCGATCGATTGGTCCAAGAATCTGGGTTGGTATATCGACTTCGATATCGAAAAGGAAACGGTCGGCGGTCTTAACAAGGGTGAACGGGTGGTCACCGAACCTGAGGTGCAGGGCGGGCGGGTGATCTTTGTCAGCCTGGTTCCGGAGACCAACCCCTGTGCGGGCGGCGGCTATAGCTGGATCAATGCCCTGGATGTGCGCAATGGCAGCCGCCTCGGGATCACCCCCTTCGACTTCGACCTCGACGGATCAATCGGTGAAGCAGACCTGCTGACGACGAGCGACGGGGGCAAGGTCGTGGGCAGCAGCGTACGGTTGACGCCCGGCGGCAGAAACACGGGCATCTACTCCTCACCGTCCAGCTTCGGCGACGGTGCTGGTCGGGTCACCACGGTGGTCTCCACCTCCGAAGGCGACTTGGCACTGATCAACGCCGCCGACATTCAGGCGTGGCGCGTCTGGCAGCAATTGCGCTAGTGGGACGTTGCGACAGTAGCGCGCAATTTGAGTGGCCGCCGGCAACGTGCCGGCGGCGAGGCTGATGGGAGAATGATCCTCGTTATGTCGGACTTAGGCTTAGATCTGGCGCGCGACTAAGGCGCGGTGCGCGACGCGCGTCCCCAACGCAGCCGTAGCGCACCAAGGCCTAAGCCCAACAGGACGAGCGTGCCAGGCACCGGAACGACAGATCTGGTACCGAAGATTCTGATGGTCAGCGGCGCATAGATAAGGTCCGGCAAATCCTGATCCATACCGTTCCAGATGGACTCGTATAACCGGAAAGCGATCATGTCGTTGACGCCGATCGTCTGATCAACCAAATCGGTCGCATCAAACACGAAAGTAACCGGCGTCGGCAAGGTGTTTCCCGTGTCGTACCAGGTTTCACCCACGTTAAATCCGCTGAACAGCCCCTGCTGCACCGCGTCGTTGCCCCCCACGTTGATCTGTATCATCGCCTCAACCATTTCCGTGACAGCCGCTTGGTTGGACCACTCCCACACCGGCGCGGCTCCAACGCCCTGGTTCACGCCCTCAGCACCGCTGCCCAGAAGGATCGGGGGATTGACCTGCGTCATGCTGATCTCGATCCTCTCCAAGACAAAGGAGCCCAGCGGATCGGTGTTGGTCCAAGTGAGGCGACTATTACGCGAATCGTTTTCGCCGCCCCAACCGAACAGGGGATCTCCATTCGGCATAGGCGACTCCTCGCCGGGAGCCGGACACCCGCTCCCCCCCGCATTGATGCAGTCGGCAGCAAAGGTGTTGTAGGCTTCGACGCCGGCCGCGCTACCCCACTCGATCGTGGCGATTTGGACTGCGACCGCCGAGGCGCGCTCGGAGGTCAACATCATGGCGCCTATCAGCGCACACAATGCGACTCGGACTCCAGTGGAACGGCCGGGAACCTGGGTGACATGTGCGGCCTGCATCATCTGAGAACTCCTGGAAAATCTGAACGAGCACTCGCTCGCCGCGGGAATCGAATCGCATTGACGACTTTTAAGCAAAAATGGCGCCAAGAGTAAAAAAACAATGAATAACATGAGATTATCTCTCAAGGATTGCGGTCACCCTGAGGAGGGTGCTTGCAGGTGTAAAAAACACTGACACAGGTCATGCAGCCGGTATCGACCCCCGGCGGCACGATCGGTGACATCAATGCACGACGCGGCCTGACGAAGAACCGCCGACGGATTCCGCCAGACTGCGACAGGCGTTTGCGAGATTGAAGCGCTGCCCCAATAATCGACAAAACTGAAGCGACCTCATCCTCCGGACGCGCCGGTTAATGCGGGTTTTCCAATTGGACCGCGGGCGGATGTCCGGGATCGAACGTCCGATTCGCTCGGTGCCCTGCCCCTAACGTAACGCTGAGTAAGATTGCATGCAGCAAGCGACCGAACCTGCCCACGGTGCCACTTGCACCATCGCCGACGTCCAGGGGAGCGCGGACACCCGCCGCATCGCCATCGATAAGGTTGGCATCAAGGATATCCGCCACCCGGTCCGTGTAAAGGATCGCAGCGGGGTGGAACAGCACACGGTGGCCACCTTCAACATGTACGTGTACCTGCCGCACAATTTCAAAGGCACGCACATGTCGCGTTTCGTGCAGGTATTGAACAGTCAGGAACGGGAACTGAGCGTCGACTCTTTCAAGGTCATGCTCAAGGAGATGTCCTCCCGCCTGGAGTCCGCGGCCGGACATATCGAGATGCGCTTCCCCTTCTTCGTCAACAAGCGTGCCCCGGTCAGCGGTGTGGAAAGCCTGCTGGACTATGAAGTGACCTTTATCGGCGAGGTCCGCGACGGCGAGCCGAGCCTGGCGATCAAGGTGCTGGTGCCGGTGACCAGCCTGTGCCCCTGCTCCAAGGAGATTTCAGCCTACGGTGCCCACAACCAGCGCTCCCATGTGACGGTGCAGGTGCGCACCCAGGGGTTCATCTGGATCGAGGAGATCATCGATCTGGTCGAGCGGGAGGCGTCCGCGGAGCTCTACGGTCTGCTCAAACGGCCCGACGAGAAATTCGTGACCGAGCGCGCCTACAACAACCCGAAGTTCGTCGAGGACATGGTGCGCGATGTCGCCACCCGCCTGAACGACGACGTGCGAATCACGGCCTATGTGGTGGAGGCGGAGAACTTCGAGTCGATTCACAATCACTCCGCCTATGCCCTGATCGAGCGCGACAAGGAGGCCGAGGCGCGCATCGCGGAGGCGTCGCTGTGACTCAGGAATTTATTAGGTAACGAATCCGACGGTTGTCGTTGTCGTTGTTGTAATCGAAAAAGCGATTCACCTTGCGCATAAGCCACGCGATGCCGATCGGGTTTCGATCGCCGCGAACGGGACCAACGCAGGTGCAAGCGCATCTTCGCGGGTCTCATCAATTCGACTACGACAACGACTACGATTACGACAACGAAAAAGACCGCGGCGCCAAAGCCTTTCCGACGGGGGCTTATTTCATCCCGGATTCAACTCCGCGGGTGAGATAAGACTATTGAACTGCTCGCACCAGATCACGACCGACCCGTAATCCGTTACCTCGACTCCGACCGGGAGCGGGTAGCTCTGCCGGCCGCTGAACGCGGCGAGCGGGCCGAGATCCACGAACATGGTCTCTTCCACCCGAGTATCCGGGTCGATGCCCCGCTGGGGCACCAGATAGACGTGATATTTGGGCCCCGGGCCAACCGCGAAGTCGTCTTCGAATTGCACCCGATTCGCATAGACACGCACGACCCCGCTGCCGTAGTGGTTCCGATCGGCGGGGTCCGCATGTGTAAAGCGGCCGACGGCCCTGAGTTCGCCCCCACGACCGCTGTTGATGGCCAGGCCGCCCTGGTTCCCCGCGGACAGCGCGGGGGCGCTGAAAAAACCCGCGGCGAAACCGCCGGCGCCGCCCAGGACGGCGCCGACCAGGAGTCCGACGAGCAGTGGTCGCGCCGGGACGCGCGCGGGCTCCGGCCGCCGCGCAACGGCGCGAGTCACCGTGCGGTCAATGACCGGACCCCTTGAGCGCACTCGCCATCCCCTCGATCGTGTCTTTGGCGTCGCCGAAGACCAGCGAGGTATTGTCTTTGTAGAAGAGCAGGTTATCGACGCCGGAATACCCTGGGCGCATGGAGCGCTTGAGGAAGTAGACCTGTCGCGCCTTACCGGCTTGCAGGATCGGCATGCCGTAGATGGGGCTCGACTTATCTTCTTCGGCCGCGGGGTTCACCACGTCGTTGGCCCCGACCACCAGGGCCACGTCCGCGGTGGGGAACTCCGAGTTGATTTCATCCATTTCGAGTACCCGCTCGTATGGGATGTCGGCCTCGGCCAGCAGCACGTTCATGTGGCCCGGCATGCGTCCGGCCACCGGGTGGATGGCGAACTTGACGTCGACACCGCGCGCCACCAGCAATTCCATCAGTTCCTTCAGGGCATGCTGGGCCTGCGCGGCCGCCATGCCGTAGCCGGGGATGATGATGACCTTGGCCGCGTCCTCCATCCAATAAACCGCGTCCTCCACGGAAGCCGACTTGACGCCGCGCTGAGCCGCCTGAGCCCCCGCGCCCGTATCCGCCTCGTCGCCTGAGCCAAAGCCGCCGAACACCACATTGATGATCGAGCGATTCATCCCCTTGCACATGATGTAGGAGAGGATGGCACCGGAGAAGCCAACCAGGGCACCAACGATGATCAGCAGGTTATTGTGCAGGGTGAAACCGGTTGCCGCCGCCGCCCAGCCCGAATAGCTGTTGAGCATGGAGATGACCACCGGCATGTCGGCCCCGCCGATCGGGATGATCAGCGTGACCCCCAGAGCGAAGGCGATCAGCGTCATCAGACTCAGTGAGAGCACGCTGCCGGTCATGGCGAAGTGCACCGCGAAACCGATGGTGGCGAGGGCCATAGCCGCATTCAGTGCATGCTGCCCGGTGAATTTCACCGGACTGCCGCTGATCAACCCTTGCAGCTTACCGAAAGCGATCACCGAGCCGGTGAAGGTGATGGCGCCGATGACGATGCCCGCGGAGAGTTCACCCATCATGACCGCATCCGGATGCGCGGTGATGATGAAGGTGCCGATGGCGACCAGCACCGCCGCCAGACCGACGAAGCTATGGAGCGCGGCCACCAGTTGCGGCATGGCCGCCATCTGGATGCGCATGGCGAGGATGGTGCCGATCACCGCGCCGCCCGCCACCCCGGCGATAATGAACCCGTAGGACGTCACCTCATGTCCGAGCAGGGTCGCGGCGACCGCGATCACCATGCCGATCATGCCGTAGAAATTCCCGCGGCGCGCCGAGGCGGGATGGGTCAAGCTTTTGAGGGCGAAAATAAAGAGCACCGCCGAGACCAGATAGGCCAGGGCTTGCCCGTGTGCAGACAGACTAAAGTTCAGCATGACTGATCGCTCTCCTTACTTCTTTTTCTTTTGGAACATGGAGAGCATACGGTGAGTCACCAGGAAGCCTCCGAAGACGTTGATGGACGCCAGGAGGACCGCCAGGAACCCGAGCAGCTCGGCGGCAAGCCCCGCCCGCTCGGCCCCAGCGACCAGCAGCGCCCCAACGATCACGATACCGGAGATGGCGTTGGTGAGGGCCATCAATGGGGTGTGCAACGAGGGGGTGACACCCCAGATCACGTAGTAGCCGATGAAACAGGCTAGAACAAAGACATAAAGCGCGACGATCGGGTCTGACATAGGCGGATTTCCGTAGGGCGCGCGGGCGCGCCGTTGATGGTAACGATTCGGCCGTTGGCGTTTTTTTCTATGACACGAGCATGGCTTTGGTGATGTCATCCGCCATCAGGTCCTTGAGGACCGGCCCTTGATCCG
Source organism: uncultured Lamprocystis sp. (assembly GCA_964470155.1). GTDB lineage: Bacteria > Pseudomonadota > Gammaproteobacteria > Chromatiales > Chromatiaceae > Thiodictyon. Next base: position 15,527 of record CAYYAY010000039.1, on the reverse strand, counting down.
ACCGATCGACCATGATCTCGATCAGGTTCGCGAGGTTCCTGGCGTAGAAGGCGCTGGCGTCGGACGCGACCATCGAGGGGTAATTGGTGTACCCGACAATGAGCACCCCATGGCGCTCGACCACCTCATCCGGGACCGTCAGCGGACAATTGCCGCCGTTCGCCGCCGCCAGATCCACGATCACCGACCCGGGGCGCAGCCGCTGAACCAGCGCTTCAGTGACCAGCACCGGGGCCGGACGACAGGGAATGAGCGCGGTGGTGATGATGACATGGGCCTTGGCGAGCTGGTCGGCCAGAGCCGCCTGCTGACGCGCCTTGGCCTCGGCGGAGAGTTCCTTGGCATAACCGCCCTCCCCGGCCCCGCTCTCGCCCAAATCCAGATCGATCGGCTTGGCGCCGAGCGACTGGATCTGCTCACGGGTCTCCGGCCGCACGTCGTAGGCCAGCACCTCGGCCCCCAGACGCCGCGCGGTGGCGATTGCCTGCAACCCGGCCACGCCGGCACCCAGCACCACCAGGCGGGCGGGCTTGGCCGAACCGGCGGAGGTCATCATCATGGGGAAGAAGCGGCCGAAACGGGCCGCCGCCTCGATCACGGCCCGATAGCCGGCGATGTTGGCCTGCGAGGACAGCGCGTCCATCGACTGGGCACGGGAGGTACGGGGCATCCGCTCCATGCCGAGTACCCGCACGCCCTTGGCCAGCATCGCGGCCACGATGGCATCCTCGCCGCAGCTCTCCAGCAGACCAATGAACAGACCGCCGGGGCGCATGGCGTCCACATCGTCGCCGTCCGGCCGCCGGACCTTGAGCAGCAGATCGACGTCGTAAGCCCCGGCACGATCCGTCAAGACCGCGCCCGCCGCCGCATAGTCAGCGTCCGGATAACCGGCACGCACCCCGGCGCCGGCCTCCACCATCAGTTCGAATCCTTTGCTCTTTAGTTTCTTGACGATCTCGGGAGTGGACGCGACCCGCGCCTCCCCGAGCCGTGTCTCCGCTGGAATACCGATTCTCATTCTTCTCTCACCCTCCTCACAACGGCGCGCCGCCCGCAGGCGACAATGCTCAGTATTATCCGGTTACCGATGGCCGGTGGCAACCAGGTGACGCAGATCATTGCCAAGCCCATCGGAATTTGCTTATATTCAGATGACCGCACCGGAGCAACCACCGGAGCAACGCTCGGGCGCTTCAGCGGACGCTCCCGGCGCGCACTTTATTGTCCACCTTCACGGAGTTGTCATTACCGTGGCGAAGATCACCAGCGATCACGATCTGCGCGATGCCCTCAACGGGCTCACTCCCGATCAGCAGCGGCGGCTGGGCGGTCACTTTGCCCAGAGTGTCGAGCGCCTCGTCACGGCCGAGCGCGTGCGCCGCGCGATTGCAACCGCCTTGCGTGAGGATTGCACCCCGGTGGAACTGGACGACGCCTACCGGGCCGCCAAAGCCCATGTGACCAACACCTACACCGATTGCGGCAAAGAAACCGACTGGCTGGCCCAGGCCGACCACTTCGCGGCAGCCGCCGTGGCCGCCGCCTTGACGCCCGAGACCCTGATCACCGAACGGCAGAACCACGCCTGGAAGGCCGCGGTTCAGGCCCGCATGGCGATCAACTGCGCAATGATGGAATCGCCGGACGAACTGGGCGACGCGACCGAGGCGCAACGCCAGTACGCCATCGCCAACGCGTTCCTTGGCCGCGGCTGAATGACCTCGCGCTCATCCGCGGCCATGGGCCTGGAGTGCTCCGGCTCCCGCCCAGCGCTGCCGGGCCGGGCGGGAACGCTAGGCCGTCCCTTCCTCGCTCAGCATCTGATCGTAGATCGCCCAGGCCGCGGCCGCGTCCTGCGCACTGACGCGCTCCGTCGCGTACCCCAGGTGGACGACAACATGGTCACCAACGGCCGGCAACGCGTGTTGCAGCATGAACAGACTGGCCTCCCGCTCCACGCCCTTGGCCGTGCAGCGGGCCAGAAAGCCGTTGATTGACACAATCTGCATCGGGATGCCGAGACACATGGTCGTTTCACTCCTGATCGTTGACGCAGATCACAGGCTAAACGCTGGCGCCGGGCCAGGCAAGATAGGGTGCCGACCACTGATCGCTTTCCACACAGGACTGATTTTGTGAGTACGCAAACTTTGATCCTTGGACTCGGCAACGTGCTCCTGACCGACGAAGCGGTGGGGGCCGCCGTCATCAGGCGCCTGGAGTCCGCGGCGGACCCGGCCGCGCCGCTGCGCTTCGTCGACGGCGGCACCCTGAGCTTCACGCTGGCGGTCCCCATCGCGGAGTGCCCGCGGCTGATCGTGATCGACGCCGCGGCCATGGGCGATGCCGCGGGCAGCGTGCGGGTCTTTGAAGGCGAGGCGATGGACCAGCAGTTGCGCCGTCATGCCAAGAGCGTCCACGAGGTCAGCCTGGCCGACCTGCTGGATATCGCTCGCCTGACCGACAGCCTGCCCGCGCGACGCGCCCTGATCGGCATCGAACCGGCCATGATCGACTGGGGTGATGAACTGACCCCGGCGGTCGCGGCGGCGGTGCCGGTCGCGCTGGAGCGGGTGCGGGAGTTGCTGGCGCGCTGGGATGCCGTCGACGGCCCGACGGCATGAGCATCACGACCAGGCGTCGCGGATCGCGGCGATCGGTCGGACCGCGAGCGGGTCGCACCGGAATTGTCACGAAGTCTCGGCGAGATCGCTGGAGCGGTCTATAATTCTGTTTTAGTATTTCGGTTATCGCTAAAATGCTAAACTTCCATTCTGTCGCAACCCGTCGGCGGCGGGTCGCATCCAGAACCTCCTCACGCCTTGCCGAGGACGCATCATGTCCGCTTTATCCAGCATCCCAATCCGAGCACACTCGATGTCCCACGGTACCGCCAACTGCGGCAATGCCGTCCCTATCCTGCATGAGGTCCGCCATGCGCTGGAGCGCCTGATCGCTACCGGCGAAGGCACCCAGATCGATCTCAATGCCATCCCCTTCGGCCCCGAGGACGAGGCGCACTTGCTCGCCGTACTCGGAGTCGGCGAGGTGCGGGCGACGATCGATGCGCTGGGTCCGACCCATGTCCAGGAGACCGCGATCCCTGGGGTCTGGCTCATCGATTACCGGATCACCGAGGATCAGCGTCTGGCCCTGCATCTGGATATCGGCGACATCCCCGAGATCCTGCGCACCCAGCGCCAAGACCTCGACACCGCCCTGACCACGCTGGACGCCCGCCTCACCGGCGCCCAGGGCGTTACCCAATTCGAATCCTGACAGCCGCTTGAGAAAGGCCCATGACCGCCAAGAAACAAAGTGTCGGCGAGCATCTGCGTGACCAAGGTGTCTCCCGCCGCGCGTTCCTGAAGTTCTGCTCCGCGTCGGCGTCCCTGCTCGCCCTGCCGCCAGGCCTGATCCCGACCCTGGCCGCCGCACTGGAGCGGGCCCGGCGGCCGAGCGTGATCTGGCTGTCGCTCCAGGAGTGTACCGGCTGCACCGAGTCGCTGACACGCAGTCATGCACCGACGGTCGAGGATCTGATCCTGGAGATGATCTCACTCGATTATCACCACACCCTCCAGGCCGCCGCGGGGGAGGCTGCCGAGGCCGCCCGCGAACAGGCCATGAAGGACAACTTCGGCCAGTACCTGCTGATCGTCGACGGCTCACTGCCGGGGCCGGATGCCAACCCCGGCTATTCGACCATCGCCGGCGTCAGCAACTACGCGATGCTGATGGAGACCGTCGCGGGAGCAGCGGCGGTGATCGCGGTCGGCACCTGCGCCGCCTTCGGCGGCTTGCCCGAGGCGGCCCCCAACCCCACGGGCGCGGTCGCGGTCATGGATCTGATCAAGGATAAGCCCCTGGTCAATGTCTCCGGCTGCCCGCCGGTACCGATGGTCATCACCGGTGTGCTCGCCCACTATCTCGCCTTCGGCCGACTGCCCGAACTCGACGCGTATCATCGTCCGCTCGCCTTTTTCGGCCAGTCGATCCACGATCGCTGCTACCGTCGTCCGTTCTACGACAAAGGGCTGTTCGCCGAGACCTTCGACGATGCGGGTGCCCGCGCCGGCTGGTGTCTGTACCGACTCGGCTGCAAAGGACCCAGCACCTACAATGCCTGCGCCACCATGCGCTGGAACGCGGGCACCAGTTGGCCGATCGAGGCCGGACACCCCTGTCTGGGCTGTTCCGAGCCCCGGTTCTGGGACGCCGGGAGCTTCTACGCACCGCTGTCCGTTCCCACCGGTCTCTCCAGCACCCAGGTGCTCACCGCCGGCGCGGCCGGCGTCCTGGTCGGCGGCACGGTCGCGACCCTGGCGCGGCACACGGTGGCGACCGCGGCCGCCAGCCGTCAGCCCGTGACCGCCGACGAACTGGAGCAGACGCTATGACCGCCCTCACCGACCCCATGGGCTTTTTGCTGTTCACCAAGGGCCCGCTGTTCAACCTCGCCATCGCCATCTTCGCGCTCGGCCTGCTCGCGCGCCTCGCCGAGATCCTGCTGCTCGGCCGACGGGCCAATTTCGCGGAGCCGCGCGCCGGCGAATGGCTGCCGGGCCTGCGCACGGTCGTTTCCCGCACCCTGCCGGACCCCGGCACCTTCAAGCGCGCACCCTTCAATGTGGTCACTGGCCTGATCTGGCATATCGGCTTCCTTGTCGCCCTGCTGCTCTTCATCCCCCACATCGAACTGATCAAGGGTCTGTTCGGCATTTCCTGGCCGGGACTGCCCAACCCCTTCGTGGATCTGGTGACCGCCGTGACCCTGGTCGCGCTGGTGGCGACCCTCGTGCATCGTCTGACCCATCCGGTGAAGCAGCGCCTCAGCACGATCGAGGATTATCTGGTCTGGGCGGTCACCACTCTGGTCGTCCTGACCGGCTATCTGGCCTACAACCGGCTGATCAATCCCTATCCGCTGGCACTCGGGCTGCACATCCTGACCGCCGAGCTGTTCCTGATCATCCTGCCCTTCACCAAGCTCACCCACATCTTCACCGCGTTCATCGCGCGTTGGTACAACGGGGCCAGCTTTGGCCGCCGGGGAGTCCAGTCATGAGCCCCATCGTCAGTTCGGCCGCGAACCCGCTTGTAGACTCAGAGGTCACCACGTTCAACCTCGAACGCGGCCTGGCCGCCTTCCGCGCCGAGGTCGACGGGCCGGTCGCGGCCTTTTTTTCGAGCTGTGTGCACTGCGGGATCTGCGCCCAGGCCTGTCCTTTCTACCTGGAGACCGGCGACCCCAAATACACGCCCATCCTCAAGCTGGAACCGCTGCGCCTGGTCTGGGAATCCGAGTTCACCCTGTGGGGCAAGATCAAAGGCGCCCTTGGTCTGCAACGAAAGGTCACCGACGCGCTGCTGGCCGAGTGGGAGGAGCTGATCTACGACTCCTGCTCGATGTGCGGGCGCTGCTCCATGGTGTGTCCGGTCGGCAACGACATCCAGGCGATGGTGCGCAAATCACGGGAGGGCATGGTCGCTGCAGGCCATGCACCCGAGGGTCTGGTCGGTGCCGCGGTCCGGGCCGTCAAGACCGGCAGTCCCATGGGGCTGCAGTGGAAGACGCTGCAGGTCCAGATCGACCACGTCCAGACCAGTTCGGGCCTCACCGTCCCGGTCGACCAAGCCGGAGTCGACTATCTGGTGATGCTCTCGTCGATGGAGGTCATCAACTTCCCCGAGTACCTGGAGGCGATCACCAAGATCTTCGCTCACGCCGGCGTCGCCTGGACCCTGAGCACCCAGTGCTTCGAGGCGACCAACGCCGGCATCCAGATCGGCAACAAAGACATCGCGGCCCTGCTGGTGGAGCGGGTGGTGGACGCGGCGGTCAAGCTCGGGGTCAAGAATGTGATCAGCCCGGAATGCGGCCACGCCTATACCGCCATCCGCTGGGAGGGTCCGAACCTGATCGGTCGGCGCTATCCGTTCCGGGTCTTCCACATCATCGAGGTCCTGGACCAACTGCGCGCGCAGGGCCGGATCACCACCGAAGGCAAGGAGCTGGACCGACTGTCACTGCACGATCCCTGCAACCTGGCGCGCAAGAGCGGCGTCATACAACAGCAGCGCAACCTGATGGATCTCGTGGCCGAGCAGTTCGTCGAACTGCCGGAGCACGGGCGCTTCCAGTGGTGCTGCGGCGCGGGCGGCGGGGTGAGTTCCAATGAACGCGCCGAGCCCCTCAAGTTGGCCGCCTTCAAACGCAAAAAGGCCCAGATCGAGGCAGTGGAACCCGAGCGCATGGTGACCATGTGCGCCACCTGCCGCACCCAGCTCGAAGAAGGGTTGGAGCACTTCAACATGGATATCCCGGTGGTGGGCCTGACCGAACTGATCGCCGACCATCTGGTCGATAAAGAGGAGCCGACATGAGCGAACGCGTCGTCGTCGACCCGATTACCCGCATCGAAGGCCATCTGCGCATCGAGGCCGAAATGGATGGCGCAACCATCGCCCGGGCCTACTCGTCCGGGACCATGGTCCGCGGCATCGAGACCATCCTCCTCAACCGCGACCCGCGCGACGCCTGGGCTTTCGCCCAGCGCATCTGTGGCGTCTGCACCCTGGTGCATGGTCTGGCGTCGGCCCGCTCGGTTGAGGATGCACTCGGCATCCGTCTGCCCCCCAATGCGCAGTTGATCCGCAACCTGATGATCGGCGCCCAGTATGTGCACGATCATGTCATGCATTTTTATCACCTGCACGCGCTGGATTGGGTGGATGTCGTCAGCGCCCTGAACGCCGACCCCAAGGCCACCGCGGAACTGGCACAATCCTTGAGCAGTTGGTCCAAGTCGTCGCCGGGTTACTTCGCGGATACCCAAAAGCGCCTCAAAGGTTTCGTGGAATCCGGGCAACTCGGCATCTTCGCCAACGGCTACTGGGGCCACCCGGCCTACCAACTGCCGCCCGAGGCCAACCTGATGGCCGTGGCCCACTACCTGGAGGCGTTGGCCTGGCAACGCGACGCGGCCCGCCTGCACGCCATCTTCGGCGGCAAGAATCCCCATCCGAATATCGTGGTAGGCGGTGTCGCATCGCCTATCGACCTGGAATCGGACTCGGCGCTCAATGCCAAGAAGCTCGCCGAGGTGCAGCGTGTCATCACCACGATGCAGCAATTCGTCGATCAGGTCTATGTGCCGGACACCCTGGCCATTGCCGGCTTTTACAAGGACTGGTTCCAGCGCGGCGAGGGTCTCGGCAATTTCATGTGCTACGGCGACCTGCCGGCCACCGGCTCCATGGACCCCGCGACCTACCTGTTCCCGCGCGGGGTCATCCTCAACCGCGACCTGACCACCATCCATGACGTGGATCTGCACGACACTGCCCAGATTCAGGAGTTCGTTTCGCACTCCTGGTATGACTACAGCGGCGGCAAGCAGACCGGATTACACCCCTACGCCGGCCAGACCACCCTCGACTACGACGGGCGCGGCGGGGTCAAACCGCCCTATAAGCAACTGGCGGTCGACGACGGCTACTCCTGGCTCAAGGCCCCCCGCTGGCAGGGCCATGCGGTGGAGGTCGGCCCGCTGGCACGGGTGCTGCTCCTCTATGCTAAGAACCATGCCCAAACCAGGGAACTGGTCGATTCGACCTTGTCCAAGCTCGACCTGCCGGTCAGCGCCCTGTTCTCCACCCTGGGACGCACCGCCGCGCGGACGCTGGAGACCAAAATCGTGGTCGATCAGCTGCAGGGCTGGTATGACCAGTTGATCGCCAATATTCGATCCGGCGACCTCAGCACCTTCGACGCCGCGCGCTGGGACCCGTCCACCTGGCCCAACGAGGCCCGCGGTGCCGGGTTCATGGAGGCGCCGCGCGGAGCCCTCGGACACTGGATCGTGATCAAAGACGGGCGCATCGCCAACTATCAGGCCGTGGTGCCCTCCACCTGGAACGCCGGACCGCGTGACCCCGCCGATCAGGCCGGAGCCTATGAGGCGGCGCTCCAGGACAATCATCAGTTGGCGGATGTGAAGCAGCCGATCGAGATCCTGCGCACCATCCACTCCTTCGACCCCTGCATCGCCTGCGCGGTCCACCTGTCCGATCCGCACACCGGAGAGCGGTTGGAGATCAAGGTGACCTGAGGAACTTGCATGTCACGGGGTGCTGCGGTGCCTCACAGCGGCGCGGCGCCCTCCGCGGCGCGGTCCAGCAGGACCAGGGCCGCGCCTAGGGCGGCGACGCGGGCCACCGGCAGGTCGGCACCGGCGCGCCAGGCCCTGAGCGCATCGGCCTTGTCGGCACCAGTCACCAGAACCAACATGGCGCGCGCCGCGCACAGCGCCTTCGGAGTCAGCGACACCCGTTTCGGCGGCGGCTTGGGTGCATCCAGCACCGGGATCACCAGCGGTCCATCAGGAACCGGGTGTCCGGGGAACAGGCTCGCGGTATGCCCATCCTCGCCCATCCCCAGCAACACGAGGTCGAACGGGAGTCGCGGCACCGCGGCCGCCTGACCGGCCGCCGACCCGGACAGGGTCCGCTGATAGCTCAACGCGGCGGCGACTGGACCCTGCTCCGCCGGCATTGGGTAGATGTTCGCCGGTGGGATCGGCACCTGCTCCAAGAAGGCCTGCCGGGCGGCCACGCTGTTACGCTCCGGATGATCAGACGGCAGACATCGCTCGTCACCGAAAAAAATGGACCAGCGGTCCCATTGCGCGGGTTTGCCAACGAGCATGGTGTACGCCATGATGGGGGTACGCCCACCCGCCAGGACCAGGAGAAACCGCCCACGCTCGGCGACCGCGTGCTCGGCCGCGGCCAAAATGCGCTCGGCGGTCGCCGCGGCCACGTCCGCGCTGGTTGCGAGCGACTGAAAACGTACGGATCCTGCTGGCATGGCGATTTTCTCCGACCTTCATTACACTTCCGGGGCAGTTCCTGCCTGGCCCGCTATTGGCGATCATGGACCCAATGAAAATCCTTTTGGTCGACGACTCCAAGTCCGCTCGCTACGCGTTGCGGCTCCAGTTGCAGCGTCACGGTGTCGAGGTCGATACCGCCGAATCCGCGGAGGCCGCCCTGGAGATCCTGAAGGGCGATCTGCCCGACGCCCTCCTGATGGATCACATGATGCCTGGACTCAGCGGCTTCGAGGCACTCGAGATCATCCGCGCGGACGCGCGCACCGCGCATCTTCCGGTAGTGATGTGTAGTTCACACGAGGACCCGGAATTCGCCGCCGCCGCCCAACGCAAGGGCGTCGTTGCGATTCTACCCAAGTCGGTCGCCGCGGAGAAACTCCCAGGGGTCCTGGCTCAGTTGAAAGCCGTATTGGAGCGGCCGCCAACCCAACTCCAGGACGACTCCAGGCCGAGCCCCGCGAGCACGCCCTCTGCAACCGTGGCGCCCGACTGGCAGCGGCAGATCGAGCGGCGCATCGCGGGGCTGGTCGACGAGCGCCTCGAAGCCCGCCTGTCAAACCTGATCGCACCGCTGCTTGCGGACCTTAATCGGGACCTGCGTGAACGCCTGCTGGCCGAGGCGCAACAACTGATCGCGGTGCAGATCGCCGAGGCCCGCGCGGCGATCGAGGCACCGCTCGCGACCGACCGCGAAGCCACCTGGGCACGGCTCGAGGCGATCACCGGCGAGTTGGAGTCTACCGCCGGCCGACTGGTCGCGGAGACCCTGCCCGACCTGGTCAAAGTCGAGATCGAAAGCGAACGCGGCGCGATCATGAATCTGGTCGATCAGTATGTGCAGGAATTCTCCCCCCCGACCCCGGTCGTACCGGGGACCACCGGTCAGGCCGTCCCGTTCGATGGCGAGTTGACGGCCCGCATCCAGGAGATCGCCAAACGCGAGGCCAGTGCGACAGCAACAGCGACGCTGGAGCGGTGCCAGCAGCTGAGCGACGGCCTGGAGCAACGGGTGCGGGCCGGCCATGGTCTGCTCTACCTGGCGATCTTGGGAGCGGCAGCGCTCGGGGTCTTGTCCGCACTGATAGTGTACGTTATCGTACGCTGAGCCGTGCGGCGCATGCCGTGAGCCGGCGCTACAGATGCCGGCCTCTATTCAATCAGTCGGAGGTAACGAACGTGTTTCAGAGCATGAGCGAGTTCATGAATCCAGGTGCGACCACCCCGGACCCGGAGTTCCCGCAGGCACCGTCGGACTGGACCCGTGCCGCCGCCGCCGCCGCGGCCCAGACCGACGGGATCACCCTGAGCGAAGACCACTGGCGCGTGATCAAGGCACTGCAAGGCTATTTCGCCGCCCATGAGCGCCCGAACATGCGGGAACTGCACGACGCCCTGGACGAGGCATTCCACGCCAAAGGCGGTCTTAAGTATCTTTACACGCTCTTGCCTGGCGGCCCGGTGGCCCAGGGCTGTCGTTTCGCCGGCTTACCGGCCCCGGCCGGCGCGGCGGACAAGTCATTCGGCAGCGTTCAATAGCCGCGGACGGTCCGCACGGCGGACCCTACGGTAACACCGTGACCTGTAGGGTCCGCTGCGCGGACCCTCGACCTGTGCGGACCCTCGACCGTGCCGATCGCGCAGTGGCCGGTTTTGTGCCCTAGGCCCGGCATTTCATACAAGGTTACTTGAACAAAAAACCAGATACCGCTGACTTACTTAAACTTTTCTTACTCGCACCCCCTTGTTTTCAGCACCACTTCCGCCTATGCTTTCAGGCAAATACCCCGCTGGGGTCGGTACCTGGGTCGGCTGACAGGTTGCCTGTCCCGCGCGTCCGGGCGCCGGCCCCGACAACCGAGCCACTACTGGGAGAATCTGAGGATGCACGATCAACCGCGCGACAGCGATCATCCGGATCTGTTCAACCAGCACTTCTTTGTCAATCGGCGCGGGTTCCTGGAGGGACTGGCCGCGCTCTCGGCCGGCCTGTTGTGCGGAACGCCGAGCTTCGCGAACGCCGGTTTCTTTGGTCAGGAGTCGAGCCCGCGCCAGGACACGCTTCAGCGGCAGGTCGCGGATTTAGTGCAGCGGCTCAAGGCCCAGGGTCAGATCAGCGAAAACGAAAAAACTGCCTGGTCGGTCTACGACTTCTCCTCCGGCAAGAAACTGGTGGCGATCAACGAGGACGCCCCGCGCCAGGCGGCGAGCATGATCAAGCCATTCGTCGCCCAAGCGTTTTTCTTCCAGGTCAAGAACTCGCGAGGACGCGTGCGCTACACCGAGGACATTCGCGACACCATGGAGCGTTCGATCCGGCGCAGCAGCAACCCTGCCACCAACGAACTCATCGAACTGGTCAGCCGCAATCAGTCGCAACGTGGCCCCAAGGACGTCGAGACCGTGCTCAAGACCAATGCACCGCAGGTTTTCGTGCAGACGCGGGTCGTTGAGAAGATCCCCGCCGGGGGCAAGACCTATCGCAACCTCGCCTCGGCTCACGACTACAGTCGGTTTCTGATTGCACTCTGGGAGGACCGCCTGCCCTATAGTCAAGAACTCAGGGCACTGATGGCACTGCCGAATCACGACCGCATCTGCCAGGGCGTCGCGTCCATGCCCTCATCGGTGCGTGTCTACGACAAGACCGGTTCGACCTCGCAACTCTGCGGCAACATGGGCATCATCGAGGCTCAGACCCTGTTTGGCCGACGGGTTCCCTACGCCTTCGTCGGGATCATCGAGCGCTCGAACAGCGCCAAGAACTACGGAACCTGGATCACCAAACGCAGCAATGCCATCCGCGCCGTGTCCAATCTGGTCTATCTGGACATGAAGGACCGTTACCGGCTGGCGTGAATTTCAGGCTCCCGGATCGCCGTAGAACACGTAATTGGTCGAATAGTCGCTGATCTCGAAATAGACCTTGCGCTCGCCGGGGTCCTGTTGGCCGTTCTGATTCAGATCCAGCACGCCGTAGCCGAAACGGTAAGGCCGGACACCGCCGCCCTGGGTGGCCCCGGCCGTGGTGAGTTTGTCCACCTTGATGAAACGCCGCACGAGCTTCTCCCCCGCGTAAACCTCCAGCACGCCATCGACGCCGGTCCAGTTCTGGATCGAGCGGCCAATCGTATTCTGGGTTTCCTGGGTGCACCCGGCAGCGAGCAGGGTCGTGAGCAGCAGGCTGGTGAGGGTTCTGTTCCGGTTCATGGGTACACATCTCTGAGTAGCGAAGGATCAAAGCCGCCTGCCGGGCACCCGGTAAAGCGTGATCGAATTGGCCGGGCAATTGGCCGTGAACCTGCCGTTGCTCACGGTCTGGTCGGCCGGATGCACGATTGCGGTCAATTGGGCCGGGCTATAGCGCCAGACCTGCACGACCCCGGTGGGGGTGAAGTGGTTCAGGGTCACGGGTGCCGACAGGCTGCCTGCAGTCTTGTTGATCGCGATCAGGGTCAGTGCCCCGGTGGCGGTCTCCTCGGCGGCATAGAGCGCCAGTCGGTCCTGGCCAGTGCTGACCGCCGCGACGCTGGTCTCGCCGAAGCGGCCGCCGGCCCCGTTATAATTGCGGAACATCCGGAAGGCATAGGCCGCCGGTTGAGTGGACTGGGGCGGGGACCAGAGCAGCGCCATATCCAGTCCCTCGCGACCGAAGATGCCCAAGACGTCGGCCTGGGCCAACGCGCCGTTGATGTGCTCCGGCGCACCCCAGTTATACTCGCCGACCGCGAGCTGGGTGCCCGGATAGTTGGCTTGCACCCACTCGCGCATGCGCGGAATCAGCCTGACGATGCCGCCGTCCGGACCGGCACTCGCGATCCAGCTCTCATCCACATAGCTCGGGTCCCAGAGCGAGCGGGTACTGCTCAGACGCAGTGCCTGGGTCGCGGCATTACCAGCCGCGCTCAATGCCACACCGGGGGCTTGCGGATAATAGTGCAGGTCCAGGAAATCCAGGATGCGCGTGCCATAGGACTGCTGGTAGGCTTGCATCTGCTGCAGATACCAGGGCACCAGCGGCGTGCCGCCGTGGGCATCGCGGTCGTCCGGGCTGGACCAGTCTTCCCTCTGCCCGTCGTAGGGGGAATGCCAGTAATAGGTCCAGCCCATCACGGCGGGGCCTAAGGTCCGGGCCGCGGGGTCGGCGGTCTTGATGGCGGCTGCATATTGATAAGTCAGGTCGCGCAGCCGATCGTAGGTCAGCCCGAGCGGCGCCACGTCGCGATGGGTTTCGAACCAAATGTCAGGCTCGTTATCCAGATTGTAATAACGCACACCGCCGGCGTCGGCCCGACCATAGCGGTTCACCAGATAGCTCGTCCAATCCTGAACGAACTCGGGGCCGACCGCAAGACTGGTGTCGGTCGGGTCGTTGCCGGTCACCAGGCTGCCGTTGGCCCTGACTCCGTTGCCGCAGTTGGGTTGCCAGGTATCGACTTGCTGTTGCGCCCCGTATTTCGCCACGCTGAATCCACAGGTCGCGAGGCTGCCGTTTTTCGCGACATAGCCGATCATCGGCACGGTCAATACCGTATCCATGCCCGATTGACGGTTCTGTGCGATCAGTCGGTTGGTGGCGGAATCGGCCGGCAGCGCGGTCCCGTTGCCCAGTCGGGTATTCTCGAAATACCAGTCGCCGGCGGTGTTGCCGGCGTCGATCCGCCAGTTGTAACGGGTCTTGTTGTTGCCGCCCCAGCGGCGCACCGTAATCCCCAGGCTCCGGAAAAACGCCGCGTCGGCGGCGGTTGCGGTGTCGCCATTGATACCGTAGATCAGCGGGCTGATGGGCTTGCGCGCCGCCGCGGCATCGACGCTCAGGGCCAATGCCGGCAGCGGCTGCCCGACCAGTCGCAGGGTGTCCAGATTGAAAGTCGGCATCACTGCGCCGGTCCCGTCCTGGATGTTGATTCGGGCGATCTGAGTCGGGTTACCCAAGGCGCTCAAGGGCACATTGATCTGGCTCCAGACATTCGGGGTGGGTGTGAATTCGACGCTCGGGCTGCCCGGCCCGTCGTCGGTCGACTGGATATAGAGCGACAACCGACCGCTGCCGGTGCGGCCAAAGACCGCAAAGCGAATCGCGGAGTACCCGGCGGCATTGATGGCCGGAGCGCCACGAAACGAGAGCCCGCCCCAACCCGCGGTATAGGTGACCGCCAGCGACGAAGCGCCGGTCGCCTTGCGCGTGGTATCGACGGCCAAGCGTGTACTCCACGACCAGTCTTGCCAACCGCTCGCCAGTGCATCCTCGTAGATCGTCAAATCGGCCGCCTGGGCGACAGTGGCAAGCGCGAGACTGGAAACGAGCAATAACCACAGCCGGCACCGGCACGCCGCTTGGCCGATCGCAGACGCTTTAAAGGCAGTGTCACTCACGGTGTCTCTCCTGCTATCTCTTCGGGTGTCTCTTCGGGTATGCGAGCTTGGGGGGAGGGATAGGACATTCCGAGACCGGTTCCGGTAAGCATAGACGCTGGGAGGTCCGCTTGCCGGCTCCGCTGCGCACCCCTGGCGCCCAGGTCCCGACACTGGGCAAGTATTCGCGTCGCCTGCCGAGAACCGCGGGACCTGTAGGTTGCCGTAAAAATCAGGCGCCTCCGGGTCTCGCTGGGCCCGCTCGTTCCCACGCTCGCAATCGGACGCAAGCCAGCGTGATCCTGCGCGAGTTGGAGATCAGCGACCCCGCGAGAAAAACGGAGCAATAAAATGCGGTCGCTTCAGTTCAATTGCTTCGGATAGCTGCAATTGCTGTAGAGGATTTCACAGTCGCTCGATGTCTTGTTGCAAAGTTCGAGCGCTTGCTGGCTGGCAGTCGTGATATCGACAGCGGACGACGATACGCCGCCACTCGATCCCCAGACGTAAACCGCACATTGGTTGTAATAGGTGATCGACACCTTGCATGCGGCACGGCTTGTACCGGCAGTGCTCTCGCATTGTTTCAACGCGGCCTGCTCGGCGCTTCTTTTGCTGCGCATGTCACCGACCGCACCCCAGCCACCCGCCTTTCCTCTGGCTATGGCGCCCCAGCGGTCTTCCCATTCCGGGCCAGCAGGAACTGGGCCAGCACCTTCAGACGAATCTTTACTGCCATCGGATGCGCAGATCGGGATTACCGCAATGCCGCCGGAACCGCCGGTGGTACCGACCTGTATCTCGCCCGGACCAGGGCCATTCGGGCAAACGAAAGCCTGAGCCGCGCCGGGCGGCACTCGGCCTGGAGGTGAAACCCGATCTCCCGGGGCGCCTGCCATCGGAAATAGCGGACTAATCCCAAGGCCCCATACCAACCAACGTGCTGGTTCTGGAGCTCGCCGACGCCCGGGGATTCAGCCGCAGGGCACTGGTCTGCCGGGCGCATTCGCGCACCCCGTAGGTCACGAAGTGGCCGGTCCAGGACGGTCAGCGGGTGCGCGATGAAGCGCTCGTTGCGCCGTGGGTATCAGTGCCGGGGGCGCTTGAGCCAGGCCTCGACGACCGCGGGGTCGAGGCCGCGGAGTCGTTCCTCTGCATCCAGACCGCGCAACCGCTCCTCCGCGGCCAGGCCGCGCAGTCGCTCCTCCGCGGCCAGGCCCCGCAACCGCTCCTCCGCGGCCAGGCCGCGCAGGCGTTCTTCCGGGTTCAGGCCGC
>CAYYAY010000038.1:0-57229 GCA_964470155.1 uncultured Lamprocystis sp. | reverse complement strand
CCGCCTGATCACCCTGGTCGAACCGAGGTTTGATACCGTCGCTACCGCGGCGGCATGCTACTATTGTCCGCGGGCTACGAGGCACCCCCGTGGCTTTCACGGCAACCTGCATCGCGGCAACGGATCGGGTAATTCCCGTGACCCCAACGACGCGGCCCGTCAGTAATGGTAGCGACAGGAAACGATGGTCAGATGGTCGTCATCGACAGCGTAGACGCGTCGGTTGCCATCATCGATCCAGCGCGACCAGAAGCCGCTGAGATTCTCGCGCAGCGCCTCGGGTTTCCCCAGGCCCGCGAAGGGCGAGCGCCGCGCGTCGGCGACCAGGGCGTTGATCCGTTTGAGGGTATTACGGTCATGGGTTTGCCGGTGGAGATCATCGGCCCAGGCCTCGTCGGTCCAGGCCAGGCGCCTAGGCATCGCTCGGCTCGCGCTCGGTCGCCTCGCCGCGGCGGTACTGCGCGATGGAACGCTCCAGATGCGCGGCGTTAGCCGGCGAGCGCAGCAGATGGACGGTCTCCATCAGGCTGTTGAAGCTCTCCAGTGACATAACGACCGCGTCCGCGGCGTCACGTCGGGTGATGACGGTGTAGTCGGCGTCGTCGGCGACGCGGTCGATCACCTCCTTGAGCTTGCCGCGGGCATCGGAGAAGGTGATGGTCTGCATGGTGTCTGATTCGTACATTTGACTGTACCAGAGTGCGTGCGAGGGCCGGGGATGTAAAGGGCCTGGGAAGGCGGATTAGCCCGTTGGCCTCCGCCCTGCTGCGCCGACGGACGCGATTGAGGGCGGTCGGTCGGGGTGATGAAAGAACCCCAACGCAACCCAAGCGGCAGCACCATGTTGGGGTTCGCACCTCACCCTAACCGACGAGGCCTCTACGCGCTGCCCGGTGGTTGACTGCCGCGCCTCCGGGTGCTATCGAGGACAAAATCCCAGCCGGAGCGAGCGCGGATGAGCAACCGACAACCAATCCCCGAACATGGCCCCTTCCGCGCCGATCAACTGCGCGACGGCGACCGTTACGAACTCACGAACGGCCACCCGATCTATTGCGCCCCGTCCGGGCGCGATCACGCGGGTCCGAACGCGACCGGTGCGGCCCTGCTCGACAGCGACCCGGACGTGCAGTGGACCGGGGTCGATGCCGGCTATTCCCCGGACCCCGGGACGCTGCGCGCACCCGATGTCTCGGTCGCCGGCCTCACGGGGGTGCCGGGCGGGGACGGCGGCTGGATCCCCGAGGCCCCGCCGCTCGCCCTGGAATACGCCGCCCGCGGACAGGACGAGGCGGACCTGCGGACCAAGATCGCCGACCTGCTCGCCCACGGCACCCGACTGGTGTGGGTGGTGCGCCTGATCGGCCCGCGCCGGGTCGAGGTCCATGCCCCGGGGCAGCCGATGCAGACTCTCGGCGTCGGCGAACTGCTTCTGGCCCCGGGCATCCTGCGCAATCCGGTCCCGGTGGCCGCCCTGTTCGACCGCGCCGCCGCCCAGGAGATGATCCTGCGCAACCTCTTGCAGCGCCGCGGCTATGCGGACCTGGATGCCATCCATGAGGCAGGGCGGAAGGAGGGACGGGAGGAAGGAAGAGACGAAGGCCTGGCCGACGCGATCCTGACCCTGCTCAGCGCCCGCGGCCTGGCGGTCGACGACGGCACCCGCGAGCGCCTGCGCAGCACCCGCGACCCCGAGCGCCTGCGTGCCTGGCTGCTCGCCGCGGCCCAGGCCGATACGCTGGCCGGGCTGTTCGCTTGATCAGGACACCCGCCGTCAACAGCGGCAACTCGGCCGCAGCGCAAGTGATAGCGGACGTGATCACCGGACGTAGGGGCGGGTTTCAAACCCGCCCCTACACGTAAGGTCAGGTGCGAACGCGATACCATCGGACGCTCCAGTCAACGCTGAAGAGCCCTTCAAAACATCATGGCCTCGAATTTGGACCTGCTGGTTCGCCGGACGCTGATTCGCCGGCCCCCGCTCCACGCCGCCGCCGGAACTCGGCGATGAAAGGCTCCAGGGTGCCGGCCGCGATGGCCTCGCGCAGGCCCCGCATCAGGGTCTGATAGTAGAACAGGTTATGGATGGTGTTGAGGCGGGCGCCCAGGATCTCGCGGCATTTGTCGAGATGGTGCAGATAGGCACGGCTGTAGTTGCGGCAGGTGGCGCAGCCGCACAGCGGGTCCAGGGGGCCGTCAGCGGTGCGGTGGACCGCATTGCGGATGCGGATCGTCCCCTGGTGGGTGAAGAGCCAGCCGTTTCGGGCGTGACGCGTGGGCATCACACAGTCAAACATATCGATGCCGCGGCAGACGGCGGCGACGATGTCTTCCGGGGTGCCGACGCCCATTAAATAGCGGGGCCGATCGGCCGGCAGCCGGTCCGCCAGGAAGTCCAAAATGCGCAGGCGGTCCGGTTCTGGCTCGCCTACCGCGAGGCCGCCGACCGCATAGCCGTCGAAGCCGATCCGCGTCAGCCCGGCCAGCGACGCCTCGCGCAGCGACTCATGCATACCGCCCTGGACGATGCCGAACAGGGCCGACGGGTTGTCGCCATGCGCCTGCCGGGAGCGCGCCGCCCAGCGCAGTGAGAGTTCCATGGACACCCGGGCGGTCTCCAGATCCGCCGGATACGGCGTGCACTCGTCGAAAATCATCACGATGTCGGAGCCGAGCGCGCGCTGCACCGCCATCGACTCTTCCGGCCCCAGAAAGACCGGGCTGCCGTCCACCGGGGATTGGAAGCGCACCCCTGCTTCCGTGATCTTGCGCAGTTCGCCCAGGCTGAAGACCTGGAATCCGCCCGAGTCGGTGAGGATGGGGCCTTCCCAATGCATGAAGCGGTGCAGGTCGCCGCAATGGCGGATCACCTCCACCCCTGGGCGCAGCATCAGGTGAAAGGTGTTCCCCAGCACGATCTCGGCGCCGAGGTCGGTCAGTTCCTCCGGGGTCATGGCCTTGACCGTGCCGTAGGTGCCGACCGGCATGAAGGCCGGGGTCTCCACCGTGCCGCGGGTAAAGCGCAGGCGTCCGCGGCGGGCCAGTCCCTGGGTGGCAAGCAGATCAAACTCCATCGGGGTCTCCGGACGGCTCGGCAGGGGTTGAACCCGGCGGCCGGCCGTCGAGCCAGTCGGCCAGCTGATGCAGGTCGGTGATGGTCAGGGTCGGCGGCTCCAGGTCGGTCGGCCAGATCCGACCGGAGCGATTCACCCAGATCGCCTCGATCCCCAGCCGCCGCGCGCCCTCCACGTCCAGATAGGGCTCGTCGCCCAGGTGCAGACACTCGCCTGGCGCGCATCCGGCCAACGCCAGGGCCAGGCTGAAGACCGTCGGGTCGGGCTTGGCCGCACCCGCGCGCGCGGCGGTGACATGGTGATGGAAGACGCCGGACAGCGGTGTCAGCTCCGGATCGGCATTGCCGTTGGTGATGGAGACCAGCAGGTAATCGGCCGCCAGGCGGCGCAGCACCGGCTCCGCATCGGCGAAGGGCGCGATGCGGTTGCGCTGCGCCATAAAGACCGTCAGCGCCTCCGCGGCCAGGCGGTCGGCCAGCCCCGCCGGGTAGTCCAACTCGGTCAGCAGGGTCGCGATGGACAGCCGGCGGATCAGCCCCAGGTCATGGGCGAGATCCGGCCGCTCGGCCATGAGCCGGCCGCGATGCTCCCGCAGGCTGAGCCGATCATGGCGGTCGGTCAGTCGCGGGGCGCGCGCGCCGAGCCAGTCCAGCACCGCCTCCTCGGCGGCGCGGATCACCGGCTCGCATGGCCAGACGGTGTCGTCCAAGTCGAAGGTAATGAGACGAAAGCGGGGATGTGGCATCAGATCAGCGCGGCGCGGTTTGGTCGGTCATTGTGCCTGCAAGCGCGCACCGATACCAACTCCGCGCGCCGCGGCCGGGTCTCCCGGCGGTTGAATTCGCCGCGCCCGGCCGGCAACTGCTGCCCACTGCAAGCGCAAGAGGACATGATCATGGCAAGCGAAATCGCAACCCTGGGCGGCGGATGTTTCTGGTGCCTGGAGGCGGCCTTCCTGGACCTGCGGGGCGTCACGTCGGTCGTCTCCGGCTATGCCGGCGGCAGCGTTCCCAACCCGAACTATCGGGCCGTCATCTCGCCCAAGCTGGCGAAACTGCGGCAGCGGCATCGAGAGCTGCTGGCCGCGTAAGTCAACGCACCGCGATGAAATACGGTCCCCCGGATCGCCCGAAGCGACCGACGACACCCGCCCGGTAACCTGAACCGGCCTGGCAGCGACCGCTGCCGCAAGCATAGTTCCGCGCCGGAATTGCGATTGCAGGTCAACCAGACCACCACCCGCCCCGAAATTGTACCGCACCGACTTCCTATTGTCGCCGCCCCATCCCGCGCACCGCAGATCGCGTCACACTTAAGCCGACAAGGGGAGCCGCCACCACCGTGGGTGCCGGCCGGTCACCGCGGAGCATTCGTGCCGCAGCGACGCCATGACCGCACTCGAACCGCGTGTCATTGACCGGACGAGCCCCCTTGTCAGGCCGGGTGTCAGGCATCCCGTATCGCGCTCACCGGTGAGCGGCGTCATGACATCCGCGATCCACCAAAAAATCAAAGTGTGTGCTCATGCCTACAATCGATCGCACCAAGTTCTTCGATGGGTATCGCCAGCATATCGGTGCATTACATACCGACCTGGTGACGGCGATCAATACCCTGCTCGATCAGGTCGAAAAGGATGGCCGTTTCGTCGATTCGGGGGATCCGATCACCCCGCGCCAGCAGTTGGCTTACTGCCTGGCAACCTTCAACTGGGAAACGGCCCACACCATGCAGCCGATCGACGAATATGGCGGGGACGACTATTTCAATACCCGCTATGGGCCGGGGACCGCACCCGGGAAAGCACTCGGCAACACCCAGCCGGGTGACGGTGCCCGCTTTCACGGACGCGGCTATGTGCAATTAACCGGACGTACCAATTATCGTCGCGCCGGGGACTATCTCAAAGTCGACCTGGTGACCAGTCCGGAACACGCCAAAGATCCGGATCTGGCCTATCGCATCGCCACCGCGGGCATGAGCGCGGGCTGGTTCACCGGAAAAACACTCGGCGACTTCTTCGTCAAAGCGCAGATGCCGCATTGGCTCGATGCCCGCACCATCATCAACGGACACGATCAGGCCGACAAGATCGCCCTCCTCGGGCGACAGTTCGACGACCTGCTGTCCATCTCTCTGCTGCCGTCCGCCGCCTGACGGACCCGGTGGAGAACCCGGTAGAGAACCCGATGGGCGACGGAACCATCGCCAACCACCGGATCGACCGGTAGGACCTGGAACACTCCGCACCCCCTCCGGTACCCCGCTGCACCGGCCGTCGGCACCGCCGATGCGGTGCCGGCGGGCAGGAGGACCACCCGGCATGACTCCCAGTCGCCAGCCCCTCATCGCCCCTGCCCTGCTCTGCGTCGGGATGGTCCTGGCAACCCCGGCGCAGTCCCGCATCAATATCACCGCGCTGATCGCGTTGACGGAAGACCCCCAGCGCCTCTCGATCACTCTCCCGTTCGCGTACCAACGCGACCTCGGGGCCAGCCCAGGCAGCGACAGCCCCCAGCTCCTCACGGTCAATCCGATCGCCCCCCTGCGCCTGGGCGAGGAGATCGACCTCTTCGCCACTGCACTACTACAACGCCGTCAGACCTGAATTCGGGAGTCGCTGGACCCTGACGCTGGAGCTGGGCTTCACCATCTTCAAGTAACCAGCAGCAGTGCATTTTTTCCGCCGACACCCCTGCCCCGCCGTGCCAACGGTCGTGATCGGCGTGCTCACTTTCATGAAGCCCCGGCGGCCGGGCTTGAGCTGCCCGTCTCTTTCTCATATGTTCGATAGGCCAATTTCACGGCCGTCTCCAACGACTTGAGATCGGAGACCGCCGTGGACCCGGCGTTATAGGGAATCAACTCGGCACTCTGCGGCAAGCCACCGGCCTCGGTGTTCACCACCGCATACAGGTACAGACCGGATGATCCGCTATTCACGAGCAGATTGAGATTGGCATCCGCCAGCAGCGCATGGGGTGTTCCCCATACCGTGTTTGATATCCAGGCCATCGGCAGACTGCCCGATGCCGGATCATACAGATAGATACTACCGGCATCGGTATCGCTCTCACCCGTCGCGGTTCGAAACGTCCCAATAAACAACGCCCCTTTAGGGTATTGCCCGTTTACGACGTTGTTTGGGTTCGCCGACCAAGCCAATGCGGCAATGGTCTCATTGGCAGATGTCCAGACGATCGTGCCCGGCGTCGACTCCGACCCGAACGCGTGATAGACCAGCCCGGTCGCCGTCGCGGTGTAGATGCCGGTGGCAGACAAGGCCGTGGCTACGCTATTCCCGGTATTGACGAGCAGCACGCCGTTCCCGAGGGTCCCCGCACTCGCGGCTACCGTGTCGAACATGAAGGTGCCGAGTTGATTGCCGTTACTGATGCCGGTGACATACAGGGTCTTGTTATCGCTGGACACTGCCAACGAGACGATGCCGGGGGCGGTGCTGCTATAGTCGGCGTTCTTGCCGACGTAAGTCAGCGTGGGGGCGGAGCTGTTCCAGGATACGCTGTAACTATACAGGTTGCCGTTGGCGCCCGCGACATACACCGTGCGGAGGGATGAGACATAGAGTATGGCGGCAATGACTGTATCGAAAGGCCCACCCAGCGTGGTCGATGGCGAGACATTGGCGGCGCCGAAATCGCTACCGATGGCCGTCGGGGTCATGGAAAAGAGCTGGAGATGATGGGCCGCGGTCCCTCCGAGGAGGTAGAGCGGTGCGGTCGCGGAGGGGGCCATGGGGCCGGGCAGGAATGTCAAGGCGGTGGTGGACGACCCGGCGGCGTCGACGCTATAGGGCAGGCCCAGGCTGTAGGTGTAGGGGGCGGTCGTGCTGGTGAGTTGAATCTCTGCCGCGCCCACCCCGTTGGAGCAGGCCGAAATAATGAAGCTGTATTCTGAAGTCCCGGACACGATACTGATTGCGTCCAAGGTTTGGTTGTAAGGAAAACTGTAACAGGAAGAAGACATTGGTTTTCTCTGCGCGGTACTGATGAGGAGCCGGATGCCGATCCTCGCCACCACATCCCGACTGCTGCCTGGGGATATGGTTCGCGGCCTGGAACCGGATCGGCAGCGATCCGGAGTGAGACGCCGGTCTCTTTCCGGACGTATTCGAGGATCGAGCGCCGGGAGGGGTCCCCGGTACCGTCACAAGCCCGGACGCTGGCGCTGCCCGCCAAGGGCGATATGCACTCGACCTCCGTCGGACGGTCTATGCACTCCGCTCCCGGGGGTGATAGACCCCGCCTTGAACCGCATCTGTCGAACCTGATCCCCTCGCGCCTCAGCATAGACATGAGGTAGCGCCGAGAAGGCGGTCCGCTGCAATCAAGAGGCGGCCGGCTACAACATCCCCAGCCTATGACGCCCCCGAAGGCGCTTCCCGGACCTGGCGCGCACCAGCCCCCCAGCCCCTGGGGTTCGGCGCCGATCAGCGGCACCGCAGGCGCCGCTTTGCGTCGCTGCTCCGCTTGGGCTCCGCACGCGCGGACCGCCGCGAAATTGTATCGCGCGCACCATCCTTTGCAGCCCGCCGCCGCCTCCGAAAGACACCGACGCCATACTCGAACGGGGTCGCCGACCGGTGGTCGATCAGGCCGCTGGCATCGCCACGACCTCATTCCGCCCGGATCGCAATCACGTCATCTTCGCGAATGCGGTTATCAGATGGTCCAGTCCTTCGTGGGCACGCCGGTCAACGGCATCGGCATCGGCATCGGCATCGACCAGGATGTCACCTACATCGACGACGAGGGTGGGGTCCCGCAGTGGCTCATCCTGACTTGATCCCGGCGTGACCCGACGCCTCCGGGCCGGATGGGCCGCGCGCCGCGAAGCCCGTCCAGCCCGGCCGCGGCAGGCTGGGGTTGCGCCTCAGCCCCCGCCACTTCGGAGCAAGGATGGGTTTCGCTTCGCGCTACCCATCCGACCGGGTGCATGCGGCTCAAGCGGTCATCGGGACTTCAATTGCCTGATCCGGCTTTCGAGGGCCTGCTCCGCCCCCGCCATCAGGGCCGGTTCGCCGATCCGGGTGACCCCGGGCAGCAGCGGCACCGAGACCTGCGGCAGACCCTCGGCCAGGATCAGCCCCGGCTGACCGTCGGGCTCGCTCCAGTACGCATTCATGTGTTGAAAATAGGCCTGGACCAGAAACTGCTCGGTGGTGGCGGGCGGGACCATGCAGGGGGACTGCGTGAAAGTCGTTCCCTGCAGATGGACATTCGCGATCGGGGTATAGAGGGCCTTCGACGAAGCCGCAGTCGCCTCCGCGGCCGCTACCGCCTGCTTGATCGTCGCTGGGGCGTTGGCGATAGTGTTGCCGTAGAGTCCGGGGATCTGCGCCAATGTACCGGGTGCCCAGGCATGCGGGACAACGTCTAAGGTATTGACCATGTCCAGATTCCACGCCTGATAAGGGGCCGTGCCGGTCGTAACCGCCGGGAAGCTCTTCTGATACAGCTTGGCGAAGGCGCCATTGCCCGGGGTGGCACCGGCACTGGGGTAGACCAGCACCTGGTCGAAGGCCGCGAGTTGGCTTTGGGTCTTCAGATAGAGTGCCAGGGTCGGCGCCAGGGCTCCGGCCAGACTGTGGCCCGTGAAACAGAGTGTTGTACCGGTGGGCGGATTGAGTCCGGCCAGAAATTGGCTGAGCGACTGTCCCGCCCCGGCGGCGTTCGCCGGGGCGGTCAGGCCGAGGAGCTTGCCAACCCCGAGCGCGGTCCCCATCGAGATCAGAGGCGTAGTGAGACTCACCTGGTCGTACTTGGTGTAGGGTGGAGCGAGCGGGTTCCAGCCTTCGAACGCTACGGTATCCTTGACCCAGGCATCCTCGACCACCCAGTCGTACAGCGAGGCCGGATTGGTCGCGGCGATGGCGACGACATAGACCGGGACCGGTTGGGACTGGTTCGGCAGGGTCACCGCCGGGCAATAGGCGACATAGACGGCATTGTTGAGCACTTGCCAGGCCCCGGACCGACCGCCCACCCCGCCCGGCCCCCAGACCAGTTCCCAGGCACCGAACTGTTGCACGAAGGTGCTGCTGGGGGTGAGCGGGGGCGGATTCGGCTGGGCCACCCGGATGAAGGCGGAGAGCTCGAATTGCAGTTGGTCGAGCAGCGCGTCCGGGGTCCCGTCCATCGCCATCACGCGGTTGGACAGGAGTGACAGGGCAAAGACCTGGCGATGAGCGTCGTAGATCGGTGTGGTCATGTTCTTGGTACTCGGTACTGCGGACGATGAAGCAGACCGGGGGCCGCAGAGTTGGCCGGCGATGATCGCGGGGTCTCGCTGCATGCGGCACGCGCGGCGTGCAAAGGCCCGGTCCCTGGCCCTGCAACTCGCGCGGGCCAAGCCGGAGAGATCAATCATAGTCGCGTCATGTCCGGATGAAGGCGGTCAGCCGCAATCATAAGGCGGACCTATACAGCCATTCACCGGTGCCGCCGCAGGGGCACCGGAATGAGTGTCTGCTTCACTTCCGACTCAATATTCAGACTCACTATTCCGACTTAATAGCCCGTCCCAGTATCAGCAGCTTGAGCTACGATCCCGGTAAGCGCCCAACCGACGGCGATTGGGTCATCTGGCACGACGCCGAACACCAGAGCGCAAGCCGAAACAATGTCCGCGAACCATTGATGCTTGCTTGAACTACTGTTATTGGCGACCAGCAGGGCCGTTTGAGGAATGTCACTGGATGGGTTATAAGCCAACAGGTTGCTCATAAACACGCCGGTGCTGCCGGTGCTGCAGATGTAATTCAGATTGACACCTGCGACGATCGCCCAAGGTGGGTCATTGACGTCTCCGGCGATGGTGGCGGCGTTTCCCACCGTATTGCTGGAAACGTCGCACACCCAGATACTCCCCATCGTCGAGTTGGAAGGGCTTGACGGGCTGGTGCCAATGATGATGGCGCCCTGTTGATAGTTACCTCCATCCCCATTGTTGGTGTTGGGCGAATAGGCCAACGACAAGATAATCTCGTTTTCACCAACTGGTAAGGGTTGAGCCGCGGCTGACCTTGCCGGGCCTTGGCGTGTCATCGTCAAACCAAGACCCGGCGTGAATAAGCATAGCCATAACGCAGAGCTGAGAAGGCGGTTTGCTGCAACAGCAAGGCGACCGGCTACAATATCATCAACCGACCGCCATCATAATCTCGCCCAAGACCGAACCCGAAACTCAGTCATCGATGGTGATCGTCGATAACGGGTTCTGAAGGCGCATCCAGGTCTCGATAAGGATCGACGCTCCCGGGTCCGGCCGGTGTGCCCGGCAGCGCGCAGACCAGCAGGCTGTGCCCGGAGGCGAGCCCCGCGACCGCCGTCACGGCGAGCCCGGCCGCGGTGATGAGCGCGTTCAGGGCCGCCAGATCGCGCGCCTGCGCTCCCGGGCGGCACAACACCCGCTGCAACAGTGCATCGACGGCACGGTACGAATCCGGCATGGCCCCGTCGCTTAGGACCTCGATGACCAGCAGACTGACCGGCCGCCGCGTCTCGCCCTGCACCCGCGCCAGGGTCTGTGCCAGGGCGGTGAGGATGCCCCGGCACTGCGGATCGCCCCAGTTGTGCAGGACATTCTTGAGCACATAGAGATCGCCGCTGACCGCCTGCAGCGCGAACAGATCGCCCGCCACGAAGCGCAGCCGCCCCGCTAGTGCGGGCGCGGTCGCGGCCAGCTCGGCAGCGGCGCGGGCACAGGTCGCGGGCAGGTCGACACAGACCCCCTGCAAGTGCGGCTGACACGCGAGCAAACCGCGCAGCAGCATCCCGCTGCCCCCGCCGACATCGACCACCAGGGTCGCGGCGCTGAAGTCGAGCGCCGCGGCCAGCGCGGCCCCGACCGGGCGGGCCAGGTCGGCCATGGCCAAGTCATAGACCCGTCGGGACTCGGGGTGGGCGTCGAGATAGCGGTACAGATCGCCGCCCCAGACCAGGTCGCAGGCCGGCTCGCCGGTTTCCAGGGTATGGCGCAGACGGGTGAAGACCGGCTGATACTCCTCACCCATCAACATGCAGAGGTGGCGCTGTGTAGCGGGGTGGTCGCGCATCAGCGGCAGCGAATCCGGGCTGTTGCCGAAGCGCCCATCGGCCTGCTCGATAAAGACCCCGACCCCGGCGAGCAAACGCAGCAGGTCGGCCAGCACGGCGGCCCGCGTGCCGGTCCGCGCGGCCAGGTCGGCCACCGTGAGTGGGCCGGCACCGAGCCGGTCGGCGAGACCGAACCGCGCGGCGACAGCGACGGCAGCGGCATAGAGGCCGCCGCAGGCGAGAAAGACCGGATTCATGACGGGTATTTGCTCTCTCTTTCGTGTGCCTCCAGGGCGGCACCCAGAACCCGGCCGAGTTCCGCGACCTGCGGCGGCAACAGCATACTGATATGCGTGCCCGGCACCGTGACGACCGGCACCGGGGCGCCGACCCAGTCCCCCCAGCCGAGGTCCGGCGCGGCCGGTTCCGGCCCGCGCCCGAGCCCCGGGTCCTGGTCGCGGGCGCGGAACAGGACAGTCGGGAACCCGCGGGTGCAGGGCCGCGGGCGATAGGCGGCAGCGGCCATCGCCTGGGTCCGGTAATGGGCGACGAAGCGCGCCACATAGTCGCGTCGGCTGTCGGGCGGCAGGGCCCCGGCGGCGAGCAGAGCATCGAGAAAGCGGGCGTCGGCACGCGCCGGGTCCAATCCAGCCAGGGTGTCGACGGTCAGATGCAGTTCCACTCCATAGAGCCGGGCGATGCGCCCACCGATATGCAGCAGCCAGTCCGCGTGCCCCCAGGCGGCATAGTCCGGTGCCCAGCCCAGGCCCGGCGCCGGATTGTCGATCAGGTAGAGCCCGGTGGGTGAGCGGCCGGCCGCGCGCAGACGCACCGCCAAGGCGTAGGCCAGGAGTGCGCCGAAGGAGTGACCGACCAGGTGCAGCCCGGCATCCGGTGCGATCAGCGCTCCGAGTTCGTCCAGGCAGCATCCGGCGAGCCAGGGGATCAGGTCGGGCGCCGCCACCGCGGGGGCTTCCTGCGGTCGGGACTGGAGTGCCCATACCGGGCGGGCTCCACTGATGGCTCGTACCAGCGACTCGAAATAGACCGGGCTGCCGCCCGCCCCCGGCAGGAGCAGCACCGGGGTGCCGTCGCCCGCGCGGATCGGCACCAGCAGCGGCACCGGGGCGGCGGCGCCCGCGGCGGACCGAGCGCGCAGCAGCCGGGCCTGGGCCGCGATGGTGCGGTGAGTGAAGAAGGCGGCGAGCGGCAGCTCGACCCCGAACTCGCCCAGGATGCGCCCCGCCAGGCTCACCGCCAGCAGCGAATGCCCGCCCAGGGCGAAAAAGTCCGCGTCCCGCCCGACCGTGTCCACCCCCAGTGCTTGGGCCCACAGCGCCGCCAGGCGCAACTCGATCAGGTCGCGGGCGCTGAGCCCGACCGCGTCGCGCGACGGCGGCACCGCGACGGCCGGCCGCGGCAGGCGGCTCTTGTCCACCTTGCCGTTCGCCGTCACCGGGACCCGCGCGATGAGCTGGATGATGGCCGGCAGCAGGTGCCGCGGGAGCCGGCCGGCCAAGTCGTCCTGCAGCGCGAGCGTCAGCCCCGGCGCGGCCTCGCCGCGGGGTACGACCCAGGCCAGGAGCCGCGAAGCGCCCTGGGGCGGGTCCGGCAGCACCAGGGCTTGCGCCACCAGCGGATGGTCGAGCAGGGCCTGCTCGACTTGCGCGGGCTCGACCCGGTAGCCGTGCAGATTGAACTGCCGGTCGACCCGGCCCAGGATCTCGATGACACCGGGGGCCAGCTCGCGGGCCAGATCGCCGCTGCGGTAGCAGCGCCCCACGCCGGGGACCGCGACGAAGGGGCCGGGGCCGCCGTCATCCACATAACCCTGGGCCAGACAGCGGCCGCTGATATAGATCTCGCCGGGGACACCGCTCGGCACCGCGCGTCCCTGCCGGTCGAGCAGCAGCACGGCACTGTCGGGCACCGCCCGATCGAGCGGCAGGGTGGCCGACCAGACCTCCTCTGCGGCCCCGGCTGCCGCGGCACCGAGGCGATAACAGAGACAACCGATGGTCGCCTCGGTGGGACCGTAATGGTTGTACAGACGGCAGGTGCCGGCCCCGGCCAGGCGTCGGGCCAGGGCGCGCGGGGTCGCCTCCCCACCCAGGATCAGCCCCTTGCGCGGGAGTGCCGGAGCCGCCGGGTCGAGCAATGCGGCGAGGTGCGAAGGGACGATCTTCAGGTAATCGATGGCCGCGGCGCGCATCAGTGCACCGAAGCGCAACGGTTGGGTCGTCGCCTCGGCGGGAAACACGAACAGGCTGCCGCCGCTCGCCAGCGACAGGAAGATGGCGGTATTCCCGAGGTCGGCGGCAAAGGTGGAGACCAGAGCGAAGCGTGATCCGGGTTCGATCTCCAGGTCGGCAAGCATCCCGGCGACATAGTTGGCCAGTGCCGCGTGCCCGACCGCCACCCCCTTGGGTCGACCGGTGGAACCGGAGGTGAAGCAGATATAGGCCACCGCCGCGGGATCGGCCGACGCCGCCGGGTCGGCCGCCGCGACCGCGCCCGGCGGTACCGGTCGGCGCAGTTCACCGAGCGTCAGCCGCGCGATGGAGGTGTCGGCGAATCGTCCAGCGGCGGCCGGCTCGATCAGCACCGCGGCTGCCCCGACCATCGCCAGTTGCTGCAGCAGCAGGGCCGGGGGGTGCTCGGTATCGAGCGCGACATAGGTCGCGCCCGCCTCCATGACCCCCAAGGCGGCGACGACGACCTGCGCGGAGCGGTCCAGGCAGAGCCCGATCCGCGACCCGGCACCCAGACCGCGGGCCGCCAGCCCGGCCGCGACCTCCCGGATCGCGCGGCTGAGCTCACGGTAAGTCAGGCACTGGCCGGCATCGCTCCCGGCAGCGCCTCCGGCATCACCCAGCGCCGGTGCGTCCGGGGTGAGTGCGGCCTGCGCCAGGATGCGGCGGTGCACCGGGATCAAGTCCTCCGGGGGCAGGCGCCGTCCCGCGATGACCGGCCGTACCGGACCCGGTGCCTGCAGCGGGAGCTCTCCGACCGGACGGGTGGGATCGACACAGACCGCCGCGATCAGGCGCTCGAACCAGTCGGCCGCCGCGGCGATCCGCGACGCGGCGAACAGTTGCGCATTCCAACCCCAATGCAGCCGCAGGTCGGCACCGCACTCGATCACGGTCAAGGTCAAATCGAACTTGGCCTCGGTGCCGGGGGTCGTCGCGGTGAGGTCCTCCTCCCCCGCGGCGACCCTCAGGAAGTTGTACAGCAGGTCGAAGACCGGCGAGCGTGCCGGGTCACGCTCGATCGCCAGGCGCTCGACCAAGAGCGGGAAGGGCAGATCGCAATGCTCCAATGCGCCTAACTGAGCCGCCCGCACGGCCGCGAGCAGTTCCCGGAAAGGGCGCCGCGGATCGACCGTGACGCGGATGGGCACCGGCGCGACGAAATAGCCCACGATGGGGATCCACTCGGCGCGCTCGCGTCCGGCCGTCGGCATTCCCAGGATCAGTTCATCCTGTCCGCTCCAGCGTGCCAGCAGGGCGCACCAGCAGGCCAGCAGCCACTGACTCAGAGTGGATTGGCCGGCGCCCGCCAGCCGCCGCAGGTTCTGTGCCGCCGCGGCATCCAGGGTACGCACGAGGGTGCCGCCCTGGTGCCGGCGCTGCGCCGGTCGCGGGCGATCGGTCGGCAGGTCTAGGACCGGCAGCGGCGGGATCAGCACTCCCCGCCAGTAGTCCCAGAGTGCCGCACCGCGGTCCCCGGCCAACATTCTGAGTTGCCAGTGAACGAAATCGCCGTAGTCATGGGTCGGCGACGGCCCGAGCGCAGCGCCGGCGGCGAGTGCCCGCAGCTCGCGCCGTATGATCTCCATCGACCAGCCGTCACAGCCGATATGGTGGATGGTCACCAGCAGCAGGGCCTCGCCGTGCCGCTCGAACCAGTGGAAACGCGCGATCGGTCCCCGCTCCAGATCGAAAGGGCGGCGATGGGCCGCGGCCTGAGCCGCTGCAAAGGCCTGGGACGCCAGGTCACGGACGTCGCTGGATTGCCAATGCGCCGCCGCGGGGGCAGGGAAGCGCTGGATGGGCTCCCCCCGGTGCCAATCCAGGCGCATGCGCAGCATCGGGTGACGCGCCACGAGTTGATCGCAGGCGTGGCGCCAGCACCTGGCCGTCGCGGCGGCAGCGTCAGCCAGCGGCACCCGCAGCGCCAGAGATTGGTGATAGGCGACCGATTCGGCCTCCAGCCGGCTCAGGAAGTACAGTGCGCGCTGGCCGTAAGACAGGGGCGCCACACTGAGCGCCGCCGGATCCCGCCCCAGGGCCGCGACGATGTCCGGCTTGCAGGCGCGCAGGCGCGCGAGTGTCGGCTCATCGGCCGACGCCCCCGGGGCGCGATAGCGCAGGCGCCCCGCCTCGAGCCACAGCCGCCAGCCGGCCAGCACCAAGTCCACAGCCTCAGTCAGATCCGCTGTCACAATTCACCCTCGAGATGGTCGGCGTACAGCGGTTCCGGCGCCGGGACCGCGCGTTGCAGGTCCGCAAGCACCAGCTCGATCAGGTCGGCGATGCTCGCTCCGGCGATCAGGCGGGTCGCCGGCACCGCCGCGTCCAATGCCTGCTGTAGGCCGATCGCGACTCCCGTCGCCATGAGCGAGTCGAGCCCCAGGCCGGTCAACGGTTGCGTCGCCTCCGGCAGGTCCTCGGGCGTCAGCTTGAGGACGGCGCAGACGACGGCCGCGACGGTGGACCTGATCCGGCGGTGCGCCCGCGCCACCTGCGCGGGACCGGCCCCGAGCAGCCGCAGGAGTTCCGCACGCGGCGGAGGCGTCGGCGCTGGTGCGACCGGCGCCTGGTCCGCGGCCAACGGCGGGTTCGGCCCAGGCGAGCCCGGCCCATCGCCCGTTGCCGCCGCTGGTTCCTGCGCCGGCGCCGCGACCCAGCAGCGGCGGCGCTGGAAGGGATAGGTCGGCAGCGGCTCCCGCCGCCCCGGCCCCGGACCCTGCACCGCCTGCTCGAAGCCCTGCCAATCCAGCGCGATCCCAGCGCGTGCGAGCCCGGCGAGCGCTGCGAGCAGGACCCGTCGCTCGGACCGCGGCGGTTGCAGGCTCGGCAACCACAAGGTCTGCGGCGGGGCCGTTCCCAGGGCCTGACTCAGGCCGAGCAGCACCGGCCGCGGCCCCAGCTCGATACAGGCGTCGACACCCTCGGTCAGCAAAGTGTCCATGGCGGCGGCAAAGCGCACCGGACGGCGCAACTGTTCAACCCAGTAGTCGGGGCTGGCCAGCTCCGCACCGGCCAGGCGGCCGGTGAGCGTCGAATAGATCGGCAGACCCGGCGGTGCCAAGTCGCACGCAGCCTCGCGGCAAAGCGCGGCGAACGGTTCCAGTATCGGCGTGGTCAGCGGCGAGTGAAACGCGTGCGACACCTGCAGTGTCCGGCTGTCGATCCCCCGCGCCGCACACCAGCGGCCGGCGGCTTCGAGTGCGGACCGGGGCCCGGACAGGACCAGCGCCCGCGGCCCATTGTCTGCCGCCAGGGCCAGGGCCGGCCGGTCCCGCAGCAGGTCGGCGACAGCCGGCGCCGCGGCCGCGACGGCGAGCATCCCGCCGCCCGCCGGTAGCGACTGCATCAGCCGGCCGCGGGCACAGACCAGGCGCAGGGCGGTGTCGAGGTCGAAGACCCCGGCGAGACAGGCGGCCAGATACTCACCGATGCTGTGTCCGATCAGGGCGGTGGGCCGGATCCCGCAGGCCCGCCACAGGGCGGCCAGAGCATAGCCTAGCGCGAACAGGGCCGGTTGGGTCCAGCCGGTCTGGTCCAGGCGCCGCGCGTCCGTGCCGAAGACGACCTCGGTCAGGGGGCGCTCCAGCCAGGGGGCGGCGGCGTCGCTGCAGCGCTGGAAGGCGGCGCGGAAGGCCGGCATGGTCGCGAAGAGTTCCCGGCCCATCCCCGCATATTGGGCACCCTGCCCGGTGCAGAGGAAGGCGATCCGCGGGGTGCCGCGCCCGGCACTTCCGGCCTCCACGGCCCCTTGCGCGGCAAAGGCCGACAGTTGGACGGCCGCCTGGGCGCCCGAATCCAAGACCCAGGCGGCGCGATAACGCAGGCCGGCACGTCCCAGCCGGCTGGTGCGGCAGCGCCCGGCCAGGGTCGCGGCATCGTCATGGCGCACCCGCTCGGCGACCTGTCCGGCCAGTTCGGCGAGCGCGCGCCGCTCCTGCGCCGACAGCACCAACAGGTCGGGCAGCGGCGGCGGCGCCGGTGCCGCCGGGAGCGCCGGGGGCGCCTCCTCCAGCACCAGGTGGGCATTGGTGCCGCTGATACCGAAGGCGCTCACCCCGCTGATCCGTGGCCCGGGTCCGTCCCAGGGGACCCTGGTCCGCACCAGACGCAACGGCAGCGCATCCCAGTCGATCCGGGGGTTCGGCACTTCACAGTGCAGCGTCGGCACCAACTGCCGCCGCTGCAGTTGCAGGATGCTTTTGATCAGCCCGGCCATACCAGCCGCCGCCTCCAGATGTCCGAGGTTGGTCTTGACCGACCCCAGATACAGGGGCTGCTCCCGTATCGGCTCAGTACCGGACACAGCGCCAAACACGGCACCGATGGACTGGACCTCGATCGGATCACCGAGGGCGGTCCCGGTACCGTGGGCCTCGAGATAGCCCATCTGGTGAGGCGCGATCCCGGCGTCTGCCAGGGCCGCCCGCAACACCGCCTGCTGGGCCGGCCCGCTCGGTACCGTCAGTCCGGAGGTGGCCCCGTCGTGGTTGATGGCACTGCCGCGGATCAGGGCGAGCACCCGGTCGCCGTCGGCGCGCGCGGCAGTCAACGGCTTGATAACCACCATGGCACACCCTTCGGCGCGCACATAGCCGTCGGCCGCGGCCGCGAAGGTCTTGCACCGGCCATCGGCCGCCAGAGCGCGGCCCTGGGCGAGAAAGAGGCTGGTCTCCGGATTGAGCATGAGGTTCACGCCGCCGGCCAGGGCCAGGCGGCACTCCCCCGCCCGCAGTGCCCGACAGGCGAGATGGACCGCGACCAGCGCGGAGGAGCAGGCGGTGTCGACCGCCAGGGCGGGGCCGTGCAGTCCCAGCGTATAGGCGATGCGCCCGGCCGCGGTGGCGGAGCTGTTGCCGGTGGCGAAGTAGCCGCCGATGGCCAGGCGCTGCGCCGGGGTCAGACGGGTCGCGTAGTCGTTGTTGCTGATGCCGACGAAGACGCCGGTGGCCGTGCCGGCCAGTCCGCGCGGGTCGAGTGCGGCGTCCTCCAGCGACTCCCAGGCGGTCTCCAGGAGCAGCCGCTGCTGGGGGTCCAAGGTCTCGGCCTCGCGCGGGGAGATGCCGAAGAACGCGGCATCGAAGTCCTCGATCCCCGCGACGAAGGCCCCGTAGCCGGCCGCCGCCCGCCACTCGGGTGCGAGCAGGTGGGCGTAGTGCTCGGGGTCCCAGCGGTCCGCGGGAACCCGCCCCACCGCCTCGCCGCCGGCCGTGAGCAGGTCCCACAGGCCAGCGGCGGTAACGATACCGCCGGGCAGCCGGCAGCCGATGCCGATGATCGCCAGCGGCTCGGCCGCCCCTGGGCCGGGACCCGCCGCGGCGGCGGTTTCGCCCGGCGTCCGGCCATCGCGCACGGCCGCCAGTGCGGCGGCGAGACGGGCGATGGTGGGATGATCGAAGGTGAAGGTCTGGGGCAGGTCCAGACCCAGTTCACTGGCCAGACGCTCACCCAACGCGACACACCCGAGCGAGCCGAGCCCCAATTCGAAGAACCCGGTTTGCGGGTCGAGGCTGTCCGCGTCCCCGACCTCGAGCAGGTCAGCGACCGCGCGCCGGACCGCCACGCCGGGATCAAGGTCCCGGCGTCCGCCAACCTTGACCGCGTCCGTCCGCGGTGACGTCAGGTCCGGCTTTTCCGCGGGCGCCGCGGCCGCGGCGAGTGCCCCGAGTCGCCGCGGGTCCAGGTCCTGGCCCTGCACGAACAACCGGGCCAGCGCGCCGGCCAGGGCGAGCAGCGGCGCGACCTGGGGGCGGTTGGTCGCAATGGCCGTCACGGCGCACCCACGCAGGGTGTCGCGGACGAACCCGCTCAAGCGCTCCCCCGGACCCACCTCGATGAAGGTCCGTACCCCCTGTGCATAGAGCTGCTCCAAGGTCTCACGCAGACGCACCGGGCGGTACCACTGGGCGGCCAGCTCGGCGGCCATCGCCGCCGGCGTCTCCGGCAGGCGTGCCGCACCGGCGCAGCTCCAGAGGGGGATGGCGGGACGCTGCAGCGCCAATTGCCCATAAACGGCCTGCAGGTCCGCCACCGCGGCCGGGAAGGCCGGAGTGTGCACCGGATCGCTGAGCTCGGGCAGCCGGAAGACGACCAGGCCGCGGGCGGCCAGTTCGGTCTCGATGCGCTGCAGCGCCGCCTCCGCACCCCACAGCACGAGCTGCTGCGGGCAGTTGTCCAGGGCGACCTGCACCTCCGGGCGCGGGCCTGCCAGCAGGGGCGCGAGCAGGCCGCGGGCCGCGGCCGGGACCGCCAGCATCCCGCGGGAGAATTCCCCCTGGCGTAGCGCCAGGGTCCGGGCCAGGCGGGTCAACAGCGTGGCCAGGGCCGGATAGTCGGGCACCGCTTGGGCCGCGACCAGGGCCGCATTCTCGCCGAAGCTATGTCCGAGCAGCAGGTCACAGGTGAGGCCCAGGTCACGGAGCAGCCACCACAGGGCCAGGTCGGTCAGGAGAATGGTGTCGAGCATCCGCGCCAGCGGGGAATCGACACAGGCCGGTGGCGCCGCGCGGGTGCAGTCGCGGAGGTCCGGACGCAACGGTGCCAGCCACTGGCGCACCGCCGGTGAGAGCCGGTATAAGGTGCCGAGCAGCCCGGGGTCGCAGGTGCCGAAACCGGGGAACAGGACGGCGGTCGCACCGCTGTCGGCCGGGTCATGGTGCCGATAGAAGACCCGCTGGCCGAGACTGAAACGCTCCGCGGTACGCGCGTCCAGTGCCGCGATGGCCTGCTCCAACAGGGCGCGGCGCGGCGCGGCCCCGTCCGCGACCAGGGCCAGCCGATGCGCGGGTGCCGTCGCCGCGGCACCCTGGTCCGGGTCGGGCCGTCCTTCGCGTGCCTCCCGCAGCCGCTCGGCCAGCAGCGCCCGGGTGGGGGCGCGGTACAGTTCCAGGCCGGCCAGCGGGCTCATTCGGTGCCTCCCGCGGCCGCAACCCGGCCCAGCACCGCCGGCCGCCGCCCGGTCGCTTTCCAGACGCGGCGTTCGATCAAGGCGACGGCGCGCGCGACCCCGTCCTCGTCCGCCAGGGGGGCGGCCAGCGCGGCGGCGCAGCGGCGATAGTGCGGATCGTCCGCCAGGCAGCGGATCAGCGCGGCGAGCCGCTCCGCGGTCAGGTCCTCGGCAAAGACCGGCGCCGGACCGACGCCGAGCCGCGCGATGCGGTGTCCCCAGAACCCCTGCTCATAGCCGAATGGGATCGCCGCGTTGGGCAGGCCCCAGCGCAGGGCGGCGGCCACCGAACCGGCACCGCCATGATGGATCATCGCGCCGAGGCGCGGCAACAGCCAATCGTAGGGTACCGTCTGCACGGCATGCAGGTTGGTCGGCAGTGCCATCCCGGTGGTGCGGCCATAGCCGGCGATGAGCAGGGCGCGCCGCCCGGAGGCCGCCACGCCCTCCGCGATGATCCGTTGCAGACCGCGGGCATCACGACCGACCTGGCTGCTGAAGCCAATCGCCACCGGCGGCGGCCCGGCGGCGAGAAAAGCGGCCAGGTCCGGTGCGGGCTCATAGGCCGCGCGCTCGTCGAGGAACCAGTAGCCGGTGACCTGAATCCAGGGCGCCCAATCCCAGGGCTTGGGCATGACCAGCGGGCTGACCCCGAAGAGGTGCGGCATACGCCGCAACCGCTTGAGGTCCTCTCGCCAGGGGAGCGGGGACAGGCCCAGGCGCTCGACTCGCCAGGTGTCGAGTTCCAACTGACCGATCCCGGCAATGGCCTCGCCCGCCCGCCAGCTCAGCCGGTTGCGCACCACACCGAGGGTGCGTCGGCGCGGGTACTGGAAGGGATTGGGATAGGTGCAGGTCGGCAAATGGATCACCGGATTGACGCTCAGCACCAGCACCGGGACGCCCCGCCATTGCGCCAGGGTCGGGGCCAGCCGTGTCCAGGGCCAGCACAGGATCAGGTCGGCGTCGGCGCAGGCGGCTTCGACATCGTGCAGGTGACGACGGTAGAAGACCGACAGATAGCTGT
This sequence comes from uncultured Lamprocystis sp., assembly GCA_964470155.1. Classification (GTDB taxonomy): domain Bacteria; phylum Pseudomonadota; class Gammaproteobacteria; order Chromatiales; family Chromatiaceae; genus Thiodictyon. Next base: position 35,873 of record CAYYAY010000038.1, on the reverse strand, counting down.
CGAAGAAGCGCTTGAGGTCGCGTCCTCCGGTGCGAATGTGATCGCGCAGGGCGATACTGGCCGGTCCATTGTAGAACTGATTGGAACTGCCGCTGATCCGCACGAACTCCAGCCCGTGCATGAGCGCGGTCGCCGCGAAATCGGCGTGACTGGCGAAGCGTACCGCCCACCCCGCGCGTTTCAGCCCCAGCGCGAGCGCGATCAGCGGCTGAATGTCGCCCCGTGAGCCGACGGCGATGAGCACGCAGCGCATCAGCCGACTCCGCCACCATCTAGGCCCAGGCTCGCGGCGAGAAAGGCCTCGATCTCGGCCGCACTGAGATCCTCCACGAAGTCGCCGTCGCGCACGGCCAGCGCCTGGAAATCGAGAGGGATGCCGAGCCGCTCCTCCAACAGACACATCAGATGGATCAATTCCACCGAGGAGATCCCCAGATCGGCACCAATCAGGGTCTCCGGTAGCAGCGGTTCATCGAGCAGGTCACCGCGGTCCTCCAGCGTCAGACGCAGCACCTCGGTGAACTGACGGTGGACCGCCGCGGCAGTGACTTCGTTCATGGCATCAGGTCTCGCTGGGGTTAGGGTCGGGGATGCAGGCCCGCGGCGGCACTTGGGGCCGGTCCCCCGCCTCCCGCCACAGCCGCTTGAGGGCCGCCACCGCCCGCACCGCGCCCCCGCAGTCGAGTCGCGGGTCCACCTCCAGGGTGCGGCGGGCCAGCAGTCGGCGCAGCAACGGGACCAGCGTTTGCGGGCTCAGGTCGCGTTCGGCCAGGGTCAGGAGCGAGGTCATCCGGGCGAGCCGCCCGAGCAGGATCTCCTGCTCCGCCTCGCCCTGGTCCAAGGTCAGGATCAGCGCCGGGCGGCGCCAGGCGATCACTTCGGTGGTGGTGTTGACGCCGCCGAGTGCGACCACATGGGTGGCGCGCCGGTAGTAGTCGTCGACCTCACTGGTGAACTGCACGACCTCGCCCGCCAGTCCCGCCGGCAGCGGCGGTAGCGACCGGGCCGACAGGCGCGGGCCGCACAGGAGCGTCAGGCGGTCGGCGGGCGCGAACAGTTGCGGCAGGACGGCCAGCAGCAGCGCCGCGATGGGTCCCGCCCGATAGCCGCTGCCGAAGGCGAGCAAGAGGTGTTTTGGCGCGGATGCGTCCGCTCCGGCGCTGACCGGCTGGGCCGCGGCCGCCGCCAGGGTGCGCGGGGCGACGAGCAGGTTCGCGTAGATCAGTTCGGTGGATACGCCCGTACCCAATCCGTATTCGGCAGTGAAGTCGCACAGGTCCGGATGGCCGAAGATCAGCACCGCCCGATACCAGTCCGCGATGAAGGCGAGCATCCGCGGTGAGAGGTTGTCGCGGGCGGCGAGCGCGGGGGCGTCCACCACCGCGCGCAGGGTCAGGACGCGCAGGCCCGCGGGGACCAAACGACGCTGCATCCGCAAGGCCCCGATCAGTTCGGACGCTTTGCCGACCGGGGAGAAGTCGCTCATCAGGATGCCGGGACGCAAATGACGGACCAGGCTGGTCAGGAGGTCGCTGCGCAGCCGCACCAACTCCTGAACCGGCAGCGACAGATTGGCGGCGCGGGTGTCGAACTGCCCGTGCGTCTCGACCGTCAGATAGGACGGGAGCTTCACGACCTCACAGTGCGCCGGGGCGAGCGCCTGTGCCGACGTCGCCCCGGTGGCCAGGACAAGCTCGGCCGCGGGCCAGTGCTCCGCGAGGGCAGCAGCCAGCGCCAGCATCCGCGCGGCATGGCCGAGGCCACGTCCGTCATGGGCATAGAGCAGGAAGCGTGGTCCCGCTGCGCCGCTCATCTGGCCCCCTGCGCGCTGGTGCAGAGCCGGATGCCGAGCGCCGCGAGCCGTGCGGCCAGCCCAGGGTGCGTGAGCAGGGCGAGTTCGGCCGCCCGCGGCGCCGCATAGCGGGAGACGGCGCGCAGTTCGGCATCGACCAGACCCGGGTGGCAGGCCAGTTCGATCACGGCAGCGGGACCGGCCGCGGCGAAGGCCGCGGCGAGCCGCTCCAGGAAGGCGGCGACCCCGGGCACGGCACCATCCACACGCCAATCGGCCAGATAGCAATCGGCACAGCGCACGTCGGCGGCGCGCAGTGCCGCCACCGAACGCCGGTCCCACGGACGGGCCGGGATGGCCAGTTCACGCGCCAGTTCGACATAGACGGCAAAGATCTCGGGACGCTGATGCAGATCGTGGTGGGTGTCGAGATGGCTGGGCGCCAGACCCAGGCTCCGCAGCCGCCCGGCCTGGGCGCGCCACTCGGCGGCCAATTCCGCGGGATCGGGGGTGCCGACCCCGGCGCGGCGGGACGCAAAGCACCCGTGCCCATCGACCAACGAAGCGACCTGCCGCGGCGGCAAACAGGGACGCCCGCCGGTGAGTTGCAGGTGCAGCCCGATCCGCCCGCCGAGCGCCGCGGCGACACCGGCAATCCGTGCCTCCGCCCGCGGCACACAGACCATCGCCGAACTGCCGGTGACGATGCCGCTGGTGCAGGCGCGGTAGATCCCAGTCACCACACCGTCGGTCAGTCCCAAGTCATCCGCGTGTACGATCAGGCGTCGCACGGGACCCCCCGGTCGCCTGACGGCACGCCCGCCGCGGCGCACTCCCGACCCAGCCGGCGGAGCAGCCAGTCCGCTCCCTCCCCAGCCGCACGGCACTCACTCCAGGCCAGCCGCTCGGGGCCCGACAGCGACAGATGGGCCAGCACCCGCTGCCAGATCCGACCCTGGGTGAGCAGGAGTTCGCGCACCGCCGCCAAGTCCTCCGGCAGCCGGACCTGGGCACCGCCGAAGAGGGTGCGCGCGAACCAGGGCGGCAGCGCGATCAGGCGCGCACGCAGCCCCAGGAGGGTGGCGATGGGGGCCCCGTCGGGCGTCTCGAAGCAGACATCGGCGCTGGTCATACCGGCCATGACCGGCCGGATCTGCGCGCGGCACAGACAACGCCCGCCCGGGGCCGGGGCCGGCCCCTGCAGCAGGACGCGCTCGGCGGCGACCGGGAAGAGGCCGAAATCCGGTTCACGCCCGTCCTGTTCGAGCAGCCAGAAGGCCGCCAGTTGACCGGCGCAGTCCAGGAGTGCCGGATCGAGCACCAGCGGACCAGCCGCCAGGCCAGGCAGTACCGTGGTGCGCAGTTCGGCCGTGATGCCGTCCGGGCCAACGGTCGTGACCCGCACCAAGCCCTGAAACCCCGGCCCGTGGAAGGCATAACGTTGATAGAAACGCTCCGCCGTCCACTGCCGCGGGGCGGTCCCCGTCGGCGTCGGCACCTGGGGCCGCACCGGGCTTGCGAGGGCGGCGCCGACGTTGGCGCTGAAGGCGATCGGCTCCCCGTGCACACCCAGCGATACCGCGATCCCCGCGGGTCCAGGCCGGGCGACGATGTCGAGGTCCAGCACGCCCTGATCGAGTGCCAGCCAGCGCAGCGCGCGGACCGCGCTCAGTTCGCCGACCGCCCCGCCGATCAGGGTCCCCGCCTCCGCCGCGATCGCCAGCCCCGCCGTGAACGGGAGGACCGGCAGGGGGAAGGCGTCGGCCGCGGCGCAGGCACTGACCCGGCCGAGTGCATGGTGGTCGACGAAGGGGTCGGTAGTGCGCGTGAAGCGCCGCCGCAACTGCAGACCGCCGGCCCGCGGGCCGGGCGGGTTGCCGATAAACGGCAGGCGTTGCGGTGCGGCCCTTACAGTCGGATCGGAAGCGGGCCGGATGGCACTGGGCAGCGCGGCGCAGACCAGCGGCAGGCTCGCCCGCAGCCGGTCATGGCCGGCGCGGGCGCGCGCGATGAGGTCCTGTTGCAGGCGGCAGGCAAGGTCGGTGAGGTCGGTCGTTGCCTGCACCGCGCGTGGCGGCACGGTGGCCCGCCCCAACAGCGGCGCCAGGCGCCCGGCGGTAAGTTCGACGCCCTGCACAAACAGCTCGGCGCTCAGCAGCTGCAATTGTTCCCACTCCCCGCCGCGGGGTACCGCCGTCGGCACGGCCAGATGGGGACTGCCGCGCAGGGTATCCGCGACGAAGGTGCACAGAGTGTTGCCCGGACCCACCTCAATAAAGGTCCGGAACCCGTCGCGGTACAACGCGAGGACGGTCCGGCGAAACCGCACCGGCGCCGTCCACTGACTGAGCATGGCGCGTCGGCAGGCGCCCGGCGCCCGGGGCAGCGGCCGGCTGTCGCGGCAGGACAGGACCGGCAGGGTCCCGGCTTCCAGCGGGAGCCGCGCGTAATAGTCGGCGAGCACGGCGCGCCAATCGGCGAACAGCGGGGTGTGATAAGCGCGGTCGAACGGCAGTGCGACGACCAGCGCCTGCGCCGCGCGCAGGGCCGGACGCACTGCGGCGCAGGCGGCAACGGTACCGCCGATCACCTGCTGGTTGGGACAATTGTCCATGGCGAGCCGGCAGTCCGGGTGTTGCCCGAGCAACTGCGCCAACCGCCGCGGCTCCAGGTTCGCGACGGCCAGCAGCTGCTGCGCCAGCGGCGGGGGCGGCAGGCGGTCGGCCGCCTGGGTCACGGACAGCAGGCCGCGGGTCAACACCAGCGGGTCATCCATGGGGGCACGCCCCGCGGCGAACACCGCCGCATGCTCGCCGTTGCTATGTCCGACCACACAGTCGGCGCGCAACCCGAGTTCGCTGACCAACTCGAACAGGGCCAGCTCGGCAATGATGCCGAGCGGCCCGCCGCGCTGCAGCGCGTACAAGCCCGGCGGCGCCTGACCCGTCCCCCCGACCGGCCTGAGCAGGTCCGACGGCGGCGCATAACCGGCCTGCCGATAGACCTGGTCGAGCGTGTCGAACCACAACGCGACCCGCGGCAGCCGGTCCCGCAGTTGGGCGAGCATACCGGGATACTGGGAGCCCTGACCAGGAAAGAGGATGGCGATCTTGCCGGGGGTGGCCGCCGATGCGAAGAACACCCCCTGGCGGCGCAGGGCGAAGCGCCCGCGCGCGGGCTCGGCGCCGATGCGCTCCTGCGCCAGCGCCAAGGTCGCGGCGAGCCGCTGCGGCGGGGCGATCAGCGCCAGCCGCGCGCTCCCCTGCCCGGTCGCGGCCAGGGTCGCGGCCGGCAGCCGCTCGGGCGACAGACGCAGCAGCTCGGCGATGGCCGCGAGCAGGGCCGCGCGATCGGCGCGCGCCAGCAACACCAGCAGCGGCGCGGTAGCGCTCATGGGGGCGCTCCGGGGGACCGCGACCTACCCGCGCCGCCCCGTGCGGCGGCGTCGGCGGCGTCGGCGGCGCGACCGAGAAGATAATCGGCGACCGCCCGGTGCAGGCCGGGCTTGGCACTGCCCCAGCGCCAGCAACCGCTCCCGGTGAGTGCCAGGTCGGCCTGGGGATCGAAATCCGCCTCCTTGAGCAACCGCAAGCGCTCGGCATAACCGCGGTTGTTCAGCGGGCCATGATAGAAATGCAGCACCCGCCCCCCGACCGCCGCCGGCGGGCCGCCCCGGTCGGCCGCCAGCCCGGCGGCCCAGTGGGCCATGCCGTCGCGCTCGCGCACGCCGAGCTTGTTCGAATAGGGGTTGCAGCCGCGCCGGAAATCCCGATCGTCATAGAACGCGTGGGCCATGACCACATCGCCCCCGCCGACAATGGCCCGATCGTAGAGTCCGTGACGCTGAATCAGATCGCGCCTGGCCGCCCAGGCAAATCCGGTATGGCCATGGCGCAGATAATCGAGCAGGTCGCGGGCCGGGGTACGCGAGGCCGCCATGGCCGCGGCCATCCCCGGCAGCCACATCCCCTCGCCCAGCCCCCGGCGAGCCGTGGGCGGCGCTTGCCGCTGCCCCGGCCCCAGCCAGCAGACCCGATCGAAAGGCTGGACCAGGCCGTGCTGGCCGAGCAGGGTACGGGTGCGGGCGACCCAGTCGTCATTCTCGAATAGGATGTCGGTGTCGAGCCAGACGACGGCGTCGCAGTCGTCCGGCAGGGCGGCGATACCGAGGTTCAGCAACCGCTCCTTTTGCCACATCAAATCGGGGGCGCGCACCCGCAACACCCGGTCGGCGAGCTGCGCCGCGAGCTGGAAGGGCCGATCACCGAAGGCGAGTTCGACGATCAGCAGCGGCAGCCCCTGGCGGCGTACCGCGGCACTGAACCAGGCCAGGCTGGCCGGCGGCGAGCGCTCCGCCGCAGGACTGAAATAGGCGCTGACACCCCAGAGCATGGCGTAGATACCGCGGTCGTGCAGTGAAGATCGGTCGGCGCCCGCCGCAGCGCCAGAGGGCCGCGGCGGCACCCCTTTAGGGCTTCTGACCGGCGTCGAGCTTCTTGCGGGCTTCCTCATAGCCGCCGAGCAGGTCGGCCGTCTCAATCAGCGGCGTTACCTCGATATCGGTCAGGTGGTAACCGCGGATGATTCTCGTCAATGCTTCGTGGCTGGAAGAATTGACGACCATGAATCCGCCGCCGCCCAGCTTGCTGTAGGCACAGTCGAGCGAACCGTCCTTGAGTGCGGTCGCCAGCTTTGCCTGAGCGGCAGCGAGCTGATCGGCAGGCAGTGTGGCGAAGGGCGAGGGGACCGCGCCCGCGAATGAAAGCAAATATTTCATGACATGCCTCTGATGCGTGGTTGGACTGAATGGCGACCCCGGCACACCAGCGGCAGGCCGATCGTCACCGCGTCAAAGTATGAGCGGCGGCGTGGGCTCCCGCGGTCGGTCCAATGCAATCGAACATCGGTCCGCTGCAATAACGGCCGGGGGTTGACCCGGCAGGGCCGACCACGCCGAGCGGTCGGCTGCAATAATGAGTCGTCGCCATGCAATGTCATGGTGTCGAAGCGCTGCGGAGCGCGTCGGCGGGGTTACGATGGCAGCCACCATTGCATTGTGGGCAGGTCGGCGACCATCGCTGCCCGAGGAGGCATCATGTCGCAGCCGGACTGGCGCTATCGCTGGTCGATTGGAATCTATGCCGGGACCACGCTCACGTCACTCACCCCGCTCGCGGGTCTGAGCCAGCCGGTCCTGACCCCCGAATCGGTCACCGACGCTCGGGCGGGTGCCGTGGCCGATCCATTTCTGCTCCAGCAGGACGGACAGTGGTACCTGTTCTTCGAAGTCTGGAACTGCGACAGCGAGCACGGCGAGCTCGCCTATGCAACCAGTCCGAATCTCCGCGACTGGCAGTATGGCCGGCGGATCCTGTGCGAACCCTTCCACCTCTCCTACCCGCAGGTGCTGTGCTGGGAGGACCGGTGTTATCTGATTCCGGAGACGCGCCAGACCGGACAGGTGCGCCTTTATGAAGCGGTGCGCTTCCCACGGCACTGGCGCTGCATCGCCACCCTGCTTACCGGCCCCTTCGCCGATGCCACGGTTCTGCACCACGAGGGGCGATGGTGGCTCTTCGCCCAGCGTGGTCTGGACGAGCTCCGGCTGTTCTGCGCCGACCGTCTCCAGGGACCCTGGCAGGAACACCCGAGCAGCCCACTGTGGGCCGGTAACCGCCGCCGCACCCGCCCGGGCGGACGCCTGGTGCGCGCCGGCGGGTGCCTGGTGCGTTTCGCTCAAGACGCCTGGCCCGAGTACGGCCATTGCCTGCGCGCCTTCGTGGTGGAGCGGCTCGATCCGTGGGATTACCGGGAACACGAGCTGCCGGGCAGTCCCATCCTGGAGGCAAGCCGGCACGGCTGGAATGCCCTGGCGATGCATCACATTGATGCGGTCGCGGTCGCTGGCGGCTGGATCGCCGCTGTCGACGGGGCCGAACTCGCCGCCTTCTGAGCCCTGCACATGCAACCAGCGATCCCCAGAGTCTGCCTGTCCCCCGCCACCTATCCGCCCCAGGGCGGCGGGGTTGCCGTCGCCGCGGAGCGCCTGGCCAAGTCGCTCGCGCGGGCCGGGTTCGAGGTGCATGTGGTGGTCGGCGAGCCCGTGCCGGGGACCCAGGGCGAACTCAGGACCGAGCACGACGGGACCCTGCGGATCCATCGGTTCCGGCACGCCGGACTCACGCAGCCCGCCGGGGTAATGGCACTGCGCCGTCAGGTCGAGGCCCTGGATCGCACGCTCGGGTTCGACCTGTTCCACGGCTTCTTCCTGACCGCCGTCTTCCCGTTGCTCGGGGCGGCGGCCCAGGGTGCCGGCCGCAGACCGCTGATCGCGAGTATCCGCGGCACGGATGCCGCAAGCCTCCTCGATCAACCGCTGCTGCGCACCACCCTGCTGCCGGCCCTGCGCCGGGCGACCTGGATCACCTCGGTGAACCGCGCCTATCTGGAGCGGGTCGCCCAGGAGTTACCGGTCGCCGGGCGCAGCTCGGTGATCTACAACGGGGTCGCGGCAGTGAGCGCCCCGGATGCGCGCTGGCGGGCGGGAACGCACAACCGCGGCATCGTCGGCTGTGTCGGGGAGTTCCGGCGGGTCAAGGACATCCCGCTCCTGATCCGCGGCTATGCCGGGGTGGCGCCGGATTGGCGTCGCGGCCTGGTCCTGGGTGGTCCCTTTGAGGATCGGCAGGAGGAGGACTGGTGCCGCCGGTTGATCGCCGAGTTCGGGATCGGTGCCGAGATCCGGCACACGGGTCGGTGTGAGCGCCCCCTGGTACAACCTCTCATGCAGTCCCTGGGGGTCTATTGTCAGAGCTCCGCCTACGAGGGCCTGCCCAACGCCTTGCTGGAGGCCGCCGCGCTCGGTGTGCCCCTGGTGGCGACAGCGGTCGGCGGCATGGCCGAGGTGATCGACCATGGCGTGACCGGCCTGCTCGTCCCCCACGGCGATGCGCCGGCGCTCTCGGCCGCCCTGAGTGCGGTGCTGCGCGACGAGGCCCTGGCCCAGTCGCTCTCGGCGGGAGCGCGGCGCCTGGCGGAGCACCTGAGCAGTGAGCGCGAGCAGGACGCCTGGGTCGCACTGTACCGGCGCCTGCTCGCCGGCGGGCCGCCGCGGTCGGCCGCACCACTGCCTCTTAGTCCGGGTCGCTGACACAAGCCTGGCGTACCTGCTCCAGTGCCAGGGCGTCGGCGAGCATGGCCGCGGCGAAGGGGGCGTAATCACCGTCGGCCAGGGCGCGCCCGACCGCCCCGAGAAAACCGGCAAAGGCATCGGCGGCCGGGACCCGGCGCTCGCCCGGGCGCCCGCCAATCCTGGTCGCCAGGCAGGCTTCACGGTCCGCGGCCGTGGTGAAGGCACGTTCCAAACTCAGGGCCGCACCCGGCCCCGTCAGCTCCAGGCGATTGACATATTCCACGCGCATATCGAAGTGTCCGACCAGCGTGCGTCCCCCGGGATAGCGGGCCAGCAGGCTCAGACTGGTCGGCACCTCATCACCCGCGACCGACCCCCAGCAGGCGTGCAGGCGTGCCGCGGCGGTGCCGAAGAAAATCCGTCCGACCGAAACCGCATAGGGTCCGAGGTCCCAGAGCACCCCACCCCCCGCTGCCGCACGCCAGCGAAAGTTGGCCGGGTCGAGCGGTGGATAGCCGAACTGCGCGGTGATGCGGGTGGGCGCCGCCCCCGCCTCGACAAACACCCTCCGGATGGCCTCGATCTGAGGATGAAACGCATAGACGGTCGCCTCCGCAATCAGCCGTCGGCGCCGCTCGGCCGCCGCGACCAGCGCCTGGGTGTCGGCCAGGGCCAGCGTGGCGGGCTTGTCGATGATCACGTGATAGCCGGCCTTGAGGGCCGCGTCCGCCAGTGACGCGTGTAGCTGATTAAGCGTCGAAATCCAGACCAGATCGGCCTTACTGGCCGCCAACGCGGTCTCATAGGCGTCAAAGACGCCCCCCCGCACCCCGGCGGGCAGCCGCACCGGGCGCGACCGGGAGGCGACGTCGATGCACTCGACGCCGAGCGCCAGGCAGGCTGGGAGGACCCGGCGCACCCCGATCTCGGACCAGCCGAGCAACAGGATTTTCATGCGGGCACCACGGCGCCCGCCGGTGCGGTGCACAGGTCCAGGCAGGCGAGCAGGTTGCGGCCCTCGATGTTGAAATAGCCGTGGCGGGCGAGGTCCTGGATCTGATGGAGCGTCATCCAGCGATGGGTCGGCGGCAGCTCCAAGCGCTCCTGCTCCGGCAGTTCCAGGATGACATAGCGATTTTGGTAGTGGAAGAAGCGCCCGCCTTCCTCCGACTGCACGGCGCTGTAGCGGACCCAGTGCGGTGGGGCATCACGAAACAGGTCGAGAAAAGGGGGGGCCTCGGGCTGACCGAACCATTCGTCGGCATTGGAGCGGGAGACGGTCGAACCGAGTTCGAAGAGTGCCAGATTGCCGGGATAGAGGCAGGCCCGCACCAGAAAGTGCAGCACCCCTTCCTGACGCTGCAGGATGAAGCCGTTGAGGCCATAGCCGGCATGGGCGAGCAGCGGCTGCTGCCAGGTGCGCACCTCGCGCGTGCTCGCCTGCACGTCGACCCCGATGACCGAGAAGAAGCGGCCGCTGCGGTGACGGATTTCGTGCCGGTTCACCTCCCAGCCATCGAGATCGCCGAGCGGACGCGGGTCGATACGCACCTCGTAGCGGGCGCGCAGGTCAGTGAGCCAGTGCAGGATCTCGGCGGTCGCATGCAGCGGCCGCGCGCCCGGCAGTGAGGAGGCAATCAGGTCTTGGGTGAAGGGCGGCAGGGCCAGTCCATCCAGCATGGCACCCAGCCGCGGCCAGTCCGCGTCGCCGACGAGCGGCCGCTCACAGCCGAACAGGGGCAGGCAGGCCAGCACCGAACGGGTGTCCATGTTGACCAGATTGGGTTCGCGCAACAACTGCTTGATCTGGGACAGGGTGAGCCAGGCGTAGCTGGACTGGGGCGGGCAGTCCTCGTCGATCTCCACGATCATATTGCGGTTCTGTTTGCGCAGATAGCGCGAGCCCTGCTCGGCCTGGAGCTGGTCGACGACCAGCCGTCCGCGCGTGCGGTCCTGGAAGTACGCGAGATAGGGGGGCGCCGCACCGCCATGGACCCGCGTAAAGTTGCTGCGGGTGGCCTGCACCGTCGGGGCGAGCTGGGCACCGTTGACATTGCCGGGCTCCACTTTGGCCTGCATCAGGAAATGGGTTACCCCATTGAAGCTGCGCTGGAGGATCCCGAGGATGCCGACTTCGGGCTGGTGCATGATCGGCTGATCCCAGCTTGGGATCGGTCCGAAATCAGTCGTGACCCGAATGCCCTGGACCTGGAAGAAACGCCCGGATGCATGCCGCAGCCCCACCCCTTGGGGGTCGAAGGACCACTGTTCGATCTCTTCCAGCGGGACCTGGCGCACCGCCATCACCTGGGCACGCTGCTCGGCGCGCAGCCAGTCACGGACCTGCTCGAGGTCGCCGAAGCAGGGTGAATCACCCAGCGCGGAACGGAAATGGGCGTCGGCCGCCGTCGTGAGTAGCGCCTGGTACATCACTGGATCGCCTCCAGATACTGGTCCCATGAACGCAGCGAGCGCCGGGGATCGTAATGGGTACTGGCCAGTGAGGCCAGGACCGTGCCGGGGGTGAACTCGCTCATGCGAATGAAGAGCATCGGGCTGATGTACAGACCCCGCCGGATGTCATCCAGCACGAAACTGCGCTCCTGGCGCGCGTCGCAGATCCGAATCCGACAGCGCCCGGCCGTCGCGATCACCACCTGATGCGTATCGCGGTGCGCGTGGCCGCCGCGCTCGGCGTGGATGTCGTGGATGAAATAGACCCGCTTGAGCGCGAACGGCAGGTCGATCCCGCCCTCGATCGCGGTGAGTACACCGCGGTCGTCCGGATGCGAGGGCAGTTCGATCCACCGCACCAGGTCCAGTCGACCGGCAGCGGGGAAGTCCCCGGCGCCCGCGTTATCCACCTGCTTTTCAATCATAATGGTAGCTCCCCTATCTGATCGGCTGAAGCGCCTGGATGCGGCAATCAGTCCGCCAAGGTTGACCGTGAACAGCGCGTCGCCAGGGTCTCCTGCACCCCCCAAGGAGGAGGGACTCGGGGTGACACCGACGCGCCATGACCCTTAGCCCCCACAGGCGGCCGGGGCCGCCATCAGGGTGCCGAGGTGCACCAGCAGTTGAGCGAGCCCCCGGTCCAGACCCGCGTCCTCGGCCCAGGGTCCCTGGCCGGCGATGACCTCGACCTGGTCCGCGGTGCCGCCGCCCAGTTCGCGGGTAAACAGCGCGCCCCCCTGATCCGGGGTGATCGCCGTGATACCGCGCCCGGCCAGCAGCCGCAGGGCGGCCTCGTCGGCCATCCCCACCCCCGACCAGGGGCCCCAGTTGATGGCACTGATCCGGGTTTCCGGCCAGCGTTGCCGCAACACCCAGCAGAAGCGGTTCAAGACCTCATTGGCGGCGGCATAGTCGGCCTGCCCGGGATTGCCGTAGCGGCCCGCAACCGAGCTGAAGCAGACCAGCCAGCGCAACCCCGCGGGACGCAGGTGCCGGGCGAGCAGGTAGAGTCCGTCGGCCTTGGTATCGAACACTCGAGCGAAGCCGGCGGCGCTCTTGCGGGCCAGCCGCTGGTCTTCGATGACACCGGCGCCGTGCAGCACCGCGTCGATACGACCGAAACGGTGATAGAGGTCGGCGATGAGCCCGCCGAAGGCAACCTCGTCGCGGACGTCGATGCGGTGATACTCCAGATGAGCGCCGCAGGCTTCCAGTCGTTCCAGGCCGCGACGGCATTCCAGGTCGCGGCGCCGGCCGCGCAGCGTGGCCTCGAGACCCGCAAGCTCGGTTTCCAGCACCTCGGCGGCACGGCCGGTGCCACTGCGCAACTCCACCAGCAGGCGCTGCCGCTGTGACTCGAGGGCCGTGATCGCGGTGGGTTCGACCGCGGCCGGTGCCGGCCCGCGACCGACCAGGATCAGCCGCACCGCGTTCAGACGCAGCCGGGCGAGGACCTCGGCGGTGATCCCGCGCGCCCCACCCGTGGCCAGGACCACCCAGCCGGGACGCGGCTCCCAGTCGGCGCTCGGCGGGCGGTTGGCACGTGGCGGGGCCAGGTAGCGCACACCGTGACGGTCGCCGCCGGGGTAGCCGATCTCGGGCTCGCCGTCCTCGGCCAGGACCTCGTCGAGCAGGAGGCGGGCGCAGGTGTCGGGCGCCAGGGTCGGGTCCAGGTCGACCGTGGTGGCCTGCACGGCCGGGTACTCCTGCACCAGCGTGCGCAGCAGTCCGTGCTGGCCACCGGCCGGTACCGCGGCCAGGTCCGCGCAGCCGCGGCCGAACCGGCCTCCCAACGCGGAGACGGCGATCACCCGGGGTGCGTCGGCTCCGCGCGCGAAGTCGGTCGCACAGAGTTGCAGCAAACGAAACAGCCGCTTGCATGCCAGGTCGGTGCCCTGACGCCAATCCGCCAGACGCTCGACCGGGCCGCCGTCCAAGGCGGCCAGGTGGATGATGCCGCGCACCGGCCCGTGGATGAGACGCAGGACGCCGTGACGCCGGTCGAGCGCCTCATCACTCAGGAGATCGGCCGGACGCAGCGGGTAGGCCGCCGCCCCGCACGCGCGCAAGTGTTCGAGTAGCGGCACGGCGATCCCCCGGCGGTCCGTGGAGACCAGGATGAGACCGCTCAGGCCCGCGCGGCGGCGTACCGGCGGCGGCAGGGGGACGCAGTGAGGCAGCCAACGGGGACAGTCCCCTGGGGCGGCGGTATCCCGACCCGTCGCGTGGGGAAGCGCGGCGGGAACGTCCGCCGCCGGCGCCGCGTGCAGACCGGACCCGCAGACGGCCAGCATCGCGGCAACCGTGCGGCGGGTGGCCAGGGTTTCCAGCCGCCCGTCGAGTCCAGCCGCTAGGGCCGGCGGCAGGCTCTTCTGGAACGCCACGGCAATCTCGACCCGCTTGATGGAGTCGATCCCCAGGTCGCCTTCCAGGTCCTGCTCCAGGCCGATCGCCTCCCGCGGGTAGCCGGTCCGCTCGCTGATGAGTGCCACCAGCCGCGCGCCAATCTCGGCCGGGGTCAGCGGCGCCGCGGCGCCGGTTGCCGGCGACGCGGCCGGGGCAGTGGGCGATGTCGGGGCCGGGGCGGGCAGCAGCGCTGGCGCCTGGGCGGCTTTGCTGAGGGACAACAACTGCGCCAGGGCGAGTTCCTGCTGGTCGAGGAAACGCTGCATGGTGCGTCCGTACTCGCGATAGGCGACGTAGGCGGCTTGCTCCACGGGCGTGAGCCCGCGGGTGTCGATCGCGTCGGGAAGTTCGCGTGACGCCCCGGCCGATTCACGGGCGGCACCCGGCAGATCGAGGAAGGGTCGCCGACCCGGTGCGGTCGGTTCACCGCGCGGCCGGACCTGGCCGCCGTCCAGGCACCAGCCGGGGTCGCGCGGGGCCGCCGGCAGGGGTGCCTCGAGAGCGACCCGGCAGCAATCACGACCGGCAAAGACCGCGGCGGCCTGAACCGCATGACCGTGCACATGGAGCTGGGCGAGCAACTCCAGCCAGGCGCGCAGGCCCCCGTCGGCGCTCAGTACCAGGTGCGCACACGCGTCCCCGAGGATGGACCCGATCAGACCGCTCAGCACCCGTGCAGGCCCAAGTTCGACGAAGGTGCGGATGCCGGCCGCGTACATCTGTTCGACCTGAGCGAGGAAATCGACCCCGGCCAGCATATGACCGCGCAGGCGGGCCCGGACCCGATCGGGATCGGTTGGATAGGGGTGCCCGTCGAGGTTGCCGAAGACCGGGACTGTCGGTGGTTCGAGCGCGACCGCGGCCAGGTGTTCGGCGAAAACCGCCGCCGCATCCGCCATGGCCGGGGAATGGAACGCCGCGGAGACGGCGAGCGGCTGGACCGTAAAGCCCTGTGTTTCCAGCGCCCGGATGGCCTCGCCAAGGGACTCGCGGGGACCGGAGATCACCGTCTGACGGGGCGCATTGCGATTGGCCACCACCACCCCGTGATAGGGGGTCAGCAGGGGCGCGAGTTCCTGCGCCGCGCCGGCCACGGCCGCCATGCCGCCGCCGGCCGCCCCCGCGCTCATGGCCGCGCCGCGCGCGGCGGCCAGCCGCAGCAGGTCCGCGCGGCCGATGGCACCGGCCGCGTGCAGGGCGAGGAATTCCCCGAAACTGTGGCCGGCACAGGCGGTGGCTTGCAGGCCCAACCGGGCGGCGAGGTCGAGCAGACCGCAGCCCAGGGCAGCCAGGGCCGGCTGCGCGAGCGCGGTGGCGGCCAGCGTCCGGCGGTGGGCCTCGCCGGTCTCGCCGTGGGCGGCGGGCGGCCACAGGGTCGTGCGCAGCGCTGGGTGCAGCTCGGCCAACTCCCGCTCCGCGACGGCGACCGCCGCCGCGAGCTCCGGACAATAGAGGGCCAGCTCCGCCCCCATGCCGGGGTATTGGGCGCCCTGTCCGGGAAACACGAAGGCGAGCCCGCCGGGCGCCGGGCCGGAACCGATCCAAACGCCCCCAGCGGACCCGGCCGCGGCCGGCGCCGGGGATCGGGGCCTATCCGCCGTGTCCAGCGCGGCCAGCGCCCGCCGGGTGCAGTCCAGGAGTCCGGCGGCCGAGTCGGCGATCAAGGCGACCCGCCACTCCTGCGGTGCGGCCGCCGCGCCGGTGGTCCCCCAGGTGTGGGCACAGCTTGCGGCGAGATCGCGCAGACGCAGAACGGGCGGCATTTCACCGGCGCTCTCGCCCGCCGCCAGCCGCTCGGCCGCGGCGGCGAGCCGATCCAGGCGGCGGCGGGTTTCGGTTGGCCCGGCCGCCCCGAGCAGGAAGAGTTCCCACGGCCAGGGGCGGGCGTCCGGGGCGGTTGGCCCCGGACGCCATTCTTCCAGCAGTGCATGGAAGTTGGTCCCGCCGAAGCCGAACGCACTGACCGCCGCCCGGCGCGGCCCGGCGGCGGGAGCCGGCCATGGATAGGCTTGGTCGAGCAGCCGCAGCGGGGTATCGGCGGCGCCCAGCAGGGGCAGGGGGGAGCGTACCGGCGAGTGCGGCGGCAGGACGCGGTAGTGCAACGCCAGCGCCGCTTTCAACACACCGGTGAGACCGGCCGCCGAGCGGGTGTGACCGATCAGACCCTTGACCGAACCCAGCGCGCAACTGCCGGGCGGCACCCCCAGCCCCCGCAGAGCACCATCGATGGTCTCCAGCTCGGCGCCGTCACCCAGCGGGGTGCCGGTGCCATGGGCCTCGTACAGGCCGATCTCGCCGCGCCCAGCGGGACCACCCAGCCCGGCCGCGCACCAGGCGCGCTCCACCGCGCGGCGCTGGCCGAGCGGCTTGGGGGCGGTCAGACTGAGCCCGCGACCATCACTGGAGCCGGCCACGGCGCGGATCACCGCATAGATGCGGTCGCCGTCGCGTTCGGCCTCCGCGAGCCGCTTGAGCACCAGCATGACGGCCCCCTCGCTGATCACGATGCCGTCGGCATCGGTATCGAAGACCTCGGCTCGACCGCGCGGCGACAGGGCTTGGCTGTGGCTGAAGCCGAGAAAGGCGTGGGGGGACATTTCCAGGTCGATGCCGCCGGCCAGGACGAGGTCGGAACGGCCTTCGGCGAGGTCGCGCACAGCCAGGTCCAGGGCGGCCAGGGAGGAAGCGCAGGCGGCATCGACCGCGAGATTGATCCCCCCCAGATCGAAGCGGTTGGCGACCCGCCCGGCGACTACGTTGCGCAACATGCCGGGTAAACTCTCCTCGCTCCACTGCGGCAGCCGCTCCCACACCACCGACGTGGGGGTGGTGACCAGCGGCAGGGTGGAGCGGGTCACGTAACATTGCTCCAAGTCCGCCGTGTTGGCCACCCCGATCACCACCGAAGTGCGCGCGCGCAGCTCTGCATCTTCGATGCGCTCCCCCAGCCCGGCATCGCTCAAGGCGCGCCGACAGAGCTCGAGCGCGGCCAGTTGCGCCGGGGTGATGGCCGCGAGCGACTTCGGCGGAATGCCGAAGGCCAGTGGATCGAAGGGGATGGTATCGACGAAGCCGCCCCACTTGGCGGTGATCCGGTCCGGGGCAGCGGCATCCGGTCCGTAGTAGAGACGCCAGTCCCAACGCTGCAGCGGGACTTCGCCGATGGCGTTGGTGCGCGCGAGCAGATTGATCCAGAACGCATCGACCCCGGTGGCGCCCGGCAGCCAGCAGGCGGCGCCGATGATCGCGACGTCGGCCGGCCGCCCGTCCCCGGACGCGGGGAGCAAGGCCGCGGCTGCCTGCTGCAAGACCGCCACGCTGCCCGCGGCGACCGCGGCGTGCAGGGCCTCAATGCCCATGGTCTCATCATGCAGGGTGGCGACCTCGCCCAGCATGAACAAACCTTCCTGCAGGTGCTCGGCCGCGCCGAGTTCGACCAGTTCACCGCCCCGTCGCAGCAGACCCTTGGCGGCGATGCGCGCGCGCCCGCGGGTCAGGTCCTCCAGGGCGTCGCTCAGGGCGCGCCCGCCCTCGCCGCCGGCCAACCGGGTGGCGCGCTCACGCGCGAAGCGCTCGACAAAGGGAGTGTGTGCGCAGCGGATACGATGGCCCGGTCCGGTCTCGATGACGCGGGTGCCGGCCGCCTGCCGGGCCAGTTCCTGGAACAGGGGGGCCAGCGCCCCGGCGGCCACTGTCTCGGTCGTGAACAGATAGGCCGTGCCCATCAGGACGCCGATCCGTGCCCCCGCGGCCGTGAGCGGTGCCGCCAGAGCGGCAACCATCGCGGCCGAACGGGCGTCGTGGATACCGCCGGCGAACAGGACCTCCAGACGCCCCAGCTCTGCCGCCGGCAGCGCCGCGAGCAGGTGCTCGAGCGCCTCCTGCCACAGTGCGAACGCGTGCAGAGGCCCGACGTGGCCGCCGCACTCCGCGCCCTCGAAGACAAAGCGCCGCACCCCGCGGGCGCAATACTCCTCGATCAACGGTGCCGGTACATGCAGCCAGGTGGCGATTCCCTGCTGCTCCAGGCGGGCGGCCTGCTCGGGCGTCCCTCCGGAGATCAGGGCGCAGGGCGGACGCAGCGCCTCGACCAGCGCAAATTGCGCCTCGCGCAGGGCGGGGGTAACGAAGCCGAGCAGCCCCACCCCCCAGGGTCGGTCGGCGAGGCGTGCCCCGGTCTCCTCCAAGAGTGGCCGCAACTGGGCTGGGCTCAACATCGCGGCGGCGATGAGCGGCAGGCCGCCGGCGGCGGCGACCGCCATCGCCAGTTCGCTTCGATCACTGACGCGCGTCATGGGCCCCTGGACGATCGGCAAGGCGATGCCCAGCGACCCGGCCAAGGGGCCTCCCGGTGCCAGGGCCGCGTCTCGCGCGGCCTGCGCGACCTGCCGGGCGCTGCGGCAGCGCAGTGCCGTGACATGACGCCCAACGGTGCGGTCACGCCGGGCCGCGGCGCCGGCCAGACCCAGTCCCTCGCCGACCGGGAGCGCACGCCGCGCCGGATCCTCCCAACCGAGGCCCATGGCGAGCGCCTGCTCCCAGGCCGCGGCCCCCGTCGCGGTCGCCCCCGCCGCGGACTCGGCGGCGGCGAGCCGGTCGCTGCCGGGAAAGTCGGGCCGCAGCAGGATCCGCGCCGGCCGGCCCAGTTCCTCACCCAGCAGGCGGGTATCCGCCCCCCCCAAGCCGCTCAGCCGTCCGGCCAGGGGCGCACCGAGCGGTGACTCACGCAGCAGCAGCAAGGTATCGTCGCAGACCACACCAGCCGCACCAGCCACGCGACAGGCCGCCGCCGCACCGCAGTCGACCGCACCCCGCACGAGGAAGGGCAAAGGCTGCCGCGCCAGGCCTTGCGCCAGGACAAAGGCGCCCTCGCGCCCGGTATCGCCGCCGCACTCGGCGCCCACCCCGATCAGGCCGGCGATCGGCAAGCCTGTCGGCAACCGTCCGAGTTGTTCACAAGACGTTATCTCCAGCCACAGGGAGCGGTCCGCGGCGGCGGGCAGATCCGCAACCGTGACGCCGTCCCAGCCGGCCAGCACCAGCCAGTGCGCCCGTCCCTGCAGCAGCGCGAGAAGCGCCGGGAAGGCCGCACAGTGCACCGCGCGCAGGCGCACACCGATCATCGCCGCGGCCGTCCGCGGCAGGCTATCGAGGATGGGTTGCAGCGTCGCCAGCGCCCGCGACTCGGTCGGCAGGGTGCAGGACACCGCGTCGATCAACAGCAGGGCGCCGGCCCGCGCGAGTGCCGTGGGCATCGCATTGGGCAGCAGTTCGAGTGGTGTCAGGGCGGCGATGATCCAATCATCAATGGTCTTCATATAAGAAACCTTGGCGCTATGCTGGAGGTCAGTCGACGGCACAAGCAGCCGGCCCGGGCGCAGGCCGGGCACCGCGCATCCCGACGGGCAGAGTATGGCCGGTGGTCCCGGCCCGCGCGGGCGGCCCGCTGCAAGCCATCGTCGGCACGCTACAATTTCAGATCAGTTGGCTGCAGCGCCGGGTTCAGGGCCGGGTTCGGAGCGGGGTTCGGCGGGGCGCCGCGATAGGCCGCCGGAGTGAGCCCGAACCGATCCTTGAAGGCATTGGCGAAATCCCGGCTGTGGGTGTAGCCGACGGTTTCGGCGATCACCTTGATGGCCAGGTCGGTCTCGACAAGCAAGCGCCGACCCTCGTTCAGGCGTTGTTCGCGCAGGTAGTCGAACACGGTCATTCCCAGGTATTGCTTGAACAGCTGACCCAGCGTGGTGCGGTTGGTACAGGCATGGGCCGCCAGATCGGCCAGGTTGGGCGGATCGCGCAAGTCCTTGAGTAGTAGATCGCGCGCGCGGGTCAGGATGCGCAAGGCCGCCGGCGGGGTCCCCGGCGGCGCCGGCGACGGTACCAGCGCGGCCGCCAGGGCCTGGTCATCGAGCGGGCGCTCATACTTCGACAGGCGTTCCTTGAGCACCCGCTGCCGACGCGCCAACCCCAAGTGGTTGACGATCCGCAGCAAGACCTCCTTGGATTCGAACGGCTTGGTGATGTAATCGACCGCGCCGGCCGCGAACCCCGCACCTTTGTCATCGATACCGGCCCGCGCCGTGAGAAAGATCACCGGGATATCGCGGGTCTTGCGGCCGTCGCGCAGACTCCGGCACAGGGTATAACCGTCACCGTCGGGCAGCATGACGTCGAGCAGGATCAGATCGGGGCAAATGATCCGGGCCGTGCGTAATCCCTGGTCCCAGGACGTCGCCGCCGCCAGGTCCAGACCGAAACCACGCATCATCTCCAACAGGATACGCAGACTGTCCGGCTCGTCATCCACCACCAGGATCAGATGCTGCCGACCCGCTCCCGCGGCGCTCCCAGGCTCGTACCGGGGCTGCGGCGGGGACTCAGGCCGCGCCGCTTGCGTCGGTGCGGGGCCCGGCATACCGGCCGGTCGCAGAAATTCGTAACCCATGATCGTCCGGTCTCCGCTGCTCATGACAGACTCTCACACACCGGACGGGCCGGAAAGCGCGGCCGCCGCCCCGGCGGGGGCTGGCGAGGCGTCCGGCACGCCGTTGACGTTGTTGCGGTAAGCGGTCAGGTAACGCAGATTGGGTCCATTGTTGAGACCGCTCATGATGTTGGCCATGATAGGCGCCGTGATGGGATTGGCCGCGGGCGGGCCGACGGCAACCGCGGGAGTGGCCGCCGCCGCGTCGGAGAGTGAACGCAGCAGCCGCTCCGCCCCGCCGGGCGCACCGACCAGCGATGCGAAGTCGGTCGCAGTGTAGCAGTGGGCGCGCTTGAACAAATCGAGGTCGCTGCCGACCTGGGCGCAGAGCAGGGCGCGGTCGACCCATTGAAGCAGCAGCGGCGGGTCGAAACGGGTCTTGATCAATAGGGTAGGGATCTCCTTCATGGCCAGGTCCTGCACACTATCGATCCCTTCCTCGGCGAGACGGTCGACCTGCCAGTAACTCATCCCGTCGACCTTGCCCTGCAATTGCGAGGGACCGAATAACCGACCCTGGCCGGCGGCATCGACGCCGCCGAGACGCTTGACCTGCTGACTGACCCAACGCAGGAAGATGTCGGGGACGATGCCGACCATGAACGCGAGGGCGGACAGATAGTTTCCGAACTCCAGGGACAACCCGGCGGGACCGGACGCCAGACTCATCAGCAGCATCCCCAGAATGAAGGTCACCACCAGACGGACCGTGATTCTCCAGAGGACATTGATGGTCAGGTCGGTGAGCATCCACCGCTGGACCATGAGTGTCAGGCCGTAGAAATAGGCCCCCAGCAGCGCCCAGGTCAGGGGCGTGAGCGCGGCCGCCGAGCGCGCGAAGAGCTGACTCAGGTTGAAATCGGGAATCGTCAGCATCATCGAGAATACTCCGGTGGTGCCCATGGGCAGCAGCGCAATGTTCCAGACGATGTAGAGCAGCAGCAGGGTGACGAGGGACGGGAGGATGAAGGCCGCCGGACGGTTGCGCCGCTCGAAATCCTCGATCCGCTGCTGTAACTGCTCGTCATCGAGATTGCAGAGCGACAAACTGGCCCGAACCTTGCCGCTCAGCAGGTTGCCCGCGAGACCGCGATAGGCGATGACCATCATCAGCGGCAGGGTGGTGAAGAGCAGAAAGGCGACCACCAGGATGAAGATGAAGATATAGATATCGGCATCGCTACCCGCCGGGTTCAGGTGGGTCGGTCCCTGGCCGTGCACCAGCTCGACCGCATAGGATGCCGCCCGATGCGCAATGAACGCCAAGGCGGAGCTAAAGAGCAGCAGGATGAGCACCAGGACCTGACTGGATGACAACTCGGTGATCTTCGGCATGATGCGGCTCGCCGTCGGCTGGGGGCTTTACGGATCAGTGTACCGGGCCGGAGCGGCCCGCCGGGATAGTCCGGATACAATGAACAGGCGGCGCAATACAATGACCACCGCGGGGCGGTCGGGAGCGCGTTCCGGTCGCGGGGGGCGTGGCCGGGCCACCGACGGCGCGGTGAGCGGCCGTCGGCGCGGGCTCAGGGGGCCGCGTCCGCGGGCGCGACCCCGGCAAAGGCCTCGACCAGTTCGATCAACTGCGCCGTTTTGAAGGTATGGGCGGCGCTGAGAACCGCGCGCACGAAGCCGGCATAGCGCGGGTCCCGCTCGCCCCACAGACGGCACCACCGCTCGATATGGGAGATCATCCCAAGTTCGGCCAGGGTGCGCAGATCCCTGAGGGCGGAGCGCGGGGGCGGCTCCCATATGAACTGAGCAAACTCCTTCCACCAGGCATCAATCGTCCGCGTGTCGGTTCCCTGCATGAATTCCGACAAGCCCTCCGCCCAGCAGGCCAGCGGCCGATACGCGTGGGTTCCGGCGATTCCCGCCATTTCGGCGACGAAATCGGCGACGGCGGTCGGCTCCATGTCCGGGGTCAGCGCTTGCCAGCGCCGCGCCGCGGTAACGAGCAGGTGAACGGCCAGCGCCGGGGGGAGCGCCGGCAGCGCACCCCGCGGTAGCGGCGGCATGGCGTCGGCGGCCGACCGGTCTCCCGACTCGGCGGGAGCGGGCGATTCCGCGGTGGTGATGATCGGTAACCGCGGAAAGTGAACGCGGAACCGGCTGCCAGCTCCGGGGCGGCTGTCGACCGTGATCTCACCCTCCATCGCGCGGACCAACTGGCGACAGATCGCGAGCCCCAGTCCGGCCCCCGACTGACCGCGCTCCGGGTCAATCCGCTCGAACGGCTCGAAGATCCGCGCCTGGTCATCCACCCGGATCCCGCGGCCGCTGTCGGCGACCACGATGATCAGCTTGCACCGATCGGGATCCGTGCCGACGCGCCGGACCGCGGCACGCAGACCGACATACCCCCGGTCGGTGAACTTGACCGCGTTGTTCAGGAGGTTGCCAATGACCTGGAGTAGGCGCTCCGGGTCGATGAGAATCTGCTCCGGCAAGGCTTCCGGTAGTTCCAGGCGCAGTTCCAGGCCCTTGATCCGCGCCTGGTGCTCGATCAGACTGAGCGCCCGTTGCAGGACCGGCCCCAGGGCGCAGGGTTCGGCCTGGATCCGCCGCTTGCCGCTTTCCCCGCGACTGAATTCGAGGATCTCCTCGACCAGGTACAGCAGACTGCTCCCATTACGGCGAATGCCCTGGAGCAGGTCGGTCTGAGTGGTGGTCCCGCCACCCCCGTTGCCGAGCAATTCGGCGAATCCCAGGAGCGCATGCAAGGGGGTGCGCAGATCGTGGCTCACCATCGCCAGAAATTGGTCCTTGGCGCGGATGGCCCGGTCCGCGGCCAGGCGCGCGGACAGCAATTCCGCCTGGAAGCGGACACGCTTATCGATGTCGACCAGCACTAGGACAGCCCCGGCCGTCAGCCGCGCCGGGTCGAGGAGGGACAAGCTGAGCTGGCACCAGATCAGGGTGCCGTCGCGCCGCCGCACCTGACAGTCCATGCTTGACTTCCGCCGCCGCCCTGAACCCGTGGCGAGCCGGTCCCGCAGGAGCGCCTCGACCGCCGCGTCGGCATGGATGAATTGACTATGCCGACCGAGCAGATCGCCGCGGTGCCAGCCCAACAGGTGCGCGAACCGGGTATTGACGTCAACGAAGCGGTGCTTTCCATCGAGCATCGCGATGCCGACCGCGCTGGTTTGGTAGATGGCGCGCTGGCGGCGCAGGACGAAGCGCAGCCGCGCCTCGGTCACGGTCAGAGCGTGGGTGCGCTGGGCCAGGTCGTGGACCGCGCTGGTCAATGAATCCAGGAAATGTGCGGCGATCAGGGCGCTGCTGGCCGAGAACACGGTATAGCCGAACGTGTTCTGGGCCCAGACCACCGGCAGCCGCACATAGACCTCGTAGTCCAACTCAAAACTGATCCAGCCCATCACCGCCGCGGTCCCGATCCCGCTCAGGGCCACTCCCACCGCGGCGACATTCAGCCAGCCGATCCGCGAACCCAGAAAAATCGTCGCCGCCAGGGTGATCAGGATGAAATATCCTTTGGAATTGGCGACCGGCCCGAGGTTGAGAATCGAGCTGAGTACCAGGACCCAGCAACAGCCCAGTAACCACCAGGCGCGTGCCCGATACGGTATCCGGTTCCGCAGCAGCCACAGCCCCCACATGACGCAGGCACCGCCCGCCGTAAGCGGCAGGGACCAATGGACCCCGATCTGAGCGGCCTTGTAGACGGCGAGTGCGAGCGTCAGGGAGAGCGTCAGGGCATTGACCAGGATAAACCGGTTGAGAATATGGCCGCGCAGTGTCGTCAGATCGGACAACCAGTCCAACGGTGTCTTGCTCTCAGCTGAAGGCATGGTGAGGGATGCGGTCCGGTGAATGGGTCGAGAGAAAAATCGCCTTGGCGTCGCCGGAAGCAACCCCCCGTCTTCAGGCCGGCAATCGGTGGCGACGAACAAGTCTTGATCATCGTTCCGGCCGTCCGGAACAGGCGGTTTCGCGCGCTGAACGCCATCGCCCGCAGCCGGTTCGCCCGGCGGGTAGCAGGGTGATAGAGTAGAGGCCAGGCGTCTCCCAACGCTGGCCGGAATCCGCACGGTCGCGGCTTCTTGCGTTCAGCGGCGCGACCATTGCCGGCACACCGGGCAACCAAAGGTCCCCCATCCTCCCATGCTTCAAGCGGTACCCGACACGGCAGTGCGAGTTGCTTCGTACCTTGGTTTGCGTGGCGTGCGCGCTTGGCCGTGGCGTCGGGCGTCCTTGGGCGCGCACGCACCTGATGCCACCCGCCCCCTGAGCCGGTCTCGGGCAGTGACAGGTCCGCGCGAACGGCGACCATGGCGGGCGCATCCGGCCGCGGTTGCCGGCCTCCTGGCGACACTGGCCGCGGGGGCGGCGCAACCCCAGCAACTCATCGCCAACCTGGATGTCTCCCAAGACGCGTTGACCAGGAACGAGGCGCGACTCTATTTCGCAATGCACCTCGTCCGCTGGCCGGACAAGCGGCCCGTGAGGGTCTTCGTGCTGCCGGACAAGAATGTCCTCCATATCGCCTTTTGCCAGCACGTACTGGGGTTCTTCCCCTATCAACTGCGCACCGGTTGGGATCGGCAAGTGTTTACCGGAACCGGTCAAGCCCCGACCATGGTGGCCGACGAGTCGGAACTGATCCAACGCGTCGCGGCGACTCCCGGCGCGCTCGGCTATGCGTCGTCGGCCCCCTCGAACCCCAATATCCGCAGCCTGGAAGTCCGCTGATCATGGGGACGGGACAACACCTCGGCCGCACCCTGTTGACGCTCTGGGCAAGTCTGGCGGCCGCGGATGGGGCATTGACCGCCGACCTCCGGGAGAGCCTCCAGATCCACGGCTTTGCTGCTCAGGCGGCGATCAAGACCAGCAACAACCGCTGGTTTGGACCCAGCGAGGGGATCTCCTTCGACTTTACGGAGATCGGCCTCAACGCGTCACTCCGCCCCTTGCCCCGGCTGCTCTTGGCTGGCCAGATCCTGTCACGGCGCGCCGGCGCCATGTCGGACGGCACCCCGGCGGTCGACTTCGCCCTGGCTGATGTGGAATTGGTGGCGACACCCGAGCACCGTGCGGGCCTGCGTCTGGGGCGCCTGAAGAATCCGCTCGGGCTCTACAACGACACCCGTGATATCCCCTTCACTCATCCCGGCATCTTCTTGCCCCAAGCCGTTTATTTCGATCGGATACGTAACCTGGCGCTCTCCACCGACGGCGGCAGTCTCTATGGTGAGATCACAACCCCCGTCGGGAACCTGGCACTGAACCTCCTGCATGGTCAGGCCGTCGTCGACGAGAACGTCGAGTGGGCCCTTATGAACACGGGTTTTCCGGGTGACTTGAAGCCGGACGGCAATTCCTGGCTCGCCAGTCTCTGGCTCCGTACCCCTGCCGAGCGACTCAAACTGGGCCTGAGCGGCATCATTCTGGACTTGCGCTTTCATCCCAACCGCAGCGCTCCCTTCAGCCCCCATGGCGGCATCATCAATATCCGCCATTGGGTAGCGTCAGCTCAATACAGCGCCCGGACTTGGACCCTGACGGCCGAGTACGCGGGCGAACCCCTACAATGGCGGGATTTCGGCATCGTTGTTCGACCTGACCACAGCGTCCGCGGCGAGGGCTACTACGTCCAAGGCACTTGGCGCCCTTACCCGCCGGTTGAACTCATGCTGCGCTACCAAGAGGGCTTTGCCGACCGCCAGGACCGGGACGGACGCGACTACGCGGCCTTGACCGGCTGGCTGATTCCGCATTACACGCTGTTCTCCAGAATTGCAGGATTCGGCATTCGCTGGGACATCAGCCCCCATTGGATGGTCCGCGCCGACTACGAACGTCACCAGGGAACCTTCAACCTCTCGACGCGGGAGAACCTGGATCCGGGCCGGTTGGCGGAGCACTGGGATATGTTCGGCTTGCAACTGGTGTTTCGCTTCTGAAACGTACGGAGATGTCCGAATTCTGCGGTTACCCCGTCCCCACCGATGCGCCAAGGGCGGCGCGCGTGACTGCGTCGTCAGCGTTCGTGTTTGTCCGCTATACTAAAGCATCCAGGACAAGCCATCGTATCGAACCATGTTGACCGACCGACTTCCCCGCGATGCCGCGACGCGCCTGACGCACTGCGTCCACGAGGCCCAGGCCCGACTGGGTTCCCAGCCGGAGGCCGCGGCCCTGTTCGCCCGCGCCACCACGGCCTTCATGCGGGAGCTGCTCGGCATGTCCGAGGCGCTGGGCGCGGCTGGTCGGGATCTGGACCTGCTCGCCCAGGACGACCAGACCCTGCTGGCCGAACTCATGATGCGGGCGTTGCGCACCGACCCGCTGGCGTCCAAGGAGACCCGGCTGCGCCTGCGTGGGCAATTGGCCTTGCACCAATTGCTGGAGCGTGCGGGGGGCGTCTACACCGCCACCGAGGTCGCGGCGCTGCTTGGCATCACGCCGGACGCGGTGCGCAAGCGCGCCGCGCGGGGCAAATTGCTGGTGTTGCCGCAGGGCGAGCACGGGGTCTATCCGGCCTTTCAGTTCGATGCCGACGCCAACCGCAGCGTCACCGGGCTCGACGCCGTGCTGGCGCTGCTCGACACCGCAAGCGCACCGGCCAAGGTCCGTTTCTTCCTGACTCCGGATCGGGACCTGGACGCGGTGCCGGGAGCGACCCCGATCGCCGCTCTGCGTACTGGCGACCCGGCGGTCGGCGCCCTGGTGGCGCGCAAGGCGCGCCAGTTCGGTATCCAGGTGGCGCGATGAGCCAGCCGGTGGCGGCCCCGGCCGGCGCGCCGTCGGGGATGCGATGACCGTCGGCCCGCCGCCCGTTGACGGTCATGGGAAGCTGAAGTCGCGCCGCCTGGCGGCCGGCACCGTCTGGTACCGCATCGGCCATCGCCGTTATGGGACGGCCCTGCACATCTGCACCGGTGCCGCTGCCCGCTGGAACGATCCGCTCGACAGGTACGGCGTGCTCTACCTCGCCGACGCCCCCGCGACCGCCTTCGCCGAAACCTTCGGCCACGACGTGTCGGAACAGTATCCGCCGGCCACGGATAAATTCGTGACCTTGACTGAGTTAACCGAGCGCCATCTCTATCGCATCAAGACCAATGCGGCGCTCCGCGTGGGCCTGTTACAGGGAGCCGGGCTGGCGGCGCTCAATCTGGATGTCAAACTCTTGGCGACCGTCGATTATGCGCTCCCCCAGCGCTGGTCGCGCTGGGTCTATGACGCGCCGGCCGCGCTCGACGGCATCCTCTACCCTTCCCGATTGCTGCCGGACCACGAAAACACCGCGCTTTTTGATCGTTGCCGGGACCGTTTGGAGGAGGAGGACCTTGGCACCTTGGCGCAGTGGCGATGCGGCGCGACCGGCCAAGACATCCTGGACATCCTCGACGCGCAGGGTTGGGGCCTCGTTTAATCCAAGGCCAACGTCTCCCATCCAGCCGGCACCAGCGGCGGCCAGTGACCCTCGGGCGAAGTGTGATCGACAGAGGGGTTGAAGCCGCGTTCCGAATAAAGACAAAAATTTGACGGTAATCCGCTCTTCTGCTAGCGTTTAGCACGTAGCGTGTAATTTCGCCGATCAACTGGCCGCTGCATCAAAAAATCCAACCATTACGCTAGATGAGCATGAGGATGCCGCAATGATACACGAAAAGCCAAACTTTACCGCCGCGTCAGTTCAGGCCCGCAGGGTCCGGGGCGGGCGGCCATCCACCTTCATCGCCGCCGCGCTGAGTCTCGCCGGCACCCTCGCGGCGCTGCCGGCCGACGCCGCGACTCCGGCCTTGTTCCTGGAGCAGTCCTCAACCTGGTCAGTGCCACCACGCGGACCTTGACCATCGTTTCGGCCCTAGCAGCGGCCTCAGGCCACCCCCGCCAACCGCACCGCCTCTTCCACATCCACCGCGACCAGCCGGGACACGCCTGGTTCGTGCATGGTGACGCCCAGCAGATGATCGGCGATCTCCATGGTGACCTTGTTATGGCTGATGAAGATGAATTGCACCTGCTCGGACAGTGAGCGGACCAGGGCGCAGAAGCGGCTGACGTTGGCATCGTCCAACGGCGCATCGACCTCGTCCAACATGCAGAAGGGCGCCGGGTTCAACTGGAAAATGGCGAACACCAGCGCGACCGCGGTGAGTGCTTTCTCGCCGCCGGAGAGCAGGTGGATGGTGGAGTTGCGTTTGCCCGGCGGGCGCGCCATGACGGTGACACCGGTCTCCAGCAGGTCGTCTCCGGTGAGGTCGAGATAGGCCTGGCCCCCGCCGAAGAGACGCGGGAAGAGTTCCTGGAAGCCCTGGTTGACCTGGTCGTAGGTGTCCTTGAAGCGGCTGCGGGTCTCGCGGTCGATCTTGCGGATAGCCGTCTCCAGGGTTTCCAGGGCGCGCGTGATGTCGGCGTGCTGGGCATCGAGATAGGCTTTGCGTTCGGACTGCTCCTTATACTCGTCGATGGCAGCCAGGTTGATGGCGCCCAGCCGCTGGATGCGGGCGGCCACCCGCGTGAGGCGCTCCTGCCAGGTCGGTTCGTCCGCCGCGGGGTCCAGATCACGCAGGGCATCTTGCGGGGTGGTCTCGGCCGCGGCGAGTTGCTCCTCCAGGGTGCGGCGGCGCACCAGGCGCTCCTGACGCTCCAACCGCAGGCCGTCGAGTTCGCGCTGGGCGTTTTGGGCGGTCATTTCGACCTGATGGCGCTCCGTTTCCAGTGAGCGCACCTCCTGATCCAGCGCCTCCAGACGGTCGCGCGCGGCACCCAGTTCGGACTCGACCTCCACCCGCCGGGCAAGTTGTTCGTCCAGTCGCTCGCGCTGTTCCACCAGGGGCTCGATGGATTCCTCGTGGTCGGCCACCAGGTCGTCACGCCGGGCACTGAGTTGATTCTGCTGGTCCTGGGCGCGGGTCATGCTGCGCCGGGTGGCGTCGCGCGCGGCGCGGCTGGATTCCACGCCCACCCGCAGACCCTGGGCGCGGTCGCGCGCGGCCTGCTCGGCCGCGCGGGCTTGCATGCGGGCGCTACGCAGGGTCTCGCGCTCGGCGCTGAGCGACTCGCGCCGCTCGGCCAGACGACTGACTTGATCCAGGAGGTCATTGAGCCGCTCGCGGCCGTCCTCGAGCTCGGCCAGGGCCTCCTCGCATTGGGCAGCGAGTTCGGCGTGCTCAGCCGCCAGGGCCGCCTGGCGCTCGCGCAGATGACCATCGCGGGCGCGCTGGCCGGAGAGCTCGGCGCGGGCCGCGGCCAGGTCGCGATTGACGGCGGCCAGCCGCTGGGCGGTCCGGGCGCGCGTGTCCTCGGCCTCGGCGCGGGCGGCCCGCACCGCCTGCTCCTCGGCGGTGAGTGACTGCTCGCGGGCAGCGAGGGCGGCGATCTCCGACTCCAGCGCCTTGAGCGCCTCGGCGCGGGCCAGAACACTGTCGCCGGCAGCGGCCGCCGGGGTGCGCAGCCAGTTGGCGCCGACCTGGATGCCGTCACGGGCGATCAGCCACTCGCCGGGTCCGAGCTCGCCCCGGCGGTCCATGGCCTCGTCGAGGTCCGCCGCCGCGTAAATCGGACCCAGCAGGCCGTCCAGGGGCCAGGGCGCCTTGACCCGCGCGGCCAGACGCGTGTCCGGTCGGCCGCCCCGCGGGAGCTCCGGCACCGCGGCGTCGATCAGCACCAGCCCCGGCCGCAGCCCGGCCGCTGCCATCGGCCGCAGATCCGGCACCGGGACGGCCTGCAGGGCAGCGCCCAGCGCCGTCTCCACCGCCCACTCCCAACCCTCGGCAACCTCGAGCCGATCCACCAGCCGCGGCGTCTGCGCCAGCCCGTTGGCCGCCAACCAGGCGGTTACACCCTGATCGGCGTCGGCGCGGGCCGCCTCCTGCAAGGCGCTGAGCGAGGCCCGCCGGCCCTTGGCCTGTTGCAGCGCGGTCCGGATGTCATCCAGCGCGACCGTCAGGCCGCGCAGCGCCGCCTCACGCGCGGCCAGCTCCGCCGCGTTGGCCTGTTGGCCGTCTTCCAGGTCGGCCACCTGTTCCGCAATCCCGGCCTCCTGCTCGGTCAGTTCGGCGATGCGGGCCGCGGACTCCGCCAGGTCGAGCCGCCCGGCGTCCTCGTCGCTGCGCCGCAGCCGCTCCCGGTCGCGGGTCAGGCGCTGCTCCAGCGCGTTGAGCTGGGCGCGCTGTACCTGGACCTGCTGGCCGGGGCCGGCGGCTTCCTGATTGAAGCGGTCCCATTCCGACTCCCACTGCGCCTGCTGATCCTCGGCGAGCGCGACGGCGGCGGCCGCCGCGGCAAGCTCGGCCTCGGCGACGGCCAGCAGGGGTTCGTCCCGCGTCAGCGCCTCATCGATCTCGGCGAGCCGGGTCTGATCGCGTTCCAGATGATGAGCGGCGTCGGACAACTCCTGATCCAGACGCACCAGTTCGGCCTCGCGGCGTCCGCGCGACTCGTTGGCGAACTGGATGGCCTGTTCGGCGCGGGCGATCTCCGCGCCCACCGCGTAGAAGCGGCCTTGGATGAGATTGAAGGTCTCGGAAGCGCCAGTGTAAGCGGTGCGGCGGTCCTCGACGTCGGCCTCAATACGGCGCTGGCGGGCGAGCGCCGCGGCCTGATCGGTTTCCAGCGCGCCGAGCCGCCGGTCCTGGGCCTCGAGTTCAGCGTCCAGGGCACGCCAGCGCAGGGCCTTGAGTTCCTGGTCGAGCCGCCGCTCCTCGGCCCGATACGCGGTGTAACGGGCAGCGGTATCGGCCTGACGCTCCAGATGCGCCAACTGCTTGCCCACTTCATCGCGCAGGTCGTCGAGCCGTTCCAGGTTCTCGCGAGTGCTGCGCATACGCCCTTCCGTCTCCTTGCGCCGCTCCTTGTATTTGGAGATGCCGGCGGCCTCCTCCAGGAACAGGCGCAAGTCTTCCGGACGCGCCTCGATGATGCGCGAGATCATCCCCTGCTCGATGATGGCGTAGGAGCGCGGACCCAGACCGGTGCCCAGGAAAAGATCCTGGATGTCGCGGCGACGGCAGCGGCTGCCGTTCAGAAAATACCCGGACTGGCCGTCGCGGGACACCTGACGCTTGACCGCGATCTGGTTGAAGGCGGCGTACTCCCCCCCGGCCCGCCCGTCGGCGTTGTCGAAAACCAGTTCGATACTCGCCATGCCCACCGGCTTGCGGCCGGTGCTGCCGTTGAAAATGACATCCGCCATCGACTCGCCGCGCAGCATCTTGGCGGACGATTCGCCCATCACCCAGCGCACCGCGTCGATGACATTGGACTTGCCGCAGCCGTTGGGACCGACAACGCCTACCAAATTACTCGGGAAATGGGCCGTGGTGGGGTCGACGAATGACTTGAAACCGGCGAGCTTGATCTTTTCCAGGCGCATCCGGGCAGGGTACCGGAAGCGGGGGTGGGGGCCAAGGTTTAGGGCGGTAAGGCATCGTGCATTTCGTGGGATACCGCAGGGTCAGTCTCCTCGTTTCCCGGGCCGACGCAGGAGGCACAGCAACGCAGAGGCTCAGGTGATCCGGATCCGCTGGATCTCGTTCCGCGGCCCAACGCAAGCAACTACAGCGTTTTTTCAAGCAGCGATAACGGCAGATAGAGACATAAGGCATTGTCAAGCGTCGCCTCGAATCCCAGCTTGCGATAGAAGGCAGCGGCTCGCTCATGCTTGGCATCGACGACCACGGCGTAGAGTCCAATCTGCCGCGAGAGGCTCAGGGCGAGCTGTAACGCAAACGCGAGCAAGTCCTGCCCGACGCCTTGGCCCTGCGCGCCACGATCCACCGCCAGCCGGCCGATACGCAGTACCGGCACCGGGCACCGGGGAAGCGCCCGCGCATTCGGCATCCCCGCGGTTGCCACCTGACCGGCGCTCAGGGTGACGAAGCCGGCCACCGTTTCCCCATCCGCCGCCAAGGCCACATAGGTCTTACCGATGCCGCGCCGCTGTTGCTGGCCCGCCAGGCGGACCAGGAATCCATTCAGTGCGGGCTCTCCGCAATCGAATCCTTCACGACGATGACGACCTGAGAGGAGTTCGATACGGGCAGGCATTCAGCGCCGCGCCATCAATGCGCGCAGCGCCTCATTCGGCTCGGACGGGTCTTCGCCGGCCTTAATGAAGGCCGCGAACGCCTGGCGGGACAGCACCAAGGTCTCGTTGTCGGCCACGATTCGGCTGGCTGCTTCATACGCGTTTTGAATCATGAACCCGGACAGGGTCGTTCCCATCAGCGCCGCGGCACGCTCGATCAGTGCCTTGGCCTCCGGGCTGGTACGCAGGTTGATGCGGACGGATTCAGTCGATTGCTGGGCAGAAGGCATGGCCGTGCTCCGGTACAGATGATGCGTTCATTGTACGTCATGATGACACACGCATCCCCATCAAGTTTCCCGTCGACATCACGGATGTGACACAGTCGGGCACTCCGTCTAATTTCGCAGGTCCGTACTCGTTGCGAACTCGATAGGAGTGCGGCGTTGACCGGGCCTCCGGCGCCCGGTCAAGCCGACCAGCCGGCGGCCCAGCAACACCATTCCGGACTCAGCGATCCGGCAGCGCAAAGACCTCCGCCGACAACCCATCCGCCGCACCCCAACGGCTGGTGTGCAAGGTGCTGGAAACGACCATGACTCCTGGCCGGCCCAGTCCGTCATAGCGCTCCATGGCCCGCGGGCGGTCGCCCTGCAAGCTGCCGGTCAGCGGCTGGAGGAGCATCAGGCGCGGGTTATCGGCAAGCGTCAGGCTGTCGGCGCTCAGTTGGGCGGCCCCGCGCAGCCGATAGAGGCCCGGCTGCCCGGCCGCGGGATCAGCAGCTGGATCAGTGACCGGCCCGGACAGGATCAACAGGCTGTCGCCCTGCCAGCGCAGCCCCTGAACGCCGCGACCACCCAGATCCACCAGATATTTGCGATAGGGACGGCCTTCCGGACCGATAGGCTCCAGCCGCAGCACACAGGGACTCTCCACCCGCGGCTCCACCTCCAACACCACCGCGAAGCCGCCCAGCACCGGTCCGCTGAAACCGACCCACAACCGACCAGCACGGCACCCGAGCCCCGCCAGTTCCAAACCGTTCTCGGCCATCGGGATGGGACCGGGGGCGAAATAGGCGGCCAGGTGCGGGTCCTCGGCCAGGGCGCGGGTGAGCGCATTGCCGCCGTCCTCGATGGGCAGCAGGGCCAAGTCCCGCGGCTCGGGCAGGCGGTCGGCCCTGACTTGGGCATAACCCAGGCAGGCGCGCCGATGGATCGGCTCGACCCAGGTCAGGCGCTCCAGGTTCTGCGCATCGCTCAACGCGGGGTCCGGGCGCAGACGCGCGCCGGCATGGGACCCGATGAACCAAAGCAGATCGCCGGCGCAGGCCAGGCCGGTCAGGTCCATGGACTCCCCCGGATTCGGCAGATCGAGCATCGCCGCGAGGTCCAGCGCGCTCGGGTCAGTCCAACCGGGCCGCGCGGACGAGGCTCCCCGCTTGGCGGGTTGGTCACCGGCGACCTTGGGAACCAATCGGAGGAGGCCGTCCAACGGGTCGGCACCAAACCACAGATGACCGCCGTCATCCAGGGCGATAGCCGAAACCTGGCCGGGAATGGAGGCGGCGTCGATGGCCTGGCCGAACCGCAACTGAACCTGGCCGATGGGGATGGGCTGCATGAGAGATTACCTCTTCGTTTGGATGACGCGGGGGGCGGCCCCGTTTGCTTGGACGGATCAATCCCGGTCTGGGTGGGGGATTGTTGGGCGGCCGGCGATGCGGGTCAACAGATACGCGTAATGGATACCCGTCGTTGTTGGTTTTTCGTTTCTTGTTTTTCGTAACCCGATGTTTGATAGTCCTTAACTGAAAACGAAAAACCGAAAACTCAAAGCCGTTCCTTAGAAAGAGCGATCGGCATCACCTATCGGCGACAACAGCGCACCGTCAGGGCGCGTCGGAACGCCCGTGGATCGGGTATCGGCGCGCTCGTGCGTGTCGCGCCGATGCGCCCCGGCACCGCAATGCGGTAGGATTACGGCTCTATTCTTAGAAGGAGATGCTAATGTTCCCTCCCGAGGACGTTCGTAACAAGCGGCAGCCCATCGACATCGGCCAGTACTTCGTCTGGTTGGTCGTTTTGGCAGCCGCCTTCGGCATTTACTACGTCTGGTCTCATCCGGCACCGCGCTCCGCGCCGCCTGACGCGACCCAGGCGCAGCGGCTCGCCCCGATCGGGCTGGTCACCGTGACCCCGCCGACACCGCCGGCAGCACCGACACCCCAACCGGCCGCCCCGGAGCAAGCCGCTAAAGCGCCGCCTCCGGCGCCGCAGCAGGCCCAAACCCAGGCACCGGTCAAGCCCGCACCGGCAACCGCGGGGAGCGCACCCGGCCAGACGCCGCCAAGCGCCGCCGCGGCGCCGCAGCGGCCTGCCGGAACCGCACCGGCAACCGCAACGGCGCCCCAGGCCGGCACACCCGGCCCGCAAAGCGCCCAGCCGCCGGCGGTCAGCACAACACCAGCCCCGACACGCCCGACCGACCTCGGCACGAGACCTACCGGCCCCACAGCGCCCCCGACAGCCGCCGTGCCGAACCGCGACACTCCGCCGGCCGCCACCCCCGCGGCCCCGGCCCGGCCGGCCGGCCCGCCACCCGCCGCGCCCGTCCCCGCCGGTCCGCCGACGCGCTATCCGGGCCGGCCGGACATGGCGCAGCCCGGCTATCCACAGGGCTATCCCGGCGGCTATCCGGGCGCCTATCCGAACCGGTACGGACCAGGGTATCAGCAAGGCTACCCAGGCGGTTACGGCGCCGGGCAGTACCCGCCCGGCTATGTGCCCCCGTATCCGGCTTACCCAGGCGTCCCCCAGCAGCAGCCGTACCCGCCGGGGACCACCCGCTAAGGCGCCACATGTCGGGGCGACTTTAGTCGCCCCTCCAGCCCCTTGCGGCTTTTGAGGCATGCGCAGTCTGGATCTATGTTCCTGGGAATCGCCTAAAGCGAGTTACCCTTGTAGGGGCGGGTTTCAAACCCGCCCCTTGTCCGGCTATAACGTCCGACGGCTATAATCCCCACGAGACTGACAAGCCAGTACCCGTGCAGGAGCGCCGCCGTCCCCATGTCCATCACCCTCAACAAGCCCCGGCTCGACAACCTGGCCGCCGAGATCTGGAAATCCGCCGTGCGCCTGCGGGGCAAGTTCAAAGCCTATGAATACCAGGGCCTGATCCTGCCGATCATCGTCATCCGTCGGCTGGAGTGCGTGCTGATCCGCTGGCGCGAAGACAAAAAGACGGAGGTCCGTGCCAAACGGCCGGAGATCGACGACACGGCACTCGCTCAGCTTCCGCCGCCCGCGGCGGAGTTGTTGGCGGAGTTTTGGCGGTTGGAGCGGGAGGCGGAGACGATGTTGGCGAGGTTGATGGAATGACCGCACTCAGCGGCCACTGTAGCACAGATTGGACGCAGCACTTACCCAGCGACTGGAGCATGACTCGTCTCGGTAATGTGGCTGACATCCTTTTGAGCAATGTCGACAAGCATAGTCTGGAAGACGAAGTTCCGGTGCGCCTCTGCAATTACGTCGATGTCTATAATACTACTTTGTCATCTTCCGCTAGCCGCTTGATTTTGTTATAATTACCAAAG
>CAYYAY010000037.1:0-58397 GCA_964470155.1 uncultured Lamprocystis sp. | reverse complement strand
TCAAACATCGGGTTACGAAAAACGAGAAACGAAAAACCAACAACGAAGGGTATACTGGCAGAAAATTGCCGAAATCGTGCAATCCGAGGTGGCATTTGCAATCATCTGGCGCGGCCATCGGTATAATCTATGCCCTGTCGCCCAAGGCAGCGACACCCGGCAAGAGCCCACCAGGCAGGCGCCGATCAGGCCCCAGTTCCTTACCGGGAGCGGGGCCGCCTCAGTGCCCCACCAGGGCGAGGTCCGCAAGCCGAATCCCAGGAGTACGGCCTCAGCGCGCCCCCCGCCGGGGGACCGGACGCCGCCACGAGACCAGCAAGAGAGACCGCCATGATGCACTTCGACCACCGCAAGTACCAACCCGGCCCGGTGTTGGCCATGCCGCACCGCCAGTGGCCCGACCGCAGTATCCTTAAGGCGCCGCTCTGGGCCAGCGTCGATCTGCGCGACGGCAATCAGGCGCTGCTGGAGCCGATGGGCGTGGCGCAGAAGCGCCGTCTGTGGGGGCTTTTGGTCCGCCTGGGCGTGAAGGAGATCGAGGTCGGTTTTCCCGCGGCCAGTCAGCCGGATTTCGACTTCGTGCGCTGGCTGATCGAGGCCGATCAGATCCCCGCGGACGTCACCGTGCAGGTCCTGGTACAGGCGCGCCAAGACCTGATCCGCCGCACCTTCGAGGCCCTGGACGGCGCGCCGCGGGCGATCGTCCATGTCTACAACTCCACCTCTCCGGTGCAGCGCGACTGGGTGTTCGGCAGCGATCGGGAGGGTGTCAAGGCAATCGCCCGCCAGGGCGCCCGCTGGCTGCGGGAGGAGGCGGCCCGCTATCCAGGGACTCACTGGACCTTCCAGTATTCACCCGAGAGCTTCACCGCCACCGAGCCGGACTATGCGGTCGAGGTCTGCGAGGCGGTGATCGCGGAATGGGCGCCGACCCCGGATCACCCCTGCATCATCAATCTGCCGGCCACGGTGGAGGTGGCGAGCCCCAATCGCTTCGCCGATCAGGTCGAATGGTTCGCGACTCACATCAGCCGGCGGGACGCCCTGATCCTCTCGGTGCACACCCATAACGACCGCGGCGGTGCCGTGGCGGCGGCCGAATTGGCGTTGTTGGCCGGGGCTGACCGGGTGGAAGGGACCTTGCTCGGCAATGGCGAGCGTACCGGCAATATGGATATCGTCACGCTCGCCATGAACCTGTACAGCCAGGGTATCGACCCCGGGCTCGATCTCAGCCGGCCGGACGAAATCCTCGCGGTGGTGAGTGAATGCACCGGGATTCCCATCCACCCGCGCCATCCCTGGGTGGGCGAACTGGTCTACACCGCCTTCTCCGGCAGTCACCAGGACGCCATCCACAAGTGTCTCAAGCGGCAGCGCGCGGACGCGCCCTGGCAGGTGGCCTATCTGCCGATCGACCCGCGCGACCTGGGTCGCACTTACCAGGAGGTGGTGCGGGTCAACAGCCAGTCCGGCAAGGGCGGGGTGGCCTTCGTGATGGAGCGCGAGTATGGGCTCAACCTGCCGCGCTGGCTCCAGGTCGAACTGGCGCAGCTCGTCCAGCGCGAGAGCGAACGCGACGGCGGTGCGATCGACGGGCCGCGGATTCACCAGTTGTTCCGCGAGCACTTCGTGCGCGACCAGGGTCCCTGGCGCTTGACCGGCTATCGGCTGGCCCGCAACGGTCACGACCGGATCGAGGTCCGTCTCGGGACTGCCGCCGGGGAGCGCATCCTGCACGGTGAGGGGCAGGGGGCCATCGGCGCCTTTGTCGATGCCTGGACGCGCGTTTACGGTCAGTCCATTCAGGTGCTGGATTATCAGGAACACGCCATCGGCGAGGGCACCGATGCGGAGGCCGCGGCCTATGTCCTGATCAATGTGGACGGGGTGCGGGTCAGCGGGGCGGCGATCGACCGCGACGTGGCGGGTGCCTCACTGCAGGCGGTGCTGGCGGCGTTGAATCGGTCGGTGCCGACCCTGGTGCATGCTGCTGCGACAGAGCAGGCGCTGGCGGCCTGAGTGGGTCGGGCTGGTCGGCTGCGGATGGCCGGCTGCGGATGGCCGGCAGAGCGATGGTCCGCACAGCGGACCCTACGGATCGCGGTCTTACCGTAGGGTCCGCTGTGCGGACCATCCGTTGTCGTCTTACGGGCCGACCGAATAGACCGCCGTTTTCTGGTTATTGCCCTCGCGGGTTTCCCGCGTGTCGCAGTAGCTGTCCACGTAGGCGCGCAGGGTCTTGGGCCCGGCGGTTCCACCGAGTAGTCCGTCGATCGTCAAGGTGGTGCTGGCGCCTGCCGCCAGGGTGCCGACACTGACAAAGGTGTCGCCATCCGCACGACAGGGCTGGGTCGTCGGTTGATCCGTCCAGATATCCAGATAACCCGCATTGCCGGGCCCCGAGCCCTGGTTCTTGACCGTCACCGCGGCGCTGAAGGTCGCGCCGGCACTCGGGCTGCCGGCGGGCAGGACGATGCTGGTCACCACGAAATCGGGTGTCGGCCGTCCAGCGACAGTGTAGGCCTTGGTGAACTGGTTATTGGACTCAGTGGTTTCCGCGGTCTGGCACTGGCTGTCGACGAAGACGCGCAGGGTCTTGGCCCCGCCCGCCCCGGCCGGCAGGCCGTTGACCGTGACCGTGCGTTTGGCGCCGACCGCGACGCTCCCCAGGGTCGCCATTTGGTCCCCCACCGCGCTGCAGCCCTGGGTGTCGGCCTGGTTGGCCCAGACCTGCAGGGTGCCGGGCGTCCCGGCAACCGGGCCCTGGTTCTGCACCGTGATGGTGGCGCTGAAGGTGCTGTTGGCGAGCGGGTCAAGCGGGGTCATACTGAAACCGGTCACCACGAAATCGGGGGCGTTCGGCCCCTGGAACCCGGCAACCTGCACCGGCCGCAGGCTGTCGGTGGTGGTGCCGTCGCCGAGTTGGCCGTAAATATTCCATCCCCAAGCCCAGAGGCTGCCATCGGTCTTGCGGGCCAGGGTGTGATAATAGCCGGCAGACACGGCCGCGACCCCGGTCATGACCCGGACCGGTGTCGGCTGATTGCTGGTGGTACCGTCGCCGAGCTGACCGTAGCCGTTCCATCCCCAGGCCCAGAGGCTGCCGTCGGTTTTAATGGCGAGGGTATGCTCGCCGCCGGCCGCCACGGCCGCGACCCCGGTCAGGACCTGAACCGGTGTTGACTGACTGATGGTGGTGCCATCGCCGAGTTGGCCAACCCCGTTGTATCCCCAGGCCCAGAGGCTGCCGTCGGTCTTGAGGGCGAGCGTATGGTTATAGCCCGCCGCCACGGTCGCGACTCCGGTCATGACCTGAATCGGCGCCAACTGATGGGTGGTGGTGCCGTCGCCGAGCTGGCCGCTCCAGTTGGCGCCCCAGGCCCAGAGGCTGCCGTCGGCCTTGATGGCCAGAGAGTGACTCGGGCCGGCCGCCACGGCCTGAACTCCGGTCAGGACCTGCAGCGGACGCAGGCTCCAATAGGTTGTGCCGTCACCGAGTTGGCCCTGTTCGTTGTATCCCCAGGTCCAGAGACTACCGTCGGTCTTGAGGGCCAGGGAGTGCAGGTCTCCGGCCGCGATCGTCGCGACCTCGGTCAGGACTTGTATTGGCGTCGGACGGGTCTGGGCGGTGCCGTCGCCGAGTTGACCAGCGTAATTGTATCCCCAGGTCCAAAGGCTGCCGTCGGTCTTGAGGGCCAGGCTGTGATAACCGCCGGCCTCCACGGCCGCGACGCCGGTCAGCACCTGGACCGGGGTGGGGTGACTCGCGCAGGTGCCGTCGCCGAGCGCGCAAAACCCGCCGTATCCCCAGGCCCACAGGCTGTTGTCGGTCTTGAGCGCCAGGCTGTGATAAACGCCGACGGCCAGCCGCTGCATGTCCGGATTGCCGACCGCGGCCACCGCTGCCGCCAAGGGCGAGAGCAACAGCGCATCCAGCCCGGCGGCATCGACCCGCAGGGTCAGGCTGGTTGAACCCGCGGCCCGCTCGACCCCGTCATAGGACCCGGCCGGCAAGGCGAACAGCAGATCCTGGGCCGTCTGTTCCAAGTCGTCCGCCGCCGTCGGTGCGCGCAGCTCCACCCGCACGGGCAGCCTACCCGCGCTGGCCGCCTGGTCGCGCAGGGCGGCGGCGGTCGGCCCCGTCGGTTCGGCCACGGCCTGGCCCAGGGCCAGACTCAGAAGCAGCAGCAAACACGTAACCGCGGGCGCCGCGCGTCCTGCGCGCGGCCTCGAATGGCGCATTAAACTCTTGTAAAACATATAAATTTCCTATCAGCGTAGCAGGTTGAATCAAGGCGGCTGAACCCTAGCACAATCGCGAGTTCGTGTTCAAGCGCTATCGGACGGAGGGGACGGATCAGTGCCGTAGGGTGCGGTGAGGAACGAACCGCACCGCCCCGCCGCACCCGCGATGGGTGCGGTTCGTGCCTCACCACACCCTACGAAGGGGGGTGAGTGCCGTAGGGTGCGGTGAGGAACGAACCGCACCACCCCGCCTGGATGATTAAAAAGATGCGGTTCGTTCCTCACCGCATCCTACGCGGCGGGGTCGCTCCGGGCGCGAGCGAGCATTTCGCGCGCATGGTCGCGGGTGCGGCGGGTGATCTCGGTGCCGCCGAGCATGCGGGCGATTTCCTCGACGCGGGCGGCGGGGTCGAGCGGTTCGATCCGGGTATGGGTCTCTCCGTCGAGGGTCTCTTTGCTGACCCGCAGTTGGTGGTGGGCTTGGGCGGCGACTTGCGGCAGGTGGGTGACGCACAGGACCTGACGGGCGGCGCCCAGGCGGCGCAGCAGGCGCCCGACGATCTCGGCGACACCGCCGCCGATGCCGACGTCCACCTCGTCGAAGACCAGGGTGGGGACACTGCCGCATTCGGCGGTGGCGACCTGGATGGCGAGGCTGATGCGGGAGAGTTCACCGCCGGAGGCGACCCGCGCCAGCGGTTGCATGGGCTGGCCGGGGTTGGCGCTGACCAGAAACGCGATCCGCTCCAGGCCGCCGGCGCCCGCGGACTCGGCCGGCAGCGCCTCCAGGGCGACGGCGAAGCGCCCGCCGGTCATCCCGAGTTGCTGCATCGCCTGGGTCACGGTGTCGCCGAGCCGGGCGGACGCCTCGGCGCGGGCTTGCGACAGCCGGGCCGCCTGTGCACCGAAGGCGGTCCAGGCGGCGTCGCGCTCGCCGCGCAGCGTGTCGAGGGTCTGGTCGGCCTGTTGCAGTCCCTCCAGTTCAGCGCGGCGGGTAGCGAGCAGGTCGGGGAGTTGCGGGGCAAAGACGCGGTATTTGCGGGCGAATTCGTGGATCTGCGCGAGCCGGGCTTCCACCGTCGCCAGGGTGGCCGGGTCCAGGTCGAGTCCGTCCAGGTAATGGCGCAGGCTGACGGCCGCTTCATGGG
This sequence comes from uncultured Lamprocystis sp., assembly GCA_964470155.1. Lineage (GTDB taxonomy): Bacteria > Pseudomonadota > Gammaproteobacteria > Chromatiales > Chromatiaceae > Thiodictyon. The sequence continues at coordinate 53,001 of CAYYAY010000037.1, read as the reverse complement.
CATGAATCGCGGCGCCCTCCAGTAACTCGCGTGCCTCGGCCAGCGCGGGATCGATGGTCTCCAGTTCGCTGAGATCCGCCGCGGCGCCGCGCAGTTGGTCCTCGATGGCCGGCTCCGACTCGGCCAGCCCTTGCAGGACCGCGGCCCCGACCTCCTGCAGCCGACCCAGATGGCTCAGCCGCCGCTGTTCCTGATCCAGCGACACGAGTTCTTCGGCCTTGAGACCGAGGGCACTGAGTTCATCGACCTGAAAACGCAGCAGATCGAGGCGTTCGGCCCGTTCGGCCGCGGCACCCTCGAGTTCGGCGAGCCGGCGGTCCAGCGTCCGGTAGTCGCGAAAGGCCGCGGCCACCGCGGCGGCCAGGTCCGGATGGCCGCCGTAGGCGTCGAGCAGGGTGCGCTGATCAGTGGCGCGCAGCAGTGACTGGTGGGCGTGCTGGCCGTGGATGTCCACCAACCGGTCGCCGAGTTCGCGCAGTTGGGTGGTGCCGGCGGCGCGGCCGTTGATGAAGGCGCGGGAGCGGCCTTCGCGGGCGATCAGGCGGCGGACGATGCAGTCGCCGTCGTCGTCCAGAGCCTGTTCCGCCAGCCAGGCGCGCGCGGTTGGACACTGGGCCAGGTCGAAGCTGGCGACGACTTCGGCGCGCTCCCGTCCGGCGCGGATGACGGCGGCATCGGCCTTGTCTCCCAGCGCGATGCCCAGGGCATCGATCAGGATGGACTTGCCGGCGCCGGTTTCCCCGGTCAGGGCGCTGAGCCCGGCGGCGCAGTCGAGCTCCAGGCGGCTGACGATGGCAACGTCCTGGATCAGGATGTGGGTGAGCATGGGCTGCACCGGTGCGGGGGACGGGTTTCGCCGCGCCCGACCCATCCGACCATCGGGCGGGCGCGCCGGCGCAGCCGGGGCGGTCCGCTCAACATGTCAGCGAGACCGGCGTCAGTCCTCCCCAGCCGAGCTTGGCGCGGAGAATCTGATAGTGGTTGTGGCCCTTGGGGTGGAGCAGGCCGACCTGATTGGGGTGACGCTCGACCCGCAGGCGGGACTTGCGCATGAGCGGGACCGCGGTCTGGCCGTCGCAGGTCATCTGGGCATCGCCGTTGTCCGGACCACAGACCCGGATCTCGATGCGGCTGGCGCCCGGTACGACCAGCGGGCGGTTGCTGAGGTCGTGCGGGCAGATCGGCACCAGCAGGATGGCATCCAGTGAAGGTGCGACCAGGGGTCCGCCGCCGGACAGGGCGTAGGCGGTCGAACCGGTGGGGGTCGAGATGATCAGCCCGTCCGAGCGTTGCGCATTGACGAAGTCGCCGTCGATGTAGGTCTCGAATTCGATCATGCGCGCCGTGTTCCACTTGTGGATCACCACGTCATTCAAGGCGGCGTAGGCGCGCTCCGGCGGGGTGTCGTCGCAAGCGAGCACCGCGGCGGTGAGCAGGCTGCGCGTATCGGTCTCGTACTCACCTTCCAGAATCGCATCCAGCGCGGTTTCACTGTGCTCGGGCAGGATGTCGACCAGGAATCCGAGGCGGCCCAGATTGATGCCGAGCAACTGCACCCGGCTGCCGGCCAGGGCGCGGGCGGCATGGAGCAAGGTGCCGTCGCCGCCGACCACCACGACCAGATCGCAGCGCGCCCCGAGCACCGCCACCGGCACGCCCTCCTCGGGCCGCAGGCGCAGCAGGCGCGCGCTCTCGGCGTCCAGCAGGACTTGGCAGCCGCGCAGTCGCAGGTGCTCGGTCAGCCGGCGCAGGGTGGCCTCGACTTCGGGCTCCTCGCTCTGTTTACCGATGATGCCGACGATTCGGAATTGCCGCATGGGCTTCCTTGAGGGTCCGCGCTGGTTGCGGGCAGCTGGTCAGTCCGAAACGGTAGCATGGGCGGTGCGGTACGCCAAGTGCGCCGCGGCAAGAATCTTCGCAACACCTGGGGTGCAGGGCCGTCGCCTGGGCCTGGTAGGGCATTCTGTCTTATCTTGCAGGTTCGTACTTGCTGCGAGCGACCATCCATGGCACTGGGTTCCGGCATCCTGCCGGAATGACGCCGCAACTTCAGTTGGAAAGGGGGACCAGGTCACCGGTGCCTACCTTGACAGTCTCGTGGCGAGTCCCTAGATTGTGCGAGGCTTAGCACTCGAATCAAGAGAGTGCTAACAAATGGCTGGTGCGGCGTGCGCGATCTCCCGCGCGGTTCTCGTTCCCCCCGAGAGCGGCCACTCCCGGCGCCGATGCCGAGTCCGGCATCCAGGCAGCGCGCAACAGATTTTAAGGTGGGTCAACGCGGCAAATACTAGGGCAGGCATCCATTGACAGCACAAGCCAAATACGGCGACACCCAGGTCAGCGAGCGCGCCATGCACTTTCTGAAGGTGCTGGTGGAGCGCTACATCAAGGACGGCCAGCCGGTGGGCTCCCGGACGCTCTCGAAGGACGCGGGTCTTGAATTGAGTCCGGCGACGATCCGCAACGTGATGGCTGATCTGGAAGATCTGGGGTTGGTGGTGTCGCCCCACACCTCGGCCGGGCGGGTGCCGACGGTGGCCGGTTATCGGCTGTTCGTGGATTCGTTGCTGACGATGCGGCCGCCCTCCGCGGAGGACATGGAGAATCTGCGGCAGCGCTTCACCGGTCCGGCCGACTCCAAGTCGCTGGTGGAGGCAACGTCGCGGTTGCTGTCGGGAATCACCCACCTGGCGGGTGTGGTGATGCTGCCGCGGCATGAGCGCAACGCCTTCCGGCAGATCGAATTATTGCCGTTGTCGGGAGCGCGGGTGCTGGCCATCCTGATCACCGGCGAGGGTGAGGTGCACAATCGGATCATTACGACCGAGCATGCCGTCACCCGCTCCATGCTGGAAGAGGCATCGAATTACCTGAACCGGATGTTCACCGGGCAGGACATCAGCGAGGTGCGCAAGCGCCTCCTGGAAGACCTGAAGAACACCCACCGGAACATGGATGCGCTGATGATGCGCGCCGTGACGCTGGCCCATGACGTGGTGGCGGCGGCCGAACGCACCGATGACTGTGTTATCGCAGGTCAGACGAACCTGATGGAATTCGGCGAGTTGGCGAACATGGAGCGGCTCAAGCACCTGTTCGACGCCTTCAACCAAAAGCGCGAGATCCTGCACATTCTGGACCGCTGTATCGAGGCTGACGGGGTGCAGATTTTCATCGGCGAGGAGTCCGGGTATGACCTGCTTGACGACTGCAGCCTGGTGACGACGGCCTATCGGGTGGATGATCAGGTGGTGGGTGTGCTCGGGGTCATCGGGCCGACCCGCATGGATTACCAGCGGGTGATTCCGATTGTGGATGTCACCGCACGGTTGCTGGCCGCCGCGTTACGGCAGTAACCCTCTATTCCGGCCACCTCGCCGGCGCCTCGATCAGGCGCGGCGGTCCGGCCGCTTGCAGTTACGGAGTTCAACATGACGGCTGAGACAACGGACAATCAAACGACTGACCCTATAACTAACCCGAGCATCGAGCCCGAGCTGTTGCCGTCGGCGCTGCCCGCGGACGTCGCCGCGGAGGCGGATCCGCCGGTCGCCGGCGCCGCCGCGCTGCTGGCCGATTTGGCCGCTGCCCGCGCCAAGGCCGACGAGCACTGGGACCAGTTGCTGCGGGTACGGGCGGAACTGGACAACCTGCGCAAGCGTCAGGCGCTGGAGCTGGAGAAGGCGCATAAATTTGCCTTAGACAGCTTCGTGCGTGAACTGTTGCCGGTGCAGGATAGCCTGGAGTTGGGGCACGCAGCTGCCAAGGATGAGGGGACCGACCTGACGCGGTTGCGCGAGGGCACCGCGCTCACCCTCAAACTCCTGACCGATGCCATGGCACGCTTCGGGGTCGTGCCCGTGGAGCCCTTGGGTGAACCGTTCAACCCGGAGTTCCACCAGGCCATGACCCTGCAGCCGCGCGACGATGTGGCCCCCAATACGGTCACCACCGTCATGCAGAAAGGGTACACGCTGAATGGTCGGCTGGTGCGTCCGGCGCTGGTCATGGTGTCCCGGGCCGCCTGAACGGATTGCATCGACCGCGCTGCCCCGGACCAGGGTGCGTGAGCACACCGGCTTGAACCGGCGCGGGATTCCCCCCAACTGAGGGGCCAATTAGGCGCCCTGGCGCCGCTGCTATTTGCCAGCAACGAGAATTCGGAGAGAACGAATGGGAAAGATTATCGGTATCGATCTTGGCACGACCAACTCCTGCGTCGCCGTCATGGAGGGGGACACTGTCAAGGTCATCGAAAACGCCGAGGGCGATCGGACGACGCCCTCGATCGTCGCCTACAGTGGTGACAATGAAGTCCTGGTCGGTCAGTCCGCCAAACGGCAGGCGGTCACCAACCCTTCGCACACGCTGTTCGCCATCAAGCGCCTGATCGGCCGGCGTTACGAGGATCAGGTCGTGGCCAAGGACAAGGGCATGGTGCCCTACAAGATCGTCAAGGCGGATAACGGCGACGCCTGGGTGGAGGTCAACGGCAAGAAAATGGCGCCGCCCGAGATCTCGGCCAAGGTCTTGCAGAAGATGAAGAAGACCGCCGAGGACTACCTGGGTCACCCGGTCAACGAGGCCGTCATCACGGTTCCGGCCTACTTCAACGACTCTCAGCGCCAGGCGACCAAGGATGCCGGGCGGATCGCCGGCCTCGAGGTCAAGCGCATCATCAACGAGCCCACGGCCGCGGCCCTGGCCTATGGGATGGACAAGAAGCGCGGCGACCAGAAGATCGCGGTCTATGACTTGGGCGGCGGCACCTTCGATATCTCGATCATCGAAATCGCGGAGATCGAGGGCGAGCACCAGTTCGAGGTGCTGTCCACCAATGGCGACACCTTTCTGGGCGGCGAAGATTTCGATTTGCGGATCATCGAGTTCCTGGCGGCCGAGTTCAAGAAGTCCGCGGGTGTCGACGTGCACAATGACCCGCTGGCGCTGCAGCGTCTCAAGGAGGCCGCGGAAAAGGCGAAGATCGAACTGTCGTCCAGCCAGCAGACCGACATCAATCTGCCGTACATCACGGCCGATCAGAACGGTCCCAAGCACCTCAACGTCAAGCTGACTCGCGCCAAGCTCGAGTCGCTGGTGGAGGAACTGGTCGACCGGACCATCGAACCCTGCCGGATTGCGCTCAAGGACGCCAGTCTGACCGCCGGACAGATCGACGAGGTGATCCTGGTCGGCGGCCAGACCCGCATGCCCAAGGTGCAGGCGAAGGTCGAAGAGTTCTTCGGCAAGGCGCCGCGGCGCGACGTGAATCCCGACGAGGCCGTCGCCATCGGTGCGGCCATCCAGGGCGGCGTGCTGGGCGGGCAGGTCAAGGACGTGTTGCTGCTTGACGTGACGCCGCTGTCGCTCGGGATCGAGACGCTGGGCGGGGTCATGACCAAGCTGATCGAGAAGAACACGACGATCCCGACCTCGGCCCAGCAGGTCTTCTCCACCGCCGATGACAACCAGACGGCGGTGACGGTGCACGTGCTCCAAGGCGAGCGCGAGCGTGCGGTGGATAACAAATCGCTGGGGCGCTTCGATCTCAGCGACATTCCGCTGGCGCCGCGCGGCGTGCCGCAGATCGAGGTCAAGTTCGATATCGATGCCAACGGCATCCTCAACGTCTCCGCCAAAGACAAGGCCACCGGTAAACAGCAGTCGATCATCATCAAGGCGTCCTCAGGACTGTCGGATGCCGAGATCGCCAAGATGGTCAAGGATGCCGAGGCCCATATGGAAGACGACCGGCGTTTCCATGAATTGGTCTCTGCCCGTAACCATGCCGACAGCATGATCCACTCCTGCCGCAAGTCGATGGAGCAACTGGGCGACAAGATGGAGAGCGGTGAGAAGTCGGCCATCGAGTCCGCGATGCGTGACCTGGAAGAGGCGATGAAGGGCGAGGACAAGGACCGCATCGAGTCGCTCACCAAGGCGCTGGGCGACTCCTCCGCGAAAATGGCGGAGCGGCTCTACGCGCAGGGCGCGGCGGGTGCCGCGGGCGCCGATGCGGCGGGCCAGGATGCCGGTGCCAAGACCGCGGGGGGCGGCGGCAAGGACGACGTGGTCGATGCCGAGTTCGAAGAAGTCAAGGACGATAAGAAGTAGTGATAAGTGAATAGTGGATAGTGGATAGTGGATCGTCATCGCTGATTTGCGGCGCGCGGGCGGATCGTCCGTGCGTTGTTCATGTCGCGGCGAACTGCCCCGCTCGATGAACAACCGACCACTAGCCACTCACCACCGACCACTGACCACCGACCACCAACTACTGACCACTGCTGCTAATGCCCAAACGCGATTACTACGAAGTCCTGGGGGTTGCGCGCAACGCCAGCGAGGCCGACGTCAAGAAGGCCTTCCGGCGTCTCGCCATGAAATACCACCCGGACCGCAATACCGGCGACGCCGGTGCCGAGGCCAAGTTCAAAGAGGTCAAGCAGGCGTACGATGTGCTGACGGATGCCAAGAAGCGCAGCGCCTATGATCAGTTCGGGCACGCCGGTGTCGAGGCCGGTGCCGGCGGGTTCGGCGGCCCTGGTGACTTCGCCGGCGGGTCATTCCAGGACATTTTCGGCGATGTCTTCGGCGATATTTTCGGCGGTCGCGGCGGTCGGCGCACCGGTCGCGGGGCCGACTTGCGCTATGACCTCAGTCTGACGCTGGAGGAGGCGGTCGCGGGCAAGGACGTCAAAATCCGTATTCCCACGCTGGTCGAATGCCAGTTCTGCGGCGGCTCCGGGGCCAAACCGGGGACCAAGCCCAAGACCTGCCCCACCTGCGGCGGCGCCGGCCAGGTGCGGATGCAGCAGGGGTTTTTCTCGATCCAGCAAGCCTGCCCCCAGTGTCGGGGTAAAGGTCAGATCATCGAGGAGGCCTGCCCTCACTGTCGTGGGCGCGGCCGGTTGCAGGAAGATAAGACGCTCTCGGTCAAGGTGCCGCCCGGTGTGGATACGGGTGATCGCATCCGGCTGGCCGGGGAGGGTGAGCGCGGCGAGCATGGGGGTTCCGCGGGTGATCTCTATGTCCAGGTGCAGGTGCAGGAGCATCCCATCTTCACCCGTGAGGACAGCCATCTCTATTGCGAGGTGCCGATCGGTTTCGTGGTGGCGGCCCTGGGCGGTGAGATGGAGGTCCCGACCCTGGACGGAAAGGTCAGCCTCAAGATCCCCGCCGGCACCCAGACCGGTCAGATGTTCCGGGTGCGCGGTAAGGGTGTGAAACCGGTACGTGACAGCGTGGTCGGCGATCTGATCTGTCGGGTGCTGGTCGAGACTCCGGTCAACCTGACCGAGCGCCAGAAAGAATTGTTACGCGAGTTCGATACGAGCATGCAGGAAGGTGGGTCGCGTCACAGCCCGCAAGAGTCGACCTGGCTCGATGGGGTCAAGAGCTTTTTCGAGCGGATGGGATTTTGAACCGCGCCCAGGGTGGTATGCGATGTGCTTGTATGGGAGTTGGTGCGAAAATTAGCAACATTCTGATATAATAGATAAAAAAACAGGGCCGATGGCCCTGTTTTCAGTTCTCGTGGGTGGATTGGTCTTGCCGGGCGCCGCTGGACGCGAGCCGACCGCCGGTGGAGGTCGGCCGGTCGCGAGTGCTTGACCTCAGGATGCCATTGCCGGGGCGATGACGGCCGGTTGCGCCGCGCCCATCAGATCCGCGCCGACCGTCGCTTGTTCGCTCGGGCCGCGCAAGGCGTAGGGAATCAGCGGCGCCAGGCTGATGGCGACGATGAACCAGAAGGCCTGACGATCCTTGGAACGGAGTGTCTCGTTGCTCATTGCGCTATCCTCGGTTGGTTGGTGTTTACTTCTTGATATGGGCAAAGCCTGTTCAGGTCAGGGGCCTGAGTGAGCGGCTAACTTGCCGCTGGACCGATATCGACCTGTTTCCGCTTCATCCCTCTTGCCTACGGAACCGAAGATGGGTGCGGACCAAGAAAAGCTCAAGTAATACTCTGTTCAGTACATGGTCATTACTGAGTATTTTAGTAGGAAAGTCGATGCCAACCGACAGTGCGCGGTCGAGCCCCCGGCCGGCGGATCTCCGCGGACCGTCCGCCAACCGGCAGAACCGCACGACGCCGCAGCGGCTGCTAACGGGGCTCCACCAGGCTTGATCGCGGCACGCTTGTGAGGTCGGGGCGCGCCTCGCCGAACCAGTGGACCAGAGGGGAATCGCCGGGCGGCCATTGGCCCTTCTGCCGGTTGTCGGGCGCCGTCCCGGTGAAGACCAGATAGCCGTACTTGCCGTAATGGGGGAGTTTGCGGGTCAGTCCGGGCAGCGCCGCGGCGTCGGTTGTCGCGACCCAGCCGAGCGCCTGATCGCCGCGTTGGCGGGTGAGTGCCAGGCTGGCGTCAGTGGTGTCCACGGCCGCCCCGGCGATGCTCAGGGCCCGCGCTGCCGGGTCCAGGCTGAACCCCTGGCTGCCCGCGGCGAAGGCGCCGAGATGACGGTTCTCCCAGCCCAGCAGCCACAGCGCCCGGTCGGTCGGGAGCGCCGGGTGATCACTGTCCAGTGCGACCTGCCAACCCGCGTGACCGCGCTGCCACTCGGCGGCCAGGGCGCGATAGGCTTCAAGCAGGTCGGGCGGTGCGGCACCGGGGAGCAGGATCAGACCCTGCGCGGCGCCGAACAGCCCGCCCAGGGAGACCGCTGACTCTCCCGCCTCCAGGGTCCTGAAGCTGTCGAATTCCGGGTCCAGGGCCACGCGGAGCGGGGCGGCGGGCAGTTCGATGGTGAAGTCGGTGTCGCGCCCCGCGAGCGTGATCAGGCTTTGCCGCGGTGCCCCATCGGTCAAGTGGACCACGACCGGAACCGCGAAGGGGTAGGGCGCCTGCCGTTGGGTCTGCGCGACCCGGCCGCTGACTCGGTAGCCGTGCGCGAAGGGTTCGGACCGGACCGCGGACAAGGCCAGGCGCGGCGCCCCGGTGCGCGTGGTCCAGGCAGTAAAGTAGGTGCTGAGATCGCGGCCGGACACTGTCTCGAAGGCGCCGCGCAGTTGCGGATAGCCGGCGACGCGAAAGCGGTTGTCGGTGTAGAAGCGTTGCAGCCCTTGGACGAAGACCGCGTCGCCCAACTGGATGCGCAGGTTATGAAAGACCATGGCGGCCTTGCCGTAGCCGATCGCCTGACTGGCCGCGCCATGGCGTCCGCGGAACGCGATGAGCGGGAAGTCGGCGCCGGTGCGCACATAGTCGGCGAAGGCGGCGAGGCTGTCGCGGCGGTAGGCGGCGCCCTGGCCCTCGCGCTCCTTCATCAGGTGATCCGCCAGATAGGCGGTCAGCCCTTCGCTCCAGTTGCCGCCCTGATCGTTCACGTAGACGCCGTTGCCCCACCAATTATGCAGCACCTCGTGAGGATAAGAGGAGGTGATGATGAACGGCAGCCGGATGACCTGCGGGCCGAGCAGGGTAAAGGAGGGCATGCCGTAGCCGCTCTCCCAAAAGTTCTCGACCAGGGCGAACTTGGCGTAAGGGTAGGGACCGATGAGCCGGCTGTAGAGGTCCAGATACTCGCGCGTGGCGGCCAGGTAGCCGGCGGCGAGTGGCGCATCGGGCGTGCGCAGCCACACCTGGGCTTCGGCTTCCTGCTGCGGCGCGGCGCCCTGGTCGCGGTAGAGTGTGAAGGGGGCGGCGATCAGATAGATATCGTCCTGGGGTTGGGTTTCGGCCCAGGCGGAGCCCATATCCGACTCGCGGCCGGGTCCGGCGCCTTGAGAGACGGCCTGCCAGCCCGCGGGCAGGCTGACCCGCAGCGTGAAACGTTGCAGTGTGCCCGGCATCCGCGGGTACCAGCCGCTGCCGCCGTCGAGAAAGACCCCGTCCGGCCCGATGGTGCCGACGGTCATCTGGCGCTCGCGGCCCATGCCTTCGCTGACGGCAGTCAAGTCATGGCGAATCGTGCCGCCGTAACCGAGGGTCGCGCTGCCGCCGGCCGCCGGAGTCAGGCGCAGCCGCAGGGCCTCCAGATGCGCATCCTGCCCCAGGACTTCCAGCGTCCCTTGGTCCGGCGCGACGCGCGGTGACAGGCCGGTGTGCAGCACCAGGTCGACCGTCTCCCGGCCGGGCGGGAGGGTGAGTCGATCGGTGACGGTCAGTTGGCCGGACGCCGGGTCGATGACCGCCGCGATCTCGTGATCGACGACCGGCAGATCGGCCAGCACGGACAGCGGCAGCAGGAGGCTGCTGAGCACGATCGGCAGCAGGATGAGGCGGAAGAGTTTGCGCATCGGGGTCTGGGGGCTCGTGCAGGTGGCGGATTGGCGGCGGTCGGCGGCCTTGGTCCATCCTCTGGCGCCATGACCGAATTGGCTTATGATAACGCGGCCCGGCTTGGGCCAATACCAGCGAGGATTGCCGTGGCCGCTTGTCGATCGATTCTTCCCTTGGCTCTGGCGCTCGTGCTGGGCACTCATGTCGCAGTTTCGGCGGCGGACGCACCCGCGGCGGCGGCGGGCGCCGCGGTTCCAGTCGACACGCCGACCCGGGTGCTCGATCCGCGCACGCTCACCAACCTGGAGCAGTTGCTCGATGCCATCGCCGACCGGCGTGTGGTGTTCGTGGGTGAAAGCCACGACCGCTACGAGGATCATCTGAACCAACTCAAGGTGATCCAGGGTCTGAAAGCGCGCGGCAAGGAGGTCGCGATCGGCATGGAGTTCTTTCAGCAGCCGTACCAGTCTGTCGTCGACGCCTACATCGACGGGGCGATCGATGAGGCCGCCTTCCTGCGCCAGACCGAGTATTTCGACCGCTGGCGCTATGACTACCGTCTCTATCGGCCGATCCTGCAGTTCGCGCGGGAACACCGCATCCCGGTGATCGCCTTGAATCTCGACTCCGCGTTGACCAAACGCGTCGGCGAGGTCGGCATCGACGGCCTCGATCCTCAGGAACGGGCGCGGGTCCCCGCCGAGATCGACCGATCGGATACCGCCTACCAGGCGCGGGTGAAAGCGGTGTTCGACCAGCACCCGATGCCGGACAAGAAATCGTTCGAGCGGTTCATTGAGGTGCAACTCCTGTGGGACGAGGGCATGGCCGAGCGCGCCGCCCGTTATCTCCGGGAGCACCCACGGCAGACCCTGGTGGTGTTGGCCGGCGCCGGGCATCTGGAATACGGTCAGGGCATTCCCAAACGGCTGTTGCGGCGTCAGCCGGTGTCTGCCGTCAGTCTGCTGAACGCCAACCAGCGTGAACTCGACCCCGCCGCGGCGGACTATCTGCTGTTTCCGCGACCGGTGGACCTCCCCCCATCCGGGATGCTCGGGGTGATGTTGAACCCTGAAGCCGGTGACCGGGGCCTGGAAATCCAGGGGTTCGCCGAGGACAGCGGGGCCAAGGCGGCCGGCGTCAAAGAGGGCGACCGCATCGTGCGGGTCGGCGAACAGCCGATCAGCACCTATGCCGATATCCGCATCGCCTTGCTCGACGCCCTGCCGGGCCAGCGGGTCCAGGTCGAGGTCTTGCGCAAGCCGCTCATCGGCGCCGATGAGACGCTGACCTTTGATGCCGAGTTGCACTGAGCAGGGGGTCGAACTCCACTCATGAATGTAACCAGACACAGGGCTGCGTCGACGGCCAGCGATCCTGGTCCGGCTGAATGACGCCCGCGCCGCGATCGGCTGATGGGCGGCGCCGCGGGCCGGAACTCCTCTCGCCCGCCGGCAGCCTGCGCCATTTGCGCTACGCCTTTGCCTTTGGGGCGGACGCGGTGTACGCGGGTCTGCCGCGCTACAGTTTGCGGGTGCGCAACAACGACTTCGATGCCGCCGCCATCGGCCTGGGCATCCAGGAGGCGCATGCCCTGGGCCGGCGCTTTTTCCTGGCCGCCAATCTGATGCCGCACGGCGCCAAGGTCCGCACCTTCATCGCCGATATGGAGCCGATCCTGGCCTTGGGGCCGGATGCGCTGATCATGGCCGATCCGGGGCTGATCTTCCTGGTGCGTGAGCGCTGGCCGGACATGCCCATCCATTTGTCGGTGCAGGCCAATACCGTCAATGCCGCCGCCGTGCGCTTCTGGGCCGCCCAGGGCGTCACCCGCGTCATCCTGTCCCGCGAGCTGTCCCTGGACGAGATCGCCGAGATCCGCGCCGCCTGCCCTGCCACCGAGTTGGAAGTCTTCGTGCATGGCGCGCTGTGCATCGCGTACTCCGGGCGCTGCCTGCTCTCGGGGTATTTCAACCACCGTGACGCCAATCAAGGCTCTTGTACCAACGCCTGTCGCTGGGAATACCAGTTGGGTGCATCAGCCGCGGCGGACAATGCACTGGTCGATGTCCCGGCGGATCCGGGCCAGTGCGGCGGCGGTCAGGAGCGGCACCCGCGGGCGAATGCCGTGTATCTGCTCACCGAGGGCAAGCGGCCCGGCGACGCCATGCCGATCTTCGAGGACGAACACGGAACCTATATCCTGAACGCCCGCGACCTGCGGGCGGTGGCCCATGTCGATCGGCTGGTGGCCATGGGCATCGACTGTCTGAAGATCGAGGGCCGAACCAAGTCATACTATTACGCCGCGCGGACCGCCCAGGTCTACCGGGCGGCGATCGACGACGCCTGCGACGGACGCGGTTTCCGCCCCGAACTGCTCGCCGAACTGGAGGGCCTGGCCAACCGCGGCTACACGGAAGGCTTTTACCGGCGCCATGCCGCGGCCGAGATCCAGAACTATGCCGATGGTGTTTCCCGGACCGATCGGGAGCTCTTCGTCGGCGAGGTCATGGTGCCGGACGCGGCAGCGCGTTCGGATTGGCTGGCGATCGAGGTCAAGAACCGCTTCGCCGTGGGCGATGACCTGCATCTGCTCACCCCGGCGGGGAACCGGCGCTTCCGGCTCGAACAGATGGAGACCCTGGAGGGCGAGCCCCTGACCGTCGCGCCTGGGGCCGGCTGGCGGGTGCGCATTCCGCGGGTCGGCGGCGATGGCGGTATGGGTCTGCTGACGCGTTATGTGGAGAAGGACGAAAGGATAACGTGATTTCCGGGAAACGATGTACCGACGTGTAGGGGCGACTTTAGTCGCCCCTAAATCCCCCTGCGGATCTTGCTGCACCCGCACAACAGACAGGAGGTCAAGGTTTCAGCCGCTCGCGCGCCGCTTCCAGTACGGCCACTGCCGCCTCGCGACTGACTGAGGGAAAGTCATCCAGGAACGCGTCCAAAGATGACGGTCCTTCCAGGTAATCGAACAGGTTCTGCACCGGCACTCGGGTGCCGGTGAAACACAAGGCGCCGCTCATCACCTCGGGGTCGCGGCTGACGGTTGGCAAAGGCATCAAAACCTCCCGGTTGCGCTCGATCTATACGCCGTTTCATGGCCAGATGACGGTGAGCCCGGCGATGGCCCCGACCGCCGTCTCGCCGACGAGCGGCCTGACCTCGGGGCGGCCGTAGGCTCCGTCCGCGAGGCGGTAGATCATCAGGGTACGGTCGGTGGGGTGAACCAACCAGTATTCCCTGACGCCGGCCCGTTCGTAGGCGTCGCGCTTCTCGCCCTGATCCTTGGCGGCGGTGCCGCGGGACAGGACCTCGACCACCCAATCGGGCGCACCGCGGCAGCCCGCCTCATCGAGCTTCCCGGGGTCGCAGATCACGGCGATGTCGGGTTGTACCACGGTGTCCACTTGGTCGTCCGCTTCGTTGGCCTTCGGCAAGCGCACATCAAAGGGTGCGACATAGATCTCGCAGGGTTTGTCGAGCAGGAAGTTGCCGATCTGTCTGACCAACTCGACCACCATCGCCTGGTGACCCCGACTCGGGGCAGGGCACATGTCGTAGGCCCTGCCGTCGATCAGTTCCCAGCGTTCGCTCTCCGGCCAGCGGCGGTAGTCGCCGTAGGTGAAGCGGTCTTGCTTCAGTGCGGGCTGGCGCATGGCGTGGGCTCCGTCGGTGACAAGGCGTTTCAACGCGATAGGTCGGTCGCACAGGCCACCTGCGCGGTGATCGGTCCGACGCTTTCGATGATCGGTTGTTTTGGTGCGCTTTGTGTCTTCAATTCGTAAATGCCCACCGCCTGCGGCCGATACGCTCGGAGTCTAATCCCACGGATGATTCGACACCAGACGCGGGCGCTCGCGGGGCGGATGGCCGCTTTCCAGCCTCTTGCGGAACACCCGGTAGCCGTCTTCGCCGCTCTCTTAGGCGCGCTTGGTGTTCTCGTCGTTGACCCACGCGAGCACGATCACCTTGCTGGGCGCGTGGTAACGGAAGAACAGCCGGTATTGAGATTGATCTCGATTTCGCCGACCAGCGACCGGAGCCGCTGCACGAGTCGGAAATCCGCGGCCTGCAGGCGCTCGGGGTGGTTGGCGATGTCGCGTGCCGGGAACTCCAGAAACTGTCCGAGCACCGGGTCGTCTCCCGCAGAGGATTCGGCGCGGGTCAGCACCACCTCGCCGCTGGGACGGATGGTGTAATGGATTTTGTCGCGTTTGCCGAGCCGAAGGGCACGACGCACCGTCTCCGGTACCGTGGTCTGGTAGCGGTGGATTCGGCTTCGAGGGTGGTCGGCATGGCGCTCTCCGGTCAACGCGTGGGACGCCTCGCATGGCAGTGTAGTCACCTTGCCTTGGCAATGCAGACATGTGAAGTCGTTACCGGCACTCCGCTATGCCAAGAGTTAGAGAACTGATCTATGAGCTTGAACAGGCTGGGTTCAACAACAGAGGAGGGAAAGGTAGCCACAGCAATTTCGAGCACAAGAAAGGCATGAGAATCACGATTTCCGGTCAGGCTGGAGACGATGCCAAGGCTTATCAAGAGCGAGAGGTGAGGCAAAAGATCGAGGAGTCAAAGAGATGAAAGAGAGCGTTAAATATCTGAAAATCGTCGAGTGGTCGGACGAGGATCAGTGCTTTATTGGCCAATGCCCAGGAGTTATCGGCCCCTGCTGCCATGGCGCGGATGAAGTGGAAGTTTATATTGAATTATGCCGAATCGTGGATGAATGGATTCAAATGATGCAAGATGACGGCAAGTCCCTGCCTCCACCAACCGCAGGCAGTAATTTTGCTTCACGATTACTGGGGAAAGCTGCGTAGTCTCTCGCACGACCTGCTGCTACGGATGGGGGTCACGCGGATGGGGGCCAAGTCTCGCATTGTAGCTCCATAGAAAAGCGTTCGCAATTGAGCGTCCAGTCTCTGTTGCTGAGTACGCTTAATAGGCGATGATCGTCGTTCCAGCCAAACCGATCATCGGAATTTATCCACATAAACGCTTAGCCGTCAGGTTTCCGGAAGAGGTGCATACCATGCTTAACCCGAACCAGTTTCAAGTAAATGAAACATGGATTATTTTCAAGTTGAATGACGCTCCGGTTGTCACTGATCGCGATGGTGATTTCAATGTTTTCGCATTGATGGATGCGGCAAGTTGCTTTATTCTTGAAACCGGTTTTGTACCTTCAACATCGAAAGAATTATCTGCAACGGAAGCCAAGCGTATATTGAAGAAAGGATATGGTCATAAAAAGCAATACGCAAGGGAGCTTATTATCTCAGGACAGCAGATTGCCAACAATCTAAGTATCGAAGCAGAACGTTGCGGTATTAGCGTAAGTCGTGTCCCGGAAGATCAGCTTCGACTTCTCGTTGATGAGGCTCGTGAGAGCTTTCAGGAGTATATAAGTAACGGGCGGTGTCAATAGAAATCCAACACGCGCCTCACGCCGAGTCGGTACTGCGCGGGCTCCATCTTCGGTGACCGGGGCGACGCGACTGGAGGCCGACGCTTTAGCGGGCGGCACTGCCGCGTCCGGCTGAAGCCTCGACCTCCGGTCTGTGGTGCGCGTGCATCTTCATCCGGACTGCGCCTAAGGCGATTCCGAGGAATGAACATCCCGACGGCGCATGCCTGAAATACTGTAGGGGCGACTAAAGTCGCCCCTACACTTCGGTAGATCGTTTTCCGAAAATCACCTAAACGACGACATCCTGACGCGCGGCCGCCGCACTCGCCACGGCCAGGGCCGTCATATTCAGCATGCGGCGCACCGTGGTCGCGGGGGTGAGGATGTAGGCCGTGGCCGCCGCGCCCATCAGCACCGGACCTACGGTCACCCCGTGGCCGGTGGTGGTCTTGAGCACGTTATAGAGGATATTGGCGGAATCCAGGTTGGGGCAGATCAGCAGGTTCGCCGAGCCCTTGAGGGTGGAGTCGGCCAGGTAGTGGCCGCGGATGTCCTCATCCAGCGCGGCGTCGCCGTGCAGTTCGCCGTCACAGTTGATGTCGGGATGCGCGGCGGCGAACAGGTCACGCGCCAAACGCATTTTCTGGGCCGACGCCCGTTTGGACGAGCCGAAGCTTGAGTGCGACAGGAAGGCGACCTTGGGCGGCAGACCAAAACGCAGCACCTCCTGTACGGCCATCCAGGCGATCTCGGCCAACTGGTGCGCGCTGGGGTCTTCGTTGACATAGGTGTCGGTAATGAAGAGCGGTCCGCGATCGGTCATCAGGGCATTGAGCGCGGCGTAATTGCTGGTGCCGACCCGCAGACCAAGGATGCTCTGGATGCATTCGAGGTGCGCCTCGTAGGCGCCCACCAGGCCGCAGAGCATGGCGTCGGCGTCGCCCAGGGCGACCATCAGCGCGCCGATGCGGGTGTTGGAGCGGCGCACCGCCGCCTTGGCTTCGGCCGGTGTGGCGCCATTGCGGCGCATCCGCTGGTGGTAATGCTCCCAGTACTGTCGAAAGCGCGGGTCATCCTCGGGATTGATGTTCTCCACGTCGACCCCGAGGCGCATACGCAGGCCGGCCTTGGCGATGCGCGCGTCGATGACGGCCGGACGTCCGATCAGGATGGGCCGGGCGACATGTTCGTCGATCGCCATCTGGGCGGCACGCAGCGCCCGTTCGTCCTCCCCGTCGGAGTAGGCGACGCGCTTGCAGCCGTCCGGCAAGGCCTTGGCGGCGTTGAACACCGGGCGCATGAGCATTCGGGTCTGGTGAATGAAGCGCGACAGCGTCTCCTTGTAGGCATCCATGTCGAGGATGGGGCGGGTGGCGACTCCCGAATCGGCGGCGGCCTGGGCCACGGCGGGTGCGATCCGCAGGATCAGGCGCGAGTCGAACGGCTTGGGGATCAGGTACTCGGGTCCGAAGGTCAAATCCTGCCCGGCGTAGGCGGCGGCCACCTCATCGCTGGTCTCGCTCTTGGCCAGATCGGCGATCTGGCGGACACAGGCGAGTTTCATCTCCGGCGTGATCCGGGTGGCGCCGCAGTCGAGTGCCCCGCGAAAGATATAGGGGAAACAGAGGACGTTGTTGACCTGGTTCGGATAGTCGGAGCGGCCGGTGGCGATGATACAGTCGGGGCGGGCGGCCTTCGCCAATTCAGGGCGGATTTCCGGCTCGGGGTTGGCCAGGGCCAGGATGATGGGCTGCGCGGCCATGGTTTTCACCATCGCCACGGTCAGCACACCGGGCGCGGAGCAACCCAGAAACACGTCCGCGTCCTTGACGACATCCGCCAGGGTGCGCGCCTCGGTGGTTTGCGCATAGCGGGCCTTGGATTCATCGAAGCCGCCGGGTCGGCCTGCGTAGATCACGCCCTTGGAATCGGCCATGAAGACGTGTTCGCGCTTCACGCCCAGGCCAACCATGACGTCCACACAGGCGATGGCCGCCGCGCCGGCACCGGAAACCGCCAGTTTCACGGAGCCGATCTCCTTGCCGACCAGTTCCAGGCCATTGAGCAATGCCGCGCTGGAGATTATGGCCGTGCCATGCTGATCGTCATGGAAGACCGGGATATTGACGCGTTTGCTGAGCTCGCGCTCGATGTAAAAACATTCCGGCGCCTTGATATCCTCCAGATTGATGCCGCCCAGGGTCGGCTCCAGCGCGGCGATGATGTCGACCAGCTTGTCGGGGTCGTGCTCGGCCAACTCGATATCGAAGACATCGATGCCCGCGAATTTCTTGAAGAGACAGCCCTTGCCCTCCATCACGGGTTTGCCGGCCAGGGGCCCGATGTCGCCCAGGCCCAGCACCGCGGTGCCGTTGGTCACCACGCCGACCAGGTTCCCGCGTGATGTGTATTCCGCCGCGAGTGCGGGGCTGGCCTGGATATCGAGGCAGGGGTAGGCCACGCCGGGTGAGTAGGCCAGCGACAGATCGCGCTGGTTCGACAGCGGCTTCGTTGGTGTGACTGAAATCTTGCCCCGGCTCGGGCAACGATGGTACTCAAGCGCGGCATCGCGTAGCGCCTGCTCGGCAATCGACAGATTCTGTGGCATAAAAAACCGGGTCTGTTGGCGGATAAAAGGAAACGGGCCTCGGCAGTGACTCCAAGGCCCGTTGATTGGGTGGCGGGATGGCCGCCGGCAGCCCACCGCGCTGCCCGCCAGCGGCCGCCCGAGGGTCGGGGCAGCCCTTGTTTCAGCAGCGGTTCTTGGAAGCGTGAAGCGGCATCAAGGGTTGAAGTATAACCGAAGCCGACGCTCGGCCAAGGTGCCATGGCGTCTCGCTCGGCCGCCTGCAGCGCTGCCTCCCGCCGGAGTTATACCCGTCGTTGTTGGTTTTTCGTTTCTCGTTTTTCGTAACCCGATGTTCGATAATCCTTAACGAAAAACGAAAAACGAAAAACCGAAAACTCAAAACCGTTCTGTATAATTGAGCCTGGCCCCTGTTCCCGCGGGTTTCCCCGTCGGCGCTTTGATTGCCACCATGCGGAAGCTTTCCTTCTTCAGGTCGGCGACGGCCTCGGCGACGGTGGCATAGTTGTCGAGCACATACTGCACCCAGGCCGAGCTGTTGCGCATGAGCCCGCGGGGGTACAGCCAGATGTTGGAGCCGAGGTCTGCCTCAAACCAGTCCATTGTGCGGCCCGTGACGGTCTGGCCCTCCTTGCCGAAGTACAGAGCGCGCGAGCAAGCGTCGGACATGGTGGGGAAGAGCAAAGTCGCGGAAAGAAGCGAGGCGATGGCGAGGCGAGTCTTCACAGTGGATGCCGACAGTCTTATCGGGATGATCTTGATCGCATCGCGAACAGGTCTTGCCGGAAGGAAACCAGCGGTCCGCCACCACGTTAGGCCATTTACCAGGGTGGAGGCGAGCGCGAAGGAAAAACCTGACCCCGATCTTTCGTCCTCGGTGCTGACCCCGTTCGCTGTTTCCTCCTATCACCCCTTTTCTGGTGATGGATACATGGAATTGATTTGGGTTAGTACTTTATCCCAGCTAAAATCCGGAATCGGTTCCTTTACCTTCTTGGCAATAATAGATGAATGACAATATAAATTACCAATAGACTGACCTTTGAGATAATCTGAAGCAAAGTTAGAAAACCTCCCTACAATTGGGTTAGACATGCCTGAGTCAATTATTTCAAACCCAAGTAACGAGTTAAAAAGAATTTCCAATCCTCTATTATTGAATTGAAAAAAATGCCACGGTAACTCATGTTCTGAAAATGAGAAATGTGTTTCAATGGCCACGTATCCGCCAACCTTGAGTACTTTTGTAACTTCTTCAGCAACAAGCCAAGGCATAGCGAGATGTTCAAAAACTGCTAGAGATACGACAACATCAAATGTTGATGGTTTAAAGTGTTCGTGCAAGTTATGAGCATCTCCAACCACATCTACATTTTCACCGGGAAGGACATCAAAGCCGGTGTAATTACATTCGGGTAAAAAGTTCATCCATTGAAATTCCTTGGGAATCTGCACTTTTCTTGCCCCTATTTCTAAAACTGAGCAATCCTTGGTGTTGGCAAACTCGGATAACCACTTATATATTTCCCTGTGCTTTGCGAATATGGGCATTTTCTCTTTATAATCTGGTGTTAGAGAAAGATCCAAGTCGGAAGGGAAGCCATGCAACATGAGTTGATCGTCGATACGCCCTTGAAACGTCTTTTTTAGATATGAAAAAAAACTATTTCTATTCATACTATAGATTTCCGTGATAGAGAATTGTATACCCGAGCCCAGGGTCGCCGGCCGGTGCCGGGCCGTATCTCAGCATGTGGGCTACGTGCGGAGCGGCGTAAAGCGGGCATCCGAGGGGGCCGCGGGGTTGACATCAGAGCGATTTCGAGTCGATTGTAGGGCGTTTTCCAGCGGGTGGCGAGCGCAGGCCGCGCGCGGCCTGTCTAGCGTGCCCGGTGAGCCCGAGTGCTTAGGCTGGGTCAGGCGCGTTCATCAGCCGAGATGCCGCACCCGCATGAAACCTTCGGCAGCACACGCAGCAGGAAGCGGCGGATGCGCTCCTCCCAGCTCAGGGTCATCACCTGTTGCGATTGCCGTCGCGGTAGTCCTTGTCGCGCACGTCCACCGTGGCGTTGTCGTCGTCGAACGCCAGCTGCACACAGATACTCCTCTTCATCTGTGTGCATCGGTGAAATCTATGGACAAATCCGGGTGATCGCGTTGGCCGAATCGGCGACCATGGCCCGCATCCCTCGGCGCCTCGGCTTGAACGCTTCTTGATGCGACCCCTTCGGGCTAGACTGCAGACTTTCCAAGAATTGAGTCAGTCACCGCCGATGCCCGATCTGCACGATCTCGAACTGTTGCTGCGCTCCGACACACCGCTCATCCTGATCGAGTCGCTGGAGGAGCCGCGGGTCATCATGCTATTCGCCCGGCTGGCGCTGCGCATCGCCCAACCGGCGTATCGCTGGTCGGTGACCGACGGGCTCAAGCGCATCGAGTTCGACACCGAGACCGAACGCCGGCTCACCGAGCCCACCCAACTGCTGCGCTATTTGCGTGCCGGGGCTGAGCCTGGGGTCTACCTGCTGCTCGATTTCCACCCCTATCTGACCGATCCGCTGCATGTGCGTCTGGTAAAGGAGATCGCCCAGGGTTATGACGACCGGGCGCGAACCCTGGTGCTGGTGAGCCACGCCCTGGAGGTCCCGCCCGAGATTCGGCATCTGTGCGTCCGCTTCGATCTGCGCCTGCCGGACCGCAACCGCATCCTCGCGCTGATCCGCGAGGAGGCTCAGACCTGGCGACAGACCGGAGCACCGGGGGTGCGAGCGGCCCGCGAGGCGGTCGATCAGCTTTCGCAGAATCTGCTCGGGGTCACCGAGTCCGATGCCCGGCGCCTGATCCGCAACGCCATCCGCAATGACGGGGCGATTACGGCGGAGGATGTGGCCGAGGTCAAGCGGGCCAAGTATGAGCTGCTGAGCCCCGGCGGCATCATCAGTTTCGAGTACGATACCCGCTCGTTCGCGGATGTGGCTGGGCTCGCCAACCTCAAAGCCTGGCTGGACCGGCGTCGGGAGCCCTTTCTGGACCCGCGGCGCACTCAGGATTTTCCGCGCGGTCTGCTCTTGCTGGGGGTGCAGGGCGGGGGCAAGAGCCTGGCCGCCAAGGCGGTGGCCGGGCGCTTCGGGGTGCCGCTGTTGCGGCTGGACTTCGGCGCGCTCTATGACAAGTACATCGGCGAGACCGAGAAGAATTTGCGCAAGGCGCTGACCACCGCGGACCAGTTGGCACCCTGCGTGCTGTGGATCGACGAGATCGAGAAGGGTATTGCCGGCGGGTCCGAGGATGAAGGGGTCGGGCGACGCTGCCTGGGAACCCTGCTGACCTGGATGGCGGAGCGCAAGACCCGGGTCTTTCTGGTCGCCACCGCCAACGACATCGCCCGCCTGCCGCCGGAGCTGATTCGCAAGGGACGGATCGACGAGCTGTTCTTTGTCGATCTGCCGGATGCCGCGGTGCGCGCCGAGTGCTTCGCCATCCATTTGCGCAACCGCGGGCTCGATCCGGCGCAGGTTGACCTGGATCGCCTGGCCCGGGCGAGCGAGGGGTTCACCGGAGCCGGGATCGAGCAGGCCGTGGTGTCCGCGCTCTACGCGGTAGACGCCTCCACCCGCGTGCCTGATACTCAGGCACTGGTGGATGAACTCGCGCGGACTCAGCCGTTGTCGGTGGTCATGTTTGAGCAGATCGCCGCGCTGCGTGCCTGGGCGCGCGAGCGGACGGTGCCGGCCCACGGACCGGTGCTCACCGGATCGGACGATGGGTCGACGGTGCCGGGATGACGGCCTCGCGGCGCTCTGGTGTAATGGCCGACATGAACCCCCATTTTACCCGTCGCCGGCCGGCGCTCATCCGCCAATACTAAAGACCCTGCTCCGAGGCTCATCGATGGAATACAAGGATTATTATCAGACGCTGGGGGTGGCCCGCGATGCCTCCCAGGACGAGATCAAGCGCGCTTACCGCAAGCTGGCGCGCAAGTTCCATCCGGACGTGAGCAAAGAGCCGAACGCGGAAGCCCGTTTCAAGGCGGTCAACGAGGCCAACGAGGTCCTCCATGACCCGGAGAAGCGTGCCGCTTATGATGCACTCGGCAAGAACTGGCGGGCCGGTCAGGACTTTCGCCCGCCGCCCGGCGGCGGTGCGCACGACTTTCGCTTCAGCCAGGACGAGGCGGCCGATTTCAGCGATTTCTTTTCGAGCCTCTTCGGGCGTGACTTCAGAGGCGGCCCGGGCGGCGCCGGCACGCCGCGCAAACGGCGGGGACAGGACCAGACGGTGCGGATTCAGATCGAACTCGAAGATGCCTTTCAGGGCGCGACCCGGCAACTCAAGCTGGAGGTCCCGGAAGCGGGGCCGGACGGGCGCATGAGTACCCATGCACGCACGCTCAGCGTCCGTATCCCGGCGGGGGTGACCCAGGGCCAGCAGATCCGTCTGAGCGGTCAAGGCAGTCCGGGCGCCCACGGCGGCCCGGCCGGAGACCTCTATCTGGAGGTCGAGATCAAACCGCACCGGCATTTCACCCCGGACGGCAAGGACATCGCGTTGCGTCTGCCCATCGCCCCCTGGGAGGCAGCCCTGGGTGCGACGGTGCCGGTGCCGACCCTGGCTGGTCCGGTGAACCTCAAGATCGCGCCGGGGTCTCAGACTGGTCAACGGCTGCGTCTGAAGGGACGTGGCTTGCCCGGTGACCCGCCGGGTGACGAGATGGTGCTCCTGGAGATCGTCGTGCCGCCGGCCAAGACCGCCGAGGCCAAGCGGGTCTATGAACACATGGCCGAGCAGTTGCGCTTCAATCCGCGTGCTGAATTGGGGGTCTGAAGACCATGGTAAAAACTGAGATTCGCCTCGAGGGGATTGTCTTGGACGAGGGGATGGCCGTCACCCTGGCCGAGCTGACCCAACTGTGCGGCTCCAGCGCGCGGTCTCTGCAACTGATGGTGACCGAGGGTTTGTTGCGCCCGCGGCAGGGTCAGGCGCCGGCCGAGTGGCGCTTCGATGGTCTGCAAGTGCGGCGGGCGCGACGTGCCCAGCGCCTGCGCCGTGACCTCGATCTGAACCTGTCCGGCACCGCCCTGGCGCTGGATCTGCTGGACGAGGTCGAGACCTTGCGGGCGCGCATCCGGGTGCTGGAGCATCAGCTCGGGACCGCGCGGGTCGAAGAGTTCGGTTGAGCGGCTGACTTCCTCATGCCCTGGATGCCGGGGGACGTAACGCGTCAGAACAAATTATACCCGTCGTTGTTGGTTTTTCGTTTCTCGTTTTTCGTAACCCGATGTTCGATAATCCTTAACGAAAAACGAAAAACCGAAAACTCAAAACCGTTCTGTATAAACAACGACAACGACCGCGAGCCAAAGGCGTCCCCTAATGGACTTGTTCAGCTTATTCGTGAACGGTTCCTAAGACGGATTGAGTCGTCACTGGACCCGACCATGGCCAACACCGAGATGCTCTCCGCGCTCAGCGGCATTCATGATGCACGCGCGTATGAGCGCATGCTCGCGCTCCTGTGGCTGCGGGCTCTGAGCCGACCGAGCGACCGCTACCAGGTGGCGATCCCGCTGGCGCCCCGGCCCCCCGCGCCGGATCGGGTTGCCGTCGAGCAGGGGCACTACTGATCGATGGGGCAGGGCGCGTCTGGGAGTGGTGCGCCAATCCATTGCACCCCTATCCCGATTTCGTGCCCTTCCCGGATTCTCAGGCCGTAGACGATGTCTTCAGTCGCGGCGACGGCGTCTTGCGCGGGGCCTCGCTCCACACCCAGCGCTGCCTGCGTCGTGCCAGTTATCGCTCGGCCGCGGCCCCGGACAGCCGTTGGGGTTTTGCTGGGACACGGTTAGTTTATCCGCCGGGGAGCGGTCGCTGAAGGCGGCGCGGTTTGATCGCGCTGCGGCAACACGCCGGATTTCCCGGACCTAGGGGCGCGTATAAAACCCGCCCCTAGACCAATGGTCTGTCTGGATATCAGGTGCGAAGGCGCTTCGGCAGCCACGAATGCGCGCTGTGATATGTGTACGACATCGCGTTGAAAAATATGTAGTTCTTATGCGGCAACCAAATCAAGAGTAGGAAACTACAGTGGAAATCCCAAGCCGGTTTTTTCGTGCGGAGCAGCTCGGCATTCGTCTGGAAGTCGTGAACGGCCTGCCGATTTGGGAGGCTCAACCCTTGTATCGGCACCAAAAGCACGCCGAACGGATCGCTCAGAGCATCCGTCCGACCGGTTCGCTCGATGGTTGCGGGTGCGTTCATGTGCTCGACGTCTATGTCCAATTCCCAAGCGGTCTCAAGCGTCCCGACATCTCGATCTTCTGTCGCGAGCCGACCGAGGAGGAGCAGGACGAGGCACTCACGCTGATCCCCGAGGCGGTCATCGAAGTCGTCAGCAAAGGCTATGAGGCGAAAGACCTGGAGATCGGTCCGCCCTTCTATCTGTCGCAGGGTGTGAAGGACGTGATTGTCTTTGATCCGGCGACCTTGCTGGTGCTTCACGTCCGCAAGGATCATGTCACGCGTAGTGTCGCCCCGGTCGAGATTGCGCTGCAATGCGGGTGTCTGGTGAGCGTCTGAGCTGGTGACGCGCGGCGCAACGCGACGGAGTCCGTCACTTGAAGAGTCGGGAGGGCCAAGATCGACTGGGAGACCCTGTGCGGCATGGCCGCCGACGGCTTGAACCTGGTCCAGTGCACCCTTAACTCATGCGACCGGTCGATAGGTGCTGATCCTGGCCGGGATCGAGACCCAAGCACCCATCGGGGCACCGATCATCAAGAAAGACAACGTCGGCCTTCAGCGCGCGGCGTGCCACCGTCCACCCGAGGCTGAGTGTTGATCGGCCTCGCTCGTTCATCAACCGGAGCTAAAACAACAATGTCCAGGACCCAAGCCCGCCACGCGTCTTCCCGTCTGCTGCTCGCCCTGGCGGTCGCCGCGCCCGGCGCGGCCTTCGCGTATACTGAAAAGGACGCGATCAACGACTGCGAGAGCCGCATTCGCAGCGAATACAAGATCACCGATCTGCGCGACGCCACCGCCGAGCGCCTGAACGACGTCGCGCTGCATTTCAAGGTCCAGGGTCTCGCCAAGGTCGACGGGGACAAGCATCCCTGGACCTGCGAGGTTAAGAACCGTCACGTCGTTTCCGCCGAGTACTCCGGTCCCAAGCCCAAAGGTTTGGGCACCGCCGAGAAGCTCGCCATCGGCGCCGCCGCGGTGATCGGCGGTGCGGTGGCGGTCAATGAAATGAACAAGCACGAGGGCACCAGCCATACCGCTTCCGGCACCGGCGGTGCCAAGGAACTGCAGGACCTGGTCGGCGCGCGCGGGAGCAGCGGTGAGCAGCAACTCGAACAGCGCGGCTACAAGTACGTCAAGGGTGAAAAGGGCGGCGGCAGTTCCTACACCAACTGGCGTAAGGGCTCCCATTGCGTCACCGTGCGCACGGTCAATGGACATTACGCCTCGATCGTCGACGTGACCATGCTCGACTGCGAGTAACACCGCGGTCTGCGTCCGGGGCGCCGTGCGGCGTCCCGGCGCTTTGTCTTCAATCCCCCGGCTTGCCGTCTCCTGCACCAGTGGCCGCTGCCGTGCGCTGGCCGCAACGGGCGCGGGTCGGCAGCGTTTTCACTCAGGATTTCGATACGATGCAACCGATCAACCGAACATGAACCGGCTGACCTGGGACGGCATCGCCCTCTGCACGCGGGCAACCTTCCCGGCTATCCCGCCTCGCACGGCTGCGTGCGCCTGCCGCTGGCCTTCTCCGAGCGATTGTGGGGCGTCACGCATGTCGGGACGCCGATTATCATCGCCGGCGCCCATTCGGACCCCTGGGAGCTGATCCATCCCGGCCTGGTGCTCGGAACCCAGGCCGAACACGAATTCGCGCAGGCGGTGGGCGCCCTGGACGGCAAGCACCACCCCGCCGACTGGGGCGGCGGGGCCGGCTACCTGGTGAGCGCGGTGATTGCCTCGACCGCCGACCGGCGCGTCGAACTGCTGGAAGACGGCAAGGTGGTCGCCGCGGGGCGGCTGGCGGTCAAGGGCGGCGACGGGCGGCTGGGCTCCCATGTCTTCGTCCTCAAGGGCGCGCATGAAGGCGCTAAAGGGCTCGCCTGGCAGGGCATCACCCACCACGAGGCCACGGGCGGTGCGCCGGCCGCCGGGTCCTCGCCGGAAGGCGCGGTGCTGTCCCGGTTCCAGGCGGACGCCACCTTCCAGCGCGCCCTGACGCAGCGTATGCACCCGGGCATGGTGATGGTGGTCACCGATAACCCGTTGCACCCCGATCGGCGCTCCGGCACCGATTTCGTCATCATGTCGTCCTGACGTCACTCACTCCAATCGGCCATCCAACCCGAACAAGGTAGCGCCTAAGGCACCGGTGCGCCAACTGTGGCATTCTCGCGCGGGTGCGGACCGTCGTTGCGCAAGCGTCGTGCCGCCGCCCCGAGCCCAGGACCAGCGAGAGACCCACCCATGGCGACAGCGCCCCAGGCCCCGTCCGATCAAGACCCTGACCAAGCCGCCGATCAGTCCAAGGTCGAACCCCAGTTATCAGGTCAGTCCGGCGACTATGAACATGCGGACCAGGCCGTCCAACGGCCCGCGATGGGGGTGCAGGAGGACTTCCCGGACCGACGCCCATCCAAGGACTACCGCTATGACGCGTCCCTGGCGCCGGAACTGTGTTGGGACGAAAATGCCGAACGGACCTTTGCCGAATGGCTGCTGGACCTGATCGAACGGGGTGCGCTGGAGGGTGAGGCCGCGGTGTTTGCGCAGGCCCCCGCCTGGGTCGGCACCGGCGAGCGCTTCCGGTCGATTCCGGAGTGCGTGGCGCGGCTCAGGAGCCTGACGCAACCCTTCCTGAATTGGAGCGGTAAGGCGGAGCGGCAGCAGATCCGGGTGCCGACCATCCCGCTGTTCGTCCACGAACGGCAGTCCACCCAAGCCATTCTGTCCACGCTCGAAAGCTACAAAGCCATCGGGACCATCGGCGACCTGTTCGGCGACCCCAAGCTCGACGTGTCCGATCAACTCGACGCCTACGATCACCTCGGCCCGTGGAGCAACCGCCTGGTGCTGGGTGATTCGCTCCAGGTGATGAACAGCCTGCTGGAACACGAGGGGCTGGGCGGACAGGTGCAGATGATCTATATGGACCCGCCTTATGGCGTGAAATTCGGTTCCAACTTCCAGCCCTTCGTGCGCAAGCGCGACGTGAAACACGGCCAGGACGAGGACATGATCCGCGAGCCGGAGATGGTCAAGGCGTACCGCGATACCTGGGAACTGGGGTTGCACTCCTATCTGACCGTTATCCGTGATCGGTTGTTGCTGGCCAAGGAACTGCTGACCGAGAGTGGCAGTATCTTTGTTCAGATTTCGGACGACAATCTGCATCATGTGAGAGAGATCATGGATGAAGTCTACGGACCCAGTAACTTCGTTGCACTGGTAACCTTCTCAAAAACCAGTAGCGCCAGCGGCGAGCTATTGTCGTCAGTCTCCGATTTCCTGCTCTGGTACACAAAAGATAAGTCGTGTCTCAAATACCAAGCGCTTTATTTAACAAAAGCGGCGGGAGCAGCAGGTGGCTCTCAATATTCATGGGTAGAGTATCCTGACGGACGACGGATAAATTTCGGTGCATCCGATAAGATAGCGGATGCGCCAAAAGGCGCGCGGATTTTTGTTCATGATAATCTTACGAGTCAGAGACCTGCACAAGGCACTGATCTGCGCTCTTTCAAGTATGAGGGCCGCGAGTTTCGGTTGAGGAAAGGCACTTTTAAGACTGACGAAACAGGGTTGGAAAATCTCGCAAGAAATCGCCGGCTGTTCTGGGTCGGTAATACGTTGCGCTATGTCCGCTTTCTTGAGGATTTTCCGGTTTATCCACTATCCAACAACTGGGACGACACGGGCACATCGGGATTTGCAGCCCAAAAGGTCTATGTCGTACAGACGAACCCGACGATCATGCAACGTTGCATGCTCATGACCACCGACCCCGGCGACCTGGTCTTCGACCCTACCTGTGGCTCGGGAACGACCGCATACGTTGCCGAGCAATGGGGCCGCCGTTGGATCACCTGCGATACCTCCCGGGTCCCGATCGCCCTGGCTCGGCAGCGCCTCCTGACCGCCACCTTCCCCTGGTACGAACTGAAGGAGCCGAGCCGCGGCCCGGCCGGCGGCTTCGTCTACCAGCGCAAGCAGAACAAGAAAGGCGAGGAGGTCGGCGGACTGGTGCCGCGGATCACGCTGAAATCCATCGCCAACGACGAGGAGCCGGAAACCGTCACCCTGGTGGACCGCCCGGAGGTCAACACCAAGATCACCCGCGTCTGCGGGCGCTTCACGGTGGAGTCGACAGTCCAGGCCGCCCGGTCGGTGGACGATCCGCCCGATTGGACTGATCAGACCCGCGGTGCGCGCGGGATCGGAGACACAGCGGGCGCCTACGAGAACCCCCGCCGCTACCTGGACCGCATGATCGAGGTCCTGCGCAAGAGTCACACCCTGCGCCTGCCCGGCAATGTCTCGCTCAGCCTGGCCAAGGTGCGCGCCCTGTCCGGCGAACAACACGAGTATCTGCACGCCGAGGCGCTGGAGCGCACCGGCAACGAGAGCGATGGGGGCAAGCGGATCGCCGTGGTCTTCGGACCGGAGGACGGCGCCATCGATTCCCAACAGGTCTTTGATGCGGCGCGGGAGGCCTATTACCTGAAGTTCGACGCACTGTATCTGTTCGGCTTCGCCATTCAGGCCAAGGCGCGGGAGTTGGTGTCCGACCGCAAGAAGCTGCGCCTGCCCTGTGTCTACGTCGCCGTGACCCCGGACGTGGTGATGTCCGACCTGTTGAAGACCAGCACGTCGTCCGAGGTCTTCTCGGTCACCGGCCTGCCGGATGTGCGGGTGGAGCGCACCAGGGAGACGGCCCCGAGCGGCGATTCCTTGTATCGCGTCAAACTGTTGGGCCTGGACATCTTCCGCCCCCACGATCTGGAGACCGAGGCGATTGCCGCCGACGATCTGCCGTGCTGGATGCTCGACCCGGACTACAACGGCATGGTCTTCATGGCCCGGCAGGTGTTCTTTCCCAAGACCTCCGCCTGGGACAACCTGGAACGCTCGCTGCGCGGGCGTTTCGCGGAAGGCGTCTGGGCGCACCTGGCCGGTACCGAGAGCGAGCCCTTCGCGGCCGGGATCCATCGGCAGATCGCGGTGAAGGTCATCGACGAGCGGGGTAATGAACTGATGGTGGTCAAGCCGCTGGGCGGTTGAGCGATTCCACGCGATTGGAGAGCTATCCGAAATGAGCGAGAAAAACCCATGACGACTGAAGATGCAATCATCGAACGACTCAAATCCCTACCGGATGTGGCGCGGCGCGAGGTATTGGATTTCGCCGACTTTCTCGCCGCCCGCATGCAAGAGCAAGAGGCACGCGAAGAAGAGACTCAGTGGTCCGACCTGTCCCTGAATTCGGCTATGCGTGGTATGGAAGACGAGCCGGAGATCTATACCCGCGCGGACTTGAAGGAGTCGTTTCGGTGACCGCGGAAGGGCAAGTGGATCACCGCAGGCACGCAAGGAACCACATGAACGACTCTACCGCGGCCCCCAACGAGGTCGAGACCCCGATCATCAATTCGCCCTTCGCCGAACCGCGCTATCACTGGCAGATCGAGCGGGGCAAGCCGCCGGTGAAGGCCGAAGGACGGCGGCCGGCGAGTTATTTCTACCGGGTGCCGGACAGCGCGACCCGCGGACGCAAGCAGAAGACCCAACTGTCCCTCAAGGGTGATCGGCGCCTTGAGGATGCCCTGGACCTGGGTCAACAGGAGGAGCTATACCGGGTCACCTGGATTCGCCTGCACCTCGCGCAGTGGCGCGCGGCGGGTTATCCGGGCGCGAGCGGGGTCACTCGGGAATTGCTGGACCTGTGGCGCGCCGGGACCGACCGCCGGGCGCAACGGCTGTTTTTCGCCCAGATCGAGGCCGCGGAGACCATCATCTTCCTGGTGGAGGCGGCGGAAGCTTTCAAGAAAGGGATGCCGCCGATCCCGCTGGACCAGCCGGGGGCGCTGGCCAAGGCGGCGGGTTTTCGCGCTTTCCGACGCTTCGCCTGCAAGATGGCGACCGGCACCGGCAAGACCACGGTGATGGGGATGCTGGCGGCCTGGTCCATCCTGAACCGCATCGCCGAACCGACCGACGACCGCTTTTCCGATACGGTGCTGGCGGTCTGCCCCAACGTGACCATCCGCGAGCGCCTGAAGGAGTTGGACCCGGCCCTGGGCGATCTCAGCATCTACCATACCCGCCAATTGGTGCCGCCCCAACGGATGGAGGAGCTGCGCCGGGGCGAAGTGATGATCGCCAACTGGCATCGGCTCGCGAAGCAGGAAAGCAACGCGGTCAACGGGGCTTCCGCCCGGGTGGTGAAGACCGGCGAGGCGGTGCAGGTGGTCAAGAACGCCGGCAAGTCCAACGAGACGACCGAGACGCGCTATTTCGAGTCCGATAAGGCATGGATGAAGCGCATCCGCCAGGAGCTGGGCTCCGGCCGTGGGCGCTGCCCGCATTGGCTGATCTTCAACGATGAGGCCCACCATGCCTATCGGCGCGGCGATGCCCCGGACACTGTATCGCTGGACCCGACCGAGGACGAGGACCGGGGGGCGCTCGCGAAGAAAAACGCCAAGGAAGCGACCATCTGGATCGAGGGCCTGGACCGAATCAACAAGCTCGCCGGCGGGGACAAGCGCAAGGGCATCCGGCTGTGCGTGGACCTGTCGGCGACGCCCTTCTACATCCAGGGCTCGGGCAATGAGGTAGGTAAGCCGCTGCCCTGGATCGTCTCGGACTTCGGGCTGCTGGATGCCATCGAATCGGGTCTGGTGAAGGTGCCACAGTTGCCGACCCGGGATATGACCGGGGCCGCGGAGGCGAGCTATTTCAACGTCTGGCGCTGGGTGCAGTACCGCGCCGAACAGGACGGGCACGCGACCGCGTTGACGCCGGCCCTGGTGATGACCTACGCAACCGCGCCCATCAACCAGTTGGCCCAAGACTGGCACAAGTGTTTTCTGGAGTGGCAGGAAGGGGCCAAGTGCGAACTGCATCCGGTGCCGCCGGTGTTCATCTTGGTCTGCCGGGACACGCGGGTGGCCGCTGCGGTCTACGACTGGCTGGCGGACGGCAAGGGTGCGGCCGAGGCCCCGCCCTGGTTCCGCAACACGCCGGGGCAGGAGCTGACGGTCCGCATCGACTCACGGGTGGTGGAGGACATGGAAGCAGGCGGGACCAAGGACGAGACCCGGCGCCTGCGTTTCATTCTGGACACCGTGGGGAAAAAGACCTGGCCCGGCGGCAAGGTGCCGGAGGATTGGTCGGACCTGGTTCGCAAGCACAACGAGAAGGCGGCAGGAGAAGACGACGGCGCGGTCGACGATGGGGTCACTTACCGCTGGATCGACGAGCGGGTGCCGCCCGGGCGGGATATCCGCTGCATCGTCTCGGTGTCCATGCTGGCGGAGGGCTGGGACGCCAACACCGTGACCCACATCGTCGGCCTGCGTCCGTTCGGGTCCCAATTGCTGTGCGAGCAGGTCATCGGGCGGGCGCTGCGGCGGTTGCACTATGCGGTGAACGAGGAGACCGATCTGTTCGCAGAGGAAACCGCCAAGGTCTTCGGGGTGCCTTTCGAGTTGGTACCCTTCAAGGAGCGGAAAGGGAAAGAGCAAGGACCCGCGCCGCGCCCGCCGACGCACATCTTCAACGTGCCGGAGAAGTCCCGTTTCGAGATCGAGTTTCCCATCGTCGAGGGCTATTTCAGCCTGGGCGCGGTGAGCTTTCACCTGGATTGGGCCGCGGTCCCGACCCTGACGATCGACCCCTTGGAGATTCCGGATCAGGTTCAGCTCAATTCACTGACCTCCCCCACGGGAGCACTGTCCGCCTACGGGCCGGGCGAGAAGCCGCTGATGACGCTCAAGGCGTGGCGACAGCAGTTTCGGGTGCAACAGGTCGCCTTCCGACTGGCCCGGGAAGTCGTGCGCCGGTGGCAGGGCGAACAGTCGGCGCCCGGCGACGGCAATGACCACGCGTTGCCCGCGCAGACACTCTTTCCGCATGTCGTCAGTGCGGCACGCCGCTTCCTGTCCGACCCCACCAAGCTGATCTGCATGGGGAGCAGCGAGGCGGTGGACGTATTACTGGTGAACAAATACGCCCAAGCCGCGGTGGACAACTTGTTTGAGGCCCTGCGCCGCGGGACCCGAACGGAACAGGCGGAACTGCCGCGTATCCCTAACGGATCGGCCGGACGCGGGTCCACCCGCTTCGTCGACTTCCACACCACCAAGCCTATCTATCCAGCCGACAAGTGCCACCTGAACGCGATGGCCGCCGACACCAAGCAGTGGGAGCAGAGCGCCGCCTTTGCGTTGGATACCCACTCCAGCGTGGTCCGCTGGGTGAAGAACGAGCATCTGGGCTTGCGCGTCCCTTACCGCAAGCACGGGGTGCCCGCGAGCTACCTGCCGGACTTCATCGCCGTGCTGTTGTCCGGGCTGATCCTCCTGATCGAAATCAAGGGGCAGTACGGCGACGACGCCGATCTGAAAGCCAAGGCGGCACAGCGCTGGGTGGAGGCCGTGAACCGGGCGGGGGGGGTCGGGACCTGGGCCTATCGGGTGGTGACTGACCCGGCGGCGCTGGGGAAGCTGCTGGACGAACTCGCGGGGGCATAGTGCTCGGCGGGGCCTTGATCTTCGTTCCTGCCAGCATGCGTCCCAATTCCGTCCTGATGCTGATTTCACACGAAGTGTTTTTGAGCGCTTCAGTTATATAATTGAAATTCTTATCTTCTGTTCTTCGAAACCTCAAGAGTCCTTGGTACTACTGGTACCAAGGCCGGAAGCTCGTGGCGATCTCCGGCATGGGACTGGGTATGGCGGTCACGGGGCTCTTCATCGCGCTGACCGCGGGCCTGAGTCTTATGCCGTTGGTCTTGGCACTGGCATTCGATCACTTACTGATCGTTGTTGCCGTTTTGTACCTGATCCTTCGCTTTTCGTTGCCCGCGTATCTGCCGATCGGGCTGGCCGACTGGTTCATGGTCAAACAACTGGTGTTGATCGCGCTCCCCGGAATCCTGATCACCAGGGTCTGTACCCTTGGTGTCGTCACGCTGGCCCGGCGTGACTTTGACTGCGCTGATTAAAAACCACTAATATGCTGTGGCTTCGCAGTCGCTGGCCCGCGGCTGAGAAGAACTGGCGCCGGGGTTCGGTCCCGACCGACCCGGCCATTGCCCGCCATCCCCGCGGCCCTGACCGGCACCGGGGCGATGGCCCACAGACTCATTGGAGTAAGCGTTATGAGTTTCGACTTCCGTCAGGCTAACGTCGGCAATTCCGATCGCGTGATCCGTCTCTTGCTCGGCTTCGGCATGATCCTCTTCGGCTTCAGCCATCATAGCCGCACCGTTGGTGTGATCGGTCTGATACTGATTGCCACCGCCTATCTGCGGACCTGTCCGGTCTATACCCTCGTCGATTTCAAGACCAACAAGGGTGAGGCCCCGGCCGCCAAGTAGGTCGCGGGAGCGTTTCCGGCCGGGGCGCTGGTCCCGGTCGGAACGCCGCCGGATTGCATGTATACCCGTTGTTGTTGATTTTTCGTTTCTCGTTTTTCGTAACCCAATAGTTGACGGTCCTTAACTGAAAACGAAAAACCGAAAACTCAAAACCGTTCCGTATAGAGCAAAATGAATCAGGCTGAGCCGGGCACATCCCACGCCTTCGCAAGCGATGCTCCGGGTGCCGCTGCGTCGGTCATCCCCGCGTTGTTCCAGCGGACCCACATCCTGGTCGGCGATGCGGGTGTTGCGCGGCTGCGCACCGCCCGGGTGCTGGTGGCCGGTTTGGGCGGAGTGGGCGCGTTCGTCGCCGAGGCCCTGGCGCGGGCCGGGGTGGGTGACCTGACGCTGGTCGACTTCGATCGAGTGGCGCCGTCCAACCTCAATCGCCAACTGCCGGCGCTGCACTCCTGTTTGGGTGAACTCAAGTCGCAGGTCATGGCCGCACGCATCCGCGACATCAACCCCGATTGCCGCCTGACTCTGATCGAACACTTTCTGGAACCTGAAGAGATGCCGGGGCTGCTGGCCGCCGGCTATGACCAGGTGGCCGATGCCATCGACAGTCTGGCGAGCAAGGTCGCACTGATCGAGACCGCCATGCGCACCGGCACTCCGATCGTCAGCAGCATGGGCGCCGGTGGGCGTCTGGACCCCACCCGTATCCGGGTCGGTGATCTGATGGATACCAGTGTCTGTCCCTTGGCGCGGGCAGTGCGTTCGCGTCTGCGCAAGGCCGGCATCGCGCGCGGGGTTACCGTCGTCTGGTCCGACGAGACCTATTTGCCGCCGCTCGCGCCCGCGCCGACCGGCCATGGCCGACCGCGCGCGGTCAACGGCACCATCAGTTATATGCCGGCCCTGTTCGGGCTGATGCTGGCGGGGGTCCTGATCCGGCGCATCCTGGCCGACGGCTGATACGCGGCCCGTCAGTGCACCCCCGGGGTCATGTTTTCGTCTAGAATCACGAGACGGCTGACCCGCTGACGGGGGTTCACGTCCGCACCCGACGCCGCTTCCGCCCCTCCACCACGAGGAACCGATTCCGTGCGCTACTCAACGATCTTAGTACTGGGCTTTGCCTTCTTTCTGCCGGGCTCACCGACGCTGGCCGGCGGCACCGGTGCGGTGCGCATCTTCACCGTTCCGGGCAATGCGGAACTGTCGGTCGACGGCGAGCGCAAGGGGTATTCGCCAGCCACTGCCGAAGAGACCTTTCTGATCAATCTGGCACCTGGTGAGCACCGCATCAACGCCTTCAAGCAGGGCTTCGATCCGGTGGAGCGCAAAGTCCTGGTCACGGCCGGCACGGAACAGACCATCAAACTCGATCTGGCACCCGAGATCGTCATGGTCGCGATTCCCGGCGGCTGTTTCATGATGGGCAGCCCCGAGACCGAACCCGAGCGGGACCCCGATGAGGGGCCGCAGCACGAGGTTTGCGTTCTGCCGTTCGAACTCGCCAAGTACGAGACGACCTTCGATGACTGGGATGCCTGTGTCACCGACGGCGCCTGCGTCCGCAAACCGAGCGACGAGGGTTGGGGTCGGGGTAAGCGGCCGGTCATCAATGTCACCTGGAACGATATGCAGGACTTCGTGCGGTGGATCAACCGGATCAGCGGACCGGGCTATCGGCTGCCGTCAGAAGCGGAATGGGAGTACGCCGCGCGCGCCGGCACCACCACACCGTTCAGCACCGGAGAGTGCATCAGCACGGATCAGGCCAATTATGACGGCACTTTCGACTATGCGCGATGCGGTGCGCATACCGGCCTCAATCTGGATAAGACCGTCGAGGTCGGCAGCTATGCGCCGAATCCCTGGGGCCTCTACGACATCCACGGCAATGCGAACGAATTGACTCAGGATTGCTGGAACGACGGCTACGAGGGCGCACCCAACGACGGCAGTGCCTGGCTGGAAGGCAATTGCGCGCGCCGGGTCGTGCGCGGCGGTTCCTGGCGCGGCTATGTCGGCGACACCCGTTCCGCCTACCGCTGTCGCTCCGCGCCGGCGTTCGCCCATCGTAGCCTGGGCTTCCGGCTGGCCCGGACGACGATCCCCTGAGTCTGGAAAATCCCCCATGGGAGCGGCCTTCGGCCGCGATAGGGGGTCCACCGTAAAGTCCGATGCTGCGAGACTCGGCGAGCCCCCATCGCGGCCGGAGGCCGCTCCCACAAGATCAGGATCGCCGGGACTTTCACGGTGAATTTTTGATAGACAAAGGGCATCACGCCCCCCGGCAGTCGCTGGTCGCCTCCCGACCCAATTCGCGCACCAGTCCGCCAACCGTACCCTCGAAGTGTCCCAGGGGCTTCGATTTGTGCCGCGGGTTCAGAAACTCAACGCTGTAGGTGCGCCGATAGTGCTCCATTGTCGTTCGAAAGTGCTGCAGCCCGCTGCAGTTGCTGAAATACCCGTAGTGCGCCTCGTACGTCGCCTTGCATTCGGGATGCTGCTGTGCCTTGCGAAAGGCCCTGTCCTCGCTGGTGAAGGTCTCGCCGAAGCACTTGCGCACCTCGACGTTTTGGGTGCAGTAGCCTGAATAGGTGCAGGACTCTGTCGCGCTGCCCTGGTATTGGCCCTCGGGGTGATCGGTCCAGCTCCCCGCAATATCGGCGGATAGCCCATGCGTCGCGCCGAAAATCTGAACGGTGTTGTGGCTCAGGGCATCCTTCGGGAGTTTGATCAAGAGCTTGCCGCGACCGGTCTCGATCTCGAGGCGCGACGACGCGAAAGGCAACTGCGCGTGGACCACCGTGATCTTCATGCGGCCGGGTTCGATCAATAGCCCTTGGCCGGCGCTGGACAGGTAAAAAGGCCGTTCGTCCGTGGTCGTGATTGCTCCTGGAACCCCCCAGGTAGTTGCGCATCCCTGCAGCAGGGCGATGACGCCCGGCAGCATGGGGACCAGTCGGCGGATCAAGAACGAGGGTGTCCGGGGACCTGTGGTGCTCATGAAACTGCGTCCTTATGCCGACCGCGCCTTCCAGTATCAAAAAGCCCCACGTTCATCCCGGACGTAGGGGCGGGTTTCAAACCCGCCCCTACACTAAGGGTCTGTTCAGTGCCCGGACAGTTTCTGGACGTAGCCGTTCAGGACCAGCGCGGCCAGGACCAGACCGATGATGATCAGCCAACCGGTGATCTTGCGGCCGGTGCGCATGGCTTTCTCGGTTGGTGGCTTGATCAGGTGCTTCTCCAGCTCGCCGCCGGCCTTGAGGCGTTCGTATTCCAGGGCATGTTCGTGCTTGAACTCTTCCAGTGGCACGGCGCCGGTCGCCATGACGATGTCCATCGGCCATTTCTCCGGACGGAAGTGGACGTTGAAGTAGTGCACCGTGAACAGGAAGACCGCGGCCAGGATCGCCTCCTCGGCATGCACGATGGTGGCGATATTGAATACCCAGCCCGGCAGGAACGAGGCGGTGACGGTCGGGAACCACAGCATCAGGCCGCTCAGACCGATGATCGCCATACCCCAGAAGGGCGCCCAGTAGTCGAACTTCTCCCAATAGGACCAGCGGTCGAACTTGGGTCGCGGGGCGAACCCGAAGAACCACTTGAACATGGCGCCGATGTCGCGCAGGTCCTGCAGGTTGGGAATCATGGAGGTTGGTCCGAACCAGCGGAATTGCCGGCCGGCGCGCGCGATGTTCCAGATCACAACGACCAGATGGCCGAAGAACACGGCGATGAAGGTCAAGGCGGCGACCCGGTGAATGATGGCCGCGATCTTGGGTCCGCCCAGGACGTTCATGATGTATTGCGCCCAGGGCTGTTCGCCGAACAGCACGGCGGTGCCGGTCAGCACCAGGGTCATGACGGCAATGGCCAGGATGCCGTGGGCGAGCCGCCAGCCCGTGCCGAAGCGGCGGAAATACACCTGAGGCGGATTGGCCGGGTCGGGCCGATAGCCTTTACCCTCCTTGCGCTCACGCCATTCGCGATAGATCCACAGCAGCATGTGAGTCCAGAAGAACAGGAAGACGCCGATGATCAAGGCATCCATGAAGCGGGCGGCGATCCACATCTCCGGATAGCGCTCGAAATCGTTGGCATCGCCATGGGCATGGAAGCCCAGGAAACCGATCGGGGCGTCCTTGTGGCACTGACGGCAGGTCTCCAGCCGGTTGTCCGGATGCACTTTTGACGCTGGGTCATCGACCTTCATGATCCCGTGGTTGCCATGGCAGTCATAGCACTTGGCGGTGTGGGTGTAGCCCAGGCGGATGACCTGGCCGTGGTAGGACGCCTGATAGGTCTTCAACTGTTTTTGATGGCAACCGCCGCAGTTGCCGGTGATGGTGAGTTTGACCTTGGTCTGCTCGGGCGAGTCGATGTTGTGGGGGGTATGGCAGTCGGAACAGACCGCCGCGCCGGCGTTGTGTCCCTCGATCACCGCCTTGCCATGGACCGACTCCGCGTAGGCCTCTTCCTGCTTTTCATGGCAGCGGCCACATACCTCGTGATTTTGTTGGCGATGTTCGGCCCGCGCCGTGCTGCCCAGGGTGCCGATCGCGTGCGCCTCGTGGCAGTCATAGCAGGTGGCATTGGTGCGCGACTGGTCCAGCAGGCTCGGCCGCGCATGGACCGAGTTCATATAGCCGTCGATCTGGGCCAGGACCACGTCCAGGCGCTTGTATTTGGGGTCGTCGCTGCCGCGTTGGGCTGCGGCCGTCATCATGTGGCATTGCACGCAGCCGATACTCTTGGGTAGCGGCATTTCGTGGTTGGCTTTCTTGATGCTGTTGTGGCAGCCGACGCAAGGCTGTTTGCCGTGGACGCTGTGCTCGAAGCGTTCACGGTCGATGAAGATGTTGACCTCGGTGCCGTCCTCGCGCTCGGAGGTTTTCTCGTCCTCGTCGTTATGGCACTTCATGCAGCGTTCGTTCGGGATCTTCGGGAGCTTGAGCAATTCGGTCGAGCTCGGGAGCTTGGCGCCCGGTGACGGCGCCTCGTCCGTCTCGGCGCCGGCAGCACCCGCGACCAGGCCGATCACGAGGATCAGCAGCACCAGGAACCAGGGGCGGGCGTAATGGGGCTTGACATGCATCGATAGCCTCGACGGATACGGTTGTGACGGTGCGGCCCGGGGGTGAGGCTGCTGATCCGGGGCGCGGTGCTGCCTGCGCCGTCGGGCTGAATCACCCCTCGGGAGTCATCGAGTCTGACGCCCGCGGTTATACCATCGTCCGCGTCGCTTCAACAGGCCATGCGGTCAGGATCGCTTCAGTTAGGCGTTGTACCGTGCCTTATTCAGTCCAAGGAGTCCCAGGCGAGCACGGCGGAGAGTAGACAAGCCCGGCCTGACCGCGGGCGCACGACTGCGTTACACTTTGCCGCGGTTCCGTCCAGTCCACGCTGTCTGCAATACGAGTTTCCGACGATGAACCTTCGTCCCGCGCTCTTCGACCTGGCGATCCGCTATCGGCTTGATGGCCCGGCGGCCCGGCGTCTGCTGCAACTCGCCGGGCTTGATGCCGAGCCGGCCGGGCTCGACCGGTGGCTGCCGCGGGGGGCGGCATTGCTGGCGGCGGCCTTGGCGGGCCTGGGGCTGATCCTGTGGGTCGCCGCCAACTGGGATGCGCTGGGGCGCGGCGGGCAGTTCGCCTTGTTGCAGGGCCTGGTGCTGGCTGCCGGTGTCGCGGCGCTCGTGCTGCCGGCCGGGCGTCCGGCCCTGGGGTTGCTGGCTTTGCTTGCGATCGGCGGGCTGCTGGCCTTTCTGGGTCAGACCTATCAGACCGGGGCCGATCCCTGGCAGCTCTTCGCCTGGTGGAGTCTGCTCGGCCTGCCGCTGACGCTCGCGGTGCGCTCCGATGTGCTGTGGACGCCTTGGGCGCTGGTGGCGATGACCGCCATCGCGCTCTGGGCGCAGGCGCACGGCAGTCGCTCCTGGGTGGTCGGGCCGGACGATCCGGCGGTCTCGGCCTGGGCTTGGGGGGCGGCCGCCTTGATCGTGGGTGCGCTTGGTCCGGCGGCGCGGCGTTTCACCGGGGCTGGTCTATGGTCACTGCGCCTGGCGGCGACGCTGGCGGTCGCCCTGGTGACCTTCACGGCCCTGAGTGGGCTCTTCTTTGGCGACACCATCGGTCTCTATTGGTTGGGCCTCCTGGTCCTGACCGCGGCAGCCCTGGTCCTGGCGTCGCCGCGCGTTTTCGAACTCGGGACCCTGAGTGCCGTGGTCCTGGGACTCGATACCCTGCTGACGGCCGGCCTGGGCCGTTGGTTGTTTCGCGACCTCCCCGGGGGCGCGGACATCGGCCGATTGTTCGTGCTGGGGCTCCTCGCCGCCGGATTGTTGGCGGTGTCGGTCACCGGACTGCTGCGGCTGGAGCGTTATACAGAACGGTTTTGAGTTTTCGGTTTTTCGTTTTTCGTTAAGGATTATCGAACATCGGGTTACGAAAAACGAGAAACGAAAAACCAACAACGACGGGTATACCATACCGGGGGCCAGTCATGAGTGACCGTCTCGACCACATCCTGGCGGCGGCCGTCGCTGCCGGCTTGATCCCAAGCGATGCCGAGCGCCCGCCCGCGGACGCCCGCCCTTGGCCGGTGCTGCTGCTGACTGCACTCGGCGCCTGGCTGGCCGCGATTCCGCTCCTCGCGGGTGTCGGGCTGTTGCTGGCGGACTGGCTGGCGGGCGATCCGGGACCCTATCTGGCGGGGTCGCTGATCCTTGCGGCCGCGGTGGCGACCTTGCGTGCCCGCGACCTGCCGCTGTTCGTCGAGCAACTTGCGGTCCCGGCGTTGCTGGTGGGTCTGGGCGCTCTGGCCTTCGGACTGGGCCGCGACCTGCCGCGGGAGGCGGCGGCGGGCTTGGTCGCAACTCTGGCGTTGGCCCTGGCCGCTGGCCTGCCGCGCCCCTGGCTGCGGGTCCTGCTAGGAGCCGCGGCAGGGGGCCTGTGCGCGCTGGCTGTCGCCTTCATGCTGGCGCCGCCGCGCGATCTGCTGGTGCTGAGCGGCGCGGGCCGCACCTGGGGCTGGGTGGCACTTCAGGTGACGCTGGCCCTGTGGTTGATCGGGCTGTGGGTGCAGCCGCGCCTGCTCGGCACGGGTTCGGGTGCGGCGGCAGCGCTGGAGTCGATCGGCACCGGCTGGCTGCTCGCTACCCTGGCCGGGTTCGCGCTGGTGTCGGGCATGACCCTGCTGGCGGGTGCCGGTCTGAGCCCTTTGGTCCGCGACCTGGCCACCGCGTCGTCGGCGCGCTACGGTGCGGCCCCCGGGCCGATCTGGATGGCCGGGAGCTCGGCCCTGTTGGTCCTGGCGGCGACCTTCTGGGGTGCGCGTGCCTGGCCGGGGCTGCGCCGACCCTGGGTGCTGGGTCTCGGGGCGGCGGTCGCCGGGCTCGCCTGGTTCCTGCCCAGTCTGGGCGGGGTCTGGCTGGCACTGGTGATCACCGCCACCAGCGGGCGTCGGCGCCTGGCGGGGGCGGCGGCGCTGGCGGCGGCTTGGATCATCGGCAGTTTCTACTATCAGGTGCAGTGGCTGCTGGCCCAGAAGGCGCTGGTGCTGGTGACGGTTGGCGGCCTGCTCGGACTGCTGGTGTGGCTGGGCGGCGGCCTGGGCCGCCGTGCCGCACCCAAGTCGGCGGCTTTCGGCTCAACGCGCGGCTGGGCGCCCTGGCTCATCGCGCTGTCCGCCCTGGCGACCCTGGGGGTGGTCAATGTCGCGATTTGGCAGAAGGAGTCGCTGATCGCCGCGGGTCGGCCGGTGTTCGTGGCACTGGCGCCGGTGGACCCGCGTTCGCTGCTGCAGGGTGACTTCATGCGTCTGCGGTTCGGCCTCCCGGCCGGGAGCGACGAACTTGGTCGACTCAGCGGCGGCCGGCCACGGGTGGTCGCCCGGGCCGATGCGCGCGGTGTGGCGACTCTGTTGCGCCTGCATCATCCGGGAGAGCCGCTGGCCGCGGATGAGTTTCTGATCGCGCTGACTCCCAAGGACGGGCGCTGGACTCTGGTCACCGATGCCTGGTTCTTTCGCGAGGGCGATGCGGCTCGGTGGCAGGCGGCGCGCTTCGGTGCATTTCGCGTCGCTCCGGACGGCGAAGCGCTGCTGGTGGGGCTGGCCAATGCGCAGTTACAGCCGATCGTGGTGGGCGATTGAGCCGCGGATCGCGCGATCGGCGGGCATTGGCTTGGACGTGATCGTCTCCATAATGAAGGGGATTAACGGCGGATCCATCCGCGCGCCCCGCGGTCTGCATGACCGGAACCAGGCCGTGCGCGGTTTCGCCTCCATCGACGGCCCATCCGTTCTCGCTCCAGGCTGATCCACCATGTCCGACCTGCAACGCCCCCCCGTCCGGCCGCCGCGTCCTGCGCTGATGCTGCGTCTGCTCGGCAGCGTGCTCCTGGTGTCGAGCGTTTACCTGGTGTCCTGCCAGGCCCTGTTTTTCCCTGTCTGACCTGCCGAGGACCCCGCGGTGACGATGCCCCCCAAGCCGCCCCGAGATGTGCGTCTGAACGAGCTCTTGCCGCTGGTGCGGTCCATGGTTGCCGGCACCAGTGCGTACGCGCCCCTGATGAAAATCCCGCACACCGCGCTGCGTGCGCTGGTCCAGGGTGCGGAGGATGCCCAGCCGCGCGTCCAAGCACCGCCGTTGCTGGCGGGCGCCCTGCTGTGGGTGCTGCCGACGCCCTTGCTGTTCGCCGCCATGATCGCCTTGGGGACCGGTCATCTGGATCGCTTCCTGGCCGACGCCGCTGGTTTGGGTCTGTTCATGACCGGCGCCTGGCTGACACGGCGCGGCATCCGCGCCGCCTATGTCCGGCAGCAGCCGCGGTTCGCGCGCCTGTGGCGCTGGCCGCTCAAGACCCTGGGTGGGCTGGCGACCGCGCTGGGGGTTGGCGTCACCGCCGCCTTCAGTGTCGGTCAGGGGCCGGCGATCAGCCTCGCCTTCGCGGCGGTCGCCGCCCTGGGTTTCCATCTGACCTACGGCTTCGAGTCGCTGGGGCGGCCGCGCGCCTTCTGGAGCGGCGATGAGCGGCTGCGCAAGGTGGCCGACGCGCTGGCCGAGGCCGAGGGGCGGCTCCTGGACCTGGAGCAGACGGCGGCGGCGATGACCAATCCGGAGCTAAAGGCGCGCGTCCTGCGGATCAGCGCCCAAGGCCGCGGCATCCTGGAGCAGATCGCGGACCGGCCGACCGATCTCTACCGGGCGCGCAAGTTTCTCAATGTTTATCTGGAGGGCGTCCAGCAGGTGGCCGAGGGCTATGCCCGCACCCACCGCCTGGCCGATTCGCGCGAGCTGGAGCAGAATTTCCGCAACGTGCTGGTCACCGTCGAGCAAGTCTTCGAGGAGCAGCGGCAGAAGCTCTTGCGGACCGACGTGCTGGACCTCGACGTGCAGATCGAAGTGCTCAAGAAGCAGCTTGATCGCGAGGGGATCGCATGACAGCAACCGTCTGAGGCAATTCACGGGAATCGACACCGCGACCGCGCGCTTTTCACTTGCCAGACCGTTATTCAGGAGTGCCCTCAGTGACTGAACAAACCACCCGGTTGGACCCCCGTCCAGACACCCTTGAACGGGCCATCGCCCAGCGTCCGGAGGCTGGTGCGCTGCAGACCGCGACCCCGGCCGTCCGCACTGAACTGACACCCCAGGTCGCTGCCCTGCTGCGCGAAATCGACCTGACCGACAGCCAGTCCGTTCTGTTCTTCGGCGCCAAAGCGCAGGAGCAATTGACCGAAGTTTCTGATCAGATGCTGGAGGGCGTCCGCGCCAAGGATGTCGGCCCGGCCGGCGCCTCGTTGAGCGAGATGGTCACCACCCTCAAAGGCTTCGACGTGGACGCCCTGAACCCCAACCGCA
This sequence comes from uncultured Lamprocystis sp., assembly GCA_964470155.1. Lineage (GTDB taxonomy): Bacteria > Pseudomonadota > Gammaproteobacteria > Chromatiales > Chromatiaceae > Thiodictyon. The sequence continues at coordinate 9,270 of CAYYAY010000037.1, read as the reverse complement.
AGCCGGGGTTCTTTGACAAGCTGATGGGCAAGACGCGTCCGATCGCCCGGTTTCTTGAGGAATACGAGCTGGTGCGCGACCAGATCGAGGCGATCAGTCGCGACCTGGAGCGTCACAAGACCAAGCTCCTGACCGACGTCACCGCGCTCGATCGGCTCTACCAAGCCAACCTCGACTATTTCCGCGCGTTGGAACAGTACATCGATGCCGGCGAGGCCAAGCTGCGCGAACTCGACGACACCGTCATCCCGGCCCAGGCCGCGCAAGTCGCGGCGAGCGACGACATGGTCCAGGCGCAACAACTGCGGGATCTGCGTTCCGCGCGCGACGACCTGGAGCGGCGCGTCCATGATCTGAAACTGACTCGCCAGGTCGCCATGCAGGGCCTGCCCAGCATCCGGCTCGTCCAGGAAAACGACAAGGGCCTGATCAACAAAATCAGTTCCACCCTGGTCAACACCGTGCCCCTGTGGCGCCAGCAATTGGCCCAGGCGGTCACCATCTTCCGCTCCAGTGAGGCGGCCGGCACCATCCGCGCGGCCACCGATCTGACCAACGACCTGCTGCGCGCCAACGCGGAGAACCTGAAAACCGCCAATGCCCAGGCCCGCCGAGAGATCGAGCGCGGCGTCTTCGACATCGAAGTGGTGCGCCACGCCAACCAGACGCTGATCGCCACCATCGAGGAGAGCCTGCAGATCGCCGACGCCGGCAAGCGCGCCCGTGCCCAGGCCAGTCAGGAGTTGGAGCGGCTGGAGGCGGACTTGCGTCGGACGTTGAGTGCGTCCAGTGCCAAGCCGACCGGGGAGGGAGCGGAAGACCGGGGTCGCAGCCGCGCGTAGGCGGTCGGGCGCAATCGCGCAGCGTATTGCGCCTCAAGCTTCTTTGCCGGGCACCCACGAACGAAGCGGAGACTTGCAAGACCATGCCGGAAAATCAGGCAGAGGCCATTGCCGAGGCCAATCCGGTCACCAGGAGCGACCTGAGCGCTCATGACACCGACCTGCGGTACGCGTTGCAGGAGACCGAGCAGCGCCTCAAAGCGCAGATCGACTTGTTGCGCAGCGACCTCACGGGCAAGTTCACCCTGCTGCAATGGATGCTCGGGCTGCTGCTGGCGGGGGTCGCCTCGATCGTCATCAAGTCTTTGTTTTAGCGGAGTTTGACCGCGACGTTCGCCGAACTACAGTCCTCCCCGCATGGGTAAACCGTCGGCGACGCACATGAAGCGTGGGTCATGAACGCCGCTTTGGCCAAAGCGCTCACCGGATTTATCCACAGATGCCACAGATGTTCACAGATGAAGAAAAAATCTGTGGATGAAATTTCCGCCCCTAGGACACGGCGGAAGCCGGCCGTGACGATGACCAGGGCCCGCTTTATGAGTCCTCGGTTAGATGATTATTGATCGCTGGGCGATTTCATTGAAGCCAGCCCTGTCAGCGCAATTCTAGGCGACATCTTGCAGCAAGTTTGCGTAATCCTTGCCGGATGTTGGAGATGGCAAAGGCTTATGATCGCGCTTGTACAACACAATCGCCTCATCAACAACTTGGCAAAGCTCCTCAAAAACGCGCTGCTCGTTGTCGCCATGACAGCCCCCAAAAATTAATCCTGGGCAACTCCCAACATAGCAATTATCTTCTTCTGACCATTCCACAATTTTGGCGTAACGCGCACTATCTTTCATTTTTTTGATTCCGTTATTGCCTTTTCAACTGCTTTAACCAAGTACTGTTTTGCATCATCACCGGACTTCCCGGACACTGTAATTGGCTTTGTGACCTTCGGATGAACGAAGTTTCGGTGGCTCCCCTTTCCACCCCGGTTCGCGAAGCCTGCCTGTTCCAATCGTTCAATCAAGTCTTTTACTTTCGGTGGCACACGGCCCTCGTTTTTCTATGCGTCGAATGTGACGCTGGGGCTAGGCTTTTCTTCTTCATGGTTGCTTGAATTAAGTAAACTGTCCCCGGAACTCGAAAATAAACTGTCCCCGGAACTCGAACTCCCGAACTCCCCGCTCGAATTAAATAAACTGTCCCCAGAACTCCGAACTCCCAGCGTAAAACTGTTACGTCCGGGAATATAGTCATCCGGGACATAACAGGTAGGATCTGCGCGGGTATTTACTCGGGCTGGTTCGCGATCTACTTGAAGAGGCTAGCTAGAAAAGAAAGAGCAAGACATGCAGACCCTAAGAATATGCTTAAGGAATCCCATAGATCCCAATAGTATGCTCTTTGCGCTCTCTGCTCCATTTGTTTCATTATCCCTTGATCTAATGCTTGCGTCTCAGGTCTGTGGGCTGGTATATCCAGGTATCGCTTATACTTCCATTGTGCATTAGCATGCCTAATCGAGGGTATCGCTAGTGCTATCGAGCCTATGAAACCAAAAATTTCCGGTGTTTTAGACAGCACCGACATGGCATTCATATTGTTTGCAAGCCCCTTGGATCATGGTGCTTAAGAAGCGAAACGCCGGGTGTCGCTGCCCCCTTCTCGATATCGATTACAACTTTGTAGCCAAATGCATTCATTACCTTCGCTAAAGTAGCAATAGACGGTTCTTTCTGTGCCGCTGGGTTTTCTAAGCGCGAAATGAATGACTGCGGAACATTGATTCGCGCAGCTAAATCACTTTGCGTTAGATTATATTTTTCCCGCATCTGGCGAACAAGACGAGCTACCCCGTTAGCTAGAGCGTTGCGCTCGTATTCAAAACGCATTTCAGGGTTACTCGAAATGGCTTTCTTTATCGCGGTATCAAAGCGATCAGGGGCCAGGGCCTCGTTTTCACAAATCTCTTTCAGGGTTTCATTCATCATCATTCTAGCCTTATAATAGCCTTATAACTGATAAACCTTCGCGGGTGAGTCACGATTTTGCTGGTCGTAACCCGCTGAGAGCGCCTATTCCCTTTCCAAGGGGATAGGCGTTTTTTCTTTACATTTGATTTAGTCTACGTCGGGCTTCTACAAGGTGACTTGCAACATCACCTTCAAACGCAATCAAATACCAAATTTCGCGCCTATGTTTATTGAAGGCATATATTAGGTTGTGGGACCTTGCGTCAATAACCTATAATTCTGCAGAGCGATCGTGTGTGGCTTCTATACAGTGGCCACGCAGAAATCCAGAGTGTTCCATCGCTTTTATTGCTTGAGCGAGGAACATTCCATCCGGATTGCCATCGTCTATCAGTTTTAAGACATACTCACTGGGGGGATCTTGTTCGTAATCCCTTCCCGGCAAGCTGCGGGCTGTCATAGCCAATTCTCAGAATCAAGAAAACACGGAAACGAAAGTGGATTCATAAGTGGCTCCTTATGTAGGTGCATGGGGTTTCATGCAAGTATAGTTATATCCCAAGGGATATATTTGTCAAGGGTTGGCTTGCAGCATCGGGTGCACTTTTTGTGCTCGCTTCATGTGTTGCCCTACCATCGTTCTTTCCGCCATCTTGTGCGTTATACCGCAGCCTATCCTCTGCGGTCTGACGTACGGAATCCAGTCTGGGGTCAACAGATCAGCGGACAGGGTGTGGTCATCAGGCCGGGTGGTAGGAGTCAAGTTCTCAGTGCCGTTTGCGTTCGTGCCCTGTGCGGGCCTGGTCTGGCTGATGGAGCTTCCCTCAAATCTTTCTGGCTTTCCCGCTGCCGGGTGGCGCAGGTCCCGGTACAGTAGGGCCATCAACCCTGAGGATCTGCGCCGGTGAGCCACGCTCGTCCGATCGACCGCGACATCGACTTTTTTCGTCACAGCGCAAATGCCTCTCAGAAATGACGAAATGATGGGTTGACGAAATACCCGGTACGCATCGCGTCCCCGCCAGGCCGAAGCGACTGCTGAGGCCGGTTCCCTACACCGACAGTCAGGGCAGGGCTTCCGCATCCCTTTGGACCGCACCCGATGCCGGCCGAAACGATGATCAACTCCGCCAACCGTGCTATGCTCTGCGCCGTCTTTGGGGAGTAGCCGCCTTGCGCACCCGCGCGAAGGGTTTGCATCAACAGACTTGGCCCGGCCGCACGGTCGGACCATGGTGCAGACAGCCACATGAGCCTGGCGAGACCTTTGACCGCGGCGCGCCTGCCGGGCTGGCGACGGTCCGTGGTCATTGGCTTTTCTTCGCCGGCCCCCGGAGTCTTTGTTTGGAAGCCTTCCTCGTCTCGACCGGTATCGTCGCCCTCGCTGAGATCGGCGATAAGACCCAACTGCTCGCACTCTGTCTCGCCGCGCGCTTTCGCAAGCCCTGGCCCATCGTCTGGGGGATTCTTATCGCCACCCTCGCCAACCATGGGTTGGCCGCGGCTATCGGTCAATGGGTTACGGTCTACGTCGGGCCGGATGTCATGCGCTGGATTCTCGGTCTCTCCTTTATCGCGATGGCGGTGTGGATGCTGGTGCCGGATGAACTGGACGCGGATGCGGCGCCGGTCGGGCGCACGCTGGGTGTGTTCGGCGCGACCCTGGTCGCTTTCTTCCTGGCCGAGATGGGCGACAAGACTCAGGTGGCCACGGTCGCTTTAGCCGCGCAGTTCGGCAGCTATGTCTGGGTGGTCGCCGGCACCACGCTGGGTATGTTGCTGGCCAATGTGCCGGTGGTGTTTTTCGGCGACCGGATTACCGCCTGGATACCGACGCGCGTCGTCCATGGCACCGCCGCGGCGACCTTTATCGTCTTGGGGGTGCTGGCGTTGATCGGATTTGGTCAATGAGTCAGGACTGCGACGGGCCATGATTGCAGTCCCTGCCACAAGGGCGTCGTCGCCTTGCTCACCCGACGCCGTCAGGCCAGGATGGCCTGACGACGTCCTTTCACTGTAAGTCTCGGCCTCCAGTGATCTTGCTGCGAGCGGCACGACGATCAAAGTCAGCGCCGTCAGGCGCGACCGGGTTACCGCACCCCCGCCAACGGACGCATCTCGACGTCACAGGTGCCGCCAAGGCGGACGGTGGTCGGGTTGCCGCCGCCGCGGCAGGCTTCACCCCGGTCCTTGACCCGGCAGGTGACCTCGACCGGCCGGCCATCGTTGATCCAACTCGGGGTCTTGCGATAGCGCCCGACCTCTTCGAAGCGGCAGCCGGCCGGGACGCCATAGGGCGGGCAGGCGGTGGGTTGACGCAGTGACACCTTGCGTTTGTCGACGCTGAAGCCGGGATAATTGTCCAGAATCCGGATGACGTCGCCCTGCGGTTTTTCCTCGAACACAAACTCCTTGAAGTCATAACCGCCGTCGGCCGCACTGCCGACCTGGATGCGCTTATCGGCGATCAGGGCAAAGTCGCCGCCGCGGCCGGCGACCGCGCCCGACATGTATTCCACCCGGTCGTGCCGGGGGAAGCATTTGCCCATGGCGGGGGCGTGATAGTAGTGGCGCAGTTCAGTGAGGTTCGCGAGCGGGGTGCCGGGGAAGATCTCCTTCAGGTCGGCCTCGCTGCCGTAGAGGATGCGCTCCACGTCGCCGACGTTCTGGGTGTACATGGCCTGGAACTTGGCGTAGGTCTCGTCCTGGGCCAGATCGGGGCGCAGGAAGCAGGAGGTGAGCCCGGAGATCTGCGTCAGGTATTCGTCCCAGATGTTGTACTGATTCACCGTGGAGGCGGCACCCTGGAAGTCGCCGGGGAAGCCGCAGCCCTGATTGCTCTTGCACTGACCGACCGCGCGGTTGCGAATGGACAGCGCGATCACGTTGCGCTCGCAGGTGCCGTAGGCGTTGCAGCCGCGGCCGATGTGACCCTCGAACAGCGTCGTGCGCATCACATAATCCAGATGTTTGGCACGGGCCAGTTCGGTGTCCGAGCCAAGGCGTGCGTTGGCGCGCGAGAACTCGCCCCAGGCGTTGGCCAGAGCCGCGCGCCGGCCGGTCAGGGCGCGGTTGGCGGCCTCGCATTGCGGGGAGGTGTGAAAGGCACGCACGATCCGGTCCAGGGTCGTCGCCCCGGCCGTGCCGCCGCCGTTGCCGCCGGAGCGGGGCGGATCGAAGAAGGGTGCCTTCTTCAGGGCGTAGAGTTGGCGCACGTCGATCACATACTTCACCCCCGGCGCGCAGTGATGGTTCTGGACCTGGAGTTGGCCGCGTTCGGCCACCGTGCGCTTGAACCGTTCGGTGTCGGCCCGGGTCGCCTGGCGCGGGTCGACGACGACCTCGAAACCGACATAGGGTGTGCCCTGGCCGTCGGTCAGCGGTGTGCCGCCGCGGATCACCAGGCAGGGGATCAGCGAGGTGCCCTGGCTCAGTGAACCGGCCGGCGCACCGGGGCCGGTGAAGCCCTCCGCCCGGTAGTAGGGCACCGTGGCCGGGCCGTTGAACTTGTAGAGGGTCATCACCGGGGTGGCGGGGATGGCCGCCTGGGTGACCTGGGCGGCGGTCAGGAGGACCAGTGCGCTGAACGATCGCTGCAAAAAACGCTGCATGGAATGGGGCTCTGGGGGGTTGATCGTGAATCTGCTCCGGAACCAATCCGGGTGGTCCACCGAGAAGTTGCAGTAAGATGACGAACACTGCACACATTATCTGCGTGCGCCTGGGTAGACTCAACCGCGCCCCTGGGTTCAGCGTGCCGCAGTGCGGAGCGAGGCTGCCGGGCGCACCCGGCGGTTGCTCAGTCACTCCACCACACCTGATTATCGGGGTTTGATTCGATGAACAGTGACCTCCTGTCCGCACGCATCCTGGCGCTGAGTGCACTGGCTCTCGCGGTGAATACCGCGCTCGCTGGAACCAATCTAATTCATGACGGCGGTTTCGAAGATCCCTTGCCCGTCTGGAGCAGCACCAAGTCCGCGCTCGCCCTGGATTCCGCCGCCGCGGAGACCGGCACCCAGGGTCTGCGTCTGGACTCCGCCTACGCCTGGTGTCCCTACGGCGCGCTCTATACCCTGGCCGCCGGTTCTCTGCAGAATGGCACCCTGTATGAAGTCGGTGCCCGGATCCGTCTGGCGGCGGACGAGACCGGCTATGCCGATCTGGATCTGGGTCTGATCAAGAACAACGGCAGCCCGACCTGGATCGACGGGGAGCAATCGAGCTACGACGGCCGGGCCTATCCCGACCGCTGGACCACGCTGTTCGGTGTCGTGAAAACCAATTTCGCGGCGACCGACACGATCAAACTGTGCATCTCCGGCGGTCTCGGCAAAACTGTCTACATCGACAACGCCTACGTCACCCCCCTGACCCGGGCCGAGATCGGTTACCAGCCTCCGGCGACCCTGGACGCCGACGCGCTGGTGCGGGCAAGCGGCAACCGTTTGGTGCTGGGTCCGAACGACGCGCCCTTTGTCCTCAAAGGGATCAACGTCTATCTGTACGATCCGGGCGACACGCTCTCCGCGGCGCTCACCAACTACAAATTCAAGAACGTCAAGGCCGACTCCTACGCCGAGATCGCCGCCCTGGGCTTCAACAGCGTCCGGCTGATGCTTGCCTACAACTTATTCGAGGATGACACCGCCCCCGGGGTCTACAAGGAAGAGGGCTGGGCCGTGCTGGACCGCCACATCCAATGGGCCAAGGCCCAGGGCCTGCGCCTGATCCTGGACATGCACGTTCCCCAGGGCGGCTACCAGAGTGCCGACGGCTTCAAGAGTTTCGGCAGCCGGGCCGACCTCAAGAAACGCCTGGAGGACCTCTGGGTCGCCATCGCCGGGCGTTACCGCAACGAGACGACCATCGTCGGCTACGACCTGATCAACGAACCCTACGTCAACCATTGGTTTGATTACGCGGCGACGGTGATCGAGAAGATCCGCGCCGTGGACCCCCATCATCTGGTCGTGGTGGAGGTCTCCTTCCATCCTAGTGATACCGGCATGTACCGCCTTGCCGACCCTAATGTCCTGTACGACGTGCACTGGTACGAGCCCTGGTCCTGGGCCGGTTCGCACACCAATAACACTCCCTACGTCGGTACCGTCGAGACCTTCAAGCAGGAACTGCGCGACGGCGAGGGGCTGCAGGCGTTCTACGACGGCGCCACCGACAGCTTCACTGTCCCCTTCAACGTAGGCGAGTATGGCGTTACCTTCGAGAAATACGAGATCGCCGGTGTCGCCGGGGTCGCCTGGCTGGCGGACGCCAATGCCGCTTTCGATCACTTCGGCATCAGCCGTCAGTTGTTCGCTTACAACGAGGGCAACTTCGGCATCTACCGCGGCTGGAACAGCTATCCCCGTGAGCATACTGCCACCACGGCCGCCCTGCTTGCCGCCCTGCCGGAGGTGAACGGCGCCGAACCGCCACCACCCCCGCCGCCCCCACCGACCCCGGTCCTGGCCGACCTGAACCTGGTGTCGTTGGCCGTGGACAACCCCACCCCGGTGGCCGGCAGCACCGTCAACCTGAGCTTTGAGGTCGGCAACCTGGGCACCGACGCGGCTTTGAACGCGCGGGTCGCGCTGCCGCTGCCCGCCGGGGTCCAGTGGGTCAGCGGTCCTGCCGACTGCGCCGTCGCGTCCGGCGCCCTGGTGTGCAGTTTCGGCACCCTGGAACAGTCGGGCACACGCTCCCGCAGTGTCGCCCTGCGCCCGACGACCGCCGGCAGCCTCACCCTCACCGGTACCGCCGGCTCCGACACCCCGGACCCGGACACCGCCAACAATGCGGCCAGCGTCGTCCTGACCGTGGCTGCTCCTCCGCCCCCTGTCGGGCAGACCGCGGACCTCGTTTTGACTCAGTTCAAGGCCAGCAATCTCACCCCCAAGACCGGAAGCGCGGCGGAGTTCATTTTCATCATCAAGAATCTGGGAACCGATGCCGCCGCCAACACCCGTTTCGTGCTGCCCCTGCCCGCCGGCCTGAGCTGGGTGTCCGGACCCGCGGAATGCAGCGTCGCCGCCTCCGAGGTGGTGTGCAGTTACGGCAGCCTGGCGAAGAACGCCTCGCGCACCCGGTATCTGTACCTGCGGCCCGCCGCCGCCGGGGCCATGGCCCTTACCGGCAGCGCCCAGGCCGATACGCAGGACCCGGTCCCCGGCAACAACGCGAAGACCCTCAACCTGACCGTCGTGCCCTGACCGCCGGAACGACGGGGCCAGGGAAGGCCCGAGGTGCTGTCGCTCGTCGGTGAGCGATGGTCCCAATGGCATCTGTCATGCTGGGCAGCGAATGCCGTGGGCGTGCCGAAGTCGACCGTCCGCCGCTGTGGTCACTGAGGATGTGCCATTTCACACCCTGTTCCGAACGCATTTGCCCCCAACTTGGACTCCTGATATACGTCTCTCATGTCAGATTTCGGTTGAGCCGTGGCGGGTAACCGGTCGGGT
>CAYYAY010000036.1:0-58399 GCA_964470155.1 uncultured Lamprocystis sp. | reverse complement strand
CAAGTCGTAGGTCGTTGTTTTTATTATAGCCTGCTACTTCGCCGGGAATTGCTGAGATCTTGGCAAACCCGATCTGTTCCCTGCCGGTCAGAATCGGGTCTGCCAGATTCTCCCAAAGCACGGCCAACAAAGGTCCCGCGGCGCGATCCCGCTCGCCGCAGTAGGTAACGGGAAACATGACTCCCAGGACGTTGTAGCCACGCCCTGCAAGCCACTCCACCTCGGTCATGTGAACGCACGCAATCGTCACGACCGGCTCATCGGTTATAGCGAAGCCAGGTGGGCATAAGGCCGCGAGTTGATCCGCATCGGTTAGAAAACTGACCGTGTAGGTAGTGCTTTTCGGCGAGGCGACATGATTGAATGGCTTGCGATCGGGGCCTTGACGCGGACCCGACACCGGGCCGAAGTGGGTCGGCATCATGTACATCAGGCCCTGTTCGATATGGTATCCCATGATTCACTCCGATTGTCTGCGGGCAATAGCTGCCATCGACGACCTAGCTCCTCTCCGGTATCCCTCAGGAAGCAAGAACTGTCTGCCATAAGATTGCGACAAATGAGCGATAGGCCGGATCGTCGGCAGCGTCGAGCGGGTTCCCGTCCAGCAGCAGCACCCGCTGTTGCGTCCGGTAGAGTCCGGTCAGGCGCTTCAGCAGCGTGGACTTGTCGGCGCCGTTGCCGCCGACGATGAGCACCAGCTCGCCACGCGACAGGGTCCGCTGTCCGGGCACTGGCCCGGACCCGCGCCCTGTGCTACAAACGCCATCCTGCGCCGGGTGTTCCTGCCCGGCCCCCGTGTCGCGAGCGAACCCATGCCGGAACCCAGTATATCAGCCCTGATCACGACCCCGCGAGCGATGGGCCGGACCACCGAGAGCCGGGGGACCTAAGTCATGTCACTGGGTCCGATTATGGTGGATTTGGCCGGTCCGGAGTTGACCGCCGAGGATCGCGAGTTGCTGCGTCACCCGGCCGTGGGCGGTGTCATCCTGTTTTCCCGCAACTACGCTTCGCCTGAGCAGTTGGCGGGGTTGACCGCGGCGATCCATGCCCTGCGGGAACCGCGACTGCTGATCGGCGTGGATCAGGAGGGCGGGCGGGTCCAGCGCTTTCGCGACGGTTTCACCCGGTTGCCGGCGGCCGGGCGTTTTGGCGCACTCTATGCCGCCGATCCGCGGCGTGCCTGTGCTGCTTGCGCCGACGTGGCCTGGTTGATGGCGGCCGAGTTGCGGGCGGCGGGGGTGGACTTCAGCTTCGCGCCGGTCTTGGATCTGGATCGGGGCATCAGTCAGGTGATCGGTGACCGCGGCTTCGGTGCGCGGGTGACCCAGGTCGTGGACCTGGCCACGGCTTGGACCTCCGGGGTCCGCCAGGCCGGGATGGCGGCAGTGGGTAAACACTTCCCTGGGCACGGCGGGGTGGCGGCCGATTCCCATACGGCGCTGCCGATTGACGAGCGCGATTTGGCTGACCTCCTGGCTGCCGACCTGATCCCCTTCGCACGACTGATCGAACACGGATTGGAGGCGGTGATGCCGGCTCACGTCAGCTATCCCCGTGTGGCGGCGGAACCCGCCGGATTCTCCGCGGTCTGGTTGCGCGACCTGTTGCGCGGACGTCTCGGTTTTGCGGGCGTCATCTTCAGCGATGACCTCAATATGGCCGCGGCCGATGCCGGCGGCGGCTATGTGGAGCGTGCCCAGGCGGCCGTGCACGCCGGCTGTGACATGCTGCTGATCTGCAACAATCGTCCGGCCGTGCTCGCGATCGTCCATCAGTTTCGCGATCATCACGATCCTGCCGGCCAGTTACGCCTGTTGCGGATGCACGGACGCGGTGACCCCGAACCCGCGCGCTTGCACGAAGCGCCGCGCTGGCAGGCGGGTGTGCGTCAGGTCGCCCTGTTGGAAGACCTGGCGACCCTCGACCTGGCGCTCGACGATCCCACCCGCCCCCCAACACCGACGTGAATTACCCTATGAAGCTTTCCCCCGAGACTTACACGGCGGTCGCCGACCGTGCCGAGTGCCTGGTCACCCAGGAGGCCATGGAGCAGGCGATCGACCGCATGGCCGAGGCCATCAGTGAGCGCTTGGCCGGGACCGACCCGCTGGTGCTCTGTGTCATGAGCGGGGGGGTCATCGCCACCGGCCTGTTGCTGCCCCGACTCAATTTTCAGTTACGGCTGGATCACGTCCATGTCGGCCGCTACCGGGGAACGACCAGCGGCGGCGAGTTGGTCTGGCACTACCGCCCGACGGAGGCCATCCGCGGGGAGCAGGTACTGATCGTGGACGATATCCTGGACGAGGGTGTGACCCTGGACGCCATCGTGCGGGCCTGCCGCGAAGACGGAGCGGCAGGAGTACACGCAGCGGTTCTGGTGGAGAAACGGCGGCCCCATGTCTGTGAAGCCGATTTCGTCGGTGTCCAGGTCCCCGACCGCTACCTCTTCGGCTACGGTTTAGACTATAAGAGCTACTTTCGAAACGTCCCCGGCGTCTTCGCCGTCGCCATCGGGGACTGTTGATAGGTATTCGATAAAACTCTGATATAAATAGGGGCTTTTTGACTCCAGGGCAATTTTGCGGTATCTCTATAGCCAACACGTTCGCGCGTGCTCCGACCTTAGGATCGGCACCGCATCGAAAACGTGCCGAGTCGTGGGTGTCGCGGAAGCTTGTGCCTTCCCCTTACGCTCGCGAGGTAATAACGAGGAGGATGGCTCATGTATACACTAGACGGTTATCGCAGCACGCATGCCGAACTCCGGCAGATGATCGATGATCTCCGTTCGATCCTGACTAAGGATCAACTGCGGATCCGCCCGAATGCCAAGACCGCGTTTGAGTTGCTCTGTGATCTCGGCGAAAAGGTGCGCAGACACCTGGCCGAAGAAGATCGCGGGCTCTACCCCAGTCTGCTGATCCATGAGGACCCCAAGGTCAAGTCGATCGCTTGGGGGTTCATCAGCGGTGAGCGGCCGTTGCGTAAGACCTTCGACGACTATCACAAGCACTGGCTGAAGAACTGCGACTTCACGTTCAGCGAAGACTTCCTGACCGAGACCCATGAGGTTTTCGACATGGTCGGGCAGCGTATCGAGCGTGAGGAGCGGGTGCTTTTTCCCAAGCTGGTCGAGATCGGGATGTTCCAGGAGACGCGCATCTAGACCGCCCGGACTGCCGAGGCGCGGTTCGGCCGACGGCAGCGCCAGTGATATGGAACGGTTTTGAGTTTTCGGTTTTTCGTTTTTCGTTGCCGCTTATAAAGCAACGGGTTACGAAAAACGAGAAACCAACAACGACGGGTATAAACCGTGCCGACGCCCCCGCGCTCGTGGCGGCGCCGGTTTTTTTTTGGCTTCCGCGGTCTCTGAGGTAGACTCACACCTTCATGTTCAGGTGGCTCTTCAGAGGATTCGATGGGTCTGCTCGCGATCATCGGGGGTTCGGGTTTTCAGCGCCTGCCCGGTCTTCAGGTTATCGAGGCGAAACCGCTCGACACCCCTTTCGGCGCCCCTTCGGCGCCCCTCGTGCACGGCTGCCTTGCCGGCCATCCGATCTTGTTCCTGCCCCGGCACGGTGAAGGTCATCGGTTGCCGCCGCATCGAGTCAACTATCGGGCCAACCTGTGGGCGCTACACGTCAGCGGTGCGCAGCGCGTGCTCGGTCTGGCGGCCGTCGGCGGCATCACCGCGCGCTTCGGTCCGCGGGTCTTTGCGGTTCCCGATCAACTGATCGACTACACCCATGGCCGTGAACAGAGTTTTCATGATGACGACGCGGGTGCGGTGGCTCACGTGGATTTCACCGAGCCCTACTGCCCGGAGTTGCGCATGGACCTGTTGCGCGCCTGCGCGGCCGCCGGAGTTGCCGCGGCCGCGCGTGCGACCTACGGCGTGACCCAGGGGCCGCGGCTGGAGACGGCGGCCGAGATCGCGCGGATGGAGCGCGACGGCTGTGATCTGGTAGGTATGACCGGTATGCCCGAGGCCGCCCTGGCCCGCGAACTGGGTCTGTGTTATGCGAGTCTCGCCTACGTGGTTAACTGGGCCGCCGGAAAAGGCGAGGGAGCGATTACGATGACCGCGATCGAAGCGCATCTTGGATTCTGTGCCGGGCAGTCGGGGCCGATCCTGGCGGCCCTGGCGGCCGGTTCCGGCGCGCCCTGAGACCGCGTCCGTGCCGCGTCCCGTAAACGCTCCCCTGTCTTCAATGTTGTTATTACTTCTTCTTATAGGCACCGAATTATGACGAAGTCTGCCGCCGTTGTGGGTTTTGGCTGGTGGGCCAGGCTGATGCTGTGGTTGTTGGTGCTGGTGTTCGGCGTGCTCTACCTGGGGTCGATCAAGCGTCCTGAGACCGCGGTCGGGGCCCTGCATCCGCGCACCACCCCGGCGACACCGGAAGCGACGGCCCCGTCGGCAGTGGTGCCGACCGCGCCCCAGGTCGCCGGTAGCCGCGCGGTCGAGACCGCGGCACCGACCGCGGGCGCCGCGTCCGGCGTCCCGCCGGTCCCGTCGCCGACCGTGGTGCAAGCGCCGGTCGCGGCACCGGCACCGGCACCGGCACCGGCACCGGTGGCGGCGGCGGAATCGGCGGCCTTCGCCAATACCCTGATGAGCGGCCGTTCTATTCCGGAGCCGCAGGTGCCGGCTGAGGCCGACATCAATGCAATGACAGCGGTCGCTGTGCCCTTGCCGCCGCGGCCGGAAGCGGAATCGGCGTCGGCCGCGGATAAGCCCCTCGTCGCCGCGCCTGGCATCAAGTCCCAACCGTCGGGGCCTCAGGACACGGTGCCCTGGATCGCGGAGCCCGAGGTTGCGAAGCCCGAGGTTGCGAAGCCCGAGGTCGCGGAGCCTCAGGTCATGCCTGCCGCCGTGCCGATAGTCCCCCCGGTTTCCGGGGGCGTCGCCGCGGCGCCTCCGGCGACCGCCGCGCCGGTGGTTGTTCCCGCGCCTGCCGTGCAAGCGCCGTCCGGGCCTGTCCCGGAACCGGCCGCCGCTTCTCGTCCGCGCCCGCCTGCCGCTCCCGCACGCGGACCTCAGGCCCCGCCGATGGTGGTGCCGACCCCTTGGGGGTATTGGGGCCCGCCGGCACCGCCCTATGGCTATCCGGGATACCTGCCCGGCTATGGGCCCACGCCCTACGCGCCGCGTTGACCAGCAGGTCACTCCGAACGGGCTAGCCCGGAGTCGGGTTGCCTGCGTGTTTATCGCTTTCGGACGTGATAACCGGCGTCGGGGCGGGTTTCCAACCCGCCCCTACACGAAGGTCTGTCACTCAACAGGTGCCGGCCAGGCCAGGCCGCGGACCCGGCCGCAGCGGGGTCGCGCAGTGGCGGCAAATATAGGCCCCGCCCGTTAAGATGCGGTTGTGACGAATACTGCTCAGTCGATGTTCCCGGCAGTCGCAGTGGTAGTCGAACTCGCGCAGGGTGCGTCCGCTGGTGGCGGACAGGTCGTAGCGATGGCAGCGTTCCGGCTTGACTCCGAAGTAGCGCATGATCGCTTGCCACTCCGGTCCGTGCGGACGGATGCGCGTGCCGTAGCGGGCGAAGGCCGCGAGATGCGCCGCCTCATGCGGAACCGTGTCGGCCAGAAACGACGCGTGGTTGGCGCGCAGCAGGACCGGGTTGAAACGGATGATGCAGGGGCCGCGCAGCGCAAGGCGGGCCTGGCCGGCAGCCCGTCCCCGCAGGTCGAAAAGAATCCGCGGCTCAGGAATCGCGATGCGCAGCCAAGCCCCGGCCGTGGTCAGCAGGTGACGGGTCCGCTCCCTGACGCTGTGCTGCAGCGCCTGCTCGTCCGCGGTGCCGTGGTGACTGGTGGTTGGCATGTGCCAATGGTCGCACCACCGCGCCGATTCCGGAAGTTCTCCAATACCGGATCAAGCGTCTTGCGCGCAGGACGCGGAAGACCTAGAATCCGAAGGCTAGCGTGCTTGACGGTCAGAGTTTTCCTCGAACGGGCATTGCCCCCGAATTTTCCGTCATGAACCCCGTCGTCCGGGGTTTTTTTGTACTTCGCGAGGCGGGTCGCGCCGTCCACGGTGCTCCGTGGGGCCGGTCGACATCAGAAGTGGGCCATTGGCCCATTTTTCATTTTTGGGACGCGTTTTCCTCAAGGTTTTTTGCAATGCAGCCGGTTGACAGCACCCTGACGCAGTTGGCACTCCGCGTGGTGGAGTCCATGGGGTATGAACTGGTTGCCGTCGAGTTTTTTCAGCACGGCGGCGGGGCCGGGACACTGCGGGTCTATATCGACCAGGCCCAGGGCGTCACCGTGGACGACTGTGCTGCCGTGAGCCACCAGTTGAGCGGGGTCCTGGACGTGGAGGACCCCTTGCCGGGTCATTACGATCTGGAAGTGTCCTCGCCCGGACTGGATCGGCCACTGGTGTTTCCGGAGCATTTCGCGCGATTCACTGGTCACCGGATCAAGGTCCGACTGGCCGAGAAGATCGAAGGCCGACGCAAGTTGGAGGGTGTGCTGCTTGGGTTGGGGGCCCGGGATGAGGCCGCGGGCGCCCCGCCCGTGATCATCCGGCTGGAGGCCGAGGGCCGGGTCTGGGAAATTCCGCTGGCAGTCCTGGAGTCCGCTCGTTTGGTACCTGATTTCGGAGACGCCGCGCACCGGTAACGCTGGTCGCCGGTCGCACAGTGCTGAGTAAAAGAACGTATGAGTAAAGAGATCCTGCTGGTCGTTGAGGCCGTATCCAACGAAAAGGATGTGCCCGAGGATGTGATCTTCGAGGCCATTGAGGCGGCGCTCGCCTCGGCGACCCGCAAGAAGCACGGCGGCGAGATCGAGGCGCGGGTGGTGATCGACCGTAAGACCGGCGACTACCGGACCTTCCGTCGCTGGGAGGTGATCGAGGACCCGGCGGCGGGCGTCCTGGAGGCCCCCGAACGCCAGATCACCCTGTCCGCTGCCGAGGTGCTGGAGCCCGGACTCAAGGCCGGAGATTTCATGGAAGAGGAAATCGACTCGGAACTGTTCGGGCGCATTGCCGCGCAGACCGCCAAACAGGTCATCGTGCAAAAGGTGCGGGAAGCAGAGCGTACCAAGATCGTCGATGCCTACACGAGCCGCAAGGGCGAGCTGGTGACCGGCATCGTGAAGAAGGCGGATCGGGGCACCATCCTGCTCGATCTGGGTAACAATGCCGAGGCGCTGGTCCCCCGCGAACACGTCATCCCCCGCGAATCGGTGCGCACCGGCGACCGTCTGCGCGGCTATCTGTTCGACGTACGCGCCGAGGCCAAGGGACCACAATTATTCGTCAGCCGCACCGCCCCGGAACTGCTCATCGAGTTGTTCAAGCTCGAGGTGCCGGAGGTTGGCGAGGGGTTGATCCAAATCCTGGGCGCTGCCCGTGACCCCGGTGCGCGCGCCAAGATCGCGGTGCGCACCAAGGATGCGCGGATCGACCCGGTGGGCGCCTGCGTCGGTATGCGCGGCTCGCGGGTGCAGGCGGTTTCCAACGAACTCAACGGCGAGCGTGTCGACATCATTCTCTACGACGATAACCCGGCCCAATACGTGATCAATGCCATGTCTCCGGCGGATGTGGTCTCCATCGTCATCGACGAGGAGTCGCGCAGCATGGACGTGGCGGTCAAGGAGGAGAATCTTTCCCAGGCCATCGGGCGCGGCGGGCAAAATGTGCGGCTCGCCAGCCAACTCACCGGCTGGGAGCTCAATGTAATGAATGAAGAAGAGGCCGCCGCCAAGAGCGAGCAGGAGGCGCGCCGTTCGGTCCAGAGTTTCATGGATCAACTCGGCGTGGATGAGACCCTCGCGGCCATCCTGGTGGATGAGGGCTTTACCAGCGTTGATGAGGTGGCCTATGTGCCGCTTGCGGAGATGCAGGCGATCGACGATCTGGACGAGGACACGATCACTGAACTGCGGCAACGCGCCAAGGACGTGTTGCTCACCCGCGCCATCGCGTCGGAGGAGGTGTTGGGGACTGAACCCGCGGCGGACCTGCTCGGCATGGAAGGGGTCGACGAGGGCCTCGCCTTCGCGCTGGCGGCGCGCGGGGTGACGACCATGGAGGACCTCGCCGAACAGTCGGTCGATGAGTTGATGGAGGTCGAGGGCATGGACGAAGAGCGGGCGGCGCGCTTGATCATGAAAGCGCGTGAGCCCTGGTTTGCCGATGCGGGTGAGGAATCCCGCCAGGAGGTTCGTTCATGAGTGAAGTCACAGTCAAACAACTCGCCTCTACGGTCGGCATTCCGGTCGAACGCCTTCTGACCCAGCTCAGCGAGGCCGGTATCCGTGCCAGCGGCGCGGATTCCACCCTGACCGAGCAGGAAAAGCTGCAACTCCTGGGCTATCTGCGGCGCAGTCATGGCAAGGGCGGGGCCGAGGGTGGGGCTGATCCCAGTCAGGTGACACTCAAGCGCAAGTCGATGAGCGAGTTGCGCCAGCCGGCGGTGACCCCGCGTGCTCCCGGCGGTGGTGTCGGCGGTGCCGGCGGTTCGCGGCCCACCCCAACCGTGCGAGCCAAGACGGTCAGCGTGGAGGTGCGCCGCAAGCGGACTTACGTCAAGCGTGGCGATGAGCCGACGCCGGCCGAGGTGCCTGAGGAGGCTGCGGTCGAGATGGTCGTTGAGCCCGTGGCCGCGGCCGTTGCGGCGCCAGTGGTCGAGCGGCTGGTCGAAGCCGAAACCGAGGTCGAAACCGCGGTCGAAACCGCGGCTGAGGTCACCCCGGTCGCCGAGGTGCAGGTCGTCACCCCCACGGCCCCGGCGGCCCCGCCCGCCCCGGCGGCGGCGCCAGCCCGGCCCCCGGTTGCCGCCGCGCCAACCCGGCCGACACCGCCGCCGCGGCGGCCGGCCGATTCCTCGCGGACGCCGCCCCGCGATCGGCAGACGTTGCGTAGTATCCCCCATGACGGTGGTCGCCGCCGGACCGAGCTCGAAGCCTTGCGGGCGGAACAGGAAGCGCGGCGGTTGGCCGACCTGGAGGACCAGGAGCGGCGGGCGCGGGAAGATGAGGAGCGCCGTCGCGAAGCTGACGAGGCGCGCCGGGCGGCCGAGGTCGAGGCCCGGCGTCTGGCTGAAGAAGAGTCGCGGGCGGCGGTCGAACGTGCTGCCGCCGCCGCCGCTGCCGCGGCCGCCGCCGCGGCCGCGGCGCCCGAGGACACCATGCCGGCGGCCGCGCCGTCGGTGGTCGGCGAGCGTCAGGAAGAGGAACGGCCCGAGGCCGCGGTCGCGCGCCGCCGCCCCGAGGCCGCCAAACCAGCCAAGCGGCCGGCGGTGGCGGCCGCGGCCAAGAAAGTCCCTGAACTGTCCGAGAAGGAAAAATCGGTCAAGAAGGCCGGACGCAAAGATACGCTGCGGGCCCGTGATCAGGAGGCGCCGCGCGCCGAATACGAGGAAGTCGATGGCGAGGCCGGGGGCGGGCGTCCGCGTCGCAAGCGCAAGGGCGCCAAGCCGCAACTTCAGGACAAGCATCTGTTCCAGCGGCCGACCGCGCCGGTGGTGCGCGAAGTGGAGCTGCCCGAGACCATCTCAGTCGCTGAATTGGCCAACCGGATGACGGTCAAGGTCGGCGACCTGATCAAAGAGCTCTTCAAACAGGGCATGATGGTCACGATCAACCAGGCCCTGGACCGTGATACGGCAACCCTGCTGGTCGAGGACATGGGTCATAAGGCGGTCATTGCCGACGAACGCACGGCCGAGGACACGCTGATCGAAGAGGCCGATGAGCAGGCCGGTCAGGCCGAGGCCCAGCCGCGTGCGCCGGTCGTCACCATCATGGGTCACGTCGACCATGGCAAGACGTCGCTGTTGGACTATATCCGGCGGACCCGGGTGGCCTCCGGCGAGGCCGGCGGCATCACGCAGCACATCGGCGCCTACCATGTGGAGACCAATCGGGGAGTCATCTCCTTCCTGGACACCCCGGGCCATGCTGCCTTCTCGGCGATGCGTGCCCGCGGTGCCAAGGTCACCGACATCGTGGTCCTGGTGGTCGCGGCGGACGATGGCGTGATGCCCCAGACCATCGAGGCGATTCACCATGCGCGGGCCTCCAAGGTGCCGATCGTGGTTGCCGTCAACAAGATGGACAAACCCGATGCCAATCCGGATCGGGTGATGCAGGAACTGTCCCAGCACGACGTGCTGACCGAGGAATGGGGCGGCGACACCATGCTGGTCAAGGTTTCGGCCAAGACCGGCGTCGGGATCGACGACCTGCTGGACGCCATTCTGCTGCAGGCCGAGGTGCTGGAGCTCAAGGCGCCGGTGGACGGGCCGGCCCGCGGGACCATCGTGGAATCCAGTCTGGACAAGGGCCGGGGTCCGGTGGCCACCATCCTGGTGCAGTCCGGAACCCTGCGCCGCGGCGACATGATCGTCAGCGGTGGGGAGTACGGCCGGGTGCGCGCCATGTTCGATGAGGCGGGGAACCCGATCGAGGCGGCTGGTCCGTCGATCCCGGTGCAGGTTCTGGGCCTCTCCGCCACCCCCAACGCCGGGGATGACGTGTTGGCCGTGGCCGATGAACGCCGGGCCCGCGAAGTGGCTGAACTGCGCTCCACCCGGGTGCGCCGCTCCAAGCTGGACGAAAACCGCGGCGTAAGCCTGGATCAGATCTTCTCCCAGCTCAAGGACGGCGAGCTCAAGTCGGTCAATCTGATCGTCAAGGCGGACGTGCAGGGCAGTCTGGAAGCGTTGCGCGAGAGTCTGCTCAAGCTCACCAACGACGAGGTGAAGGTGATCCTGGTGGCCACCGGAGTGGGCGGCATCACCGAGTCCGACGCCAATCTGGCGGTGACCTCCAATGCCATCATCCTGGGCTTCAATGTCCGGGCCGACGCGGCGGCGCGCCGGGTGGTGGAGGAGAAGGGCATCGATCTGCGTTACTACAGCATCATCTACGAGCTGATTGATGACGTGAAGAAGGCCATCTCCGGCCTGCTCAAGCCCATCGTGACCGAGGAGATCATCGGGATGGTGGAAGTGCGCGATGTTTTCCGTTCCTCCAAGTTCGGCGCCATCGCCGGCTGCATGGTGGTGGACGGGCTGATCAAGCGCAACAACCCCATTCGCGTTTTGCGCAACAACGTGGTGATCTATGAGGGGACGCTGGAGTCGCTGCGCCGCTTCAAGGACGACGTGGCCGAGGTCAGGGCCGGCACCGATTGCGGCATCGGGGTGAAGAACTACAACGATGTTCAGGTCGGTGACCACATCGAGGTGTTCGAGCGCACCGAGCGGGCGCGGATCATATGAGCGTGGCGGCAGCGGATCAGGCATGAAGGAATTCGATCGTACCGAGCGAATCGGTTCCGAACTCAAGCGCGAGCTCTATCAGGTGCTGCGCGATGAGGTTCGGGACCCGCGGTTGGGGAGCATCACGGTGCAGGAGGTGCGGGTGGTCCGCGACCTGTCGCACGCCAAGGTTTTCTTCACCTGCTTCGGGGGGGAAGAAGACGCGGAGGAGCAGGCGCGGCTGCTGAACGGCCGCCTGTCCGGGTTCGTGCGCCATGCGCTGGCGCAACGGGTGCGGCTGCGGATCATGCCCCAACTCCATTTCGTCTATGACGCGTCCATCCTCGCCGGTGAACACTTGTCACACCTGATCGATGTGGCGGTGCAGGGCAGTGGCGCGCCGGCCGACGACGCGCCGGCCGAAACCGCCAACAGCGTTGACGGCGCCGACGCGGCCGCTGCGAGCGCCGACGCCCGGGAGCAACCCCAATGATGTCGGGGAGACGCCGCAGTCCGGGGCGTAACGTCACCGGGATTCTGTTGTTGGATAAGCCCCTGGGGCTCACCTCCAACGACGCCTTGCAACGGATCAAGCGCCTGTATCGTGCCGCCAAGGCCGGCCATACCGGCAGTCTGGACCCGCTCGCCACCGGCCTGCTGCCGGTGTGTCTGGGGGCTGCCACCAAGTTTTCCGCCTTCCTGCTGGACGCCGACAAGCGCTATCGGGTCAAAGTGCTGCTTGGGGTCACCACCACCACCGCCGATGCGGAGGGTGAGGTCGTCGAGACCAAACCCGTGGTGGGGGTGGATGCGGCACGCGTGCGCGACGTGCTGGCCGGCTTTCTGGGGCCGATCGATCAGTTGCCGCCCATGTATTCGGCGGTCAAGCATGCCGGCGAGCGACTCTACAAGCTGGCGCGCCAGGGACTGGAAGTCGAACGCACCCCGCGCCGGATCCAGATCTTCTCGATGGATCTGCTGAGCTGCGAACCGCCTGAGATCGAACTCGAAGTGCACTGTTCCAAGGGCACCTATGTCCGCACCCTGGCCGAAGACATCGGTCGGGAACTCGGCTGCGGGGGCCATGTGAGTCAGTTGCGCCGCACCGGGGTCGGTCCCTACCTGGACACCCTGGTGCCCTTCGTCACCCTGGATCAGGTGCGTGACCTGGCGGATCAGGAAGGCGCGGCGCCGCAACTCGACGCGCTGCTGCTGCCGCTCGACTCCGCCCTGGGCCACTGGCCCGCGCTGCGCCTGTCGGCTGATGCGGCTTTTTACCTCCAGCAGGGTCAGGCGGTGCTGGTGCCGCGGGCGCCGACCGAAGGGTTGGTGCGGCTGTACGATGTCTCCGAGCATTTTCTGGGTGTCGGTGAGATCCAAGATGACGGCAAGGTGCAGCCCAAGCGGTTGATCTGAGCGGCCGACGCGAGGTCCAACCCGTGTCGACCTGCCGATCCCCGGCGGTCGGCGCGGCAACGCATGTCTTCAAACGCACCATGGTTTGGAGCCGGTCCGGCGAGCCGGTAAAATTTCGCGGTCTATCAATCGGTCCGATCCCCTGATGTCATTGTCGGGGTGATCAGCGGCGGCAGGTGCCGTCGGTACAGGACTTTTCATGTCCCCACTAGTTAAAGGAGACCCTCAATGACGATGAATGCCGCAGAGAAGAAAGAGATCGTCACCGCCTACGCCCGGGGGGAGAACGATACCGGTTCCCCCGAGGTGCAGGTTGCCCTGTTGACGGCCCGCATCCAGCAATTGACCGGACACTTCAGCATCCACAAGCACGACCACCACTCGCGTCGCGGTCTGGTGCGCATGGTCAATTCCAGACGCAAGCTGCTCGACTACCTGAAGGGCAAGGATCTCGATCGCTATCGCGAACTGATTGCGCGACTCGGTCTGCGTCGCTAGACGCGGCACCGGCGGACCCACGGCCATGGCCCTGAGTCCGCCCGCCCCGCGGCGGCTGGTGGTCGGCCGCCGGGGCCAAACTCCCAGGCCTCGGGCGCCTGCCCGCAGGCCACCCGCGGTCCCCTACGCACCTGGAGCCTGTGGCGCAGGCGACTCTTTGCAAACCCGAGGCCGAGACCAGAGGACTGACCCGTGATTCCCTCCCCTATTCGTAAGCAGTTTCAATTCGGCGATCAGACCGTCACCCTGGAGACCGGCGAGATCGCCCGCCAGGCCGATGGCGCGGTGCTCGTCAATATGGGCGACACCGTGGTGCTGGTCACCGTGGTGGTGAGCAAAAAGCCCAGTCCGGAGCGCGATTTCCTGCCGCTGACCGTCGACTATCAGGAAAAGACCTATGCCGCCGGCCGCATCCCCGGCGGCTTCTTCCGTCGCGAGGGCCGTCCGAGCGAAGGTGAAATCCTGACCTCGCGGCTGATCGACCGGCCGATCCGGCCCCTGTTCGCCGATGGTTTCACCAACGAAGTCCAGATCATCGCCACGGTCAAGTCGCTGAATCCGGCCGTGAACCCCGAGGTGCCGGCGCTCATCGGCACTTCCGCGGCCCTGTCCGTCGCCGGCGTGCCGTTCAACGGCCCCATCGGCGCGGCGCGGGTCGGCTACAAGAACGGTGAGTACATCCTGAACCCCGCCGTCATCGGCCTGGGTCCGGACAGTGACCTGGACCTGATCGTGGCCGGCACCGACCAGGCCGTGCTGATGGTCGAGTCCGAAGCGCGCGGCCTGTCCGAGGAGGTCATGCTGGGTGCTGTCCTGTTCGGCCATGAACAGATGCAGGTGGCCATCACGGCCATCCGCGAGCTGGCGGCTCAAGTCCACAAGGCGCAGATCCCTTTCACGCCCGTGCTGCCTGACCCGCTATTGGCCGAGGCGGTGGCCCACGCCGGCGCCGGCCAGATCGCCGAAGCCTATACCATCAAGGAAAAGATGGCCCGCTACGCCGTCCTCGATGAGATCCGGGCGGACATCTACGATCGGGTCACCGCGCTCGAAGGGTGCGTCTGGAATGCCCAACAGATCCAGGGCGCCATCGAGCGGCTCGAGAGTGCGATCGTGCGCGGTCACATCATTGAGGGTCGGCCGCGTATCGACGGGCGTGATACCAAGACGGTGCGCCCCATCACCATCCGCACCGGCGTCCTGCCGCGCACCCACGGCTCCGCGCTTTTCACTCGCGGCGAGACCCAGGCGCTGGTCATCACCACCCTGGGCACCGAGCGCGACAGCCAAGTCATCGACGCACTGGACGGTGAGCGGCGCGAGCACTTCATGCTCCACTACAACTTCCCGCCCTTCTGCGTCGGCGAGATCGGCCGTGTCGGCAGCCCCAAGCGCCGCGAGATCGGTCACGGGCGGCTCGCCAAGCGCGGCGTGCTGGCCGTCATGCCCGGCATCGAGACCTTCCCCTATTCGGTGCGTGTCGTCTCCGAGATCACCGAATCCAACGGCTCCAGCTCCATGGCCAGCGTCTGCGGCACCAGCCTGTCGCTGATGGATGCCGGGGTGCCGATCAAGGGCGCGGTGGCCGGCGTGGCCATGGGTCTGATCAAGGAAGGCGACAAGTTCGCCGTCCTCACCGACATCATGGGTGACGAAGACCATCTGGGTGACATGGACTTCAAGGTTGCCGGTACCGTCGACGGCATCAACGCCCTGCAGATGGACATCAAGATCGAAGGGATCACCAAGGAAATCATGGAAGTCGCGCTGGCCCAGGCGAAAGTCGGCCGGCTGCACATCCTGGGTGAGATGAACAAGGTCATCGACGTGCACCGCGCCGAGATGTCCGAGCATGCGCCGCGCATCATCGAACTGAAGATCCACCCGGAGAAGATCCGCGACGTCATCGGCAAGGGCGGCTCCGTCATCCGCGCCATCACCGAAGAGACCGGCGCCACCATCGACATTACCGACGACGGCATCGTCAAAATCTTCTCGGTCGAGAAGGCCGCCGGTGAAGAAGCCAAGCGGCGCATCCGGCTCATCACCGCCGATGTCGAAGTGGGCAAAGTCTACGAGGGCAAGGTCGCCCGCATCATGGACTTCGGTGCCTTCGTCACCATCCTCCCCGGCCGTGACGGCCTGGTGCACATCTCCCAGATCTGCGAAGAGCGGGTGCAATCGGTCAGCGATAAGCTCAAGGAAGGCGACCAGGTTCGGGTCAAGGTCCTGGAAGTCGACAAGCAGGGGCGGATTCGGCTGAGTATGAAAGCGGTCGAGCTCGGCGAGTGATTGCCTGATCGGCATCAGTCCGGCCCTCCGCGGCCGGCCGTACAAGAAGAAGGGGCCGAACGGCCCCTTTTTCTTTACCTCTGGTTACGAAGCTCCGCTTCGTAACCAGGGTCCCGGAAAGCTCTGCTTCGCGTGGCATCGCGCCTGGGGTGCAGGGCTTGCCGTTTAACGCGGAGCGTTATACGCTAGCCCCATGATCAAGTCGTTCCGGTGCAAGCACACCCAAGCGCTGTTCTCCGGAAGGCCGACCCAGCGCTTTCGGGCCTTCCAGTCCGTGGCCGAACGGAAGCTCCAGATGCTTGATGTCGCCCGGCGTATCGATGATCTGCGTATTCCCCCGGCCAACCGGCTGGAGTCACTGACACGCGACCGCATGGGTCAATGGAGCATCCGCATCAACGACCAATGGCGCCTCTGCTTTCGGTTTGATGAAGGCAACGCCTACGATGTCGAGATCGTCGATTACCACTGACACCAATCGATCCGACCTTCAAGAGCATCAAGAGCAAGCCCATGAACAACATGCGCCTCATCCACCCCGGCGAGATCCTGCGCGAAGAATTCCTGACACCCCTGGGGCTCTCCGCCAATGCCCTGGCAATGGCACTCAAGGTTCCCGCGCCGCGTATCAATGACATCGTGCGCGAGCACCGGGCGATCACCCCGGATACCGCTCTGCGCCTGTCCCGCTACCTCGGTACCAGCCCCGAATTCTGGATGGACTTGCAAACCGCCTATGACCTCAAGAGCACCGCCTTGGAATCCGGTGAGAAGATTGCTGTCGAGATCGCCCCGCGGGCGGCCTGACCACCCCGGCGAGAACCTGCTTGCCGAGCTTTTCTTTAAAACCGATGAGAGTCAGCCAGGACCGTCTGGCCGCAGATCTAAGCCTCCCGCCGCGGCTCATTGGCGCGATCTCCACGGCGCCCGCGCCATCTTCACGGATACCGCCCTGCGCCTTGGGCGCTATTTCGGTATCGAGCCCCCGTTCTGGCTGAACCTGCAAAGCCGCTATGATCTGCCGTCCCAAGTTCTGCTTGGAAATGAGGTTCTGAAACGAGTAGGGTGCGGTGAGGCACGAACCGCGCCACGCGCTCGCTCAGCGGTCAATGATGCGGTTTGTTTCTCTCCGCATCCTACCGGCTTCACGCGATTAAGGCCATGAGCGCAGGGTATACTGCAAAGCTGTTAGCTGAGATGACCGACGAGGGGCTCTTCGAGCGCCTGGCGACGGCGATCTTGCGGGAAGCCGATCCGACCTACCACGCGCTTGTCCATTCGGGTGTGAACCTCGCGGGCAAGACGATCAAGTCGCCCTTGGATGGCATCTGCTTCGTGCCGGGCGCCGATCCGCCGCATATGATCGCTGTCCACCACACCATCACCGCCCGCAACGATCTGGAAAGGAAGTGGCTGCTCGACCCATCCACAGTGAAGCCGCGCAGCGGTTCGCGCTCCAAGGCCCTCGCCGGAGACCTTATCAAGACCGCTGAACTGGCGGCGGAAGAACGGACACGGACACCGAATTTGCGCGTCACGCTGGTGCTCACGACGAATGAAGAGCCGCGCGAGGCATTGATTCGCGCCGTCAATGCGGCAGCGCGTGAGCGCGACCTGGATATCGATCTCTGGGCGCGCTCCCGGTTGAGCCATTTTCTCGACAACCAGCCCGCGGGGCAGTGGATCCGCCGTGAGTTCTTGGGGATCGAGCAGGAACAACTTTCGACCGAGTTGCTCCACGCGCTTTGCAGGAAGAGCCTGGAGATTCATTGTCCGCCGGACGATCCCACTGCCTGGGTTCCTCGCGGACTCGACACCACCCTGGCAGCCAGTATCCATCGGGACCTGACATTCCTGGTTGCGGGGTCCGGCCTTGGCAAGTCCGTCGCCTGCTATCGCACACTCAAGGCGCACGTCGAAGGCGGTGGTTTCGGGATTGTACTGCCGCACGAATCGGTTGCATCGGCGATAACCATCGAACAGGCAGTGACCACAGCGCTGCGCCAACTCCATCCGCCCTTGGCGGATTTCGGTGGTTCGGTGTTGTCGTTTTCCTCGCCCGAGCGACCGCTGCTCCTGGTGGTGGAGGATATCAATCGTTCCGGACAAGCGCAGCGCTTGATGGAGAAACTCGCCGGTTGGAGTCGTGCCCAATCAAAACGCGAGAATGCCGGACCACCTCGTTGGCGCCTGATATGTCCGCTTTGGCCAGAGGTGCTCGCTTCGCTGGGAGACCAGGAGCGCAAGCAGATCGAACCGCTGATCATCACGGCCGGCGCATTCGCCATCGACGAAGCCCGAAATGCCGTTGTGATACGTGCGCGGCTGGATGGTCGAGAACTGAGTTCGATGACTGCCGAGGCGATCTCCAGCGCTCTCGGGCACGATCCGCTCCTCATTGCACTCCATGATCAGGACACGGCGCCCGATCCACACCAAGTCATCGGTCAATTCGCTGAGGGTTCTATTTCACGCGCGGCGGCTGCGGGGATGGATCAGCCGGCCGGGGACTACCGCCAGGCGCTCCGCGCACTTGCCGGAGAGATGCTCGCTAAACGGCAGATCGATGTCTCATGGGTCGAGGTGACTGGCTGGGCGGGACTTCAGGGAGAATCGCTACGCCTACTCGGGCGTCTTGCCCACCGGGGTGAGCTGATTCGTTTCACCGGCCCATCCGACGATCAACGTCTCTCGTTTCGCCATGACCGCGTGCGCGATTGGCTGCTTGCCGACGCAGCAGCCGCACTCGATCGCGCTGACCTCCTGGCCGACGAGATTGTCGCGGAGCCCTATTTTGCAGAGGTGTTGGGAGCGGTCCTTGTCTGGGGAAGGCCCAAACCGAACTTTCTTCAGCGGGTCGCGGAGGTCAATCCGCTCTCACTCTTCCATGCACTTCGACTCTTCGGTCAAGGCAGCACACCGCATCATCAAGCCATTCTTCAAGCAATCGATTGCTGGCTCGATGCGCCTGAGACCCATGATCGCTCGAATCGGCACCTGAGATGGGAAGCGTTGGCCATGTTGGCCGAGACGGACTCCTCAAATGTGCCTTTGATTGTCCACAAGTTCCGTGATCGAACGACAAGCGGAAAACTGGCGCGACTCCGTAACGGGGATATTTCGGGTGGCATCGAGTTCTGTATTCAGATTGAGCCCGGCATGGGAGCCCCATGGCGAGATCGACAGATCGAGCATGCGAAACTCCACCATGGTCATGAGCTCGTCATGGCGCTCGATCGTTTTCTCAGGATGACCGACTTGGATCACGCGCGTAGGACAGGCGCCTTGCGGATGGCTGGCCACCTCGCCGAGCCAAGTTTGGCTTTGGCAATCGAAGCGTGCTGGATTGTTGATAGTCACCGCGGTGACCATTTAGCCGACTATCTTTGGGCCTTCGCGGAGTGCTGTGGCGATGCCCCGGCGCGCTATCTTGAACCTATCTGTGACGCTTGGGCGGCACTGTCCGATCAGCCAGAAAGGGAAGGCTGGCCGTCGCCGCGAGACGCGCTGGGTGCTTACGAGCTTAGCTGGGCCTTCGAGAGATGTCCACCAGTTTCAGCCATAGACTACTTCGTTCAACGCGGATCGAAGGATGATCTGAGATGGCCGATCACCTGTATGCTCTACGGTGTGGACCAGGCTAACGCGATTTATTACGTGGTGCAGGCGCTCGCGGCAATTGAGCGGACCGTTGAGATGAACGGGGGGTTCTCGCCATTTCTGATGCTCGCTGCCGACCATTGGCGTCGTGCCCAAGAGGACCACGGTCACGCCATGTCAAAGGCGTCTCGCGCCATCCTGCTTGGGCTGTGGCAAGACGTGAATTGCGACCGTCATCTACGCACCCAAGCCTTATCGCTGTGGGCGGCGATCTACGATCCTGCTGACATACCGGTGCTCCGCGCGGCAAAGCCCTCAGATTACCTGGCCGACAACATCCTCAGGCAGCGGCTGATCCGCGGAGATCAGGAAGCGATTCCAGCGATGATCGAAAAGCTGGCCGCGGACGATCGTGGCTACTGGTGGCAATGGGGCCGGCATCTTTGGTCGCCGGCCCTCACCGAAACACTGGATATCTTCCTCGCGAGACGCGGCGCCAGGGCAAACCGTACATGGGGTGAATCGTTCGAGTCTGACTGGATTACCCATGAGATGATCCTGCGGCTATCGGAGAAAGACGCCGAGCGGCTGCTGCTGAAACATTGGCCGCATCTCCGTTTCGGACACTATTTCGTGCAGACAGCGCTTTACGTTTCGACCCGAAGCTTACTGGATGCCGCGCGGTGCGCCATTAACGAATGCCCAGAGCCGAACAAGCTCATGAATCACATCAGTTCCACCTTTGGGGTTTGGAGAAAGGGCCACCCTGGCGTCACTCGTGAAGCTCAGGTGCGTGCGGTTGGCCCTTACCTACACCTCCTGTCTCCGGAGGACATCTCGTTACTATGGAAGGTATGCAACAATCATGGCTGGTTTGCCATTCGCAGGGAGCTCTTAGACGAACGCATGTCAGCACAATCGGAGCAGCGCGGAGCACATCTTGATCAAGCCGTATCTGAGTTGGACAAGATGCTCGCCGAGAACCGCGTGACTGGGATCAGCTATTGGATCGATGACTTCCTGAAGGCCGGTTTTTCGTGGAGAGAGATTCTCGCGACGATAACGACCTGGCTGGACCAGCGGTCCTCATTTGAGGCTCTCAAAGTCGTTGCCGCTGCCATTGAGTACCGAGGTACGCGCGAAGACCTGAGCGCGCTGAAAACCTGCGCAGGCATGCCCGAGCCGGCCACCACACAGTTGATTATCGACACCCGATTCTCGATGCGGCGACGCAGTATCCGATAGGCATGCGGCCTCTGACATGAGTGTCCCAGGCGAGGGTCGTAGGTTATCCTCGTCGCCGGACATCGGATCGTGCACAACTGCATCCTACCGGGCTTGGTGCACAGGTCATCGGCCACCCGATCCGCCAGATCCGGAAACGTCACCGATCGGCCGCCACGCCCTTCCACCGACTCGCGCAGCTTCGAGGCGTTGTACAACTCAACCGTCCTGAGAAGTAGGCGCCCGACGCCCTTGCCCTAATCTCGCTCATTCACGGCAAGACGCGATAGGCGGAGGATCGGTAATGGCTAGCCGGGTAGATTGGCCCGTGTTGCCTTCTTCACTGAGGTCGCTGCCAATTCGCCGGGACTGACTGTCACGAATCCATGAATCCCTTTGCCGCTGACCGCGACGTAGGTCGTTCCGATGTGGTGCCGAAATTGATTCTGCCCCGCGAAACGGTGGAAGAACCGGTCCAGATCGACATCACCGCTGTGGAATGCAGAGCGGTCGTCGGTCTGTTCGAGAGGCCGAATCAGCAAATCAGTGGGGGTCGCCACGCATCAGTTCTCGCAACGCCGCTGTAGGGGCCTCGTTGGCGGCCAAGCGCGCGGCGATCCGTTCCATGGACTGCGGCGACACGACCAAGCGGGAGGGTACGATGATGTCCTCAGGAATCTCGCGCAACGCGAGCAAGTGAAACTGGAGTGCCTCCTCGGTCAGTTTGGCCTTGCTGATGCCGCGGCTTCTCGCCAGCGCATCGATTTGGGCTTCGGTTTCGGCCGAGATCTGGGTGCTCATGTGGCGGGCCTTCTCTAGTGGGATCGCAGTTCATGAAAGATAACACCTTTGCGCTATCGTCGGTTGTCGGCCGCGTATCGACGGACGCGACACCAAGACAGTGCGCCCAATCACTAAGCCGGACAGACCATTGGGCCTGCGCCCCGTCCGGAACCCTCGCTGGCTACGAAGATCCGATTCGTAACCCGCATTCCAAAGCTCCAGCTTCAAAATCTTCCACGCGCATCTGCATTTTGCTCGACTTGCCGTGGCCGTGCATCTACAATTTGCTCATGCTGATCTACGGCGAAGTCAAGCGCGAAACGAACATCCGGACCCACGGGTTTGATTTCGTCGGCAGCGATGCCGTATTCGCGGGCTTCACCATCACCCGCGAGGACGGGCGCGATGCCTGCGGCGGAATGCGTTTGCAGACTCTGGGACTCTGGAGCGGCGTGGTGGTCTTCGTGGTACACACGCCACGCGGTGACAGCGACCACCTATCGATCCGAAAGGCGGAGAAACATGAAGAACGCATCTACTGGAACAGCATCCCCGCTCGACCGCACCGACTGGCCACGCGTCCGCGCCATGACTGACGCCGACATTTCCCACGACGCCGACAGCCCCCGCACCACGGAAGCCGATTGGGAGGCCGCTGTGCTCAAGCAGGATGGTGTCGTGGTGGGTCAGGTCAAGACTCGGGGGCCAAACCGCCGACCGAACAAGGAGCAGGTGGCGATCCGCTATAGCCCGGAGGTACTCGCCGCCTTCCGCGCCACCGGGCCCGGCTGGCAGACGCGCATGAACGAGGCGCTGAAGGATTGGCTCAAGGATCACACTCCGGCGTAGTTCCCTCGCGGGCACATGCGAGTCGATACTGCCCGGCTACCCATGTTGCGGATATCGGCCACGCAAGAGCCGCAACCTGTGGCATGATCTGCCCGTGAGAAAAACGCCACCAGGACAGGCGCGAAAACGATTCCCCCCCAAGTGCCGATTTGACGGTCAAGAGGACCATGAGCCCCGAACTGGAGTCCGTCACCCGCGCGCAACGTGTCGACCGCCAGCTTGCCAAGGCCGGCTGGACTCGCGCGTCGCGCCGCGTGGTGGATGAATTCTTCCTCTCCGGAGACAGGGCCGTGCGGGCGGATGACGGAGCATCGGTCAAGGACGCGTTCATCGATAACGCCCTGGTCCTTCCGGACGGGCGCCCCATTGCCATCGTCGAGGTCAAGCGCAACCTGCGCGAGGCGCTGGAGGGTGAGTGTCAATCGGCGGGTTACGCGGACCGCGTGAAGCTCAAGTACGGCATCGACCCCTTCATCTTCCTTACCAACGGTGACGAGATCTGGTTTTGGCACCGCAGTCTGTATCCGCCCCGGCTGGTCAGCGGGTTCTTCACTCAGGATGACCTGGAACGTCTCGCCTTCATCGACCGGTTCCACGAGCCGCCGAGTCTCGCGGAGGTCAACTCCCGCATCGTCGACCGCGCCTTCCAGATCGAGGGGGTCAAGACCGTCGCCGAGCGCATCGAGCTTGGCTATCGCCGTTTCCTGCTGGTCCTGGCCACCGGCACCGGTAAGACCCGCGTCGCGATTGCCCTGGTCGACCTGCTGCGCCGACAGAAATGGACCCAGCGGGTGCTCTTTCTGGCGGACCGCCGCGAGTTGGTGAAACAGGCCATCGGTGCATTCAAGGAGCACCTGCCCGACGCCCCGTGTTGCTGGATCGAAGGCGGCATCATCGACCCGGACGCGACCATCCATGCCGCCACTTACCCCGGCATGATGGGTCTCTTCCGCCAACTGTCCCCCGGCTACTATGACCTGATCATCTGCGACGAGAGTCACCGCTCCGTCTACCACCGCTATAAAGCCATCCTCGACCATTTCGACGCCATTCACCTGGGACTGACCGCAACCCCGACCGACTTCATCGATCGCAACACCTTTGAACTCTTCGACTGCGAGAACGGCCTTCCCACCCTGAGTTACAGCTATGACGAGGCGGTGCGCGACCGCCATTTGGTGCCCTACCGCCCTGTTCATATCGCCCGCACCGGGTTTCAATTGGCCGGTGTGAAACCGGGAGAACTGCCGGCGGAAGTGCGCGAACAGGTACAGGCCCAAGGCGCGGACCCGGACGATTTCTCATTCGAAGGCACCGACCTGGAGCGCAAGGTCTCCAATACCGGCACCAACGACTCCATCGTCCGCGAATTCATGGAGCACTTCTGGCAGATGATCGGCCGCGGCACCCGCAAATGGACCGACCCGGTGAGCGGCCAGGAGAAAGGGGACTTCCTGATCATCGACCACTGGGACAGCTTCGCGTACTTCCAGGTCAACAAAGATGGCCGCGTCGGGTCGGTGACCGAGCCGCTGCCCACCCGACTGTTCCGGCTCCGGTTGGAGAAACTCGGCATCCTCGCTGGACGCGGCCGGGAGCCGGAATCCGGCAAGGCCCGCGCCAGCCTTCAGACCATGCTGGCCGCCTTGCCCCTGGAGAACGTCAACGTGGCGCCCCAGGCCGAGGAGATCCGCGCTCTCATCGACGACCCGGCCGTGTGGAGACCCCTGGATCAGACTTGGATCGATCACCTCTCACACCACATCGCCCCGCTCCTGCGCTACGCCGACACCGGCTCCTGGGCCGAACTGCAATTCGAAAACCAGACCGAGCAACTGGCCCTGGCCCACCTCAAGGCCGACCAGGACGAAGTGCAAACCCTGAGCGGGCGGATCATCGAGGGTCTGCGCCTCCTGCCCAAGGACCTGCCCGAGGTCCGTCGGCATCTGCAGGACCTTGCTTTCGCCCTGAGCCCTGCCTTCTGGCAGCACCTCGACTATCAGCGGATCATGGACCTGCACGACCGGTTCGCACCCCTGATGCGCTTCCGGTCCAGACGGCCGCGATCCGCTATCATTCAATTGGACGTGACGGACCGGATGGCCCAGCGGCATTGGCTGGTCTACGGACCGGGCGGGGAGGGCACCTTCGCCGAGAACTACCGTCTCCAGGTCGAGGCCATGGTGCGACGGCTGGCCGAGCAGAGCCCAGCCCTCAAGCGCCTTTGCGCTGGGCACGATCTGGGCGAGGACGACCTGGCCGCCATCGAGTCCTTATTGAGCGGGCCGGACCTCTTCATCTCCGAGGCCCGTCTGCGCGACGCCTATGAGCAGCCGACCGCCAGCCTGGCGGACTTCCTGCGTCACATCCTGGGTCAGACACGGCTGCCGTCGCGCGAAGCGGCAATTTCAGAGGCGTTCGACGCCTGGGTCGCGCGTCACCCCCAACTGGGCGTCACCCAATTGCTCTTCATCCGGACCCTGCGCCATGCCCTGATCCAACACGCGGAGGTCGCGACCCTGGAGGGATTGCGGCGGCCCCCGTTCAACAGCATCGGTGACCCGCAACAACTGTTTGCGCCGGATGATCTGGAAGAGATACTGGAACTGGCCATGGCGCTCGCCGCTTGACCCGACATGGAACTGACTTGGATTCTCGACCGTGTCACCGCGCAGCGGTATCGTTACTCCCGGCACGGGGACAAAGAGCGGCAGAATGATGGGTTGTCGCTGCTGGACGTGGAAGAGGCTTTATTGTCAGGTCGAATATTGGAGCAATACCCTGATACTGGCCGCGGCGAGAGTTGCCTAGTCGTGGGATTCTCCAACGATGGCAAACCGGTTCATGTCGTTTGCGGGCGTTTGGGTGACTGGTTGGTCGTTGTGACTGTCTATATTCCAACGCCGCCGAAGTTCAAGACGCCGTTTGAAAGAGGTGGAAACTGATGAACCAACAATGCAGCTTTTGTGGCCATGCGCATCTGTTTGAGCGGCACACACGCTACATTCATCACCATGGCGATAACATGCTAGTGGTCGAGAACGTCCCCTGTCTCGAATGCGAATACTGCGGCGAACAATACTTCGCCATCGCGGCATTGAAGAAGATCGAGGCCGATCATGCCGAACTGACGGCTCATCGGAAACGACCGAGCAGGACCCTGCAGGTTGCCGTCGAAGAGTTCCGATCACTATGACTTACGGTCATTCCGCAGGCATCGGCGGTGCGACCCGAGCCTCCGTCATTTCGGCCTGAAAGCCGCAATCCAGGCCATGGACGGCAACGCCCAGGAAGCCACGGACCTTCGTCTTTGCTTCGCTTTCACCCATTTCACGCAGCACCCGATAATACACCGATTGCGACTGTCACTGACCGCCACCAGACCCCATGCTCTCACCGCAACTGCGAAAAAAGGTCCATAGCCTTTGGTCTCTGTTCTGGACCGCCGGCATCTCCAACCCCTTGGCCGCCATCGAGCAGATCACCTACCTGCTCTTCATCCGCGAGCTGGAGGGCCTCGACCGGCAGCGTGTGGACGCCGGTAAAGAATCGATCTTCGGCCGCGGACCGGACCTCGAGAAGATCAAGAAGGGCGCGTACCAGCACTGCCGCTGGTCCTACATCCGCCGCGTGCCCAGCTTCGAACTCCTGAACGGCACCGTCTTCCCCTGGCTGCGCTGGTTGGAAAAGGGTTTGGCCGACGACGCCGTAAACAATGGCGGGACCCTGAGCCAAGTCACCGGGCGCCTGGCCGACGCCTACTTCATTCTCGACACCAATAAGACCGACACGCTGAAACTCGCCATCGGGCATATCGACGACCTGTTCAAGCAACTGGACACCCGCAGCGCCAACGCCGACATCATGGGCGACATCTTCGAGCACCTGCTCGAAGAGGTGAAGGAGTCCGGCAAGAACGGCCAGTTCCGCACCCCGCGCCAGATCATCCGTTTCATGGTCGAACTGCTGGACCCGGCCCCCGGCGCCCGAGTCATGGACCCCGCCTGCGGCTCCGCCGGCTTTCTGATCAACACCCTGCTGCACTGGCGGGCAAGCCACACGGACGCCGAATCACTCAAGCTCGAATGGGATGGCGCCCCCCACAACCTGCTCCCCGTCTGGCCCCAAGGCCAGGCCCCGGATCTGGACCAGAGCCTTCACGGCTATGACAACGACCGCACCATGGTCCGCATCGCCTGGATGAACCTGCTTCTGCACGGGCTGGAGGCCCCGGACATCACGCAGCGCGACAGTCTCAGCAAGCGCATGACGGATGAGGAAAGCGGCGGCTATGACCATGTGCTCGCCAACCCGCCCTTTACCGGCAGTGTCGATGAGGCGGATCTCAGCGAGAACCGCGAGCGTGTCCCCTATGAGCGTAATAAGCCCATCACCACCAAGAGCGAGCTGCTTTACGTCTGGCTGATCCTGGACTTGCTGCGCATCGGCGGGCGGGCGGCCGTCATCGTCCCGGACGGCGTGCTCTTCGGCAACACCAAGGCCCACCGGGCGCTGCGCCGACAACTGCTGTTCGAGAACACCCTGGAGGCCGTGGTCTCGCTGCCGCCCAATGTCTTCCAGCCCTATTCCGGCGTCAAGACCTCGATCCTGGTCTTTCAGAAGGCCCAGACCCCGGAGACCAAACCCGCCAAGGGTGACGAGCCGCGCACCCGCGAGGTCTGGTTCTATGAAGTCATGGAAGAAGCTTACAGCTTGGACCAGAAGCGCAAGCCACGCTTCGGTCAGGACAATGACCTGTTCGACGCACTGGAGAAGTACCGCGCCTGGAGGGCCTATCTGGATGGCCAAGCCGATGACGGGGCGGACTCCCGCCTGAGTGAACGGCGCGAAGCCGCCACCGGCGGCGATTACTGGCAGCCGGACTATTGGGAAGAACGCTGGCGCGTGGTGGACGACGCCTTTCTCAAGGTCTTCCCGGACAAGGACGCGGACAAGGGCAAGCCCTGGGCACTGCATGAGTTATGGCCCGGACTGCCGCGCGACCCGCGGGAGGCCGAGGCCGCCGTCATTGCCGAGCAGGGGCCGTGCCTGGCGCGGTGCTTCGAAGAGCATTGTGAAAACACGCTGCGTTCGGCCTATGCCAACGCGAGCAAGGCCATGCGGTCAACCATCGCCTCCGACGCCGACAAGCGCCTGGAGCACACCGACCGCGCTGCCCGCGATCTGGCAAATCGGATCACCCGGCTGATCCGCGACGAGGGCTTGCTGGACCGCGAGTTCGACCAGTACGGATTCAATGCACTCAAACCACTGATCGATGCGGCCAGGCAACAAGCGGCAGCCGGGACCGCCGAGGCGGTTGACCTCGCTAGCGCCGAGGGCGCGGCTGTTCCGGACATCGAAGCCGCCGTTCCTGAACTGCGCGCTGTCGTGAGCGAATTCGCCAAGCTCGACGGCTACAACGTCTGGCGCCGCGGCAATGAGACCACTCGCTACGACGGCAAGCGCACGGTCGACGAGGCTGGCGAGCCGGGACGTGCCTCGGCCCCGCAAAGCTGGGTCGTCCCGGTGCGCGTCTGGGCGAGACGCGAAACCTGGGGTACCGATCCGGAGACCGGCGAGGAGATCATCACCCCCACCCACGACTCCGCTGGCTTGGTGCGCCTGGACTATCTGGATTGGCTCAAGGACACCGCCCAAGTCTTCGACGACGACGCGACCATCCTCAAGGAGCATCTGGAGCGGTTGGAGCCTGATTGTTTAGAGGCACTGGATTTCAGTCTTTCGGCCGGGCGGCATAAGCCATTCGTATTCGATGCCGGAGTACACCGACCGCCCGAAGTCCTTATCGCCGAATTGGATGCAATACATAAAGATATTCGAAATAGATTACGGAGTTTGCTTGAGATGGTAAAGGAGTCCGCGTGAACCAATTCCTGCGATCGTTGCCGCAAAGATGGGTAGCAGTCAGGCTCTCTGAAGTGGCATCAATTGTTTACGGAAAGGCGTTGACCCAAGGTAATCGGGCTATATCTGGCTGTGTTCCGGTCTATGCGTCTGGTGGTTTGGTTGGTTGGCACGACGACTCTCTAGCATCGGGTCCCACCATTGTTATCGGTAGAAAAGGCTCCGTGGGGACCACATGGTACGTTCCGGGGCCGTTCTGGGCGATTGATACAAGCTTTTATCTGAGTGATGTTAATCCCATAGTCGACCTGGAATATCTTGCTACGGCGTTTGGATTCATCGGTCTTGATCGCTACAAGTTGATTGTTGGGGTGCCTGGTATCAATCGGAGTGATTTGGAGCAGTTTCAGTTCCCGCTCCCACCCCTGAGCGAGCAACGCCAAATCGTCAAAATTCTGCGGGCTGCGGAGGCCATCCGCCCATTGCGCCAAGCCGCGCAAACGGCAACGATACGGCTATTCTCTGCCGTTTTTGAGGATTTTTTTGGAGATATGCTACGGTATCCCGCGAAGTATGATGCCGAGCCACTGGGAGAACTATTACAAGAGATCCAAACTGGTTGGAGTCCATCGGCTGAGGATCGACCAGCACGTCCGGACGAGTGGGGTGTCTTGAAACTGGGCGCAGTTACCCTCGGGCATTACGTCGATAGCGAACATAAGTCCTTGCCTTCGGCACTTACCCCGCGTGAAAAGCTGGAGATTATGCCTGGCGATCTCTTGCTCACAAGAAAGAATACAAAAGAACTTGTTGGGGCTGCCGCATTCGTTTGGGAAACGCGTCCGAAGCTGATGTTTTCTGATCTCATTTTCAGGCTCAAGGTGAAATCGGATGCCCCTGCCCATCCGAAATTTCTCTGGGCCTTGTTTTCTCATCCAAGTTTTAGACCCAGGGTCAGTCAGTTGGCTGATGGCGCCTCGGGGTCGATGCCCAATATTCCGAAAAGCCGATTGGAAAAGCTATCGATTCCGATGCCCCGGCCGGATTGTCAGCGACGCTTTTTGGCGGTAATTGATGAACTGCATTCATTAGAAACGGCACTGCGTGGAGAAGCGGCAGTCGCCGATGAACTGATTCCCAGTTTACATGCAAGGGGGTTTACTGGGGAGCTGACCCGCGTTTGGCGGCAACATCATCAGCCGGAACTGGAGCGCGAAGCGAAGGCTCGTGACCAGGCCCTTGCGGCAGTTGCCTCTCTTTTAACGCCTCTTTCCGCTCAACCAACCGTCAAGCGCTCTGATGCTCAGCAGACCGACGGCGACTACTCCGAACTGACACGGGATCAACA
Organism: uncultured Lamprocystis sp.; assembly: GCA_964470155.1. Classification (GTDB taxonomy): domain Bacteria; phylum Pseudomonadota; class Gammaproteobacteria; order Chromatiales; family Chromatiaceae; genus Thiodictyon. The sequence continues at coordinate 29,280 of CAYYAY010000036.1, read as the reverse complement.
GCGTGTGTTGGAGCAAATGGAAGAGACGCGGCGTAAGCGGGAGCCCTTAGACAGCGGAGCGCGCGACGACAGCAATGTCCGCACCGCGGACAGCATTGCCAGCGTCCTCGTTGGCCCGTTGCACGAGAACGTCCAGGCCGTGGAATCAAACTTGGCGGTCCTGGTTGCCCGCGGACTGGTCACCTCCCTAAGCCTGGAGCAACGGACTCCGGACACCAACCAGACGGTTTACGGAAACTGCTATCGGCTGGCGTCAGCGGACCCGGGCGCGGCCGAAGACGACGGCGCCCAGTCCAACGTTGGCGTTGACGGCACCCGTGACCAGGAGATTCTGCGCCTGCTGGGCAATCGGAAGCGTGAGGAGAGGGTACCTTGAGGTTGCGCTGGCTGCATTTGCCCCAGTGTGGCCCATTGCTGGACCTGGCCGTCCGATTCGGCCAGGAAGAGATGCTTTACGGCTGGTCGGAATCAGATCCGGCGAAGCGCAAGGGCGCCATCAACTTCGTGGTCGGGGTGAATGGCACCGGCAAGTCCAGCTTGCTCCGAGCGATCTACCGGAGCTTCCGCGCCCTGAGCACCGGCAGCCCGCCGCCGCTGCCCATCACGCTCGCTTGGGATCGGTTGATAGGTACGGAAGCGGTCACTGCCATCTTCCATCAGGACGCCCAGGCCCAGGCGCGGACCTTTTTCACTGCACCCCCGCGTTTACTCGATGTCCTGGATGAGGCCGAATGGCAGGCCATGATCGCCGGAATCGCCGACGGTACCGGCGGCTTCCAAGGGACTCGGGTGGAGCGCGGTACCGACGCCTGGGTGGGTTCCTACCTTCAGGCGCACCTGCCTCGCCGATTGATCGGCTATACCTCCGGGGCGGAACTGCTGTGGGCCGAGTTGGAGCAGCGTAGCCTTCGCACGGACCTGAACGTGACGGCTGATACGGCAAATTCCGAGGTGCGCCCCGCCGGTTGGAGCATCGCGCGGGAGTGGGAGGAGCGGGTGCCATTGCGGTTGAGTAAGGCCGCCGTCAGCGTCACCCCATTCGACGGGTCCGGGTGGGACGTGGTTCGTAATCCCGAGTTAAGTCTCGGAGCGCCAGCCTGGACACGGCCGCTCTTGGACGCGCAGCGCTATGCCGCCGAGATCCAAGCGAAACTGGCCGCGACGCGCCGTGACGACCTTGCAGGAGGCGTAGCGAATGCCACCCGCATTCGCGCATCTGATCTGCGCTTCGCCGCCATTGCCCTCGCCCTGTGGCAAGCTGCCCGTGAGTTGCACAATTGGCCCACGGAGTCTGATCAGGCCGCCCTACGCCGGGACTGCATTGCGGCACCTGTCGGCAGCGGCGACCCCGCCCGCCGCGTGTTGAACCAACTGGACTGGTTCCTGCCGACCCACCTGAGTCTGGTCTATCGGCCCGATGACGACCAGATCGATGACACGCAACGCGACCGATTGGGCTGTCTACTGGGTCTGGCCGACACCGTGGTTGCTCAGCCCCTCGGCCGGTACCGCGTGGTCATCGCTCTGGGTCCGCGCGGTTTCGATTCGCTCAAGGCGGATCTGGACGCGCGTTTCCCGTCCGCCTTCGTCGGTACCTCCCGCGAGCCGATCCTGGACCGGATCGAGGGGTGTGCCTCCGGTGCCGAGGCAGTGATCCGCATCTTCAGCGACGCCAAGGCCCCCGATGCCACCGGCGCCGACGCCCTGGAACCGACCCTGATCGAGGTCTTTGAGGCCCTGCGCGCCTGGCAGGCAGCCGGTCTGCTGGAAGAGGTCAACCTGACCATCAAGCGCCTCCATCAGATCAACTCGTCCGACGGCGAACCGGACGATGCAATCATTACCTTCGACCAACTCAGCGATGGCGAGCAGATGCTCTTGGGCCGCGTCGCCCTGCTGCACCTGGTCCGCGGCCAGGACGGTGCCCTGCTGCTGTTGGACGAGCCCGAGACCCACTTCAACGATGTCTGGAAACGCGAGCTGATCGACCTGATCGACGACGTGATCCTGAAGAATACCTTCGCCCAGGTGCTGGTTTCGACCCATACGAGTCTGGCCTTGACCGATGTTTTCAAGTCCGAGATCGTCTTGCTGCGTAAGGACCCCCAGACCGGCCGGTTATACGAGGCCGACGAACCGATCGAGACCTTCGGCGCCACGCCGGAGGATATCCTTCGGGACATTTTCGAAGCAGATAAGATCATCGGCCGGCGGGCAGCACAAATACTGGACCTGGTGTTGATAGTTACCGCCCTGGAACCGCTTGCCGCGCCGCTCTGGGAGACCGGTGGATTCACGGCCGAGCGCGTGCAGCCATTATGGGAACAGGCCCAGCGGGTGCCGCATTCGTTTGCCAATGCGGAAGCCTTCGCCCGTTTTCTGGCCAGCATCTGGGGTTTCACGCGGGATCAGCTCGGTGGTGCAGCGACCCCGCGTATCGTCGACACCTTGCGGGAGATCGAACGCAAGCTCGGGCCTGGTCATTACCAATTCGAGTTCCGGCGCCGGATCATGGCGCACCAGCGGAGGGCCGATGCTGCACCCGATTGAGCCGGTGCTGGAGCAGGAGCTTCTCGCGGTTGTGGCTTTTCAGAGGAAGGTGGTCGAATTCGCGTGCCGTCGTGACTTGGCGATTCGGCGCACAGTGAAAGATAAGCCCCGATTCGAGCGTGTTCAGGTCGATTCGCATTTTGGGGCTCAGGCCGACTGGGTCTGGGCGCATACCAGCCTTTGCAGTCTGGTATCCGATCTAAATGATGTTGTGCGCGATGACCCTGACCTTCGCCGGCGAACGGTATGCGCATTCGATCACGACGTGGCGTTCGACACCCATCTGGACGATGCGGCGTTTCGCTTCTCAGTCTGTGCGCTTTCGCAGAAAGTCTTCAAGCCCTTGAGCAAGCTCTTAGTCCAATTCTACGATTTACTTGGCGAGGCAACCGGTTTCGCCGCGGAGATCACCGGCACTGCTCCAGTCTCGCGGGATACGTTAATTCAGGCGTTCTGGGCGAAGAACCACCAACTCAAGGTCTGTCCGGCCTGCGATGGAAAGAAGCCGGACAGCATCCGCGGGCGGGTTTATGGTCATTGTGACCACCATTTTCCCAAGGCCCGCTATCCGACCCTCAGCGTGCATCCGCTGAATCTGGTGCCACTGTGTGCTGAATGCAATGCAACCTTCAAGCTTGAGCGTGACGCGATTGATAAGGCTTGCCTCGCAGAAATGTTCCTGCCGTTCAAGCGACCGGTTTTTGGGCCGGCCAGAGCGGTCGTATCACGTTCCCAGAGCGGGCTGATTGGTGTGTCGATTGAAGATCAGACCGGTGCGCCATCAGCACGAATTGAGGCCGTCGATCATGTCTATCAGTTGATCGAGCGTTGGAACGGTCGCTTGCAGGATCGCCTGAAGGACAGCATCGTCAACAAGCTCCGTCGGCAGTATAAGGATACGTTTCGATGGGGCGATGGCCCGACAGATATGCTAGCGAACATCGCTGATCAACGCGACTGGTTTCGTGAGGACCGTGGGCACGAGCCGGATGCGATCTTAAGCGAAGCCTATTGTGAATTTGCCGCCATCGACGAGGCTGAGCTGGCTACACTGCGTTCGCAATGGTATTGAAAATCGAATGGCACGCACGAGACGATTATATGATCCGTACCATCCAGATCGACGGTTTCAAGTCCATAGCATCTCAGACCTTAGAACTGGGCCGAGTCAACTGCTTCATCGGCGCCAACGGGGTTGGCAAGAGCAATATCCTGGAGGCCATCGGTGTGCTGGGTGCCGCGGCCAGTGGTCGGGTGGACGACGAGTCACTGCAACGGCGCGGCGTCCGGGCAGGGATGCCCAGGCTTTACAAGGCAGCCTTCCCCGCCCCCCCCCATCCGGCCGCACATCACGCTCAGTGCCGTCAGCGGTGCCGGGGCAACTTACCGGATCGCCCTGCTGAACCCGCTGGAGAATCCCGAGCCCGCCTGGTCGTACAAGACGGAATATCTGTGCGACGCGGACCAGGAAATAGCCGCAGCCCTAGCGGTTCGGAGACGCGAGCCTGCACCTGTATCCCTCTCGCGCTTTAGATCCCGGCACCGCCTATGCCATCATGTCGTATGGAATGCGCAACGGGAGTTTCACCGGCAAGTAGCTGTCGGACTACATTTCCGGCGGCAATGCTGATTACCAGAATGCACGCAGGATCATCAACGGCATTGACCGTGCCTCGCTGATCAGGGGCTATGCTGAGGAAATCGAGTTCCTGCTGCGTTTCTGCAACGGTGTAAAGTGAGAAAATAGTAAGCATGCCTGCTCATCGCCTTCGTCTTGGGATATCCCGTACAGTCCTTGCGGTCTGCGCCTGGTTCATCGCTTTCGGCGCCGCCGCGATTCCACCAACCGCATCCGACATGACGCGTCAGCAATGGCATGAACACCTGCGGTGGGATATCACCGAATGTCCGGTGCAGCGGGACGACATCACTGCGAGCGGCGTCACGGTTACCGCCCTGGACGCCGCTACCGCGCTGATCGCTGTGGAATGCGAGCGCTGGGCTTACCAAGGTACGTACCGCTTTTTTCTGCAAACCGGGGAGACTGTGGTATCGCTGGAGTTTGAGCAGTTCGCGGCTCCCGACATTGGTCGCCTCGATCGCTATCGCTCACCCCTGGTAACCGGTACTCCCTTATTGACGTCGCCGCCGCGCACGCTCGACATCCTGCGCAAATATCGTGGGGCGGGGGATTGCGGGCAGTTTCTGCGCTATCGCATCACCGACCGTGCCGCGATCCTCGATCAATTGCGCGTGCGTGAATGCGGTACGCTGCCCTCCGGCCGCCCCGTGGCCCCCGCTTACTGGCCTTTACGTAAAGGGCCCGGTTGAGATCGGATGTTTTGAAAATGAACGTAAATCCCACGAATACTTTCGTCTTCGACCTCGATGGGGTAATGGTCATCGTGGTGGCTCGCTATGAGATGGAAACGACGGAACAGCGCGTGCGCGAGAAATTTGGTGAGGGATTTTTGGAACGGCATCGGTTTGAGGTCTTGGGCCAGCCCTTGAAAGCTGTCATTACGTGTCCGGCTCCACGCCCGCAAGCAACTTGGCATCACTACGAAGTATTGTCGGGTTCGACGACTTTTGGCTGAAGCCGTGCGACCTGGTGGCCGCGAATGATCGCCTGCCAAAAGGTTTCCCAGCCGTAAAACCAACCACAGGCCTTGTTGTTCTTCAGGCCGAGGGCATCCCGGACCTGGTGTTGAACGTCCGACGCTCCGGCTCGTCTTGCAGAATTGCCACGCGGGCCGAGGGGTCGATGACACATCAGCGCAGTACGCCGTCGGCGTCGTACCCGAGGGTGTTGCTGGCGGTCCTGGTCTCGCCGGTCAAGATGCCGACCCCGCGGGTCCTGAGCGCGGATTGCCGACAGGCGCCGGCCCCGCCCGACCGGGCGATGCCCGGTGGTATGCTGATGCGTCGTTTACTGCCGTTCGGACCGGGCTTGCGCCCTGGAGTCTTGGCATGCGCTTTTTCAACACCGAAGGTCCGGTGCGGGCGGACCTGCATTACCGGCTGCCGCCGCTGCAGCGCTGGGATCTGGATGAAATCCTGCGGTTGATCGAGCAGCAGAAGTACTTCCTGGTGCACGCCCCACGCCAGACCGGCAAGACGAGCTGTCTGCTGGCGTTAATGGCCTACCTGAATCGGGAGGGGCGCTATCGGGCGGTCTATGCCAATCTGGAAACCGCCCAGCCGGCCCGCGAGCAGGTGGCGATGGCCATGACGGACATCGTGCAGACCATCGCCGAGGAGGCGACCCGGGTCCTGGCTGACCCGACTGCCGTGGCCCTGGCCGACGAGGCCCTGGCCACGGCCCCTCCGACCCGTGCGCTGCGGACCTTCTTATCGCGCTGGAGTGACGCCAACGAACGCCCCCTGGTCCTGTTGCTCGACGAGGTTGACGCCCTGGTCGGCGACACCTTGATCTCGCTGCTGCGCCAGTTGCGCGCCGGCTACACCCAGCGCCCGGCGGCCTTTCCGCAGACGGTCATCCTGTGCGGGGTGCGCGACCTGCGTGACTACCGCATCCATGCCAGCTCCGAGGCCGCACCCATCACCGGCGGCAGTGCCTTCAACATCAAGGCCGAATCCCTGCGGTTGGAGGATTTCAACGCCGACGAGACCCGGGCCTTGCTCGGCGAGCATACCAACGACACCGGGCAAGCCTTTACCCCCGCGGCCTTGGCGCGGGTCTGGGAACTCACCCAAGGCCAACCCTGGCTGGTCAACGCGCTGGCCTACCACGCCTGTTTTCGGCTACCCGAGGGTCGCGACCGCGGCCGTCCGATCGGGGCCGAGGTCATCGACCAGGCCAAGGAGTATCTGATCGTCGAGCGTGTCACCCATCTGGACCAGTTGGCCGATAAGCTGCGCGAGCCGCGGGTGCGCCGTGTCATCGAGCCCATGCTGGCGGGCACCGCCTTGGGGGAAGTCCCCACCGACGATCGCGACTATCTGGTCGATCTGGGCCTGTTGCGCCGCGCCGGAACGGGCGGACTGGTGGTCGCCAATCCCATCTACCGCGAGGTCCTGCCGCGCATGTTGGCGAGCGGCCCCCAAGATTCACTGCCGCAGATCAGCCCGACTTGGCTCAACGCCGACGGCAGCCTCAATCCCCACTCCCTGCTGGACGCCTTCCTCGCCTTCTGGCGCCGCCATGGCCAGCCCCTCCTGGGCAGCACCCCCTATCACGAGATCGCCCCCCACCTGGTGCTGATGGCCTTTTTGCATCGGGTGGTCAACGGTGACGGGACTTTGGAGCGCGAATATGCCATCGGCGCCGGGCGCATGGATCTCTGTCTGCGCTATGGTGCGGTGACCCTGGGCATGGAGTTGAAGGTCTGGCGCAACCGGCAGACGGACCCCCTGACCGAGGGCCTGGAACAACTGGACAACTACCTCGCCGGGCTGGGGCTGGGCACCGGCTGGCTGATCGTCTTCGACCGGCGTTCCAATCAACCGCCCATTGCGGAGCGCACTGCACACCATGCAGCGACCAGCCCGCAGGGCCGACAGATCGTCGTGGTTCGCGCCTGAGTCCGTCTGCACCGCGTTAGTAAGGAGTCGGAAGTGTTTTTAACCTGCACATCACCTGATCCTGCAGTTCGCATAAGGCGCAATACGTGCTATATCAGCGGTGAGTCATTCTCAACCCTGTCGGCTCTCCCCGATCTGGTCGCAATAGTGGCTGAGGTTGTCGGGAACGCCGGCAGGACAGACGCCGCATTCCCGGTTGCCGGGCACGGCATAATCGATGAACTTCGGGTAGGCGAGATTCAGCCCGTTCATCAACGCGACAAAGGATTCGAGTGAGCGGTTGCCGCCGAGCCGCGGGTTGCGTGTTTTTTCCTGCGCGATGCTCGAGACCCAGCGTCCCTCGTAGTCGTGACCAGGGTAAACCAGCGTTTCGTCGGGGAGCGCGAAGAGTTTGCCGGCCACGCTGTGATACAAGGCCGTCGGGTCGCCGCTTTGGAAGTCGGTGCGACCGCAGGCGTCGATCAGCAGTGCATCGCCGGTCAGGACCTGGTTGCCGATACGGTAGGCGTGATGACCGTCGGTGTGGCCGGGTGTGAAGATCGGGTCGATGCGAAGACTGCCGACCAGCAGCGGCGTGCCTTCGGCGATTGGCAGGTCGACGCAGGCGAGCCCATCGACGGCGGGATGGGCGATCCGGCTTCCGGCCTCTTGTTTGAGCCTGAGCGCCGCGGTGATGTGATCGGCGTGGACGTGCGTATCGAGTGTCACGACGAGCTTCAGTCCGAGCGTCGCGACCTCGGCCAGATCGCGCTGCCAGGTGGGCAGAACCGGGTCGATCAGGATCGCCTCGCCGGTCTCTTCGCAGCCCAGCAGGTAAGTGTAGGTGCTGGATACGGGCTCGAACAGTTGTCTGAACAGCATCTTTCGCTCCGTTATGAGGGTTACGCCGGAGGGGCTCGCCGGTCAAGGCGAGATCCGTCCGGCAAGGCGTTTGGTTTCTGGATCGTGGAGGCCGCAGACGTTGATGCGGCGATCGGCTGACGATCAATCGTCGTCGCGGTGGGCGGTCACGCTGATCAGATTCCCCGCGTCGTCGACTTCGGCTTGAAATTCGATGGGCCGGCAGCAGACGGCGCAGTCCTCGATGTAGCGCTGGCTGCCGGCGGAACAGTCCACGGCGGTATCGAAGTCCTCGCCGCAGTAGGGACACTCGACTCGTATGTCTTCAAGCATCGGTATCACCTATTATAAAAACCGCGTCGGCGCAACAGCGTCGCGTATTGCGCCGAGTGATTGAAGGTCTGTTTCACCCGATCCGGTGGTCCGCAATATTCAGGGGCTGGCCAATGCATAGTCCACTGCCGCCTCGGCATGGATGGCGGTCGTGTCGAAGACCGGAACGCTGACGTTGTCCTGCTTGATCAGCAAGGGGATCTCGGTACAGCCCAGGATCACGCCCGCGGCGCCGTCCTCGCGCACCAGGCGCTCGATGATACGGACGAACGCCTGGCGCGACTCGTCCTTGAACTGGGCGGTACAGAGTTCGTCGAAGATGACGGTATTGATCTGGTCCCGTTCGGCTTCGTTCGGGACGACGACCTTGAGCCCGAAGCGCTCGAGGTGATCCCGGTAGAAGTCCGCCTCCATCGTGTGTTTGGTGCCCAGTAAGGCGACCGTCTTGATCCCGCTCGCTTTGACTTTACGGCCGGTGGCGTCGGCGATGTGCAGCACCGGGATGGCGACGTGTTCCGCGATGAGTTCAGCGGTGGAGTTCATGGTGTTGGAGGCGATGACGATGAAGTCCGCACCGCCCTGTTCCAGACGCTTTGCCGCGTCGATCATCGTCGCTTTGAGGGGTCGCCAGTCGCCCTGTGCGGCCAGCCGCTCTTGTTTGGAGAATTCGCCGAACTCGATCGAGTACATCAGGATCGGCGCCGAGTGCAGTCCGCCCAGGCGATCCCGCACCAGCTCATTCATCAGCCGATAGTATTCGAGCGATGACACCCAACTGACACCGCCGATGATGCCGATGGTCTTGATCGGACGCGACGCCTTGGCGATTTCTTGGCTAGTTTGGGCATCGTCACTGGACGCCCCTGCCGGCGGCAGGGCGGACGTATCGCCCCAGGCGCTGCCGGTCAGGAGCAGGCAGAGCAGGGCTGCATTGATCAGGCTTGCGTGCATGGGAATCTCAACTCCGTCGTGTTGTTGGGAATGGTTGGAGCCGGCTGCGCGCAGGTCGGTCACTGTTTGGACCGGATGGGCGCATGCCCGGTCGGGCTGGGAGCGCCACGCAAAGTCGATCAGACACGGTACCTGAACGCGGCAATTGCTCTCACCAAGACACCAAGAATACGAAGAAGAACACGTCAATGAAAGCCGGGATCTCGGATGACGGGGCGCGTGGCCTTGGTCATAAACCCGGACACCGCGCGATCGGCATGGTCGTTGGTCCGCGCAGCGGACCCTACAGGTCACGGTGTAACCGTAGGGTCCGCTATGCGGACCGCCCGCGACTGGTCAGCATGCCCGATCGCCGGGATCCTCCGCCGCCGACCCGTATGCCGGCCCCTCATCCAGTCGCTGACCCGGCTGCGGTGCGGCCCGCGTGCTTTCCACCAGCGGCCCCTCCGGATCGCCAGGCGGAACCTCAGGGTCGTGTCGGCGATCCATCACCAGTTCCACATCCGGCAGGATATCGGCGAACTCCACCCCGTAGATCTCCCAGATCGCCACGAACAGCGAGGCGATCACCGGGCCGATGAAGAGCCCCGGAAAGCCGAACATCAGGATGCCGCCCAGGGTGCTGAAGAAGATCATCAGCTCGTGCAGCTTGGTGTCCTTGCCCACCAGAATGGGGCGCAGGACGTTGTCCAGACTCCCCACCACCAGACCGCAGAAGGCGGCCAGCGCGATGCCGGTGCCGACCTGCCCCTGCACGATCAGGACGATGACCGCCGGGACCCAGATCAGCGCGGCGCCGACGTTGGGGATGGTGGACATGACCGCCATCACCGACCCCCAGAAGACCGCGTTCGGGATGCCCGCCACGTAGAACGCGAGTCCGGCCAGGCTCCCTTGGAGGAGACCGATCAGCAGCGACCCCTTGAGCGTGGCCCGCGTCACCGAGGTGAACTTCTCCAGCATCAGCCGCTCTTCCTGGGTCTTGAGCGGCAGGTAATAGAGGATGCGCTCGATCAGCTTGTCCCCGTCCATCTGCAGGAAATACAGGCTGTAGAGGAATACGAAGGTCATGAAAATCAGATTCACCGCCCCCAGCGTGATCGAGGACAACCCCTCGACCAACACTTTGCTGAGCACCGTCGTCGCTTCGCCGACCTGCTGGGCGATCTTGCCCCAGTGCGGCGCCAACTGCTCGTAGAAGGGCAGGCGATGCAGCAGTTCGGACGCCGCCCCCGGCTGGTTCAGCGTGGTTTTCAGCCAGACGCTGAGAATCTGACTCACGTCCAGCGCCTGTGACACCAGGACACCGGCCAGCAGGATCAGGGGGATCAACACCATCACTGCCATGATCGACAGGGTGGCCAGGGAGGCCAGCCCGCGGCGGCCGTTGAACAGCGTCTCCAGCCGCAGGAACAAGGGGCGGGCCAGCGCGCTGAAGACACCCGCCATCAACAAGGACATCAGAAAGCCTTGGATCATGGAAAGGAAGAGCGCGGAGATCCCGAGCGCCAGGATCAGGACCACCGCCTTGCTGACCTGGTCTTGCGTCATCGTGTCACCCTCAATGGCTGGGTTTGTCGGGGCAGGTGGATCGAGCGATCAACCGCGGCGTCCGAACAGTCGGCCGAACAGCCCGCCCTGGGTCGCGCTCGCGGTCGACTTTTCCGGCAGCGCCGCTGCCGCGGCGCTCTCGGTCGCCGCGTTCGCCTGCCAGCGGGCGCCGCGGGCCTCCCAGTCCGCGGCCGACGGGTCGGTGCCCCAGAGCCGGATGGTCCGGTCGGCGCTCCCGGAGATCAGGTAACGGCCGTCCGGTGTGAACTCCAGCGCATAGACGTCGCCGACATGCCCGGTGAGCCGGCCGAGCTGTGCGCCCGTGAGGGTATCCCACAGCATGATGGTGCGGTCCGCGCTGCCGGTGGCGAAGGTGCGGCCGTCGGGGCTGAACACCGCGGTCCAGACGGGATACCGGTGCTCGTTACGTTCCTGGAGCAGTGCGCCGGTGGCCAGTTCCCAGACGCCGACGACGCCGTCCACATTGGTCAGCAGCACCCGTCGGCCGTCCGCGGTGAACCGCACGCTGTTGATGCCGTTGTGGATCACCTCGACCCGGCCGACCTCCTGGCCGGTCGCCACGTCCCACAGGATGAGGAAGCAGTCGCGGCTGCCGGAAGCGAGCAGGCGCCCGTCCGGACTGAAGGCCACGCCCTGCACATACTGGTTGTGGCCTTCGATGTGATGGACCTGCTCGCCCATCAGGGTCCAGATGGCGACCGTCCCGTCCTCGCTGCCGGAGGCCAGCAGCTTGCCCTGCGGCTGGAAGGCGACGCTGTAGATCAGGCTGGAGTGCCCGCTCTTCGACCACAGTGACTCGCCCGTCTCGGCATCCCAGACCCGCACCACCGCGTCGGTCCCGCCGGAGGCCAGCACCCGGCCCTCGGGGTGAAAGGCCACCGAGTAGACCCGGCCCTCATGGCCGCGCAGCGTCTGCAGGGTGCGCCCGGCTTCCAGATCCAGGACCCGCACCGTGCTGTCCCAACTGGCTGTCGCCAGCAATTGGCTGTCGGGGCTCACCGCCAGCCCGTAAATGGTATCGGTTGCGCCGGGACGCGCCACAAAGCGCCAGGTGTCGGACATGGGAGGTTCCTCTGCATCAGGTAGCGATCGGGTCGTCGGGTGTCTTGAGTACCCGGCGGTCGGCAGTGCACCAAGGTGCGGCCGGCAAGGCGCGAATCTTAGGGGAATCGAGCGGCGCCGGCTTGGATATTCGCAGGGGTCAGGCGAGTGGCTGGTGCACGGCGTGTCTTGCTGGACTCAGGCGGCGGTGTCGTCCCCGATTCGGGGTTGCGCGTGCCGCCCTGATCAGCCTTGCCGGAACCAATGCTGCCGCGGGCGCCACCCACGCGAGCGTCCGCCGCGGTCAGGTCAGCAGCCGTTGTGACCCCCGGTCAGCGCTGCTGTCGGGGAGTCCGGGAAACGCCGACTCCGCGGACTGGCCGCCGATAGTGATTCTGAAGTGTGTTCCCTGCGTCCATCCGGCAGCACCGACGATTGAGCGCTTGCAACGAAGCGGCCTGTACGTCGCGGATGCCTTGGTTCAGAATATAACGGATCTAGCGCGATATGTCGTGGGGATGCCTTGGAATTTGGCACCTTATCGGTTCTCATCGTTCAAGAAGCATAGCAATCAAGGGGAGTTGATTTGTGAACAAGATCGGCGCAGGGGTCGTCCGTACCTATGCCCTCTTTACGCTTTGTGCGGCATTGCTGCTGGACGCGACGCCGGCACTGGCCGAGGGGGCCGCGAAGCTCGATGGCACGCCGATCCGTATCCTGCATGTGATGAGCTATCACACCCCCTGGCGCTGGACCGAGGGCCAGTTGGAGGGCTTCAAAGCCGGGCTCGGGGAGGTCAAGGCGGAGTACAAAGTTTTCGAGTTGGATACGAAACGCTATTCCGATGCCGGGCAACAGGCTGAGCGCGGCCAGGCGGCACGTGCCGTGGTGGAGCAATGGGCGCCGCAGGTGATCTATACCACCGATGACGATGCTCAGGCGCTGGTCACCCGGCATTATATCAATACGCCAATCGTTCTGGTGTTCAGCGGCGTGAACAAGGCGCCGGAGCATTACGGCTTCGACCAGGCAAATAATGTGACCGGCGTTGTCGAGCACGAGCATTTCGCCGAATCCGTGCAGTTGCTCAAGCGGGTCGTACCGACGATGAAACGTCTGGTGGTGGTGCTGGACGATGCGCCGATGTGGGGGCCGGTGGTTGAGCGGATGAAGGCGGCAAAGTTGCCGCCGGACGTCAGCGTCGTGGCTTGGGACACGATTCGGACCTTCGACGAGTATAAGCAGCGCATCATGGCTTATCCCGAGACAGCGGATGCGATTGCCCTGATCGGTATCTTCAATTTCAAGGACGCGGCGGGTAAAAATGTGCCCTATCAGGATGTACAGCGGTGGACGGTAGAACATTCCTCACTGCCTGATCTCAGTTTTTGGGTCGACCGTGTGCACCACGGAACCCTGGTGGCAGTCACGGTTTCCGAGCGCGAGCAGGGGCTGGCGGCCGGGCGGCTGGCACGACAGATTCTGGTCGACGGCACGTCGCCCCGCGATCTGCCCATTCAGCCCACCACGAAAGGGATGCCGGTCATCAGCCTGGCCCGGGCCAACAAGCTTGGTATCCGGGTGCATAGCGACTTGCTCCTGTCCGCGGAGGTGATCACCCGCTTCGACTGGGACACGAAATGAAGCAGGGGCTGCGCGCCAAGATCTTGTGGATGGCCGGCAGTGTGCTTGTCCTGACCGTGGTTGCCGTACTGCTGACAGCGGCGCATACCTTTTCTCAAGCCTACCGCAGGGCGATGGCTGAACGAAGCGTCGCCGTCTCGCACGAGGTGGCTGCGCAGTTCGAGCGGATTCTGGCGCTGGGATTAAGCGCCGAGGAGATCATTGGCTTCGACGATCGTTGCAATCGCGTGGTTGGCAGTCACGAAGACCTGGAAATCGTTGCAGTTTACGATGCCTCCGGCCGGGTACTGTTCCAGAACTCCACGGGGGAGGCGCGCGCACGCTTACCCGATCTGGCGGTCGTCCAGGCTGCCGTCAGTGCCGCCGTCGAACAGCAGTTCACCTTCGCGATTCAGGGGCGTGACTTTTTTGCCACGCTCAAGCCGGTCTCCGATGCCGCGGGGCAGGCCGTCGGTGCCGTGGTGGTCGCGGCCGCGCAGGAAAGCCTCGACCGTCGCCTGACCGGCTTTGTGTCGAGGGTGCTGGGTGTTGGCGGACTGTTTATCGTCTTTGGTATGGTGATCCTCTACTGGGCGCTCACCCGTTATGTCATCTCGCCGCTGCTGGAGGTGATCGGCGCGGTCGACGGCCTTCGCCGGCGCGCTGAGGATGCTCATGAAGCCATCCGGGTCGATGCGGTGGGAGAGGCGAAAGTGCTGGTCGATACCTTCAACCAGTTGCTGGCGCAGAAAGCCCGGCAACGCCGCGAACTGGCCGTGGCCAAGGAACTGGCCGAAGCCGCCAATCGTGCTAAGTCGGCGTTCCTGGCCAATATGAGCCACGAACTGCGGACGCCGATGAACGGTGTCATGGGTATGCTGGAGCTCGCCCGGCGGCGCATGACCGATCCGACCGGGGTCGCGCAGCTCGACAAGGCCAAGAGCGCGGCACGTCACCTGCTTCGCTTACTCAACGACGTGCTCGATATTTCCAAGATCGAAGCCGAGCGCATGGCCCTTGATGATGCGCCGCTGCGGCTTGAGCATGTGCTGGCAGACGTGGCCGGTCTGCTCGGTCACGAAGCACGCCAAAAAGGTCTATCGCTGCATGTCGACCTGCCCGATCACCTCGCCCGGCTGTCGTTGACCGGCGACCCGGTGCGGCTTGGTCAGATCTTGCTCAACCTCGTCGGTAATGCCGTCAAGTTCACCGAGCGCGGCAGCGTGACGGTGCGCAGCCGCCTGCTGGCGGACGATGGCGAGCGGGTACAGTTGCGTTTCGAGATCATCGACACCGGCGTCGGCATCGCGCCGGACGCCCAACCCCGGCTATTCAGTGCATTCGAGCAGGCGGACAATAGCGCGACCCGCAAATACGGCGGCACCGGGCTCGGGCTGGTGATCAGCAAACGACTTGTACAACTGATGGGCGGCGAGATCGGTGTCGACAGTTCACCGGGCGGAGGGAGCACGTTCTGGTTTACCGTCCGCCTGGAGCGGGATCACGCGGTCGTCTCATCACCGTTTGCCCAAGCCGGCATGATCAAGGCCGAGGCCGAGTTGCGCCGGGCGCACCGTGGCAAGCGTATTCTGTTGGTCGAAGACGAACCGATCCATCAGGAAGTGGCGCGGTGTCTGCTCGAAGACCTGGGGCTACGCATCGACACGGCGAACGATGGCCGCGAGGCGGTGGCACTAGCGCAAAGAGAGACTTACGATCTGATCCTGATGGATATGCAACTGCCCGTCATGAACGGTATTGACGCCACGCGAGCGATCCGCGCCGAGTCGTTGAACCAGTCAATACCTA
Source organism: uncultured Lamprocystis sp. (assembly GCA_964470155.1). GTDB lineage: Bacteria > Pseudomonadota > Gammaproteobacteria > Chromatiales > Chromatiaceae > Thiodictyon. Next base: position 14,016 of record CAYYAY010000036.1, on the reverse strand, counting down.
TTCTGGCCATGACTGCCAATGCGTTTTCCGAAGACCGTCAGCACTGCATTGAGGCTGGTATGAACGATTATTTTGTCAAACCGTTTGACCCCGAGCGCCTGTACGAGACCGTTCTCAAGTGGTTGACGATGGCGCGCACCTAAGCAGCGGCGCTGTGGCGGCATCATGAGATCGCTATTGTCGTCGCTGTTCGTGTCGCTCGTGCTGGCCTGCGGAGTTACGCGGGCGGCGCCGTTCAAGGTGCTCGTGGTCATGAGCTACGAGAAGAACAACCCCTGGGTTCAGGAGATCCGCGAGGGCATCGACGCCGTGCTCCGGCCGTCGAGCGACCTGACCTATTTCTACATGAACACCAAGGCGAATCGCGATGGCGGCTCCCGCAGGGCGGAGGAAGCCTATGCGCTGTTCCGATCGCTGCAACCGGACGGCGTCATCGCCGCGGATGACGACGCCCAGTCGATGTTCGTCGTCCCCTATCTGAAGGATCAGACCGCGACGCCGATCATATTCAACGGCGTCAATGCCACCGCCGAAGCGTACGGTTTTCCGAATGCGCATATCTCGGGTGTGCTTGAGCGCGCGCACGTCCGGGAATCGCTGGCCTTCGTCAAGCTGATCGTGCCGTCCATCCAGACCGCCTGCTTCATGACCAACGATAATCCCGCGGGACTGGCATTGCGCGCCCAGGTGGAGGGCGAACAGGCGAGCTATCCGGTCGCTGTCGGCGCCTTTCATCTGGTGCACAGCAATGAGCAGATCGAATCGCTGGGACGGGTGTTGAACGCCAACTGCGATGTCCTGTTCGTCGACAGCCTCGAAGGTATTCTTAACAAGGATGGCAAGGCACAGACCAACAAGGAGATCGTTCCGGTTTTGAGACGCGTCTACGACAAGCCGATCCTGGCCGGTAACCGCTACCAGGTCGAGCAGGGAGCTTGGGCCGCCGTGGTCAAGACCGGCCAGGAGCAGGGCGAGCTGGCGGCCGATATGCTGCTCGCAGCGCTGCGCGGTCAGGCGGTGAGCAGCATTCCGGTGGCGCGCAATAGCCGCGGGCAGCGCATCATGAACGTCACCGCGCTGGAGAGTCATGGCATCGTGCCGAAACCAACCGTCCTGCGCGGCGTCACGCTGGTCCGACAGCAGCCTTGACCCCCGGCGGCCAGCATGACCCCGACCAACTCCTGGGGAATCGGCGGAAAGCTTCGCGTGTTGGCGCTGGCGAACGCCTTGGCGTTGTCGCTGCTCGCGGGGATCGTCTGGATCGCCTCCGGTCGTATCGAGCGCCTGTCGACGATCATCGCCGAGAAGGAAATGGCCCTGGTGCTCGACAACGCCGCGTTGGGGCGCGACCTGACGGCGACCCTGTCTGAACTCGACCGCACCACGCGCGACTGCCAGACAAGCCATACCCGAACGCACGACCGCAGCCAGGTCGGCGCGCAACTGGCCAGCCTCGTCCAGGCCGCTACAGACCTCAGCCTGGCGCAGGCCATCGAAGGGCTTGAGGCCGCCACGCACCGCTTGCTCGATCAATGCCGAGCGATCGCCGACACCCGGGTCGCCATCGACGACAGCGACAGGCACCTGCTGAACGAGTTGGCAACGCTTGAACAGCTCACCAGTCGCGCCCTGATCGACCAGACGCTGGCCGGCCGCAGCACCGATTATCTCGACCAGATCATGGCCCTGGCGATCGGATACCGGGAGAGTATCATGCGGATTGGAAAGGAAATCGGCCAGGTAACCTTGATCCCTTCAGCGCCGGCTCCGCGTGTGGGCAAGGCCCTTGCCCTCGTCGATGACCTCAAGCTGAGTTTGCAGACCATGACCGTGGCCACGCCGGAGATGGCAAGGATCGCCCGCCACATGCGCGCGGTCGCGGCCAGCTACCGCGAGCAGATCGTCGCCCTGGATAGTGCATTGAAAGGCTTCGAGGCCGTGCTGCTGGAGCATCGGTACAAGCGCGACGAGGTGCTGAGCCAGATGCGGTGGCGTGACCTGGAAACCGGCCGCCGGGCCGAGCACTTCAATGCCGAGCTCGGTGCCCTCATGGCGCACACCAGTCGTCAGGTCCTGTTCATCGGCGGGGCCATCGCTCTGTTCTCGCTGTTTCTGGCGATCTGGTTTGTCCGAAACAACATCCAGCATCCCTTGAACGAGGTCCTCCGGCAGATTACCGCCATCCGCAGCCGATCGACCGCGGCACCGGCGCCGGCGCAATATCGCGAAGACGAGTGGGGCACGATCCAGTCGGCCTTGTCCGACATGGCGACAGACCTGGCGAAAGCGCATCACCTGTTGCAGCAGGTCATCGATACCGCGCCGATCCGCGTGTTCTGGAAAGATCGCGAAAGCCGTTATCTGGGCTGCAACCCCGCCTTCGCGCGCGACGCCGGAAAGCGTGTCCCGGCGGAGCTGATCGGCCAGGATGACTTTCACATGAGCTGGGCCGCGCAAGCCGAGCATTACCGCACCGACGACAGTCAGGTGATGCGCTCCGGGCAGCCGCACCTGAACTATGAAGAGCCTCAGACCACGCCGGAAGGCGCGCTCATCTGGTTGAGAACTTCCAAGGTGCCGCTACGCGATGCGGCGGGTGATGTGATCGGGGTGCTCGGCGTCTATGACGACATTACCCAACGTAAGCAGGCCGACGCCGAGCTCATGCAGTACCGCAGTCATCTTGAAGATCTGGTCAAAACCCGTACCCACGAGCTCGCCGCTGCCAAGAATGCCGCCGAGGCCGCCAGCCGGGCTAAGAGTACCTTTCTTGCCAACATGAGTCACGAGCTGCGCACCCCCATGAACGGCATCATCGGCATGCTGGAGCTGGCGAAGCGACGCATGGCCGATCCCAAGGGATTCGACCAGCTCGCTAAGGCCAAGGGTGCCGCCGACCGGCTGCTCGGCATACTCGACGGCATCCTCGATTTCTCCAGGATCGAAGCCGAGCGCGTGGTGCTGGAAGATGCGCCTCTGCGACTTGGCAGTGTGCTGGAGAACATCACCGGCGTGCTCGGCCACCAAGCCAGCGGGAAAGGCCTGACTTTGGAAGCGGATCTGCCCAGGTCGCTCGGCCGCCTGTCCCTGAGAGGCGATCCGCTGCGTCTCGGCCAGATCCTGTTCAACCTCGTCGGCAACGCCATCAAGTTCACCGAACGGGGCCGCATCGACCTGCGCGCCCGGCTGGTAGCGGAAGATTCCGAGTCCGTACAGGTGGGCTTCGCGATCATCGACACCGGCATTGGCATCGACCCCGAGGCCCAGGCGCGGCTCTTCAACTCCTTCGAGCAGGCCGACAATAGCACGACCCGCAAGTACGGCGGCACCGGGCTGGGGCTGGCCATCAGCAAGCGGCTGGTGCAGATGATGGGCGGTGAGATCGGTGTCGATAGCGCACCGGGGGTGGGCAGCACCTTCTGGTTTTCCGTCCGACTGGCGCGTAGCGACAGCGGCGCCGTGCCGCCGGCGCCGACGTCGCTCCCAAAGTCGGCGATCGAACGGCTGTGCGACGCGCACGCCGGCAAACGCATCCTCGTGGCGGAAGACGAGCCGATCGACCGCGAAGTCGCGCGCTTATTACTGGAAGAGGCGGGACTTCGTGTCGACCTCGCCGAGGATGGACAACAGGCACTGGCGCTGGCCCGCCGGAGCACCTACGCCATGATCCTGATCGACATGCAGATGCCCGTCATGAATGGTGTCGATGCAACCCGTGCCATTCATGCGGATTCGCTGAACCAAACAACGCCCATCCTGGCAATAACGGCGAACGCCTTCGATGACGATCGCCAGGTCTGTCTCGCTGCCGGCATGAACGACCATATCGCCAAGCCGATCGATCCGGACAAGGTATTCGAGGCTTTGCTGAAATGGCTGGAATAGCCGGATCGTTGAGCGACGGGGTCTTCCGAAAATGAATCCAAGGGTCTGTCTGGATATCAGGTACGAAGGCGGTAATGATCAGACCGCTCCGCATCAACCAAGACGTGGTCGCTCCGTGACCGACAGCCGCTTCACACAAACAAAGGTGCGGGCAAAGGCTGATACCGATCCAGCAGGCCCTTGAGCCAGTCGGTGCCGGCAGCCAAAGCGGCATTCATGGGAGCATTCAAGCGCTCCCAGAACCGGCTCAAATAGGGAACCCAGGATGGACTTTCGTCGGTGGGTGCGCGAATTTCAGCCTCGATCCATGCTGCCAAGGCACGCTTTGCGCGATCCCGCTCGCCAGTGCTCGCTGCGCTGGAGTGCAGGGTTCGCAAGTAACGCCAAAGCCGCGTCTCCAGGGGAAATTCCTGCTGGGCAGCAGGTTCGTAGCGGTCGAGTATGTCGGCTTCCCATTGGCCTTGCGCCACGGCACGCCGCAGGGCCTGCGGCAGAGGCAGCACGCGGTCGATCGAGGATGGATCTTCGGTGGGGGGCGGAGAATCTTCCGCCGCGACCCAGGTACGAATCGACTCGGCGAAGGCCAGCCAAGCGGGGTCGCGCGCGGGAGGCACGGGGCTGCTGTGAGCCGGTTCCTCACTGCCATCGTACTCGATCGATTGCCCTTGCGCGGCCAACTGCTGGCGACGCAGCAGTTTGTGCAAATAATCTTCGGCACGCAATTGGCCAGGGTAATGGTCCGTAAAACGCTGCAGATGGTGAATGGCCGTCTCTAGGTCGTCCGCGTCTCCACGCCGGGCATAGGCGGTTGCCAGCAGCAAGGCGCTGGCTTGGTCGCCGGGGTCGACCTGCAAGCCCTGTTGGGCATGGTTCAGCCCTTGGGGCCAGTCCCCACGACTAATCGCTGGGCATGATCGCCAATAAGAATTCATGCGGCGTCGCGCGCTCGAAAGGGCTGATGTCCGCGGCGCCGCGCGGCAAGTCCGCGACCGCCTGCTGGGTACCTGGCGCAGCGCGTCGGCCCATTCATGCCAGCTCATGCCAGCATCTCGCCAAAGTCCTCACCGCCCGGCAGACGCCGCAGGCCCTGCACATGGCGGTTGCGGGCCGCGAGAACCAACTCATCCTCTTGGAGCCCATGGTCCCTGGAAATGAATCCCAGGGCCTTGATATGTCTGGGCTGGTAATCGATGGGAAAGGTGAGCAGTTCAGGGGTGAAGGTGTCTGGCACCCCGGCCTCGGCCAAATCCAGCGTGTATCGGCAGCTCCTGTTTCCAGGCAGCAGTGGCGCGGGAATGAAGGCCGTGGACATTTCCGAATCCAGTACGGTCGGGCGCGAAAAGCTGGATACCGCGCCCTTCCTGGTGGCCATTGCGCGAGCCTGTCGCACCTCATCCAGGGTGTTACCCGCCGTGCTGGGCCAATGAGTCAAGCCCAGACGATCACGCAAGCGATGGGGCCAATCGGTTTTCACCAATTGCGTCAGGTCGCCGCCGAAATCGTTGAGATCTGAAGCAAGCTCGTGCAGAGGTGGGCTAAAGTTCATAAAATTAAGACAATACCTCAAGCTGTTCGGGGACCACAGAAATCGGTGGAGACCACGGTTTCGTGTCCATCTGCCGATGGCGCCCGGCGAGCGCGACGAGCGACGCTCGATCGGCCGGAGCCTGTTCGCTCAAGTGATCGCAGAGGCTGAAATGATAGCACTGCGCAAGGCGAGCCACGACGGATTCGACTTGGGCAGCGGTCGCTTCCGGCGACAGATCGCAGCGATGGTCGGCCAGGTTCCTGAGAGACCCTGCCTACAGCACCGGCAGTGCCGTGCGCTCGACCACCCGCCACAGCACGAAACCGGAGTGCACGCCGGTCACGTGATCCAGCGCGGCGCTTGGTGCGAGAGGGCTGGTACGTGACGCTTCAAGCAGCGGGGGCAAGCACAGTTGTGCCCTCTTCGCGGGCCGCCGCGGGCACGACGCTTTCGTGGTACGTCCCCGGTTTCACCGTCCCCGGTTTCCCCGCCTGGTCAGTCGGCCGGAGGCTGCGCCCCCGGCCGCCAGCCGCAACCCCATCCTACTGCAGCGGCGTCAACCGCGCTTCGCTCTGGTTGCGCTGGTAGAGGTTGAGGTACCCGCACCGACCGAAGTGATTTCGGGAAGGGTACGGCGTGTCCGACTGCTGGATGTCGCCTTCCCAACCGGGACCGTTCGAGATGTAGGTCTTGAATTCGAACCAGCCGTCGGCGGTCCGGCTACAGTCCATCTCCACGTCCAGCATCCAGTAGTGCGGTCCCTCCCGATTCAGCGGCTCGACGCCGTAGCCGTCGGCGGCCACCGTCCGCGCGGGACCCCAGGCTGCCGGCCAGGTGTTGGTCGTCCAGTCGAGCGGCGTGCCCGCGGCCGGCATACCGTTCGAGACACCGGTCTGATTGGGTTCGCGGCCATACCAGTCCAGCGCCTCGTCACCGTGTTTCCAGGGATTGGTCGTCGCGTTGCGTAGGTTCAGGTGGTGAATCGGGACGGCACACCGGTAGTTGGAGACCGTGCAATCGCGGTGCAGGGTCGCGTTGGCATAGTCGTGATCGATACCGCCGCGTATGAACATGTCCTGTCCGGGAACGGTTTCCGCCTTGATCAGCACCACCGTCCGCGCCCATTGGCCCGCATCCGGGGTCTTGGCGCCGACGTGGATGGCCGTCGCGGTCCAGGGGGCAACCTGGAAGCGCGCGGTGCCGCCGGTCGCGACGGTGATCACCGACCCGGTGCAGGCCCCGTCGACCAGTTCGCCGTCCCAGGCATTGCAGTAGCGGCCGGCGCCCAGTCCGGTTTGCAGGGTCTGGTCGAGTGGCGCAGCCTCGCGGTTGATGACCACGAAACCCAGGGCGCCGCGTCCGAACGCGATCTGGTTGTTGCCGTTGTCCCACCAGTGATCGACGTGCCAGGCCGGCAGCGTGCTGTTACGGAAGGCCACCATATTGGCGATCGGCCGCCAGCGATGCTCACACATCCACCGGGCGCCGGCGTCGAAACAGGTATTGCGTGCGCCCGGACCATCACCGTCCCAGACCCGCTGGGTCGTCCAGTTGGCGGCAGCGGGATAGTCCGCCGCCTCCAGCACACTCCGGTGGAGACCGACATGCGGCGGTCCGAGAAAATCATCCTTCACCGGCATGGCGACAACACTCGTGATGTCCTGCTCCGGGTTCTGGTCGAAGTGCCAGATCTCGCCGTTGCCGAACCGGTAACTCGACATCACACTGGGATAGCCGTAGGGCCAGGCGAGCATGAAGACGTTGGCCAGGGTATAAGCGCCTAGGTTGTTGCGGATGTCCTTGATGACCTGTCCGCCGCCGCCATGGCCGCGCTGATTGTCATGGTTGTCGATGAAGGCGATGGACTGGACACTGGCCTGCAAGCCCCAGCCCTCGCCGAAGGGGACTTGGCCGTGCAGCAGGGCGAGCGGACCGCCCAGAAATTTCTCCGCCAGTTTGCGGCCGTATTCGAACTCGGTGACCTTGCCGTTGGCATAGGCCGCACCGGGATCGGCCGGCGTGCCGATGATCTCCTGAAAGACCAGTACCGGACGTGCCCCGCCGGGATTGATCGCCGTATTCTCGATCCGCACATTGGCCGCCGCGGCGGCCTTGGTGAGGATGGTATGCAGATCGGCGGGCGCCAGGTGCTTGGCCGCGTCGATGCGCAGGCCGTCCACTCCCAGGGCGAAGAGGCTGGCCAGATAATTGGCGATGGTATTGCGAACGTCATCCCGCTCCGTCGCCAGGTCGGCCAACCGCTCCAACTCGCAGTTGAGGTCGCTGGTGCAGGCGTGATGGAAGTGCTCGGCCTGATAGGCGGGCAGGGCCCCGGCCACGCGGCCGGCGTCCGCGGGCTCGAACAGGTTTGCGAACGCGAAACCACCCGGCGTAAAGGTAGCCCCGGCGACCCCGCGGTTCCCGTACTGGGGCTGCTGCTGGTCGCAGTCGGGACGGCAACTCGCCATATGATTGATGATCGCATCGACATAGACCTTGACGCCGGCCGCATGGCAGCGCGCGATCATTGCCTCGAACTCCTGCCGGGTCCCGCTACGGCTGGTCATCCGATAGCTCACCGGTTGGTAGCGCTCGTACCAGGGGCGTCCCAACAACAGCCGATGTTCGTTGGGCGGCGAGACCTGGACCGCGGCGTAGCCCTGGGGGCCGAGAAAGGCCTCGCACTCGCGCGCGATGTCATTCCAGGTCCATTCGAACAGATGCACAAAGGCGGTCCGCGGCACCGCCTCGTCCGCCGCGCTGCCAGTCGCGGCAAGCAGCAATGCCGACATCAGGAAGCACCTGCGCGGCCCGCCGCCGAACCACCCGCACCAATCCGATACTTTCATGGTTCTCTGTCCTCACGATGATGGTCTTTATAATCAGGACTCGCTGTCCACGGATCGGTGGTTAAACCACCCGCGACCCGGCCTCGGCGCGATCCTAGTCCCGGCGATGGCCGAGAGCAAGGCGGAGGAATGCGCATTGACTACCACTCGCGCGCCCTGCGGCTATGGGGCCTATAATGTGCCCGGGGTATTGCAACTGCGCCGCAAACGCGCGACCGTTCGGCCACGTTCGACGGCCGGATGGCATGACAGGGGGTATTCCGATGACTTGGCTGCCCAACTTCCTCACCTTGACCCGTCTGCTGTTGGTCGTGCCCGTCATCTTGCTCATTGCATTCGGGGGCACGACCGCTGCCTGGTGGGCTTTGGGTCTGTTTCTGGCGGCATCGGCAACCGACTTTGTCGACGGCTGGCTGGCGCGGCGCCTGGACTGCGCGTCCAATCTCGGCCTCTTTCTCGATCCGCTGGCGGATAAAGTGTTCGCCAATGTTCTCCTGGTGTATCTGGCGAACCAGCATCCCGCATGGGTGCCGATGTGGATGGTTCTGCTACTGCTCGGGCGCGAGTTTGCGGTGCAGGGTTTCCGCAGCATGGCGCCCTGCGTCGGGGTGGTGATCCGGACCGGTCAGCTCAATAAGCTCAAGTTGGTGTTTCAGCTCGTCGCTTGCGGTACGACGCTCGGAGGTTTGGCATGGGCCTCGGCGGCATTCGTGCTGCAGCCGGTGACTTGGCTCGCCCTGACCCTGGCCTTGGCGGCTGGACTGTGGTCGATGTTTACCCTGTTCCGAGACAATGCGGATTTGTGGCAGCGGGCGCCGGTCGCCATGGAGCGGCGTTGAGGCTCGCCTGGTTCGTTCAGCCTGCCTTCGCAAACGTCCGGGTTGGTGGCCACGGTGCCGAGCCGCGCCCCGGTGGGAGCGGCGTCGCGCCGCGATGCGGTGCCGCGGTGACCTCGAACGCTGCGGTGACAGGCCCGGCCCCATCGCGGCGGGACGCTGCTCCCACCGGGTCGCTGCGCGACTTTCACGGTCAAGCCTCGACCTCTGTTGTTCTGGTGGCCGGAATGAAGATCAAGGCCCGTCTGCGTCGCGGCTACAAATGCGATGCCGCGGCCGGATGCATGGCCGTCCTGGCCAGCTCCAATTGCAGTTTGTATTGCTTCAACAGCTCGCCGATCAATTCCTTGTAGCCATAGGTCGCGAGGTTGGCAGTCAACTGCCGGTCGAATTCAGCGCACATGATGCCAAGATTATCCAGATAGGCCAGGTCGTTATTCTTGACACAATAGATGATGTGATTGGTCCAGCAGATCAGGCTGTGGATGATGCAAACTTCGTTGTTGTAGTCCACCAGTCTGGTCACGTATAGCGGCACCAGCCTCGACCAGTCGTTGTGCCCCAGTTGATCCCGCAGATGCTTGAGCGACACGACCCGCAGGTCCGCGAGATCGACAGCATACTGATTCAGCAGTGCCAAGACGCCATCCGGGAAGCTGAAACCCTGGTATTCCATGATCAGGTCATGGCAGAGGATGATCAAGGTCAGTTTCTCATAGTCCGTCGCCGCGAGCCGGTCCTGAATGGACTCGCTGACGCACAGGCTCATGTGAATATGCGGGATGAACGGCATTTTCAGGTTGGTCGAGGCCTTGCTGCCGAGTATTTCCTCCATCCGCTGCTTGATGAACTCCAGATTTTTCATGGGTTGCCTTACGGGTTGATTGTGAGTGGTCGGTATTGCTGCCCAACGCCCGCGCCGCTGCGGTCAGGCGAGCAATCCGACCGGAAGCCCTGGGCTTTGGCCAGCACAACGCCATCGTCGTCAACATCGTCAGGGAACTGAGCATCCAGATGAAGGGCCGGCCCTGCCAGGTCTACGCCAACGACCTGAAGGTGCGCATCCGCCCCGCCGATGCCGGCGAGTACCCGGACCTGATCGCCCTGTGTGGCGAGCATCAGTTTCAGGATGGCCGCCGCGACGTGCTGCTCAATCCCAGTCTGATCGTGGAAGTGCTGTCGGACTCGACCGAGGCCTACGACCGCGGCAAGAAATTTGCCGTCTACCGCCAAATCCCAAGTCTCAGGGAGTACCTCCTGGTCTCCCAGCACCAGGTCCAGGTGGAACTGTTCAGCCGGGGCGACGACGGCCGCTGGACCCTGTCGGACTATTCCGCCCGGACCGACAGCGTGCCTCTGCCCAGCGTCGGTTGCACCCTGTTGCTGGCGGAGGTCTACGATCAGGTGGATCTTAAGTCTGCCTGAATCCGCGCCGCGGGCCGCCAGGCTGCCGCCTGAGGACTGAGCCGCACCTTGCTGCCGGCCATGGAGTAGTCGCGGTGGGCCAGGGCATTGGTCACGGCCTCGAAGACGTCCAGCAGGTCGTACTGCGGGAGGTCTGCGCGACCGCCCTGGGGCCGCTTGCGGGCAGCCACCCGCATGTTTTTCTTGACGAAGTCGCAGGCGTCGGCGATTTGTCGGTCCAGGGGACCGGTGAGGTCTTGAGCGTCGAGTTGGTAAGGGGCGCCTTTGGCATCCGGTGTTACTGAAGTTCCCGCATAAGCCACGGCCTGCACGAAAGCCCCGGGGAGCAGCCGCTGGGGGTGCTCGCAGGCCATCAGCAATCCGGCCACGGTCGGCCGCTGGATGCCCTGATCGTCACACGCCGCCATGGCGAGCTTGCCGAGCAGGATCTCGGGCGCATCGGCCGTAGCCATGGGTGCGAAGCGCCGCCACAGTCCCTCGGTGAGAGGCTGCGGGCCACGTCCACCCGCAGGACGGGCCGCTCCTGGCCGAGCGGGTCGGGCAGCGTGAGGCGCTCGGTGGGTGTGGAAGTCGAAACGCCACCAGCGGGCCCCGGGGAAGGGCCAGGTCGGGTCGGTCATTAGGCGGCGCCTCCGATGAGCTTGGTTTCTGAAAAGCGGCCTACAGTACCGGCAGCGCGGTGCGCTCCACCACCCGCCGCAGCACGAAACTGGAGTGCACGCCGCTCACGCCCTCAATGCGGGTGATGCGCTCCAGCAGCAGGTCCTGATAGTGCTCCATGTCGCGGACCACGACCTTGAGTTGATAGTCCGCGTCCCGACCGGTGATCAGCAGACATTCCAGCACCTCGGGCATGGCCGCGACGGCGGCGTCGAAACCCGCGAAGCGCTCCGGGGTGTGGCGGTCCATGGAGACGCTCAGGATCACCATCAGATTGAGACCGAGCCGCTTGGCATCGAGCAGGGCGCGGTAGCCGGTGATGATGCCGGCCTCTTCCAGCGCGCGCACCCGCCGCAGGCAGGGTGAGGGCGAGAGGCCGATCCGGTCGGCCAAGTCCTGATTGCTCAGCCGTCCTTCCTGTTGCAGTGCTGCGAGGATGCGGCGGTCGTAGTTGTCGAGGTTCATGGATTTGGTCCGGTCTTTGTTCCTGATCTCTGGTCGATGTCTATGGAATGTTAGCAGGTTATCGCGTAAAGCATCGGGTCGTGCGGCGGTATTCGCCGCCAAGGTCAAGGCTTAGGCATGGCAGCAGGAATCGGGTGCCGGCTCAGCGCCGGTGCGAATGCCGCTCACCGGACGCTAATACAGCATTGGGACCTGATAACTTGACGTCGGCGGTGGGTTTTACACCCGCCACTCCACCACGGGTCTGTTTGGATATCAGGCATGACGACTATAGGATCTCGTACCGCATCGCACTCACTCGAATCGATCACTGAATCTGTTATTGACGCCGTAGTCGAAACAGATTATTCTCATCTCCAGGTCCTGGAAACGTCTTTAAATTGGTCGGGCGCTCCGTCCTGCCTTGCGGCTTTGTGGTCGTTGGGATGTCGTATCCGTGGCATTGGAATCCGGCATCCGGCCGGACTGACTCTGCAGTTCGAGTTGGAGCCGGCTGCGTAGACGATAGTCGTTTTGACCAAGGCGATTACTCTGCTTTTTGCGTAGGGGTCACGGCAGATTCAGAATATACCCGTTTTCATACGAAGATCAGATTTCCGTTCGACGGTCGCGGTGGACACTGGCCGGAATGATGATCGCGGCAACCTGGGGGGTTGAATGCTGTGACGATGAATCCGTTTTCCGACTCACTTGTGTGGGTTGTCTTCGTTGGCTCGATGTTTTTTTTTCCTGCCATCGCAAGTGGCGGAGAGGTCTCTGGTGAGTCTCAATTCCAGGCCGGCGACGGTGTCGGCGCGGCTGTTGCGCCAACTCCTGCCCCGAGCGGCACGCTGCCTTTACGCAATGTCCTCTTCATTGCGGTCGACGACTTGCGGCCGGAGCTTGGTGTCTATGGCGTAGAGGCGATCAGTACGCCCAATATCGACGCCTTGGCTCGTCAAGGCGTAACCTTCACGCGGGCGTACACTCAGATGGCGACTTGCTCGCCATCGCGAACATCGTTGTTGACCGGTCTCAGACCCGATACGGCAAGGGTCACGGATTTGCAGACGCATTTCCGTAATACGGTTCCAAACGTCGTCACGTTACCGCAATATTTCAAGAACTTGGGATATGCGACCAAGGGTATCGGCAAGATCTATCACTCCGGTCTGAATGACGAGAAGTCGTGGTCGTTGCCATTTTCCGATACATGGGGGGCCAAGCCGCCGGTGGGTGCGGACGGTAAGCAGCTCCCCTTCGCCGCGGTCGATCTGCCTACGTCGCGATTTCCGGACGGCATGGCCGCAGACCAAGCGATTGCCGCGATTCGGGCGTTGCGTGACGCTCCATTTTTTATCGCTGTCGGCTTTAAGAAACCGCACCTGCCGTTTGTCGCACCTTGGGCGTTTTTCGATAGGTACGACAAAACTGCGATACCGGAAGCAATCAATCCATTCCGGGCACTAGGTGCGCCGACGATTGCCTTCGAAAATCTGTCGGAGTTGAAGCAATACAGCGGGATCGCCCAAGCGAACCTGCAGAATGACGAGTCACTCCGGCGAGACCTGAAGCGTGCCTATTATGCAGCGACCAGCTTCATTGATGCGCAGATCGGGCGGGTGTTGGCGGAGTTGGAGTATTGGGGGCTCAGCGAGAACACCGTCATCGTGTTATGGGGGGACCATGGCTGGCATCTGGGTGAGCAGGGTGACTGGGGAAAGCATACCAACTTTGAGGTGGGGACGCGTGTCCCACTGATTATCAAGGCTCCGGGGCAACCCGCGAATCAGATCACCAGCGCGATCGTCGAACTCGTGGATCTTTATCCCACGCTCTGTGAGCTTGCCGGTGTTCCGATTCCGAATACCCAGGCACACGGTGGTTACCCAATCGAGGGCGACAGTCTGGTCGATTTCATCAGCAATCCGGCGGTGCAGTCCAGGCGAGGGGCTTTCAGTCAATGGCAGCGGGGCGGCTATGTCGGTCATTCGCTGCGGACCGATCGCTATCGCTTCACGGAGTGGGTGATGACCAGCAATGTGAGTAAAGTGATTTATGAGCTCTATGATCATTCTTTAGACCCCGACGAAACCATCAATGTCAGCTCGGACTTCCGCTATTCCGCGATTCTGCCGGAACTGAAGGCTGCGCTTGCTGCTGGTGGGGCGGTGGATCTCCCGTCGACTTTATGGTCTGGGGTCGGCGCGCGATAGTGTAGGCGCGGCGCGGCGCGGCCCGACCAGGCGAACCGGCGCTGCCTGCTGAATCGGTGTTCTGATGCTGAATGCGGGGATATATACGGAACGGTTTTGAGTTTTCGGTTTTTCGTTGTTCGTTAAGAACTATCAAACATCGGGTTACGAAAAACGAGAAACGAAAAACCAAC